>NZ_CP124576.1:631250-1255000 GCF_000281715.2 Sphingobium sp. AP49 | reverse complement strand
AACTATAAACAGGCCAAGGCCGCCATTTCCGGGCCGCTGACCGATACGATCGCCGCCCGCATCGCGGTTGCCGCGACCACCCGTCGCGGCACGTTGTACAATGTCACCAGCGAGCGCTGGATCAACGAGCAGGATAATCTGGGCATTCGTGGCCAGTTGCTGTTCAAGCCCAATGACGATTTCAGCCTCACCCTGTCGGGCGACTATAGCAAGCAGGATCCCGAATGCTGCGGCACCGTCTATGTCCGCGTCGGCAAGACCCAGCGCCCGCTTGCTCGCCAATATGATGCGCTGGTCGCAGCGGTCAACGCGGCCAATCCGGGCCGCAACTATGCAACGCCCAGCACCAATCCCTATGACCGGCTGACCGATCTCGATTCCAACCTCAATGCCGGCAACAAGATCGGCGGCGTATCGGCCAAGATCAAATGGGATGTCGGCCCGGGCACGCTGACCTCTGTCACCGCCTGGCGCTTCTGGGACTGGAAGCCGGAAAATGATCGCGACTTCACCGGCCTGTCGATCGTGTCCAAGTCGCAGAACCCGTCGCAGCAGGACCAGTATAGCCAGGAATTCCGCTATAATTATGAAAGCAAGGATGTCGACTTCGTGCTCGGCCTGTTCGGCTTCAAGCAGCGGATCGACACCCAGGGTACCGAACAACAGGGCGCCGACGCCAGCAAGTGGAGCCTGACCGGCGCCCTGGCGAACGACCCCAGCGTGCTGAATGGCCTGACCGCGAGCAACACCCAGTGGCTCAAGAGTACCAGCGCCGCCCTGTTCGGACAGCTCAGCTGGAAGGTCACCGATGCGCTCACCATCCAGCCCGGCGCCCGGCTCAACTATGACAAGAAGTCGGGCTATTATGAGCGTGTCGTGACCAATGGCGCAGGCCAGGTGATCAGCTGCACGCCGGCCCCTGCTGCCGGCACCGTACTCGCCGCCCAGTGCGGCGTCTATCAGCCGCAGGTCAGCGCCCCGTCGGACAGCGCGTGGAACTTCACCTACGACTTCAACGTCAATTACAAGATCGCACCGGATATCCTGGCCTATGCGACCTATGCCAAGAGCTTCAAGACGCTGGGCATCAACCAGAACGGCCTGCCGCTCAATGCCGACAACACCGTCAATTATGACGCTGGCACGGTGAAGCCGGAATCGGTCAATCATTATGAGCTGGGCCTCAAGACCCAGTTCTTCAATCGCCGGGCGACCTTCAACCTCACCGCCTTCCGCACCGACATCAAGAATTTCCAGGCAACCGTGAATGGCGGCCAGTTCGGTACGGTGCGCGGCTATCTCGCCAATGCCGGCAAGGTGCGTTCGCAGGGCATCGAGGCCGACTTCAAGGTCGTCGCCAGCGATCGCTTCACCGCTTATGCCAACGGCGCCTATACCGACGCCAAGTACAAGAAGTTCGTCGACGCCCCCTGCCCGCCCGAACTGTCGGGCGGCACCTTCCAGGCATCCGGCGCGACGCCCGACTATTCGCAGCCCGGCGTCCCCGGTGCGCTCAGCCCGCGCCAGTGCGACATTTCGGGCCAGGACCTGCCCGGCGTGTCGAAATGGGCCTTCTCCTACGGCGCGGAATATAACATTCCGGTCAATCTGCTGGCGAAGGACGGCCAGCTCTATCTGGGCGTTGACGGCAATTATCGTTCGCACTGGAACTCCAATGCCTCGCCTTCCATCTATACCGAGGTCAAGGGCTATGCCCTGACCAACGTCCGCGCCGGTTTCCGCGGCGAAGGCTTCGATGTGTTCGGCTGGGTCCGCAATGCCTTCGACGTGAACTATATCGAAAATCTCCAGGTCGCACCGGGCAACACCGGCCTGATTGCCGGCCAGCCCGGCGATCCCCAGACTTGGGGCGGCACGATCAAATTCTCGTTCTGACCCGAACGGGGCGAGACGACGGAGCCGGCCGAAGCGCGCATCATGCCGCTTCGGCCGGCCCGGCATTTGCACGCCGCGTCAGGCTGCGGTAGAGCGCGGCCATGTCCACGACTTTCACGCTCGACACCGCGACCAGCCGCGCCAATCCTACGCCCGCGCCGATGAAGCGGCTGACCGTGCCGCAGATCCAGCGCCGCAAGTTTGAAGGCAAGACCGACGAGCCGTTGGTGATGCTGACCGCCTATACCGCGCGTCAGGCACAGTTGCTCGATCCCCATTGCGACATGCTGCTGGTGGGCGATTCGCTCGCGCAGGTCATTTACGGCCTGCCCTCCACCCTGCCGGTCACGCTCGACATGATGATCGCCCATGGCGCTGCCGTGGTCCGTGGCAGCTATCACAGCGTCGTGCTGGTCGACATGCCCTTTGGTTCCTATGAGGCGTCGCCGCAGCAGGCCTTTGCCAGCGCCAGCCGCGTGATGGCCGAAACCGGCTGCGCCGGCGTCAAGCTGGAGGGCGGCGAAGCCATGGCCGAGACGATCCGCTTCCTCACCCAGCGCGGCATTCCGGTGATGGCGCATATCGGCCTCACGCCCCAGGCGGTAAATGCACTGGGTGGCTATGGCGCGCGCGGCAAGAGCCAGGAGGAACATGCCAAGATTCTGGGCGATGCCCGCGCCGTGGCAGCAGCCGGCGCCTTCGGCATGGTGGTCGAAGGCGTGATGGAGGAACTGGCGGACATCATCACCGATAGTGTCGATGTGCCGGTGATCGGCATTGGCGCCTCGGCCCGCTGCGACGGCCAGGTACTGGTAGCGGAAGACATGCTCGGCATGTTCGAGCGTACCGCCCGTTTCGTGAAACGCTATGCCAATCTGGCGGAAACGATCAGCCAGGCAGCGGAAAGCTATGCTGCGGAGGTCCGCAATCGCAGCTTTCCGGGCGACGATCAGGTCTATCGGCCGAAAAAGTGATTTGCGAGTCTTCGTCACCCCGCTAATGATCCCGCCTTCCGGCAGCTTCCACTGACCATTTTTCGGAGATTCCCGTGGCCCTGACGCCGCAAAACAGCGAAGCTTTCATGCGCGAGGTCGATGAGGCCGTCCGCCAGGACCAGCTCCTCACCTTCTGGCAGCGCTATGGCCGCTGGCTCATCGCCCTGCTGATCCTGGGGCTCGCAGCCTTTGGTGGCTGGCTCTACTGGCAGCATTACAGCAAGACCCAGTCCGAAGTCGTGTCCGAACAAATGGACAATGTCCTGACGACGGCGGTAGGCGGCGGCACGCCCGACGCCAAGGATGTCGACGCGCTCGCCAAGGCCAGCCAGCCGGGCTATCGCGCCTCCGCCCTGCTGGTGCAGGCCGGCCTGGCCGCGCGCAAGGGTGACAGCAAGGCCGCGATCGCCGGCTACAAGGCGATCGCCGCCGATACGTCGCTGGCGCAACCCTATCGCGACCTTGCGCTCATCCGCCAGACGGCGATCGAGTTCGAGACGCTCAAGCCCCAGCAGGTCGTCGACCGCCTGAAGCCGTTGGCCGTCGAAGGCGCGCCCTGGTTCGGCAGCGCCGGCGAGATGGTCGCCATCGCCTATATGAAGATGGGCAAACCGGATCTCGCCGGTCCGATGTTCGCGGCCATGGCCAAGGACGCAAATGTGCCCCAGTCGATCCGTTCACGTGCGCGACAGATGGCAGGACTATTGGGTATTGACGCGGTCGAGACGCCCGCCGAGCCGGTACAGGGATAAGCAAGCGCATGGCTATGCACAGCATGACGAAGTTCGGGCCGGTCGGCCGCGCAGTCACCATGGCCGCCATGGTGGCATTGCTCGCCGGCTGCGGCGTGGTTGGCGGCAAGAAGGGCGGCCCCAAGACACCGGTCATCGGCAATCGCGTGTCGATTCTCAGCAACGAGCAGGGAATCGAGATCGATCCGACCCTGGCCGATGTACCGGTCAGCCTGCCTGCCCCCTTCGCCAATGACCAATGGTCGCAGCCGGGCGGCGACCCATCCAAGGCGCTGGGCCATCTGGCGCTCGGCGCCACGCCGCAGCAGATCTGGAGCGCCTCGATCGAAGGCAGCACCCCGCAGGCCCGGCTTGCCTCCTCCCCGGTCGTGGCCGGTGGCAAGCTGTTCGTGATCGATGCCGGTGCCCATGTCATCGCGTTCGACGCCAATAATGGCCAGAAGCTGTGGCAGACATCCCTGCCCGCCGAAGGCAATGGTCGTGCCGTTTTCGGCGGCGGTGTCAGCGTCCTCGACGACAAGCTGTTCGCCAGCACGGGCGTCGGTGACGTGGTGTCGATGAATGTCAGTGACGGCTCAATCGTCTGGAAAGTCCATCCGGGCGGCCCGCTGCGCGGCGCGCCGACGCTGGAAAATGGCCATGTCTATGTGATGGGCCAGGACAATCAGATCTTTGCGCTCAACCAGTCTGACGGCGCCACCCAATGGACCGACAGCGGCACGCTGCAGGTTACCGGCATCTTTGGCGTTGCGGCGCCTGCCGCCGCCCAGGGCACGGTGATCGCGGGCTATAGCTCGGGCGAGATCAACGCCTATCGCTACGAAAATGGCCGGACCCTGTGGGGCGATGCCCTGTCGAGGACCAGCATCTCCACGGCGGTAGCCACGTTGACAGACATCGACGCCGATCCGGTGATCGACCGGGGCCGCGTCTTCGCGATCGGCCAGGGCGGCCGCATGGCGTCGTATGAACTCACCAGCGGCCAGCGCCTGTGGGAAATCAACATCGCCGGCATCTCGACCCCTTGGGTGGCGGGCGAATGGGTATTTGCCGTGACCAGCGATGCCAAGCTGCTGTGCGTCGCTCGCGCCACCGGCAAGATTCGCTGGATCAGCCAGCTGCGTCGGTGGGAAAAGGAAAAGAAAAAAGCCAACGCCATTCGCTGGACCGGTCCGGTTCTTGCCGGCGGGCGCCTGATTCTTGTATCGACGCGCGGCGATCTGAACTATGTCGATCCGATGACCGGCACCATCCAGTCCGATGTCGAAATGGGCAAGCCCATGTCGCTGTCGCCGATCGTCGCCAATAACACGCTCTACATCCTTGCCGACAACGGCAAGCTGACGGCGCTGCGCTAGGATGCGCTAGAAAGGAAACGGGCCTTCATCATGCTGCCCACAGTTGCTATTGTCGGGCGGCCCAATGTGGGCAAGTCCACCCTGTTCAACCGCCTGGTCGGTAAGAAGCTGGCGCTGGTCGATGACCAGCCCGGCGTCACCCGCGACCGGCGCGAAGGCGAGGCTCATCTTCTGGGCCTCGAATTCACCATCATCGACACCGCAGGCTATGAGGATGAAGACCCCCATAGCCTGCCCGGCCGCATGCGCATGCAGACCCAGGCGGCGGTCGAGAATTGCGACGTCGCCCTGTTCATGGTCGATGCCCGCGCCGGCATCACGCCGCTGGACGAGGAAATCGCCCGCTGGCTGCGCGAGGGCGACGCTCCGGTGATCCTGGTCGCCAACAAGGCCGAGGGCAAGTCGACCGAAGCCGGCGTCATGGAAGCGTTCATACTGGGCCTGGGCGAACCCATTCCCTTCTCCGCCGAACATGGCCAGGGCCTGGCGGACCTGTTCCAGGCGCTGCTCCCCCATCTCGAACGCGAGGACGGCGAGGAGCATGAGAAGGAATTTTACGAGGACGAGGAGAGCGCCCCGCTCAAGCTCGCCATCGTCGGCCGCCCCAATGCCGGCAAGTCGACCCTGATCAACCGGCTGCTTGGCGAAAACCGGCTGCTCACCGGCCCGGAAGCCGGCATCACCCGTGACAGCATCGCCGTCGACTGGATGTGGACCAGCCATGAGGGCGAGGAACGGCCGGTCCGCCTGATCGACACGGCCGGCATGCGCAAGCGTGCCAAGGTACAGGACAAGCTGGAAAAGCTTGCCGTGTCCGACGGCCTGAACGCCGTGAACTTCGCCGAAGTCGTGGTGCTACTGCTCGACGCCACCCGAGGCCTCGAGGCGCAGGACCTGCGCATCGCCGACAAGGTGCTGGAAGAAGGCCGCGCCCTCGTCGTCGCGCTCAACAAATGGGACACGGTCGAACATGGCTCGGCGCTCTATCAGGGCATCAAACAGGCCCTGTTCGACGGCCTGGCCCAGGTGCGTGGCGTGCCGATCATGACCGTATCCGCCGCCACCGGAAAGGGCCTGGACGACCTCATCAAGGTCGCGTTCGAGACCCGTACCGCCTGGTCGCAGCGCATCTCGACCGGCGTGCTCAACCGCTGGTTCGAGGCCGCGCTGGAGGCCAATCCGCCGCCAGCCCCGGGTGGCAAGCGGATCAAGCTGCGCTACATCACCCAGAACAAGACGCGCCCGCCGACGTTCGTGCTGTTCGGCACGCGGCTCGACGAACTGCCCGAAAGCTATCGCCGCTATCTGGTGAACGGCATCCGCAAGGAACTGGGTTTTGGCGCTGTGCCGGTGCGCCTGACATTGCGTAGCGCCAAAAACCCCTATGCCAGCAAATGACCCGATCTCCGGTCACCCCGTCCATGTGAACGCCAGGGGCATGAAATGCCCCTGGCCTGCCCTCCGGGCCGCCCGGGCGATGCGTGACGCCCATGCCATTATCATTGATGCCGACGATCCCATCGCATCGCGGGAATTGGAAGCGCTCGCCCAGCAGAATGGCTGGACGTTTTTGGCCGTTTCCCGGGATCGGTTCGCGCTCGGTCGGGTAACATAGGACTGAAATCGGTCGCCCTTGCGTTGCAGGATTTAACCCGCTGTTTACGCGCCGCCCCTATTTTCGCCACGAAGGAACACAAGGAGTGGCGTAGGTGTCCTATCAAGATGCCGAACTGGTGGAATGGAACGAGTTTGCACGCACCCGCACCGAGCTGGGTACGGCGTTCATGCGCATCCTGGGCTATTTCCGGGAGGATGGCGAAAAGGCCATCGGCGCCGTGGAACAGGCCTTCCGCGATCGTGATCCTGTTGCCCTGGTCCGCCCGGCCCATACGCTCAAGGGTGAATCGGCCCAGTTTGGCGCCCATCGCCTGAGCGCCATGGCGGAAGAAATCGAAATGGTCGCCCGGCGCTGTATCGAATTTCATGAAGGCCCCGATGAACTGATCGAGGTGGTCGTCGCACTGCGCCCCTGTTTCACGGAGACCATGGCTCTGCTCGATCGCGACGCCAACCCATTGGTAGCTCGTCGCCCGACGTTCGGCCGCCGCGTCGAGGTTCAGCCGCAAGGTTTCGGCCGCGCCGAATAATTCCGTATTGAAATAAAACGGACCATGCCCCCATATGGTGTGCATGACCCGCTTTTCTGTCCTCGACCTGGTTCCTGTCCGTGAAGGCAGCGACGTTTCCACCGCACTCGACGAAGCTGCCGATCTGGCGGCGCATGTCGAGACATTGGGCTATCATCGCCTGTGGGTGGCCGAACATCATGGCATGACCGGCATCGCATCGGCGGCGACGGCGGTCGTCCTGGCGCATATTGGCAGGGCCACCAGTTCCATCCGCATCGGCGCGGGCGGGATCATGCTGCCCAATCATGCCCCGCTGCTGATCGCGGAACAGTTCGGCACGCTCGATGCACTGTTCCCCGGCCGCGTCGATCTGGGCCTGGGGCGCGCGCCCGGCTCCGATCAGAAGGCATCGCAGGCCATCCGCCGCAACTTGAGCGGCGGCCCCGACCAGTTTCCGCGCGACGTTATCGAATTGCAGGCTTATTTTGCCGGCGATGACCGGCTGGGCATTCGGGCAACCCCGGGTGCCGGTGCCGATGTCCCCCTCTGGATTCTGGGGTCCAGCCTATATGGCGCGCAACTCGCAGCGGCACTCGGCCTGCCCTATGCCTTTGCTTCGCATTTTGCGCCGGCCGCGCTGGATGAGGCGCTGGCAATCTATCGCCGCGACTTTCGCCCCTCGGCCCAACTGGATCGCCCCTATGCCATGGCCGGATATAATATTTTCGCGGCGGACAGCGCGTCGGAAGCGACCCTGATCGCCAGTTCCATGCAGCAGGCATTCGTTCGCCTGCGCACCGGCCAGCCCGGAAAGTTGCAGCCGCCGGTCGAAGGCTATTATGACAGCCTGCCCCTGCAAGCCCAGGCCATGCTCGCCGACGTCATGAGCGCGTCGAGCATCGGCACCCAGGCCGATGTCGAACGAGACCTGGCCGCATTCCTCGCCCGCACTGATGTGGATGAGGTCATCATTGCGGCGCAGATCCACGATCCCGTCGCGCGTCAACGCAGCTATGCCATCGCGATGGCGGCCGCCACGGCATTAGCTGCGCACGAACCGGCCTGACAAGCTCATCAGGCCGGGGCCAGTCGCCCGCCACTCAACACCCGCGCCGCCGTCGGTGCGATCCGGCGCAACAGACTGCCGATCACGACCACGGCAGCCAGGATGAGGAAAGGCTGCACGATCAGATAGAATGGATATAGCGGCGACCCGAGCGGACCGAACAGCGCACCCAGCACAGGCCCGCCCAACCAGATCAGGATCAGATGCGCGCAAAAGAGGAAGAAGGCATAGGGTTCTACCCGCAACAGCGCCCCGCGCGCAGGGCTGGCCGCCAACGCCCAGGCGAGACGCCAGAAGCCTAATGCCGCGCCGATGCGGACGGCCATGTCGAGGCTGGACAGAGCGAGCGGCGGCCATCCTGCCCCCGCATTGAGCGACACATAGAGCTGGGCCGACATCAAGAGGACAAAGGGCATGACGGCGAGCGACAGTGGCAGTTCCGCCGCCCGGTCCATCCAGCCGCCACGCCGTGCCAATATACCTGCGGTGAAGAAGAAGAGGATCGACGCCCGCATCAGCACCGGCGCTCCTATCCCCAATATCTGGCTGATCGCGGCGGCACCGGCGACCAGCAGCAACGCCCAGTTCGGCATGCGCACCAGCAAGGGCGCGGCCAGCATGCACAGGAACAGGTCACGCAGGAACGGCATTTGCACATTAATGTCTGGATTGCGCGATACGATGAACAATTCCTGGGCCACCCAGCCACCCGATTGCGGCAGCGGCGCCGACAGCCCGCCGAACCATGCGGCCCCCGACACCAGCAGAATCGCAACCGCATTCCACAACAGCATTGGGAGCAATATGGTCCGTGCCTTGCGCCCGACATGATGGGTCCAATTGCGGGTGCGGGCTGATCCGCCGACCAGCCAACCCGATATCAGGCCCAGCAGCGGCACCGCGCTCCGCCCGAATATCTCCATCAGCACCCAGCGCAGCCCTTCCTGTGCGGATCCGCGCAGCATTTCCAGATCCTGGCCGTTGCGCCCTGTCCACGCATGGACATAGACGACGCCCAGAATGCAGATTACGCGCGCGATCGCGATCGCGTCGGAACGGCGCGCTCCATCGGTCGGCAGAGTTTCGGGCAAGTAATTTTCCTGACTATGGTCAGCTTCTCAATGCGCGAAACCGCCCCCCGTTCCAGCGCCTCGGCCCGGCCGGGGCGATTGCATGACGAAATGATGGGTTCAAGCGTCGACATTCCCGGCGCAGCATCGACCTTCCAGCGCGCACCAGCCCCCCAAGCCCCAGCCAATAATCGACTGTAATCCAATATTTACCTCTGATCGTTACGAGCGAATAGGTTTGCCGGATGCTATCCGGTAAGGGGGACAATTAAGGCTCATGACCCAAATGCCGGGCGCATATCAATTTTCTCAAGAGACAGCGTCCGCGCAACCTTTTCCGGCCCGGCAGGCAGGGCCAGACCTTGGCCCGTCGCTGGGCATGGTTTTCCAGATTGCCGGATCCAGTTCCAAGATACTGGTCGACCCCAATAGCCTGAGTGCCTTCTCGCACGATCTGGACCCTTGCACCGCCATGGCCGGCCAAGTTGGTAGCCAGGTGAAGATGCGAGTGGGCGAATGCTGGTTGATCGCCAATATCCGTTCGCTGGTGCTGGACCGCAGCAATGGCGGCGCGATCATCGCCGACATCGACTTCCTGGGCGAGGGTGAAGAGGAAAGGCTGACCGGGCGAATCTACCGCTTCCGTCGCGGCGTCACCCGCTATCCCACGCCCGGCACCGACATTTATCCGGTTTCCAGCCTGGACATGCAGCAAATCTATGCGGCAGACGAAAGGCCCCATGTCCAGATCGGCACCGTCTACCCCACCACGGACACCCGCGCCGCGCTGTATGTCGATTCCATGCTGGGCAAGCATTTCGCGCTGCTCGGATCGACCGGTACCGGCAAGTCGACTAGCGCCGCGCTGATCCTGCACCGCATCTGCGACCTGTCGCCCCAGGGCCATATCGTGATGATCGATCCCCATGGCGAATATGGCGCCGCCTTCCAGCAAAATGGCGCGGTGTTCGATATCAACAACCTCGCATTGCCCTATTGGCTGATGAATTTCGAGGAACATTGCGAAGTGTTCGTGACGTCGGAAGGGGCCGAACGCACGCAGGATTGCGATATCCTCGCCAAATGCCTGCTGGCCGCGCGGATGAAGAACCGCCTGGCCGAAAGCATCGGTCGCCTGACCGTGGATTCCCCCGTACCCTATCTGCTGTCGGATCTGACCGCGATCCTGCAGAACGAGATGGGCAAGCTGGAAAAAGGCACCGGGTCGCTGCCCTATATGCGGCTCAAGTCCAAAGTCGACGAGATCAAGTCCGATCCGCGCTATTCCTTCATGTTCTCCGGCATGTTGGTCGCGGATTCGATGCAAGCCTTCCTCGCCAAAATCTTCCGCCTGCCTTCAAACGGCAAGCCGATCTCCATCATCGATGTGTCGGCCATGCCATCGGACATCACTTCGGTGGTCGTATCGGTGCTGTCGCGGCTGGTATTCGACTATGCCATCTGGGCGCGCGACGAGCCGCAGCGCCCCATCCTGCTGGTGTGCGAGGAAGCGCATCGCTACATACCGGCCAGCACGGCCGGCGGCGGTCAGGCAGTGCGCCGCATCCTGGAACGGATCGCCAAGGAAGGCCGTAAATATGGCGTGTCGCTGGGGCTCATCACCCAGCGCCCCTCCGACCTAGCCGAGGGCGTGCTGTCGCAGTGCGGCACCATCATCTCGATGCGTCTCAACAATGATCGCGACCAGGCCTTTGTGAAGGCAGCCATGCCGGAAGGCGCGCGCGGCTTCCTGGATTCCATTCCCGCATTGCGCAACCGTGAAGCCATCATCTGCGGCGAAGGCGTCGCCGTGCCGATCCGCGTCGCCCTCGACAATCTGGAAGAATCACGCCGTCCCGCTTCGGGCGATCCGAGCTTCACCGAATTGTGGCGTCAGGCCGGCGGCGAAAACGACATATTGGAACGCACCATCACGCGCTGGCGCAACCAGGGGCGCTGACCGTCTCAGCCGGTCGGCGATATCCGCCCGGCCGGCTCGGTTTCGCTGTGCACCGCCTCGCGGCATTCCTCTTCGTGAATCGGGACCATCAGCGTGGCCTTGCGCCATCCCCCCTGCCAATAGACCAGGGCCGCCAGCGTCAACGAGACTGCCGATCCCGCCGGGAAGCTCAGCCACAATGCGTCCGCACCGATCCGGGGATAGATCGCATAATAGAAGCCCAGTCGCACGGCGAAGAGTGTGAAGATCAGGATCAGCAACGGTGCCACGACCACGCCGTTCGCCCGCATCACCCCGAACAGGATCATCGTGCAACCAAACAGCATGAAGCTCCAGCTTGCCAGCAACTGCATATTCCAGGCCGCGTCGATCACTGCCTGATTATGACTGAGGAACAGCGACAGCAGCGCTTCGTGGAAGATCAGGATGACGACCACCATCGCGCCGGTGATCGCCAGCAAATAACCAATGCCATAACCCGTAATCTTGCTGATCCGGTCCCAGCGCCCCGCACCGATATTCTGCGCCGCCATCGCGCTGACCGCCGCCCCCATCGCCATGGCCGGCATTTGCAGATAGGTCCAGATCTGCTGCGCGGCACCATAGGCGGCCGTCACCAGAAAACCCTCGCGATTGACCAGGCCGATCATCACCAGGCCCGACGTCGACATGACGATCATCTGCAGGCCCATCGGCAGGCCCTTGGTCGATAGCACCCGCATCTCGTCCATCGCAGGCTTGAGATAGCCCAGTTCCACGCCTCGAAGCCGCAGCGGCAGATCCTTGGCATAGGTGTAGATGATGAGGCCGATCAGGCTGATGAAGCCCGCTGCCGCCGTCGCCGCCGCAGAGCCGCCAATCCCCATAGCCGGGATCGGCCCCAGGCCCAGGATCAGCACGGGATTGAGCACCAGGTCGATAGCCACCGACAGGATCATGAAAATCAAAGGCGTGCGGGCGTCGCCCGTGCCGCGCAGGCCCATCATCATCATGACGCTCAGCAGCGAGGCCGGCATCGCGACGAAGATGACCCGCAGATAGGTCAGCGCCATGTCGAACGCCTCGGGCGGCGTCGCCAGCAGATGGAGCAGCGCCGGCCCGCCGAACCAGCCCGCCACCGCGACGCCCATGGCCAGCAGGAAGCAGAAACCCACGGCCGAGCCGAAGGCGCGCCGCGCCGCGTCCATATCGCGCGCGCCGACCGCCTGCGCGATCATCACCGTCGACGCCATGCCGAAGCCGAACACGACGGAGAACATCAGGAACATGATGATATTGGCGTTCGCCGTCGCGGCGAGCGCCTGTGGCCCCAAGAAGCGACCGACCCAGATCGCGTTGATCGATCCGTTCAGCGACTGGAGGATATTGGACGCCAGTGTCGGGATGGCGAATGCCAGCAAGGTGGAGGCGATCGGCCCCTGTGTCAGGTCCCGCGCCCCTTGTGCCCCTGCTGCCATTCGCCCTTACCCCTTATCCCCGATTGCGGCGCAGGCTAGGCGGCTCAGCCCAACCGGTCCAGTGCCGCCTTCAGCCTTTCCGCCTCGGCGGTCTTTTCGGCATGGTCCTCGCGCGCCTTGGCCACGGCCTCGGGCTTGGCCTTCTCGACGAAAGCCGGGTTCGACAGGCGACCGCCCAGCGAATCCCGTTCCTTGGCCGCTGCCGCCAGTGCCTTTTCGAGGCGGGTCTTTTCCGCTGCAATGTCGATCACGCCCTCCAGCGGCAGGATGAAAGTCGCCTCGTCGACGACGATCTGCGCCGCGCCGCCAGCGACATCCTCGCCATAGGCCAGGCTCTCGATCCGGCCCAGCCGCGCCAGCGCCGCACCCTGACGGTCGAGGCGCCCCCGCGTCTCGTCCGCCGCATCGCGCACGACCATGCGCAGCTTGGCGCCCGGCGGCACGTTGAGTTCGGTCCGCGCGGTGCGGATCGCGCTCACCAGACGGATCAGCCAGTCGATCTCGCCCTGCGCATCGGTGTCGACCTCATAGAGGGCGACCGGCCATTCCGCGACGATCAGTTCCTGCGCACGCGCGCCGGTCAACTGCCACAGCTCTTCGGTGATGAAGGGCATGAAGGGGTGCAGCATGACCAGGATCTGGTCGAACGCCCAGCCGGCAACGGCCTTCGTCTCGTCATCCATCGAACCCTTGGTCAGTTCGATATACCAGTCGCAAAACTGGTCCCAGACGAAGTGATAGATGGCGTTGGCGCCCGCGTCGAAACGCAGTTCGGTCATGGCCGTGTCGATCGCCTGCACCGTCGCCACCGTTTCGGCGATGATCCAGCGATTGACCGGCAGCGTGGCGTGCGCTGCTTCGCGGCTGGTCGAGGCGGTGACGCCATTGGCCTGCAGGAAGCGCGCCGCGTTCCACAGCTTGGTCGCGAAGTTGCGATAGCCCTCGACCCGCTTCTCATCCATCTTCACGTCGCGGCCCTGGCTTTCCATCGCCGCCATGAAGAAGCGCAGCGCGTCGGCGCCGAACTTGTCGATCAGGCCCAGCGGATCGACCACATTGCCCTTGGACTTGGACATTTTCTGCCCGTCGGCCGCACGCACCAGGCCATGGAGATAGAGCTTCTTCCACGGCACATCGCCCATGAACTCCATCCCCTGCATCGCCATGCGTGCATCCCAGAAGAACAGGATGTCGAAACCGGAGATCAGCAGGTCATTGGGATAATGGCGGGCCAGCGTATCGCTCTGTTCCGGCCAGCCCAGCGTGCCGAACGGCCACAAGGCGGACGAGAACCAGGTGTCGAGCACGTCGGGATCGCGGCTGATCTTGATCTCATGTCGATGATTTGGTCCCAACGGTACGGCAGCAGAATCGTTTGGTCCTATCTCGCCGATCGCCGAAATATCCACACCGTAATATTCAGCAAATTCCTGCCGAGCCTCATCTGCATTGTTGGCGACGACAATATGGCTTCCTGCCCAGTTATGCGGCGGACTGGCGTCCATTCCGTCATATGAGACATCTTCGTAAACTTGCTTATTGTGCCCAAACCAGGCCGGGATCTGATGGCCCCACCAGAGCTGGCGCGACACGCACCAGGGCTGGATATTCTCCATCCAGTTGAAGAAGGTCTTTTCCCAGCTCTTGGGGACGATCTCGATCCGGCCGTCACGCACCGCCTGCATCGGCGCCACCGCCAGCTTTCCGGCATCGACATACCATTGGTCGGTCAGCCAGGGCTCGATCACCACGCCAGAACGGTCGCCATAGGGGGTCTGGATCGTGCGCGGCTCGAAATCGGCGGCGACCTCCTCGCCTTCCTTGTTCTTCGTGACATGGGACACGAGGAAGCCGAGTTCCTTCATTTCCGCGACCACGGCCTCGCGCGCGCCGTCCCGGCCGTCCTTCTTGAAGCGATGCAGCCCCAGGAAGCGATCGGGGATCAGGCCATCGGCGGTCTGCACGACATTGGCATCGGCATCGAACATGTTGAGCATGTCCGCCGCCTTCATGCCCGCGCGCTTACCGACCTCGAAATCGTTGAAGTCATGGCCCGGCGTGATCTTGACCGCACCCGAACCCAGTTCCGGATCGGCATGTTCGTCGGCGACGATCTTGAAGCGGCGACCGGTGATCGGCTGGAAGATTTCCTTGCCGATGACATCCTTGTAGCGCGGATCCTCGGCATTCACCGCAACCGCCATGTCGGCCAGCATGGTTTCCGGGCGCGTGGTGGCGACGACGATATGGTCGCTGCCGTCGGCCAGCGTCACGCCGTCCGCCAGCGGATAGCGGAAGCGCCAGAAGCCGCCCTGCGTCTCCTTGGTCTCGACCTCCAGGTCGGAAATGGCCGATCGGAAATGCGGGTCCCAGTTGACCAGACGCTTGTCGCGATAGAGCAGGCCGCGCTGGTGCAACTCCACGAACACCTTGATGACGGCCTTGGAAAAGCCCTCGTCCATGGTGAAGCGTTCATTGGCCCAGTCCATCGAACAGCCCAGACGGCGCAGCTGGCTGGTGATCGCGCCGCCACTTTCCGCCTTCCAGTCCCACACCTTGGCGATGAAATCGTCGCGGCTGAAATCGGTGCGCTTCTGCCCGGCCGCGTTCAGCTGCCGCTCAACCACCATCTGGGTCGCGATGCCGGCATGGTCGGTGCCGACCACCCACAGCGCATCCTTGCCGCGCAGCCGCTCATAGCGCACGACGATGTCCTGCAGCGTATTGTCGAGCGCATGGCCGACATGCAGGCTGCCGGTCACGTTCGGCGGCGGATTGACGATGGTGAAGGGTTCGGCGCCCGGACGGTCCGGGCGGAACAGGCCATTGGCCTCCCAATGCTGGTACCAGCGGGTCTCGATGGCGGCGGGGTCGAAGGTTTTGGGCAGTTCGGTCATGATCGCGCTTTAACGCCTGCCGCACGACACGCAAGAGAGCGCCCAGAAGTCAGAGCCAAACTATGTTGCGTCATCCAACATTGCGGGCGGCAATAACGCTTTCAAGAGTTCGGGAATGGCATCGGCTTTGACGCGAACTTTGCCATCCCCCTTTTGCGCAACCAATTCGAGTTCCGCACCGCTGTTGTCATATACCCAAGCCCTGTCTGCCTGGTAGAAAAACCAGGAAAGCTGTTCAAACGACCGCTCTCGTCGCGATCGGACCTTGTCGGCCGGGACGTCATGCCCGCCTTTAGCGACGCGCTGCTTGATGCGCTTCAACTGCTTCTCGACGCTATCCAGAAAAACATAGATCAGGTGGATTTCGAAATCATGGCTGCGTGCGAGTTCGACCAATCGCCGATACTTCCCGCTGGACAATACGGTTTCAACGCCAATGGTCTGATGCACCCTGATCGAGGCATCCAGCCATGTTTCAATACGCTGAACCGCTGCGAGATTGGCATCGAGCAAAGGCAGGTTTTCGGTTTTCTGTAACCTGGCGGTCAGCAGGTCGGGATTGATGATCCATACCGAACCGTCAAATCCGACAAGGTCATTGCGACCGTAGGCCGTACTCTTGCCTGACCCGTTGGGACCAGCGACAATCCATAACCGTGGACGCGCTGTTCCCTTGTTGATCAACTATCGTTCTCTATCTCGCGATTTTCCTTACGTGCACGACGAATATTCGCCTGGAACGACGCGGTGAGGTCGGCACTGAAATTTGGGCCGTCGGCATCGACGATACGCAGCTTCACGATCTGACCATCCTTCCGAACGGTCCGAAATTTGGGCTTGCTGGGCTTCCCTGTGTCCAGGGGGCCATCAACCAGTTCGATCAGCTGCGTCGCCATATCCAATATATAACAATTGAACTTCTATAGTGAAAGAGCCTCGTCGTTCAGCCCGTCATTTCCCCTTGGCCGCGCCGGTCCACTGGTCCAGCCAGCCCAGCGCTTCGTCATACCATTGCAGCGAGTTCTTGGGCTTCAAGACCCAGTGATTCTCGTCCGGGAAGACGACCAGACGCGACGGGATCTCGCGCCGCTGCAACGCTGTGAAGGCGGCGATGCCCTGGGTATAGGGAATGCGGAAATCCTTCTCGCCGGTCACGACCAGCATCGGCGTCTTCCAATGGGCGACATGATTGACCGGGTTCCATTTCTCGAACTCTTCGGGCTTCTCATAATAGGGGCCGCCATACTCCCATTCGTCGAACCACAGTTCCTCGGTCTCATAGGCCATGGCGCGGGCGTCGAACACGCCGTCATGCTGGACGATGCACTTGAAGCCATCAGCCCACTGCCCCTCGATCCAGTTCATCATGTAACCGCCATAGCTGGCGCCCAGCGCACAGGCATTGCCTGCATCGACATTGGCATCCTTCGCCGCAGCGGCCGCGAGGCCCAGCTTCAGATCCTCCAGCGGCTTGCCGCCCCAATCCTGGTTGATCGCATCGGTGAAGGCCTGGCCATAGCCGGTCGAGCCATGGAAATCGACGATCACCGCGGCATAGCCATGGGCGGCGAACGCCTTGGGGTTCCAGCGATAGGACCAGCTGTCGTTGAAGCTGCCCTGCGGCCCGCCATGTACCAGGAAGGCGACCGGCAGCTTGCCCTTGACCCCCATGGGCTTGACGATCTGTCCCCAGACCGTGTCGCCATTGGCGCCCTTGAAGCTGAAGCGCTGGACCGAGACATCGTCCACCCCGGCCAGCTTCTGCGCATTGACATTCGTCAGGCGCACCGGCTTGCCCTTCGCAGCCGGCATCTTCCAGAAATCGGCCGGCGACTGGATGCTGTCCAGCGCATAGACGAAACCGCCATCGGGCAGCGGCACGACGCTGCCGGCATGGCCCTTTTGGGTGAGCCGCGTCACCTTGCCCGATGCGGCATCGACCCGGAACACCGGATTGTCGAGCACGTCATTGGCGGTGACCAGCAGCCCCTTGCCATTTGCCTCCCAGGCGATCGACCCGACCGACCTGTCCCAGCCTTCGGTCAACGCGCGCGTCTCGCCAGTGGCGATGTTGCGTAGCATCAGCACCAGCCGATCGGCCTCATAACCCGGCCGCTTCATCGCCGCATAGGCCAGCCATTTGCCGTCCGGCGACACCACCGGCATCGTGTCGGTCGCGTCATTGGCGTCGGTCAGGTTGATCGGCTTGGCACTACCATCGGCCGGCACGCTGAAAATATCCAGATTGGTCGACAGCGGCTCGATCCGCCCGGCCTCGCGCAGGGCGAAGAACAGCGTCTTGCCATCCGCGCTCCAGGCCAGTTCCTCAGCCCCGCCAAACGGCTTGGACGGGCTGTCACCGACCAGGCCGCCCATCACCGACACCGCCTTGCCGCCCGCGACCGGCATGACGAAGATCTGCGAACGCTGGCCGTCGCTCCACATGTCCCAGTGGCGCACGAACAGTTGGTCATAGACCCGGCCGCTGCCCGCGCTCGGCGGGGTCGGCGCCTTTACATCGTCGATCGTGCGCGCACCGACCGGGCGGTCGGCCCACAGCGCCACCTTGTCGCCCTGGGGGCTCAGCAGGAAACCCGAAATGCCGCCCGGCGCCTTGCTGATCTGCGCCGGCTGACCACCCGCGATCGGCGCGCGCCACAACTGGTCGTCGCCACTGGCGTTGGAGACATAATAAAGCGCGCTGCCATCGGCCGAAAAGACCGGCGATGCCTCATTCTTGTCGGGCACCGATGCGATCAGCCGGGGCGCCTGCCCGGCCTTGTCTATGGCCAGCAGATAGAGGTCCGTACGGCCCCGATTATTGGCAAGATCCGTACTGCGCAACTGATAGACCATCCACTTGCCGTCCGGCGACACGGTGGGCGACGACACCCGGTCCAGCGACACCATGTCATTGGGCGTGAAGGGACGGGCCGCTGCCGGGGCCACCAGCGCCGACGACAGGGCCAGTGCGCCAAGGCCGGCGAGCAGGATATGTTTCATGGAAAAATCACCCTCGGATCGAAAACACGGCGTGCCGGCGCATGCGATGCACGGCCGGGCGCGTCGATGAGATGATCCGTGGTCTAGGCGCGCCTTACGCCCCCGGCAAGAGGCCGGAGCGCGATCGCGGACTTGCAGGCCTCAGCGGCCAGTAATCCGCGAAATTTCCTTGGCGACCATCTCCTCGACCAGCGCGGGCAGGCGCGCGTCGAGCCATTCCTTCAGCATCGGGCGCAGCATCGCACGGACCAGCGCCTCAAGCGTATTGTCCTCGCCCTCGCGCGGCGTCACCAGCATCGACGACAGCGCCGACAACGAATGACGCGCCGCCACTTCGCTTTCCACCGACAGGATCGAATCGGCATCGCTCGCGCTATCGGCCTCGACGGCCATCTTGGCTGCGCGGGTCGGCTTGGGGGCAGGCATGGGTTCCTCCAGCGAAATCTCGTCCGTCAGTTCCAGCACTTCCTCGATCGCCGGCGGCATCGAAGCAAGGGGCTGCGCGATCGGCGTTGCGGCGCTCAGGTCGATGGGCGCCTTCTGCTTGCGCTGGGGTACCGCCTGCACGGCCTCCTCACCTTCTTCGGCGATGATCCGCTTGATGGACGAGAGTATCTCTTCCATCGAGGGTTCCTTGGTCATGTCACCCATGGATAGTCCCCGTCCAAATTTCACCACACAACGTCCCCGCTAAGATTACCCGTTCGAGTTAACAAGCGGTTAAGGCTGAACGGAGTCGACTTTGGCGTTTTGTGCAGGCGTGTCAACGGTGCGCGTCGAAACCGGCTGAGGCTTGGGATCATAGTCCCAGTCGAACCATTTGCCCTCGACGCGCTCATAATTGACCATCGGATCATAGAGCGTGCCGCTTTCCAGGCCCAGATCATCCGCCTCGGCATGGCCCATCGCGGCCAGCAGGGTGAAGCCGGCAACATAGGCATTGCGGCGGGCCGTCACGAGTTCAACCTTGGCGTTGAGCGATTCCTGCTCGGCATTCAGGATATCGAGGATGGTGCGGCTGCCGACCGAATTTTCCGCGCGCACACCTTCCAGCGACAGGTCGGCGGCGTCCACTGCCTTCTGGCTCGACTGGATCGTCCGCAACGACGCCTGCAGCGCGGCATAGGCGGCACGGGCCTGCGCGATCACGCCACGTTCTACCTCGATCTGCCGTTCCATCGCCTGCGATTCGAGCGCCTGGCTCTGGCGCACCTGGGCCGCCGGACGGCCGCCCTGATAGAGCGGAATGGACAGGGTCGCACCGACAGCCGCCTGTTTGTTGGCCGCGATGTCCTTGTCCATATAGTCGGTGTAGCTGCCCTGGGTGAAGCCGCTAAGCGTCGGCAGCGTGCCGCCCTTGGCCGCCTTCACGTCAAACCGCGCCGCTTCACGCGATTTCTGTGCCGCCTGGATATCGGGATTGTCGGCCAGCGCAACGCGCACCGCCGCATCCGGATCGGCCGGCAGGCCCGGCAGGGTCGGCGGCGATTCGAGATCGACCGGCGGCTCACCCACCATCGCGATATAATTTTCGCGGCTGTTGATCAGATTGGCTTCGGCACGTTGCAGGTCGGAACGAGCTAGTTCCAGCCGCGACTCGGACTGGGCAACGTCAGTGCGCGTGACGTCGCCAACCTCGAAACGATCGTTGGTCGCCTGAAGATTGACCTCCAGTACCTTCACGTTCGCGGTGTTGAGCGAGACCAGCGCGATGTCGCGGATCACGTCCATATAGGCGGCGACCGTCTGCGAAAAAACGCTCGCCTCGGTTCCCCGCAGATTGGCCTGGCCCGATTCGACGCGGATTTCGGCGGCCTTCACGCTGTTGCGCACGGTGCCACCCGAATAGATGGGCACATCGATGCTGCCGCTGGCGCTGGCCGATCGATGCGGCGCGAGAAAGCTGTTCGACGGCCGAACCACCAGTTCCTGAAACTGGAGCTGGGAATTGGCCGTGGGGCGCCCGGCCGCCTTCTGGATCGGGACATTCTCGTCCGTCGCCCGCTGACCGGCTCGCGCGCCGGTCAGGGTCGGGTTCGTGCGATAGGCCTTGGCCAACGCACCCTGCAGGGTTTCGGCTTGTGCCGCCCCGGCCAGGGAGGAAGAGACCAACAGCAAGGCTGTGACGGCCTGAAGCCGGAAGGAAAGTCGCTTTGCTGTCATCTACCCTGTCTCAAAAAACGAACCGCTCCGGCGCGGCGAAGCCGGGAAGCACGACCATTTCCATGTCGGTAAGGCTGGAGAGGCCCAGCACGCCCGCCACCGCACGGCCGCTGCACAGGCGTGCAACGCCGCGTTCGACGACGCCCGTCACCACCCGTCCCCCATCGACAAGCTGCTGGACGAGCGCGGCAGGGACTTCCTCCACCGCACCGTCAATGAAAAGAACATCATAGGGCGCACCAGCCGGCGCACCCGCGGCCAGCGGACCACGCACCACAGTCACGCCGGGCACCGCGATCTCTGCACCGCCTTCCGCCTCGACCGCCGTCACCTGCGCGCCCAGTTCGGCAAGCAGCGCCGCGCTATAGCCGGTCGCGGCGCCGATCAGCAGCACCTTTTCGCCGGCTTCGACTTCGGCTTCCTTGAGCAAACGGCCGGTTACCAGCGGCGGATTGAGCGCACGGTCGCCATCCAGCGGGATCGGACGGTCGATATAGGCCATGGCCCGACGCTCGGCGGGCACATAGTCCTCGCGCGGCACCTTGGCCATCACGGCGATCACGCGCGGGTCGTCCACTGCGCTGGTACGCAACTGGCTCTCGACCATGGCGGTCCGCATCGAAGAATAGTTCTGCTCGGTCACGATAGTTCCTCGCTTGGCACAACTGTATTGGCAATGCAATACACTAAGGGGATCATCGGACCTCTAAATCAGCATTTCCCCCGCGCCAAGCGGCTTTACACGCTCATGGAGGAGATTCTTGCGGTCAGTTGCCCAACAGCAGCTTGACTTTGCCGCCAAAGCCGCACATTTGCCGCCTCCACCGCACGGATGGCCCGATGGCGGAGTGGTGACGCAGAGGACTGCAAATCCTTGCACGCCGGTTCGATTCCGGCTCGGGCCTCCATTTTTTTCTGAAGACATGCCACTCTGTGCCCTCCGGGGCCGCCGACCGGCATGCCAGCCATTCAGCCCCCCCCACAACAGATCTAATTCGGCCCGAATCCGGCTCCGGACTCTTTGTTCCTTCACGTTTTTCTGGCAGATCGACAGGGAACGCCGCAAGGACTGCGAGGGTCGACAACCGTGCGTCGAACCGGACAAGCCCTTCCGCTCACGCTTCGGGGGACATCATCACGTGAATGCCGCGCGCGCATGACGAACAGCAAGAGCGAGCCGGGCATCGCCGGCCAGCGCCGCTATCGCGCCTTCATGAGCTACAGCCATGTTGACGAGCGCGCCGCCCGCACCCTTCATCACTGGCTCGAAACCTATCGCATCCCCGCCCGGCTGACCGGCATGCCGTCGCCCCGCGGTCCCGTGCCGCGCCGCCTGACGCCGATCTTCCGGGACAGGGCCGAACTGCCCGCCGCGTCCAGCCTGGACCAGGAGGTGCGCCTCGCCCTGTCCCAGTCCGATGCTCTGCTCCTGCTCTGCTCACCGGCAGCGAAGGCATCGCGCTGGGTCGATGCGGAAATCACCTTGTTCCGCCAACTTCACCCCGACCGCCCGATCATTGCGGCACTGGTCGAGGGCGAACCGGCCGACAGCTTCCCCACCGCCCTGCTGACCCCCGACAGCCATGGTATCGTCCATGAACCGATCGCCGCCGATTTCCGGCCCAATCATGACGGACCGAAACTCGCGCGGCTGAAGATCATCGCCGGACTCACCGGCCTGCCACTGGACCAGATCATTCAGCGCGATGCGCAACGCCAGTTGCGTCGCGTGATCGGCGTCACATTTGCCGCCGTCTTTCTTGCCCTAATGATGGCGCTGATGCTGGTCTTTGTCGCGCGGGCGAGAAGCGAGGCGGAACAGCAACGCCAGCAGGCGGAAGGACTTATCGAATTCATGCTCACCGACCTGCGGGAGAAACTGGAGGGTGTGGGCCGGCTTGACGTATTGCAGACCGTGAACAAGCGCGCGCTTGGCTATTATGCCGAGCAGCCCGACCTTAATGCCCTACCCGCAGCGTCACTCGAACGACGCGCCCGCATCCTGCAGGCGATGGGAGAGGATGATTTCAAACGCGGCGACACCGTCGCTGCGCTCGCGCAGTTCCGCGAGGCCTATCGTGTTACCGAGACATTGCTGACGGCTGCCCCCGACGATCCCCAACGCCTCTTTGCGCATGCCCAGAGCGAATTCTGGCTCGGCTATGTCGACTTCATCCGCAGCCGCAATGACAGCGCCCTGCCGCGATTCGAGGCCTATCAGGCCCTGGCCCGGCGCCTGGTCGCAATCGAACCCGGCAATCGCGCCTATTGGCGGGAACTGGGCTATGCTCAGGGCAATATCTGTACCATCGCGGTCGATGGCAAGCGGACGGCGCAAGCTCTCAAGAGCTGCCATGAGGCGCTGGAAACGATGGAACGGGTCCGTCAGCTTTCCCCGGACGACCCCAATATCGCTGCCGATCTCGCCAACCGTCATGCCTGGATGGCGGACGCGCTGCGGATACAGGGAAATAATGCAGCCGCCCTGGACGAACGTAATCAGCAGGGGGATATACTTCAGGCGCTGCTGCAGGCCGATCCGAAAAATGCCGGCTATCTGCAGGACTGGATGCTGGCCCGCTATTCCATGTCGCAACTTCTCCATGCGCTGGGCCAGGTGAAGCGCGCGGAGGACATGCAACAGGAAGCGCGGGCCGATGTTAACCGTCTGGTTGCACAGGACCCCGATAATAACGACTGGCGCGTCTGGCAGAAAAAGCTGGCTCGGCCGCTGACACAAGCGAGGAACTGACCATGTCGACCCAGGATTATACGCAATATGGACTGGAACCGCTCTTTTCCGTCGGACTGGAGGACGACGTAGTCCCGATCGTCTTCCGCGTCGTGCTGGAAGGCAAGAAGGGCAAGGTGGTGCTACGCTATGAACAGGTCGGCACCGGCCACGATTTTATCACGATCGCCGAAAATTCGCTCGTCGAGATCCAGCTCGTTGGCGACCAGCTGTTCTTCTCCAAGCAATATGACGCCATCACCACCAAGGAGCCCCTGGCGTCCTATTATGGCGGGCTGACCTATGATGATTATGATGCGGACCTGGATCGCTACAAGACGGTCCAGTTCCAGGCGCGCTACAATCAGGGTGGCAAATATGGCACCTGCCACGGCTTCAATATCAACATCGACCTGCTACAAAATCCGAAGGGCAAGAAACCCCACTGGATCGGCCTGTCGATCGACCCGGACATCAAGAATCCGCCGCCCAAGGACGATTGAGCGGGACGGCGGGGGAGCGATGCCATCATGAATCTTCCGGCCCTGGCGCAAATACGCAGGATCGCGCGCAGCGGCGACACGGTTCGGGCGTGGCGCATGTTCGACGCGGCCGGATTGCTGGCGTCCGATGATCGCGAAGCGCTCAGCCTCAAGGGACGGTTGCTCAAGGATCGGGCATTGCGCAGCGACGGCGGCGAACGCAGCCTGCTGCTGGCTGAGGCGCAGGCGGCCTATATGCAGGCGGCGGACGGGCGGCGCGCGACCTATCCCCTGATCAACGCGGCGACGCTCGCCTTCCTCAACGACCGCCCCGACGAGGCCGGCATGCTTGCCCGCCAGATCCTGGCCCTGCTTGAAAGCGGCGCGCATGAGCAGGAAACGCGCTATTGGCTCGCCGCGACTGCGGCGGAGGCCCATCTTCTGCTCGGGGATCACGCTGCCAGCCAGGCCGCGCTGGCGCAGGCGATGGCCGCCGCCCCCGAAGCCTGGGAAGATCATGCCGCAACCTTGCGCCAGTTCAGCCAGATATTGGTTCGCCAGAATCTCTCCCCTGCCCTGCTCGACCATCTGCGGCCACCGCCCAGCCTCTATTTCAGCGGCATCATTGGCCTGCCCGACGATGAAGGCGAGGCGCGTGAGCAGATCGGCGCACTCTTGGACGATATCCGGCCAGGCGCCCTGTTCGGTGCGCTGGCGGCCGGTGCCGACATCCTGATCGCGGAAATGGCGCTGGAGCGCGGCGCGCAGTTGCATGTCGTGCTGCCGATCCCGCTGGCGAGCTTCCGCGAAACATCCGTGCTGCCGTTTGGCAACCGGTGGCTGGATCGCTTTCATCGACTAGTCGAGGCCGCCGATTATCTCGACGTCGACGACGGCGTCTCCCACCTCTCCGATGCCGCCGTGACCAAGGCGGCGGAAATCGCCATGGGCCTGGCCCTGCGCCGGGCCGAGGCCTTTGCCACCCAGGCCCATGCACTGCATGTCGGCCGGACGCCGGACACCAGCAGCCCCGCCCATCGCCTGTGGCAGGCACGGGGCCTGCCCTTTCATGCCCTGACCCTGGCGCAATCGACGCCACCGCCGGGCTCGCCGCTCGCGGCTGCAGGAAATGCCGCCATCCTGGCATCCACCCAGCCGTTTCCCGATGCAGGCCACGGCCGGGAAGCGAGCCAGACAGCGAGCGGCATCCATGTCCTCGCGCTTGCTGACATTGTGGCCGCCATGCGACTGGCGGGCACGATGTTGCGCACCGTGCCCGATATCGGCCTGTCTCTCGAGTATCGCACGCGAGAGACAGGAGTCCCGATCGATGGAGATGATGGCCTTGCGCCTCTGCTGGCCCGCGCCGCGCCTGCTGGCAGCATCTGTGCCCCCTGGCCCCAGGCGGCGGCGCTTGATCTTCACGATCCTGCCTTCCGCTTTGAAATGGCCGGCGAGGTCATGACCGCCTATGGCGATTGCCCGGTCGGCCATTACTACCCGCCATCGGACTGATTCGCTCGCCTTACAGGATCATGTCGCTCAGCATCCGGGGCGAATGAATGATGATCTTGCCGTCCTCCCGACTGACAATGCCGCGCCGGATCAGGACCGCAACCGCCCGCGAGGCGGTTTCACGCGTCGTGTTCGCGCTCAGCGCAAGCGTTGTGATCTGGGGGGCAGGCACAATATCCGCGCGTCCGTCGGCCAGCGCCAGCAGTTCGCTATAGACCCGCCCTGCCGCGCTGTAGGTGGACCTGGTCGCCATCCGGTCCAGCGCCCGGTCAAGCTGACGGGCAAGCAGCCGGGCCATGCCGGCGCCGATCTGGGCATCCGTCGCCACCAGCGCCGCCAGCGCCTGCGCTTCGGCCTGCAACAACTGCGTCTCGACCATCGCCTCGATTTCGGCGCGATGCGTTGTGGGTGCCGGATAGGCGCCGAAAAATTCGCCCGGCCCATGCCGGGCAAGCTGTTGGCGCTGGCCATCGACACCGAAGGTCTGCGCCACCACGCAGCCGTCCACGACGAGCCAGCAATGATGCGATGCTTCTCCCTGATGCGCCAATATCTGTTTCGCCCCCACGCGCTGCGGAATCAGAACGCGCCGCAACGCCTGCGCCATCTCCTGGCCACAGCGAAAGATGGCCGCAATCACATCGATCTGTTCTTCCCTGTCCAAGGCGCGCAATTCTCCACCCTTGATGGCCATCTTCCGGCATAGCCCAAGCTGGGGCGAGGGAAACAGCGGATCGCACAAATTCCCTCGAAAAACGTGATGCTGATCACGGCCCCGTCCGCTGCAATCACCTAGACGTCGGATGCGACCCGAAGGAGGCTCCGTTATGGGGCAGCCTTTCCACTAGCCCGGGGCATTCAGCCTCCGGGCTATTTTTTGCTCTAGCCGGCGGGAAACTCGGCGGCGGCTGCGAAAGCCCGCACACCGCTCTCGACTTACCAAAGCCGCACCGGCTAAGACACCGGCATGATGAAGCTGTTCATTGGCAACAAAGCCTATTCGAGCTGGTCGCTGCGCGGCTGGCTGGCGTGCAAATTGTCGGGCCTTCCCTTCGAAGAAGTGGTCGTCCCGCTCTATGACGAGGAATGGGAAAAGCGACGCGAAGGCGATGAATTCGCGCCTTCATCGGGCAAGGTGCCCATCTTGTGGGATGGTGACGACATCGTCGTATGGGACAGCCTGGCGATCGTCGAATATCTGAACGAGAAGACGGGCCGCGACCTGTTCTGGCCGACCGATCCGGCCGCCCGCGCCATGGCGCGATCGATGGCCGCCGAAATGCACTCCAGCTTCGCCGCGCTGCGCCGCGAGCACAGCATGAACATCCGCCAGATCTACGATCCGGTGCCGCCATCGGATGCCGTCGTGCAAGATATCGCACGGATCATGGAACTTTGGGCACAGGCCCGCGCCCGCTACGGTGGCGAGGGTGACTTCCTGTTCGGCGAATTTGGCGCGGTCGACCTGATGTTCGCGCCCGTCGTCACCCGCTTCATCACCTATCAGTTGCCCGTCGCCCGCTTTGCCGAAGCCTATATGCGCGCGATCATCGCCCATCCCTGGATGCAGGAATGGATCGGCGAGGCACAGGCCGAGGAATGGGTGATCGACAAGTTTGAAGTCCCGCCCCAAAAGGTCTGATCCGATGAGCGACAGCCCGGAGACACGCAAGGAAGAAGCCGCCAGGATCCGCCGGCGCTGGATCACGTTGGGAGAAACATTGGCGGTGGCGGCGGTGATGATCTCCGCCCTCACCCTTTATCTCAACTGGGCGGACAAGAAGGACGAACGGGCCGACAAGGCGGCGGAAAGCAGCAAAGCTTCCGCCCGCGCGGCTCGACTGGTGCTGAACGCGCAGGCCGACGGCGAGAGCCGGCTGACGCTCAAGCCCGCCGATCCCGATCAATTGGTGCAGAGCCAGACGATCCATTTCCCCAAGGCGCTGGGCATCGCACCGGTCGACACGACGGGCGAACCCCGAATCGAGGCGACCTGGTTCGAGGACGCCCTGAAAAAGGCCCGTAATGGCGCAAAACTGCCCGACGACAGCATCGGCGATGAGAAACTGCCGGTGACGATCGTCACCCAGTTCGTCGTCAATGGCGACACCCACGAAGATTCGGCGATCTACGACATCGGCTATGGCATCGCCGGCAAATGGCTGTCCGGCCACAAGCTGACGCTGCGCGGCTTGTCGCTGGTCAGCCATGCCCAAGGAGCCGGCGCCCAGGCCCAGATCGACGCCCGCTGGGCGCGGCAAACGAAGCGCTGATCCACGGCGAGCCCAACAAAAAACCCGGCCGCTCCTTGCGGGAGCGCCGGGCCTTTTGCTCGTCCGGGGGACGTGTGTCGGGTTTAGCCGACGATTTCTTCGGGCTTGAAGAAATAGGCGATCTCGATCGCGGCATTTTCCTCGCTGTCCGAACCATGGACCGAATTGGCTTCGATCGATTCGGCCAGTTCCTTGCGGATGGTGCCGGCGTCGGCATTGGCCGGGTTGGTGGCGCCCATGATGTCGCGGTTGCGGGTCACGGCATTTTCGCCTTCCAGAACCTGGACGACGACCGGGCCGGAGATCATGAAGGCAACCAGGTCAGCGAAGAAGGGGCGTTCCTTATGCACGGCATAGAAGCCTTCGGCCTGTTCGCGGCTCATGCGGATGCGCTTGGAAGCAACGACGCGCAGGCCGGCTTCTTCCAGCATCTTGGTGACGGCGCCGGTCAGGTTGCGACGGGTCGCGTCGGGCTTGATGATCGAAAAAGTGCGCGTGACGGCCATGGCCCTCATAACTCCGAATTGTTGGAATAAAGTTGCGCGCCCTTTAGACTGGCCCGGATCACTTCGCAAGAGGGCGGGCAAGAGGGCAGCAAGAGGACTGGGACAGCCCCTAATTCCGGCAGTTCAAGGCCCCTGCACCCATTTGCGACCTTCCTGTCGCCAGAAGCGTGGGGTCACGCCCTCACGCTTGTTGAGCGCGCGCCAGCTGGCCCGCGCCCCATCGATCGTGTCCGCGTCGAAGAAATAGAAGGCGCGCTCGAAGCCCAGCGCCTCCTCGCGCCATATCCCATCCGCCAGCGCGATATGCTTCGCGCCATTGGCAGCGACGCAGTCCTGTGCCAGCAACACCGGTTGGGCCGCATCCACGCCGTCACCCGCCACGCCATTGGCCAGGAAGCTTTCGGGTGGACCGGCCCACAGGCCCGCCGATATGCGGGCGAGCCGTTCCGGTTCGTCGGCCACCACCAACAGCCGTGCGCCCATGTCCAGGATGCGTGCCGCGATCGCGGGCAACACCCCTTCCACAGGATCGCGGCTCAGCTGGTAGAAGTCGACCTGCACGGCATCAACGCTCGAACTTGTCGGCCACCAACTGGTCGATCAGGCGTACGCCATAGCCGGTCGCGCCCTTGTCCCAGGTCGCGCCGGGCTTGTCCGACCAGACCATGCCGGCAATGTCGAGATGCGCCCATTTGACGCCTTCGTTGACGAATCGCTTGATGAACTGCGCCGCCGTGATCGATCCGGCGAAGCGCGGGCCGATATTCTTCATGTCGGCGATCGGGCTGTCGATCAGCTTGTTATAGGCGTCGGACAAGGGAAAGCGCCACAACTGGTCACCGCTCACCTTACCTGCTGCGATCAGATCGTCGGCCAGGCCGTCATCATTGGCGAAGATGCCAGCATATTGGTCGCCCAACGCCACCATCATCGCCCCGGTCAGGGTCGCCAGGTCGATCACCACATCCGGCGCATAGGCCTTCTGCGCCCAGGTCACGGCATCGCACAGCACCAGCCGTCCTTCCGCATCGGTATTCAGCACCTCGATCGTCTGGCCCGACATGGACGTCACGATGTCACCGGGGCGCTGGGCGTTGGCGTCCGGCATATTCTCGACCAGGCCGCAAATGCCGACGACGCGCGCCTTGGCCTTGCGGCCAGCCAGCGCCTTCATGGCACCCGCAACGGCGCCCGCGCCGCCCATATCCCACTTCATGTCTTCCATGCCGGGGCCAGGCTTGAGCGAGATGCCGCCGGTGTCGAAGGTCACGCCCTTGCCGATGAACACCACCGGCTTTTCGGCGGCGCCATCGGTGCCATCCCATTCCATCGCCAACAGCCGTGCTTCACGCGCGGAACCCTGCGCCACGCCCAGCAGCGCCCCCATGCCGAGTTCCGTCATCGCCGCACGGTCCAGCACAGTGATCTTGACGCCCAGCTCGGCCAGATGCTGGCAGCGTTCGACGAAGCTTTCGGGATAAAGGATGTTCGCCGGCTCCGATACCAGTTCGCGGGTGAAGGCCACGCCGGCCGCGATCGCCGACAATTTCGTCCACTCGGCGTCGGCATCGTTCGCCACGATCGTCACGGTCGCCAGCGTCGGCTTGGCCTTCTCGCTCTGGCGGGTGCGATAGGTGTCGATCCGCCAGCTGCGCAGCAATGCGCCAAAGCCAAGGCGCGCCGCGCTCTCGCCGCTGATCCCGGCAGGAAATTCGACGGCTGCATGCACCGCGCCGCTAATCGACAGACGCGCCGTCAACGCGCCGCCCGCCCGTTCGAGGTCCGCGTCGCTGCCGCTGCCCAGGCCCAGCAGCACAACCCGCAGCACCGCACCGCCCTCGTCGACGAAGCTTTCAAAGCTGCCCCCCGCTTCGCCGGTGAAACGTGCAGCAGCAGCCCCGGCGGTCAGCGTTGCAGACGCCGCGAGCGGCAAATTGTCGACGGACCCCTTCGCTACGGCAAGAACCAGCGTGTCGGCTTGAGGGCGGGAGGGGCTGAATTGGATGTCCATCGATGTGCCTTTTCTGTGCAACGGCGTGTCTCTCTTCTCCCTGCCAGATAGTGCGGCTTCCATCGTCTGGAAAGCCGTTCGGCCGATTTCGGCACGCGGAAACGCGAGGATAGATTGCGGCGCGCTTCAACCAGTGCGATAGGCGGGGTCGAGAAGTGCCCCAAAGAGGCTCCACCGCTTGCAGATTTCCATGTTCCCCCTGCCGTTTAAACATGCGCTGCTGGCCGGCGCCGCGTCCTCGTGCCTGCTGCTCGCGCCTGCGGTTCAGGCGCAGCAGACTCCCAAGCCCAGGCTCAACGAGCCCCAGGCCGGGATCAGCGCGCCCGACGCCCCTGTGCCGGAAAATGACCAGGAAATCGGCTTCGCGGCCGATAGCCTGGAATATGACAGCAACAGCCAGATCGTGACCGCGACCGGCAATGTCCAGTTGCTGCGCGACGGCAACCGGCTGCGCGCCGACAAGATCGTATGGGACCGCAACACCGGCAAGGTCGAGGCGATCGGCAGCGTGTCCGTCGTCGATCCCGAAGGCAATGTTGCCTATGGTGATCGCTTCGACGTCACCGACACGCTGCAGGACGGCGCGGTCGACAACATGCTGTTGGTCCTGCAGCAGGGCGGACGCATGGCCGCGACCAAGGGCGAACGGGTCAACGGCATCTATACGTTGCACCATGCCGCCTATACTGGCTGCCCGGTGGAAGATGGCGGCGGCTGCCCCAAGGAACCGACCTGGCAGATCAATGCGGTCAAGGTCATCTATGACCCGACCAAGGAACGCGTTTCCTATACCAAAGCCAATGTCGAATTGTTCGGCCTGCCGCTCATCCCGTTGCCCGGCCTGTCTCATCCGGTCGGTGACAATGGCGGCAGCGGCCTGCTGGTACCCAATATGCGCTACGACCGCACCAACGGGTTCGAGGTCGCGCTGCCTTATTATATGAAGCTTGCCCCCAACCGCGATCTTACTCTGACGCCGCATGTCTATACCGACACGCTGCCGATGATGGAGGGCAACTTTCGACATCTCTACGACCGTGGCGCCTATCAGATCACCGGCTACGCCACCTATGGCAGCCGCTCCAGCGGGACGACGCCGACCGATTCGCAGAAGGACATACGCGGCGCGATCGACGCCAGCGGCGGCCTGCAGCTGACGCCGGAATGGAGCGTCAACGGCTCGATTCGCGTCGCGACCGATCGCACCTTCCTGCGGCGCTACGACATCAACCGAGACGACCGGCTACGCTCGACCCTGGGCGTGCAGCGGATCGGCGAGAACAGCTATTTCTCGCTCGCCGGCTGGGCCGTGCAGACGCTGCGCACCGACGATCCCCAGGGGCAGATGCCGATCGCGCTGCCGGTGATGGATTATCGCCTGCGGATGAAGGACCCGCTGCTCGGCGGCCAGATCCAGTTCCAGGCCAACACCCTCGCCATCACCCGCACCGAAGGGCAGGACACCCAGCGTGCCTTCGCCGCATTCGAGTGGAATTTGCGCAAGCTGACCGGCCTGGGGCAGGAAGTCACCTTCACGACCTATCTGCGCGGCGACGTCTATCACAGCACCGACAATGACCTGACGACCCAGGCCAGCTATGCCGGCACGCCGGGCTGGGAGACGCGCGGCATCGCCGCCGCCGCGGTCGACATGCGCTGGCCCTTCATGGGTGAGGCATTTGGTGGCGTGCAACGGATTGCCCCGCGCGTTCAGGTCGTCGCTGCGCCGCACCTCAAGAATCTCGACGTTCCCAATGAGGACGCGCGCGCGGTCGACCTGGAGGACAGCAACCTCTTCGCGCTCAATCGCTTCGCAGGCTATGATCGGTTCGAGGATTCGAGCCGCATCACCTATGGCGTCGAATATAATCTGGCAGTGCCCAATTTCACGCTCGATGCCAATATCGGCCAGAGCTACCGCCTCGACAACCGCGCCAGCATCCTGCCCGACGGCACCGGCCTGGCGGATCGGATGTCCGATATCGTCGGTCGCTGGACCGTGCGCTACAAGGATTTCGTCAGCTTCACCCAGCGCTTCCGCTTCGACAAGGACAGCCTGGCCGTCCGCCGGAACGAGATCGATGCCACCCTGGGCAGCAAGAAGACCTATGCGATGGTCAGCTATCTGCGGCTCAACCGCAATGCCGACGCCAGCCTGGAAGACCTGCAGGACCGCGAGGAACTGCGCCTGGGTGGCCGCATCCAGTTCGCCCGATTCTGGTCCGTGTTCGGCTCGACCGTCATCGACCTGACCGATGCGAAGGAGGATCCGGGCAGTTCGGCCGACGGCTATGAGCCGGTGCGCCAGCGCCTGGGCGTGGCCTATGAGGATGACTGCCTGACGCTCGGCTTCACCTGGCGCCGCGACTATCAGACCACCGGCGACGCGCGAATGGGCAACACCTTCCAGCTTCGGCTAGCTTTCCGCAATATTGGCATATAAGGAACGTCCCTTCCCGCCATCCGCTCAGGACCGGTTAAGGCGGACCGGGGCATAGGCGCCGGACCGTATTGGAGATATTTGCCGACGATGCTGCCTGTCGTTTCCTTGCCCAATCGCCTGGGATATTCCGTTCGCTCCGGCCTGCGCGCCCTCTTGCTGTCCTCGGCCCTGCTGAGCATGGGCGTGCCAGCTGCGCATGCGCAGACGGCCGTCGACAATGACGATGCAGCCGGGCAATTGAACCTGCCCAAGGATGTCACCGTCTTCGGCAAGAGCGATCCCAATATCCGCAAGGCTACGGCGATCGTGAACGGGCGCATCATCACGGGCACCGATGTCGATCAGCGTCTGGCGCTCATCATCACGGCCAATGGCGGCAAGGTTTCGGCGGAGGAAAAAGAACGACTGCGCGTTCAGGTTCTGCGCAACCTGATCGACGAGACGTTGCAGATTCAGGAAGCGGCGGCCAACGACATCAAGATCGATCCGGCCGAAGTGAACCAGAGCTATGAACGGGTCGCCGCGAACTTCCGCAAGTCGCCCGAGCAGTTCGACCAATATCTGCGCGAACAGGGCAGCGCCGCAGCCAGCATCAAGCGCCAGATCGAGGGCGAACTGGCCTGGAGCCGGCTGCTCCGTCGCAACATCCAGCCCTTCGTCAACGTATCCGAAGACGAAGTGAAGTCGGTGATCGACCGCCTCAATTCGGCCAAGGGCAGCGACGAGGTCCGGATCAGCGAAATCTATCTCTCGGCCACCCCGGAGAATCGGGAACAGATCGCCGCCAACGCCCGCAACATCATCGACCAGATCAAGCAGGGCGGCAGCTTCGCGGCCTATGCTCGGCAATTTTCCGAAGCCTCGACCGCCGTGGTCGGTGGTGATCTGGGCTGGGTCCGCCCCAACCAGCTGCCCACCGAACTGGCACAGGCAGCCACCGAATTGCAGGTCGGCCAGATCGCCGGGCCGGTCGAAACCGTTGGTGGCATGTCGATCATCTATGTGATGGACAAGCGCAAGGTGCTGACTGCCGATCCGCGCGATTCGCTGCTCAGCCTGAAGCAATTGTCCGTCATGTTCCCGGCCGGCACCACGAAGGAAGCCGCCAGCCAGAAGGCCGCAACCTTCGCCGCCGCGGTCAAGGAAATCAAGGGCTGCGGCCAGGCGAACGAAATCGGCGCCCGCATCGGTGCCGACGTGGTCGACAATGACAATGTGAAGCTGCGCGACCTGCCGCCCCAGTTGCAGGACATTCTGCTCAATCTCCAGGTTGGCGAATCCACCCCGCCCTTCGGCTCGATCAACGATGGCGTCCGTGTCCTGATCGTCTGCGGCCGTGACGAGCCGCAATCGGCCAATGCGCCCAATCCCGAACAGATCATGGCGCAACTTGAAGAGGAACGGGTCAACAAGCGCGCACGTATCTATCTGCGCGACCTTCGCCGCGATGCCATTATCGAATATAACTGATTTGGCCGATCTGCCCCCCTTCGCCGTGTCGCTCGGCGATCCGGCAGGGATAGGGCCGGAAATCGTCGCCAAGGCGTGGGTCATGCGCGAAGCGCGCGGCCTGCCGTCCTTCTTCGCCGTGGGCGACGCCGCGTCGCTGCGCGCCGTCTGGCTCGGTCCGATCGAGATTGTCGGCTCACCCGAGGAAGCCGCGCGCGTCTTCTCCGACGCCCTTCCCTGCCTGCAAGTTGCGGAAGCCGGCGAGATTGTGCCCGGCATGCCCAGCATCGACGGTGCCCGTACCGCCTTCCAGTCGCTGGAGGTCTCGGTCGGCCTCGCCCGCAGCGGATCGGCCGCCGGCATCGTTACTGCCCCGGTCGGCAAGGAACAGCTGTACGGCGTCGGCTTCACCCATCCGGGCCAGACCGAATTTGTCGCCGAGCGCTGCGGCGTGTCGGCCCAGAACGCCGTCATGATGCTCGCCGGTCCGTCGCTCAAGGTCGTGCCGATCACCATCCATATCGCGCTGGCCGACGTGCCCGCCGCCCTGACGGTCGACCTGATCCGCGCCCGCGCCCTCACCACGGTGAAGGGGTTGCAACGCAATTTCGGCATCGCCCGCCCCCGCCTCGCCGTCGCCGGCCTCAACCCCCATGCCGGGGAGAATGGCGCGCTTGGCCGCGAGGAGATCGAGGTGATCCGGCCGGCAATCGAATCGCTGCGCGCCGAAGGGATCGACATATTCGGCCCGCTGGCCGCCGACGGCATGTTCCATGCCCGCGCCCGCGAAACCTATGATGCGGCGCTCTGCATGTATCATGACCAGGCGCTGATCCCGATCAAGACGCTGAACTTCGACGATGGCGTCAACATCACGCTCGGCCTGCCGATCGTGCGCACCTCGCCCGATCATGGCACCGCCTTCGGCATCGCCGGTACCGACAGCGCCAATCCTGGTGCGATGATCGCCGCCCTCAAGATGGCGGCCGAAGCCGCCCGTGCCCGTATCGCTTATGCCGCCTGAATCCCGCCCGCCCCTGCCGCCGCTGCGCGCGGTGATCGCGGCCCACGGGCTTCAGGCCAGCAAGGCGCTCGGCCAGAATTTCCTGCTCGACGAACAATTGCTCGACCGGATCGCCGCCATTCCCGGCAGCATCCAGGACCAGCCTGCATTCGAGGTCGGCCCCGGTCCCGGCGGCCTTACCCGCGCGATCCTACGCGCCGGCGGCCGGCTGGTCGCGGTCGAGCGCGACCGCCGTTGCCTTCCCGCACTCGCCGAACTGGAACAGGCCTTTCCTGGCCAGTTGCGTGTCATCTCCGGCGACGCGATGGAGATCGATGCCCATGCCGAGGCGGGCGATGGCGCTCATATCATCGCCAACCTGCCCTATAATGTCGGCACCGCCCTGCTGGTCGGCTGGTTGTCGGCGCAGTGGACGCCGCTGCCCTGGTGGTCCAGCCTGACCTTGATGTTCCAGATGGAAGTGGCCGAACGCATCGTCGCGAAACCAGGCACCGACCATTATGGCCGCCTCGCCGTGCTATCCCAATGGCGCAGCGACGCGCGCATCGCGATGAAGGTGCATCGCAGCGCCTTCACCCCGCCGCCAAAAGTCATGTCGGCCGTGGTCCACATCACCCCCAAGCCGGCGCCCGAAGGCGTGCAGCTCAAGATCCTCGAACGCCTGACCGCTGCCGCCTTCGGCCAGCGCCGCAAGATGCTGCGCCAGAGCCTCAAGTCCGTCCCCGGCGCGCTCGACGCGCTGGAAGCGATCGGCATCGACCCGCAACGCCGCGCCGAAACCGTCAGCGTCGAAGAATTCGTCGCCCTCGCCCGCCAGCTTGGCCAGGCAATGATCGCCACCTAAGTTCCCGTGCGGCGTCAGCGTACCCGCGCCCCGCCCCTGTTATCGGCAATAGCCCTCCTCACCGGGCTTCACGATCAGGCAGTCCTGCTTGTCGGTCAGATATTTGAAACCGGTCTCGGCTCCCGTGCCCGGCCGGATCGCAAGGTCGCGGCCGTCGCGCACGAAGCGGATCGTCGCGCCGTCGGCCAGACCGCTATAATTGCCCTGCCGGTCCAGATTATCCTTGTTGGTCAGCGCATAATGGCCTGCCTTGCCGTCGGGCGCGGGCTGGATGTCGAGGAACAGCCCTTCCGGTCCGGTCCAGCGCCCGACCCAGTCGTCAGTGGGCAGCGCCGCGCCCGCATTATCCGGTGCGACGACGGAATCGGTATCCTCGATCGCTTCGACATGGGCAGGCACGCTCGCATTGTTCGCGACCGCCTCATTATCCACCCCCTTGGCGCAACCACCCAACAGCAATGCAGCGCCCAAGCCGGGCAGGATGAGGCGAAGAGCAGAGGTCGGGGCGGGCTGGCGGATCATCCATGGTCTCCTTGCGGTCATGCACGCACATGCCCGAACAAACGGGCGAACAAGCCGGATCGATCCCATCATCGGTCGAACAGCGCTTGCCAGCGCCCGGCATATCCTCACAATGGTCGGGCACAAGATAGCATGATCGGGACGCCGGGTCGTCCCATGCCGGGGGGCGAGTGAGAGCGAAATTCGTAAGGGAGACCGCCGATGTCCGGCGGCAGGCGTTGATCGATGCGACAGCCAAATGTCTGGCGGAAAAGGGCGTGGCGGGCACCTCAGTCCGCGCCATCTGCGCGATGGCGGGCGTGTCATCCGGCCTGCTCACCCATTATTTCAACGGCGTCGATGCGCTGATCCTCGCCACCTATCGCGATGTCGGCCAGCGCGTCTCGCACGCCATGGACGCGGCGATCTTAGCAGCGGGCAACGATCCGCATGACCGGCTGCGCGCCTTCCTCCAGGCCAATTTCCGCGATCCCGTGCTCGATGCCGATCTGCTGGCCACATGGATCGCCTTCTGGAGCCTGATCAAATCCAATGCCGATGTCGCCGCCGCCCATGCGGAGATCTACGCGGCCTCGCGTGTACAATTGGAAGCTCTGGTTGCCGCCGCTGGCCCTACCTTCTCACCCGCGCAGGTCCGCCTGAAGGCGATCGGCCTCACCGCGCTGGTCGACGGGCTGTGGTTGGAATATTGCCTCGATCCCACCAGTTTCACTGCAGCAGAGGCGCAGCAGCTGGTCGAGCGGGCGATGGGCCATGCCTTGCGGGATCAATGACCTTATCGATCAATCGATCGACCTGTGATCGCTTTTATCTATCACGAAGTCCGAGAAAAGCAATTTCCCCCGAATCATCCGCTTCCCTACACAGGCTTCGCAACAGCAACCCTAATCAAGGAACTGGATAGCCCATGGCTCTCATCAACACCCCCCTGCAGCCTTTCAAGGCAACCGCTTTCAAGGAAGGCAAGTTCGTCGACGTCACCGATGCCGACGTCAAGGGCAAGTGGGCCGTCTTCTTCTTCTACCCGGCCGACTTCACCTTCGTCTGCCCGACCGAGCTGGAAGACCTGGCCGACATCTACCCCACCCTGCAGGGCATGGGCGTGGAAGTTTACTCGGTGTCGACCGACACCCATTTCTGCCACAAGGCCTGGCACGACACCTCGCCGGCCATCGGCAAGATCAACTATTACATGCTGGGTGACCAGAACCACGACATCTCGAACCAGTTCGGCGTGCTGCGCGAAGGCGTCGGCCTGGCCGATCGCGGCACCTTCGTGCTCGATCCGGAAGGTGTGATCCAGCTGGTTGAAATCACTCCCGAGGGCGTGGGTCGCAATGCGGCCGAACTGCTGCGCAAGATCAAGGCGCTGCAGTACTGGACCAGCCATCCGGGCGAAGTCTGCCCCGCCAAGTGGGAAGAAGGCGCGGAAACCCTCGCCCCCTCGCTCGACCTCGTCGGCAAGATCTAAGCACCACTAGGTGCTGACAGGCCGCCGGGTTCGCCCAGATTGAGGGGACCCGGCGGACCTTCAAAAAAGTTTCTACAGACTTATCTCTATTTCAGCGGGGCTTTTGGGTCGCACCAATTCCCCGGACGGGCCGTCGCGTCCTCCCGATCGGGACGGCCCGCCACCTTTTCCACGGAGCCAGACAGACATGTTGGACGCAAATCTCAAGGGGCAGTTGAAAGCCTATCTGGCGAACATCACCCAGCCGATCGAGCTGGTGGCTTCGCTGGATGAAGGCGCCAAGTCGCGCGAAATGAACGAATTGCTGAGCGATATCGCCGAGCTTTCGGACAAGGTCAGCCTCGCTACCGGTTCGGACAAGCGCAAGCCCAGCTTCATGATCCGCCGCGTCGGCACCGATATCGGCGTCACCTTCGCCGGTCTGCCGATGGGCCATGAATTCACCTCGCTGGTACTCGCTCTGCTGCAGGTCGGCGGTCATCCGTCCAAGGCCGCGCAGGATGTGATCCAGCAGGTCAAGGACCTGGACGGCGACTATGCGTTCGAGACCTATTTCTCGCTGTCGTGCCAGAACTGCCCCGACGTGGTGCAGGCGCTGAACCTGATGAGCGTCTTGAACCCCCGGATCAGCCACGTCGCGATCGACGGCGGCCTGTTCAAGGATGAGGTCGACGCCCGCAAGGTCATGGCCGTGCCGACCATCTTCCTCAACGGCGAACCTTTCGGCCAGGGCCGGATGGAGCTGGAGCAGATCGTCGCCAAGATCGACAGCGGTGCTGAGGCCAAGGCAGCGGAAAAGATCCGCAAGCAGGACCCGTTCGAGGTGCTGGTGGTCGGCGGCGGCCCTGCCGGCGCGGCGGCGGCCATCTATTCGGCGCGCAAGGGCATTCGCACCGGCGTGGCGGCGGAGCGCTTCGGCGGCCAGGTGCTCGACACCATGGATATCGAGAATTTCATCTCGGTCAGCCGCACCGAAGGCCCCAAGCTCGCCAGCGCGCTGGAGGCGCACGTCAAGGATTATGACGTCGAGATCATGAACCTGCAGAAGGCGGCGAAGCTGATCCCGGCCAAGACCGAGGGCGGCTATCATGAGGTCGTGCTGGAAAATGGCGCGTCGCTGAAGGGCCGCACCATCATCCTGTCGACCGGCGCCCGCTGGCGCCAGATGGGCGTCCCCGGTGAGGACGAATATCGCAACAAGGGCGTCGCCTACTGCCCGCACTGCGATGGTCCGCTGTTCAAGGGCAAGCGCGTGGCGGTGATCGGCGGCGGCAATAGCGGCGTCGAAGCCGCGATCGACCTCGCCGGCATCGTCGCCCATGTCACGCTGATCGAGTTTGACAGCCAGCTGCGCGCCGACGCGGTGCTGCAGCGCAAGCTCGCCAGCCTGCCCAACGTCAAGATCATCACCTCGGCGCTGACCACCAAGGTGAACGGCAATGGCGAGCGGGTGAGCGGCCTCAGCTACAAGGACCGCAACCACGGCACCGAGCATGATGTCGAGCTGGAAGGCATTTTCGTCCAGATCGGCCTGGTGCCCAACACCGAATGGCTCAAGGACAGCATCGCCCTCTCGCCCCGTGGCGAGATCGAGATCGATGCGCGTGGCGAAACCAGCCAGCCCGGCATCTTCGCCGCCGGCGACTGCACCACCGTGCCCTATAAGCAGATCGTCATCGCCATGGGCGCAGGGTCAACCGCAGCCCTGTCGGCCTTCGACTATCTGATCCGTCTGCCCACCGCCGAGGAAGCGGCCGAGGCAGCCTGAAAAATCCCCGCCTGAACCAGTTCCCCCTTCTGGTTTTCAGGCCAGCGAAGGCCGGTCCGTTCCCTGACGGACCGGCCTTTTTCCTGTCAGGGGACACCGATGATCGTTTCGGGCTGCTCGGGATAGGCGCGCAGCAGCGCATTGCACAGCGCCGCAGCGGCACTATCCCGCTTGTCGGCCGGGCGCACAGTCACGGCGCTGCCGCTCCAGATCACGGCCGCATCACCCCGCCGATGCAGGCGCATGTCCAGCTCTGTCCGCTCCAGCGCGACATGGCGCGTCTTGCCGGTCGGCACCGGCAGGGAGAAGCTCGATCCCACCGCCCCCGACACGCCGCCTGGCATCAGGTCGGAATTGCTCTTGTCGACCTTGCCCGTCCCGGTCCCGACCTCGGACGCGCGAATGACCAGTTCCATGACCAGCGCGGCGTGGCCGTCATCCAGCAAAGTGAAGCCCTTGTCCGACAGGGCCAGGGTGGCCGCATCGACAAAGGCGTCCGCCGCGCCTGCCTGCCCGCTCGCATCCTCCCGCATGGACACCGATATGGTGCCTCCGCTTGGCGCATCCGCCGCTGATGCCATCGCCGGCAACAGTATCGCCGCCGCAACCATCAGCATGGAGCGCGCCCATTTCCGCGCGCCGGGCAACCGCTTCTGATCCATCAAGGCTCGATCATCCATCCCAAGCCGCCACAGACCGGCGACCAACAGCCCTCTGCCTAGCCCAGCGGCAGCCTGTCCACAATCGCCGCCCACCGCCCGTCCCATGCCCTATTCTCACACGATATTCATTTGCGTTCCCGCGCGCGGCATGAGAGCGGCGGAGCATGACGAACCGATCGCCCCGCCATCCGCTCCTGATCGCGCTGCTGCGCTGCAAGCCGGTGCTCGACTTCATCGGCGACGATCCCGATACGAAACCGCTGGCCCGCAATATCGGCCTGTTCCAGCTGACCATGCTGGGCGTCGGCGCGACCATCGGCACCGGCATCTTCGTCGCCCTGACCACCGCCGTTCCGGAAGCCGGCCCGGCCGTCACTTTGTCCTTCGTCATTGCCGGCATCACCGCCGCACTGACCGCACTCTGCTATGCCGAAATGGCATCGGCCGTACCGGCGTCGGGCTCGTCCTATTCCTATGCCTATGCGACCATGGGCGAACTTGCCGCCTTCCTGATCGGCAGCTGTCTGCTGCTGGAATATGGCGTGTCCGCCTCCGCCATCGCCGTGGGATGGGGGCAATATCTCAATGAACTTCTCTCGATCAGCACCGGTTGGCGCCTGCCCGACATCATCGCCCGGCCGCCGGGCGCGGGCGGCATCGTCAACCTGCCCGCCGTGCTGCTGGTGGGCCTGTGCCTCATCCTGCTGCTGCGCGGCACACGGGAATCGACCACCGCCAACGCCATATTGGTGATTGCCAAGCTCGCTGTGCTGGCGCTGTTCGTCGCGGTCGCACTCGCCCATTTCCAGCCGGCCAATTTCCACCCCTTCGCGCCCAAGGGGATGATCGGCATCGGCGCTGCCGCGTCCTCCATCTTCTTTTCCTATATCGGCATCGACGCGGTCTCGACCGCCGGCGAGGAAGTGCGCAATCCGCGCCGCGACCTGCCGCTCGCCATCATCCTGTCGCTGCTGATCGTCACCGCCGCCTATATATTGGTCGCGGTCGCGGCGATCGGCGCCCAGCCCTGGACCGAATTTGCCGGGCAGGAAGCGGGCCTGGCCGTCATCCTTCACAACCTCACCGGCGCGGGCTGGCCGGCGGTGATCCTGTCGCTGGGCGCCATCGCCTCGATCTTCAGCGTCACCCTGGTCGTGATCTACGGCCAGACTCGCATCCTCTATGCCATGGGCCGCGACGGACTGCTCCCGGCCTTCTTCTGCCGGGTCGATCCGGTGCGCCATGTACCGCGCCAGAATACATGGATCGTCGCGATCGGCGTCGCCCTGCTCGCCGCCTTCGTGCCATTGGACGTGCTGGTCAATCTTACCAGCATGGGCACGCTGATCGCCTTCGCCACTGTCTCGATCGGCGTCATCATCCTGCGTCGCACCCGGCCGGATTTGCCACGCGGCTACAAGGTGCCGCTCTATCCCGCTCTGCCGATCGCCAGCACGCTCTTTTGCGCCTATCTGGTCTTCGGCCTGCCGGCCGACACCTATGCGCTGTTCGCGGTCTGGGTTGGCGCTGCCGCCCTGCTCTATTTCGGCTATTCGATGCGGCGCTCAGCGCTGGCGCAGCGCTAGCATGTCAACGCCGCGACAAGCGCAAGGCAAAGACGCCGGGATCGACCTCCAGCAACGGCACCGCAGATAAGTCCGGGCTGGCCGCTTCACCATCTGTCGATGCCGTTTCCCGCGGGGAGAAGCTGACGATCGAGGAATCCATGTCCGCCAGCACCAACCCATCGACCATCAATGCCGGGTCGAGCCGGTCGCGGGTCACATTGACCAGCGTACCCAGACGGGTGATGCCGAACAGCTTCTGGGCAAAGGCATAGGGCAGGCGAATGCAGCCATGGCTGGCAGGATAACCGGGATTGTGCCCGGCATGGAGCGCGATCCCGTCCCAGGTCAGCCGCTGCATGAAGGGCATCGGCGCATTGCTGTAGATGTTGGAGCGGTGCCACTGATTCTTCTGCAAGATCGGATAGTCGCCGGTCGGCGTGCGATGGCCGGCCATGCCGGTGGACACGCTCGCCATGCCGACCAGCCTGTCGCCATCATAGACATGGACCATTTGCCGGTCGATGCTGATGACCATGTAGATCGGTCCATCCCACGGGCCATCTTCCAGCCAGCGATAGCCACCGGGCGCCAATTCTTCCGGTTGAGATGCGACGGCCGCCGGCGATGGCAGCAGCATGCCGAGCATCGGGATCAGGCTGGAAAAGCAAAGCCGGCGGAAAGACATAAGCCTGTCTTAACCATCATCCCGGCAAGCGCCAGTACCCTCTCGATCCCGCTCCGGGACAGGTTCAGATCAACAAAAGCTGCGCCACCGGGGCGAAGCTGCGCCGGTGCAGCGGAGTTGGCCCATGTTCGCGGAGCGCCGCCATATGCTTGGCGCTGCCATAGCCCTTGTTGCTCTCCCATCCATAATGGGGATGGTCGGCCGCCGCCGCGACCATCATCCGGTCGCGCTCTTCCTTGGCCAGGATCGATGCTGCGGCGATCGACAGGCATTTGGCGTCGCCTTCCACCACTGCGGTCGATGGCCAGCGCCAGTTGGGGCAGCGATTGCCATCAACCAGCACATGGGCGCACTCCTGCTCCAGCGCCTCGACCGCGCGGGTCATGGCCAGCATCGTCGCCCACAGGATGTTGAGTTCGTCGATCTCCGCGACGCTGGCGATGCCCAGCCCCCAGCATAGCGCCCGCGCCTTGATCTCGCCCTCCAGCACGGCCCGCTTCCTGGCGGTCAGCTTCTTGGAATCATTGAGGCCCTCGGGACAATCCTCCTGCCGCAGGATCACCGCCGCCGCGACCACCGGACCCGCCAGCGGCCCGCGCCCGGCCTCGTCCACGCCAGCGACCAGGCCGGGATGATGGATCAGTTCATGGGCAAAATCAGGCATGGTCGGAATAGCGCGCGGCAAAGTCCGTCGCCTCCCATCCGTTCTGCTCGCTCGCCGCCAGCAGATGATAGAAGGGCGTATGGCCCAGCGCATGGCCCATCGGCCCATGGCCCTGCCCCAGTCCCGGCGCCGCCTTCAATACGGCGGCGACAAAGGCCTCGGCCCGGTCGACCGCATCGGCCAGCGAGAGGCCGCGCCCCAGGCCGGTGGCGATCGCACTCGCCAGCGTGCAGCCGGTGCCATGATTGTGGCGGGTCTCGATCCGCGCGACCGAATATTCCGCGACCATATCCTCATCGACCAGCAGGTCATGGATCAACGGCCGGTCGTCCTCCGGCTGCTGCGGCAGATGTCCGCCCTTGGCGAAGATGACGGCGCCCGTCTTCTCCCGCAACGCCTGCGCCGCGTCCTCCAACTGCTCGATATCATCAATCGTCCGACCGGTCAGTGCGGCCAGTTCCGGCACGTTCGGCGTGATGACGGTCGCCACCTGCATCAGTCGCTTGAACGCCGCGATGGTCGCATCGTCGGCCAGCAGCGATCCGCTGGTCGCGACCATCACCGGATCGAAGATGATGGGCACATGCTCCAGCAGCGCCAGCCGCTCGGCGACGGCCGCCGCCGTCTGCGCCGAACCGATCATGCCGATCTTGACCGCATCAACGCCGATGTCAGCAATGCAGCTTTCCATCTGCGCCAGCACCATCTCGGTCGGCACCGGGTGGACACCCTGCACCCCCCGCGTATTCTGCGCGGTAATCGCGGTGATCGCGGTCATGGCATGGCCGCCCAGCATCGTCACCGTCTTGATGTCCGCCTGGATGCCGGCGCCACCGCCGCTGTCGGACCCGGCAATGATCAGGATGCGGGCCGGTGTCATCCCTTGAACTTGCGCTCGGTCGACGCCGGGTTGTTCGCCAGCGCCTTGCCCATCCGGGTCGGCCGGTCCATCAATTCGCCGCCGCAATTGGGGCAGCGATCGTCCAGCGCCTCGGCACAGGGCGCGCAATAAGTGCACTCAAAGGAACAGATGAACGCGCCGGGGGCATCGGCCGGCAGGTCGGTGCCACAGCGTTCGCAATCAGGGCGCATTTCAAGCATGGTTCATAACTCCGTTCGGGCTGAGCGAAGTCGAAGCCTTTGTCTGAGCGGAGGCGAAGACACCTCCCTGCGGGCGGTGCTGCCCTTCGACTTCGCTCAGGGCGAACGGGATAATAGTGGCAAGCATCAGGCCGCCGCCTTTTCAACCGCAGCGCAGATGCGCTCGACCACATCCCTGACCTGATCCTCATGATCGCCCTCGGCCATGACGCGGATCACCGGCTCGGTGCCGGACGGGCGGATGACCAGCCGGCCCGAGCCGTTCAGTTCTGCTTCGGCCTGGGCGATCACCCGCTGCACCGTTTCATCTTCCAGCGGCTTGCCGCCGGCGAAGCGGACATTCTTGAGCAGCTGCGGCACCGGATCGAACTGGTGCAGCGTCTCGCTCGCGGGCTTGCCCGAACGGACCAGCGCCGCGAGCACCTGCAGCGCGGCGACCGTGCCATCGCCGGTGGTCGCATAGTCGGACAGGATCATGTGGCCGGACTGTTCGCCGCCGACATTGAAGCCGCCCTCGCGCATCCGCTCCAGCACATAGCGGTCACCGACCTTGGTCCGCTCCAGGCCGATCCCCTGCCCGGTCAGGAAGCGTTCGAGGCCCAGGTTCGACATGATCGTCGCCACCAGCCCGCCGCCGCGCAGCGTGCCGGCGCGGGCGAAATTGGCGGCAATCAGCGCCATGATCTGGTCGCCGTCGACGATCTGGCCCTTTTCGTCCACCACGATCAGCCGATCGGCATCACCGTCGAGCGCGATGCCGATGTCCGCGCCCGAGGAGACGACGGTTTCCTGACACAGCAACGGCGCGGTCGAACCGCAGCCGTCATTGATGTTGGTGCCGTTGGGCGTGACCCCGACCGCGACGACCTCCGCCCCCAGTTCCCACAAGGCGGACGGCGCGACCTGGTAGGCAGCGCCATTGGCGCAATCGACCACGATTTTCAGCCCGTCGAGCCGCAGGTCGGCGGGGAAGCTGGACTTGACCGCATGAATATAACGGCCACGGGCATCCTCGACCCGGCGGGCGCGGCCGATATCCTTGGATGCGGCCAGCGGCACATCCTGGTTCAGCAGCGCCTCGATCTTCAGTTCATCCTCGTCCGACAGCTTGTAGCCATCCGGGCCGAACAGCTTGATGCCATTGTCATAATAGGGATTGTGGCTGGCCGAGATCATCACGCCCAGATCGGCGCGCATCGAATGGGCGAGCAGGGCGACGGCGGGCGTCGGGATCGGCCCGAACTGGACCACGTCCATGCCGACGGCGGTGAAGCCTGCAACCAGCGCATTTTCGACCATATAGCCCGACAGGCGGGTATCCTTGCCGATCACCACCCGGTGGCGATGGCTGCCGCGCTGGAAATGGGTGCCTGCGGCCATGCCGACCTTCATCGCCAGTTGCGGCGTCATCGGCCACTGGTTGGTGCGACCACGAATACCGTCGGTGCCGAAATATTGTCTGCTCATGCGATCCTGCCCCAGGGCGGCTATGGGTAAAACTCACTTCCCCCATAGCAATCTTTGATCGACTTTCCACCGCTCTCCCGGCATCGCCGCTGCATGGAAAATTTCAATGCCGCCGTCGATGCGCTGTCCAGCGCGGTCTTCTTCAAGGTGCCCTTGTTCGGCGCACAGATCGAGTTGATCGTGCTCTATCTGGCGCTCCCCATGCTGTTCTTCACCATCTGGCTGGGCTTCCCCAATGTCACCCAGGTCGGCCGGGCGATCCGTATCCTTCGGACCCAGCCGCATGAAGGCGAGGCAAAGGGCGATGTCAGCCAGTGGGGCGCGCTCTCCACGGCGCTGTCCGGCACGATCGGCCTGGGCAATATTGCCGGCGTTGCAGTGGCACTGACCATGGGCGGGCCGGGCGCGATATTGTGGATGTTCATCATCGGCTGGTTCGCGATGACGGTGAAGATGGCGGAGGTTACGCTGGGCCTCAAATATCGCGTCTTCGACGAACGCGGCCATGTCCATGGCGGGCCGATGTATGTGCTCAAAGCCGTCGGCGCGGCGCGCGGCTGGCCGAAGATCGGCCTGGTGCTGGGCGGCGCCTATGCCTTCTTCGCCCTGTTCGGCGCGATCCCGATGGTGCAGGTCAACCAGAGCTTCGCCCAGGTGAAGGTGGTCACCGGCATGACCAATGGCTGGGCCTATGGCGTGTTCATCGCGGCGGCCGTCGCGCTGGTGACGATGGGTGGCGCGGCCTGGCTGGGCGAGGTGTCGAAGCGCCTGACCCCGCTCAAGGTCACCGTCTATCTGGGCGGCGTCGCGGCGATCCTGATCCTCCACGCCGACGCCATTCCCGGCGCGCTGGCACTGATCTGGCACGGCGCCTTTTCCAGCGATGCCGCCACCGGCGGGGCGATCGGCGCCTTTGTCGCGGGCATGCGCCGCGCGGTCTTTGCCAGCGAGGCCGGCGTCGGGTCTGCCGTCATGGCGCACAGCCTGGCGCGGGCGCGCCATCCGGTGTCGGAAGGCCTGGTCGCCCTGCTGGAGCCGCTGCTCGGCACGATGATCGTCTGCGCGCTGGGCGGTCTCGCCCTCGTCGTCGCCGGCACCTGGAACAATGGGCTGGAGGGCATCGCCATCACCTCGGCCGCCTTTGCCCAGGTGTCGCCCTGGTTCCCCTGGCTGCTCGCCGTCGTCGTCTTCCTCTTCGCCTATTCGACGCTGGTCGCCTGGGGCTTCTATGGCCTTCAGGCCTGGGGCTATCTATTCGGCAATGGGCCGCGCGCGCAATGGATCTACAAGATCCTCTATGTCGTCGCCCTGCCCCCGGCCGCCGCGATCGACCTCGGCCGGGTGGTCGGCATCGTCGACAGCAGCTTCTTCCTGATGGCGATCCCCAATGTCATCGCCCTCTATCTGTGCGCCGGTGAACTGCGCCGCGATGTGAAGGCCTATCTGGCGGAACAGGCTTAACTTCGCACATTTCCCGCACATTCTGACATATTGTTGCGGGGCCGCGATCCTATCGGAAAGCGCCCCCGTTCTTATAGCTCAACCCTAACCAGATAGGACAGAAACGAAAAAGGCCCCGCCTGTCGGCGGAGCCTCTTCGTTCGTGCAGATGGTCGGGGCGTCAGATCTTGTCGCCGAGCGCACCCTTGACCGATCCGGCCACATCCTGCGCCGTACCCTTGGCCTTCTGCAGCTTGCCTTCGGCTTCGAGCCGCTCATTGTCGGTAGCCTTGCCGATTGCTTCCTTCGTGGCACCGGCGGCCTTGTTGCCCGCAGCCTTCACCTTGTCGGTCATTTCACCCATCTGGTTTCTCCTTGGAAGTGGCTTTCCCTCTGTCAACCATTGGATAGAGGGAAAGGTTTCCATCGGAACGCGGGCGTCACGACAAAAAATCAGGGCTTGATCCCGTAGCGGGCATAGACGGCATCGATGCGCGGATCGATGCGGCGCGCAACCGCGATCTCCGCATCGCCCTCGCTCGCCCGGCCCAGCCGGTGCAGCACGATGCCGCGCATGTACCGGCTCGGCTCCTTGCCGGGTTCCTGTGCGACGATGACGTCCAGGTCGCGCAGCGCATCATCGAACCGACCCATGCGGAACCACAGCATCGCCCGGCTGTCGAGCGCCGCCATGCTGCCCGAACTCAGCTCCACCGCCTTGGTGCAATCCTGCACCGCGCTGTCCAGTTCGACATTGCGCGATCCCTTGACCCAGCAACGCTCGTTGAACAGGCCGGTCATGCCGGGCTTATCGGCCAGTTGCGCGTCGATGATCTCGATCGCCTTGGCCGGATCACCATAGGTGCCCAGCAATGTCGCCTTGAAGCTGCGATAGCCGTCCCGCGCTTCGCCGCCGATCGCGATCTTCGCGTCGACCATGCCCAGCGCATCGTCCAGCTTGCCGCTTTCAGCGAGATAGGTCGCGACCGTGCCGACCGCCGCGCCGGAGGCCGGGTCAAGCTGCCGCGCCATCCGGCCATCGGCCAGCGCGCCGGCGACGTCGCCGGTCTGGAAGCGGCGATAGGCGCGCTGGAGATAAAGATCGATATCGGGCTTGATCGCGATCGCCTTGTCCAGATCGACCAGCGCATTCTTGTAGTCGCCAATGCCCCAGCGGAAATTGCTGCGGCTGGAATAGCCGGTCGCGTCTTCGGCATCCGCCTTGGCGATGGCCTGGGCAAAGGTCGCTTCGACCGCCCTGGACTGCGGCCAGGCGGCGATGGTCGCGGGACTGTAATCCCATAAATAGGTCGGCTTGGCCGGACCGATCACACGTGGCGACATGGCCTGCACCGTCGCCAGCGCGTCGCGCTCGTCAGGCAGGCGATCGGCCGCGATCTCGACGCCGGTGGCGTCGGTCCGCTCCTCTACATCCAGTACCCCGTCCTTCAACTGCACCGTCCGGCGCAAATCATAGCCCGCCACCGTCTTGTTGAGGCCCTGCTCACCCTCGACCATATAACCCTTGCCACCCTGTGGCAGGCGCAGGCGCAGATGATAGCGGATGCCGATCGGCGCAGTGGTGGCAACCGGGATCGACAGCCAGGCCGGGCGCGCCCGATCCGGCGCGAAGCTGATGTCGTCAATCAGCTTGCTGGCGTCACGGCGATACCGCCGGTCGCTCAGCTTCCACGGCGAACTGGTGACGCCATGGGCCGTGAAGGTGACGGTGGCTGTGGCCGGATCGGTAGAGACACCGACCTGACTATATTGGGCCGTACCCAGTTGCTCACTGAAGAAGCCCTGGACCATCTCGTCGCGCCGCTTGGCATCCATCTGCCCCAGGCCGGTGCTGATCATCGTCGCGATCTGCCCGCGCAGCACTGCCCGTGCGTCGAACACGCTGGGCAGCTTTTCATGCCCGCTCTCATCGGACTCGATGCTGACGTCAATCGTCGGCCGGGCATTGGCATGGGGCTGGATCGCCATCAGATCGGCGCCGGCGGCGCGCACCGGCAGCACCGACCCGAAACGCGGCGTATCCCCGATATCCTCCAGCCGCGATCCAAGGCCGGTGCCGTCAAGCCAGTAGGACTGGCCGTCGATCGCCGCCCGGACCAGCACATGATCGAAGGCGGCCACGCTCGGCAAGCGGTCGGGCACGAAATCGCCCAGCGCCGAACTGGCCAGCACCGGCTCCGCCTCGATACCCAGGCCGCGCAACAGCGCGAGCAGCAGCAACGTCTTCGCCTTGCAATCGCCATAGCGCAGCGTCCAGGTATCGGCCGGCTTTTGCGGTACATAATTGCCGCCATCCATGCCGACCATGAGATAGCGGACATGATCCTGCACCAGTTGCAGCGCGGCGGCGGCCTTCTCCCTTGGCGATCCCGGCAATGCCTTGAGCTTGGCCAGTTCGCCGGCCAACGGCGATCCGTCGGCGATCAGTCCGTCGGTCGCATAGAGCGGCGCCATCGTCTTCGACACCTCTGTCCAACTGGCGAAGGTCGACAGCTCGAACAGGGGCGGGTGAGTGAAGCGGGTCGGTGCATCCGCCGGCATTTCCGGCTGCTTGGCAAGCGGCAGGGCGAAGCTGAGTTCGGTCAAGCCATCCTTCTTCACCGGCCTGGCATCGACACCAGTGGCCAGCAGCTTCCAGCGTGGCATGCTGCCTTCGGCCCAGAGGGTACGAACCCGGCCGAAGCCCAGGCGCAGCGGCGCAGCCGGCAGGCCCGACACATTCTGAACATGACCGCCCAGCGCATCATCCTTGCTGGTGACCGAATAGCGCAGGCGCACGATATCCCCCACCTGCACCCCCTCGACCGCCATGGTGGCGGTCAGGATGCCGTTGATCTGCAGCGCCTCCAGCCCCTGCTCGCGGCGCAGCACGGTGAATTTCTTGCCACCCGCCAGCGCATCGATCAGCTGGTCGCCGCGCAGGATCGACAATTCATGGATGATGAGGTCGCCCTTGTCCGGTGCCCAGGGCAGCGTCAGCGAGGAGAGTTGGGTCAGCGCCTCGGCCGAACCGGCTCGGGTCGCTATATCGGCATAGCTCCACAATTGCCCTTTCTCGATCCGGTCCTGATTGTCGAGGATCATCATCGACGGCGGATCGCCATCGGCGGCAAGCTTGGGCATCGTCGCCTTGTCGACCCAGCCCGGTGCCGGCTGATAGAGCGGCACTTCCCCGGCGAAAGCCGGCGCAACAACTGCCATGGCGGCAGACGCCGCCAACCAACCAAATTGTCTCATTTCCCCCCGAACATCCCTTTGCACCGATAAATATCGAACGACGCTATGGCATCCCGGCTGGTCGCTCAAGGGGCGGCGCGCAGGCAAAGAAAAAGGGGCCGGAAACCGACCCCTTCTCCAATTTCTCGCGTGTCGCGAAGCGGATTAGCGCTTCGAGAACTGGAAGCTGCGGCGGGCCTTGGCCTTACCATACTTCTTACGCTCGACGACGCGGCTGTCACGGGTCAGGAAGCCTTCGGCCTTGACCGCGCTGCGCAGCGCCGGCTCATACTTCGACAGCGCCTGGGCGATGCCGTGCTTGACCGCACCGGCCTGGCCCGACAGACCGCCGCCCTTGACGGTGGCGATCACGTCATACTGGCCTTCACGCTCGGTGACGCCGAACGGCTGGTTGATCACCAGGCGCAGGGTCGGACGGGCGAAATAGACTTCCTGATCGCGGCCGTTGACCGTGATCTTGCCGGTGCCGGGCTTCACCCAGACGCGGGCCACGGCGTCCTTGCGGCGGCCGGTGGCATAGGCGCGGCCAAGGCCGTCGATTTCCTGGGCGCGCAGCGGAGCCGAAGGCTGGACCGGGGCGGCAGCGACGGGCGCTTCGCCTTCGACGGCAACCGGATCGGCGGCGACAGGAGCGGCAGCGGCCAGCGACGCGAGGTCGGACAGGGACTGACGGTTATCGGACATTATGCACCCACCTTGTTCTTGCGGTTGCGCGACGCGAAGTCGAGCACTTCGGGGTTCTGGGCTTCATGCGGATGCTCGGTGCCGGCGAAGACGCGCAGGTTGCGCATCTGCTGGCGGCCCAGCGGACCACGCGGGATCATACGCTCGACGGCCTTTTCCAGGACGCGCTCGGGGAAACGACCTTCCAGAATCTTCTGGGGGGTGGTTTCCTTGATGCCGCCGGCATAGCCGGTGTGCTTGTAGTAAACCTTGTCGGTCAGCTTGCGGCCGGTGAACTTGACCTTGTCCGCGTTGATGATGATGACATTGTCACCGCAATCGACATGGGGGGTGAAGCTCGGCTTGTGCTTGCCGCGCAGGATATTCGCCACAGTCGAAGCGAGACGACCCACGACCAGCCCTTCGGCGTCGATCAGGATCCACTTCTTTTCGACCGTTGCCGGGGTCGCCGGCTTGGTGGTCTTCATCAGCGCCTTCATGGTGCCAATTCTCCAGAATGAACAGTGAACCAGCAACCCCATGGGTCGCCGGAAGATGGGCGCTAATGACGGGTGACGCCGCGCAAGTCAAGAGATTCGGCGGCTTTCGTGACGGGTAAAATAATACCTCTCACTTGTCGACGGGAACCAAGGTCCGGGTTTCGGTAAGAATATCGGTCCCTACCTGCAGGGTACGGGCCTGCGTTTCCACCAGGCCCGTGACGCGCGACAGACCATAGCGCATCGTCACATGCACCCCCTCCCCCCGCAAATCTTCGTCCAAGGTCAGGAGGATGCCCGCCTGTGCCCGGACAGCAAGCATGCCCTTGACTGGAACCCCGCGACCCAGCGGAGATCCCGCCAGGGTCTGCACATCGCGCGGCGCGGCATCATCTATGACGCTATCTGCAAATAGCAGCAGCGGCTGGATTTCCCCCGCCAGCAGCGCAAGCCGGCCCTCCGGCGTCAGGCCGGCAAACAGCGTCAGCACATTCTGCGCGGTCCGATGCCGCGGCGAGTCCGGTGGGAAACGGGCGATCATCGCCTGGAGCCCGGACTCTACCGCCTTCCACACCGCATCCATATTATCGAGCGCAATGATATGGCCTTGCGCATCAAGGCGGAAATCGCAGGGCACCCCGATCAATGGCGAGAGCGCCGCGCGATAGGGCTCGGCCCCCGATGCAGGGGCATCGCTATCCAGGCTGCGCAGGGTGGCATGCAGGATATAGCCATCCCCCGCCCGCTCGAAGCGCAATTCCCGTTCGGCCCGAAACAGGCTGTCTCGCGCTTCCACCGGTCGATGCTGCTCGATACGATAGAGCAGGGTGCGATCGAGCGGCGGCGCGAAGCCGATCTCCACCGGGGCAGCGGCCAGCGGCGACGCACCAGCCAGCAACAGCACGGCCAACCAGAGCTTCATAGGGCCTCTTCCTCTATCCAGCGGCAACAGGTTGGTAGGCGGCGACCGCCGACGATCGAAGCGGGTCCTGAGCCGTACCACCACGCGTCATGCGCGACGCGATCCCACCGCATGGGCACCCCATGCCGCCGACGCGACCACCAGTGCGCCTACCGCCTGGTGCAATACGGCAAGCGGCAGGGCGATGCCGCTGATGACGGTGGCGATGCCGAGCAATATCTGCGTGCCGACCGCCGCGTTGATCGCGATCGACGCGCCGCGATGGCCCGCCGCCTTGGCCTTGCGCGCCAGCAGGATCAGCATCGCGGCCGCGACCCAGGCCCACCAACGATGGATGAAATGGACCAGATAGGGATCGCTGGAGACGGTGGCCCAGAGCGAACCCAGCCATAGGATGCCTTCGGGCACCAGATGGTCGTTCATCAGCGGCCAGGTGCTGGAGACATAACCGGCATCGAGCCCGGCCGTGAAGGCACCGAACATCAGTTGCACCAGCAGCACCAGCAGGGTCGCCAGCGCAAAGGGCTGCAACGTCGCCGGCCGCACATAGGGGTTGCGGGCAAGGGTCAGCAGGTCGAGCGCGGTCCAGATCAGGCCGCCGATGATGAACAGCGCGGTCAGCAGATGCACGGCCAGGCGATAATGGCTGACATCGGTGCGCACAGACAGGCCCGATTTCACCATCCACCAGCCGATCGCGCCCTGCAGTCCACCCAGCGCCAGCAGAGCGACCAGGCGCCAGCCATAGCCCGCCGGGATCGCCCGCTTCGCCGCGAACCAGATCAGCGGCAGCGCGAAGGCAAGGCCGATCAGCCGGCCAAGCAACCGGTGCAGCCATTCCCAGAAGAAGATGAACTGGAAATCGCCAAGGCTCATGCCCCGATTGATCTCCTTATATTCCGGAATCTGTTGATAGAGACGGAATGCCTCCATCCATTGCTCATGGGTCAGTGGCGGCACCGCGCCGGTAATCGGCTTCCACTGGGTGATGGACAGGCCCGATTCCGTCAGGCGGGTAATCCCGCCCACCACCACCATGCAGAAGACCAGAACGGCGACGGCGAGCAGCCAGCGGGCAATCGGAACCGGGCGCGCAACCGCACGAAACGACGTGGAGAATGATAGAGCCATGCCCGGTCCATGCGCCCTTGTTCGAGCCGTTTCAAGAGGAGCAGACATGGACAAATGGTCATGGCTGCGGGGTGCCGGGGATACAAATGGTTCCACGGGCGTCTCTGCTCAGCATGTTGCAAAAACAGGGTTATCGATGATTTCCGACCAGAGAGACATTGCCGGCATGATCGCGACCCAAGGGCCGCTCGGCATCCTGACGGCGGCGATCGATACCCGCTCCCCGCTGGGACCGGTGTCCGGCTGGTCGCCCTCGCTCATATCGACGGTACGGCTGTTGCTGTCGTCCAAGGCGGAGATCGTGCTGTTCTGGGGACCGCAATTCTGTGCCCTCTACAATGAAGCTTATTCCCCCACCATTGGCGATAAACATCCCCATGCGCTCGGCTACCCGGCAAATGAGGGCTGGGCGGAACTGTGGGATGATCTGGGGCCGCTGCTGCAATCCGTGCGGGAAACCGGCGAGACCTTCCATGCCAAGGATCGCCCCTTCTATATCGAACGCGATGGCGGCCGGGGCGAGGAGGTCTATTTCGACATATCCTATTCCCCCGTGTTCGAGCTCGACGGATCGATCGGCGGCGTATTGTGCATCGTCAGCGAAACAACGGTAAGGGTTTTGGCCGAGCGCGAGATGCGGGCCGACCGCAATCGGCTATGGGCACTGGCACGCGACCCGTTCCTGATTGCCGACAGCAATGGGGTCTGGCTGGCGGCAAGCCCGGCCTGGACCGACATATTGGGCTGGTCGCAGGAGGAACTGATCGGCCGTACATCCCAATGGATGGAACATCCCGACGATATCGCCCGCACGCGCGGCGAAATAGGGGAATTGGCGGGCGGCCACCCGACCACCCGGTTCGAGAACCGCTTCCGCACCAAGGCGGGCGACTATCGCATGTTCAGCTGGACCGCCGTGCCGGAAGGCGACCTCATCTACTGCGTCGCCCGCGACGTCACGCAGCATCGCCAGGATGTGCAATCCTTGCTCGATGCCGAAGCCGCACTGCGCCAGGCACAGAAAATGGAAACACTGGGTCAGCTGACTGGCGGCGTCGCCCATGACTTCAACAATCTGCTGCAGATCGTCACCGGCAATCTCGACCTGCTGCAACGGGCGCTGCCCGACGATCAGCCAAGGTTGCGCCGCGCCGCCGACAATGCGATGGCCGGGGCCGAGCGCGCCGCCATCCTGACCCAGCGCCTGCTCGCCTTTTCCCGCCGCCAGCCCCTCACCCCTGCACGGGTCGATCCCAACCGGCTGATCGCCGGCATGTCGGACCTGCTGCACCGGACGCTGGGCGAGATGATCGAGGTGGAGACGGTGCAGAGTCCACGCGTGTGGCCGGTCGAGATCGACGTTAACCAGATGGAAAATGCGCTGCTCAACCTCGCGGTCAATGCACGCGATGCCATGCCACAAGGCGGCAAGCTGACGATCGAGGTCGCCAACACCCATCTCGACAGCCATTATGCCGCAAGCGAGCGGGAAATCACGCCCGGCCAATATGTGCTAATCTGCGTGTCGGACACCGGCACCGGTATGGACGCCAACACGTTGTCGCACGCGATTGAACCCTTCTTCACCACCAAGGAGGTCGGGCGCGGCACCGGCCTTGGCCTGTCGATGGTCTATGGCTTCGTCAAGCAATCGGGCGGCCATGTCCGCGTCTATTCGGAAGCCGGCCATGGCACGACGGTGAAAATCTACCTGCCGCGCTATCATGGGCCGATGCCCAGCAACGAGGACAGCGTACAGGCGCCGCCGCTTTCCCCACAAGCCGGGCAGGAGCTAATCCTGGTATGCGAGGATGACGAGAATGTCCGCGCCTATTCGGTCGAGGTGTTGCGCGACCTGGGCTATCGGGTGATCGAAGCGGGCGATGGCCCGGCCGCGCTTGCCGCGCTGGAAGCTGCGGCCGAACCGATCGATCTGCTCTTCACCGACGTCGTGCTGCCCGGCGGCATGACCGGGGCGGACATCGCCCGCGCCGCCAAGGCGAAGCAGCCGGGACTGCGGGTGCTGTTCACCACCGGCTATGCCCGCAACGCGATCATCCACCATGGCCGGCTTGATCCGGGGGTCGAACTGCTGACCAAGCCCTTCACCTATAATGCGCTGGCCGAAAAGATTCGCGAGATGCTGGACCGGGTGGAAAGCCCGGCCCAGTGAAGATCGGACCTGAAGGTCAGCCCCTGGCGCGCCGCCAGGCGGCGACCAGGTCGACCGCCCGTTCCCGCACGGTGAGTGCAGCGTCGCCCGGACGATAGAGCGCGCCGCCCACGCCGATCCCCTCACAGCCGCCGGCCAGCCAGTCGCCGATCGTGTCGGCACCGGTGCCGCCCACGGCCCAGACGCCGACATGCTTGGGCAGCACATCCTTGACCGCCTTGACATAGGCCGGGCCGAGCTGGGCGGCGGGGAACAGCTTCACCCGGCGCGCACCGGCCTCGACCGCGCGAAACGCCTCGCTCGGCGTCATGAAACCGGGCAGCAGTTCAAGGCCCAGTTCGGCGCCGCGCGCGATCACCTGCGGAACGGTGTTGGGCGTCACCATGATGCGGCCGCCCGCACCCGCCAGCGCTTCGACCGCCTCGACCGTCAGCACCGTGCCGCCACCGATCAGCGCGCGGTCGCCAAAGGCCTGCTGCATCGCAGCGATGCTGACCAACGGGTCTGGCGAATTGAACGGCACCTCGATCACGCGGATGCCCGCGTCGAACAGTGCCTCGGCGACGGGCAGCGCTTCATCGGGGGTGATGCCGCGCAAAATGGCGGCGATCGGCGGCGCGCCGTCAGCCAGCAGGTCGTCCAGTGTCAGGGTCATGAATCAGTTCTCCAGAAAGCCCAGACCGGCGCGCGCGCAAGCGTCACCGTCCAGCAATTGCGCGGCGATGCCCTGCGCATCGAGCGCGCGGGCATAGCGATCCGAAAGCCGTGCGTCGCCGATCAGGACGACGCCCGTATCACCGACCAGCGCGGCGCGCGCCTCGGCGATCTCGCAGCCGATGACCAGGCCCGACAGATAGCCCAGCGACCAGTCGGCCGATCGCCCGGCGCGCAGCCGCATCGCCCGCGCCGCGAACAAAGAGGCGAGCAGCTTGCCCGCGCCGGCCCGTTCCAGGCCCTCGGCGAAACCGGCCGCTTCCTCTGCCGGATCGGCGTCGGCGGCGGCGATCTTGGGGCTGAGCGTCGAGCGATCACGCAGCAGCGCGAACAGTTCGCCGGTCGGCACGGTGCGGAAGCGGATCACCCGGCCATCCTCCACCAGCGTCCATTTGCTGTGGGTGCCCGGCAGCACGATCAGGTGACGGCCCGTGGCCAGTCGGGGATCGAGCGCCATCGCGCCGAAAATCTGCGCCTCTTCACCGCGCATCACGTCGGCAATGCCGTCGGCGTCGGTGCAGGCCAAGCCCGCCATGATCGCCAGAGGCGCGCCGCGCCAGTCGAAGCGCACCGCGGCCTGCGCCCAACTGTCCGCATCGGCGGGGCAATCGGCATAGGGCGCCTCGACCCAGCCGTCGCGCGCGCCGACCATGCCGCACAGCCGGATCGAGGCCGGCAGGCCGTCCTCCAGCCAGGGGGCGATCGTCTCGGCAAAGGCGGCTTCCGCTTCCCGGCCGACCATGCCGATGCCCGGCCCGTCGCGGCGTGCCACGATCCGCCCCGCTTCCACCCGGAACAGTCGCAGATTGCTGGTGCCCCAGTCGCCGATCACGGCATAGTCGCTCATCGATGGCCCGTCCGATTTTTCGCGTTCAACCGCACTTTCCTTCTCTATGCGTCCTTGAATTTCTATTTGTCTGAGTATATCGGAGAGACAAGCGCGTCAACGTGCCAAGCCTTTTCAAAGTGTCAGGATGCCCACATGAGCGATTCGTCCAAGCCTACTCCCAAGCTGCGTAGCCGCGCCTGGTTCGACAACCCAGACAATATCGACATGACCTCGCTCTATCTGGAGCGCTACCTGAACTTCGGCCTCAGCCTTGAGGAACTGCGCAGCGGCAAGCCAATCATCGGCATCGCCCAGACCGGCAGCGACCTGTCGCCCTGCAACCGCCATCACCTCGTGCTCGCCGAGCGCATGCGCGAAGGCATTCGCGAAATGGGCGGCATCGCGCTGGAATTCCCGGTCCACCCGATCCAGGAAACCGGCAAACGCCCGACCGCCGGCCTTGACCGCAACCTCGCCTATCTGGGCCTGGTCGAAGCCATGTATGGCTATCCGCTCGACGGCGTGATCCTGACCAGCGGCTGCGACAAGACCACCCCGGCGCTGCTGATGGCCGCCGCCACCGTCAACATCCCCGCCATCGCTTTGTCGGTCGGCCCGATGCTCAATGGCTGGCACAAGGGTGAGCGCACCGGTTCGGGCACGATCGTGTGGCATGGCCGCCAGCTGCTGGCCGCCGGCAAGATCGACGATGAAGGCTTCATCAAGCTGGTCGCCTCGTCGGCTCCCTCGACCGGCTTCTGCAACACCATGGGCACCGCCAGCACCATGAACGCCCTCGCCGAAGCGCTGGGCATGATGCTGCCGGGCAGCGCGGCGATCCCCGCCCCCTATCGCGACCGTCAGGAAGCCGCCTATCGCACCGGCAAGCGCATCGTCGAAATGGTGCATGAGGACTTGAAGCCCTCCGACATCATGACGCTCGACGCCTTCCACAACGCCATCGTCGCCAACTCGGCGATCGGCGGTTCGACCAACGCGCCGATCCACCTGGCCGCCATCGCCCGCCACATGGGCGTCGACCTGCCGCTCAAGGATTGGGAAACCGTCGGTCACAAGGTGCCGCTGCTGGTCAACATGCAGCCGGCCGGCGAATATCTGGGCGAGGATTATTACCGCGCCGGCGGCCTGCCCGCCGTCATCAGCCAGTTGATCGACCAGGGCCTGATCAAGGAAGGCGCGATGACGGTCAATGGCAAGACCATGGGCGAGAATTGCAAGGGCGTGGAGATCGAGGATGAAAAGGTCATCCGTCCGTTCAACCAGCCGCTGAAGGACGAAGCGGGCTTCCTGGTGCTGACCGGCAACCTGTTCGACGAAGCGGTCATGAAGACCAGCGTCATCAGCGAAGAATTCCGCATGCGCTATCTGTCGAACCCCGACGATCCGGAAGCCTTCGAAGGCCCGGCGGTCGTGTTCGACGGTCCGGAAGATTATCACCACCGCATCGACGATCCGTCGGTCGGCATCACCGCCGACACTTTGCTGTTCATGCGCGGCGCTGGCCCGATCGGCTATCCGGGTGCGGCCGAGGTCGTGAACATGCGTCCGCCGGCCTATCTCATCACCGAAGGCGTGTCCGCACTGCCCTGCATCGGCGATGGCCGTCAGTCGGGCACCTCGGGCAGCCCGTCGATCCTCAACGCTTCGCCCGAAGCGGCGGCGATGGGTGGCCTCGCCCTGCTGGAAACCGGCGACCGCGTCCGCATGGACCTGAAGGCCGGCGTGGTGAACGTGCTGATTTCCGACGAGGAACTGGAAGCACGCCGCGCCAAGCTGGTCGCCGAAGGCGGGTTCAAATATCCCGCCTCGCAGACGCCGTGGCAGGAAATCCAGCGGTCGGTCGTCGGCCAGATGAACACCGGCGCGATCCTGGAAGGCGCGGAGAAATATCAGCGCATCGCCCAGACCATGGGCCTGCCGCGCGACAACCACTGATTTGGCATTGATCCGGTAAACGGCGCGTCATTCAAAGGAGGCAACAGGACGTAATTTCCGTGCAGCGATGCTCGAAATTGCGTCCCGTCCTCCCCATCTGATGGGCGCGCCGTTCCGGCAATATTACCCCCTTTCCACGACATTTCGGGAGATATCCATGTTCAACGGAGCCATTCTGGTCGGTGCTGCCGAGCGCACCGGTGGTGAGCCCTTCTTCGCGGTCGATCCGTCGACCGGCGCCAAGGGCGACGTCGCCTTCCACAACGCCTCGACCGCCGATGTCGCCGACGCCTGCGCGCTGGCCGACAGCGCGTTCGAGAGCTTCTCGACCCTATCTCCCGAAACCCGCGCGACCTTCCTGGAAGCCGTGGCCGACCAGATCATGGCAATCGGCGACCTGCTGATCACCACCGCCATGAGCGAAACCGGCCTGCCGCGTGGCCGCCTGGAGGGCGAGCGTGGCCGCACCGTCGGCCAGCTGCGCCTGTTCGCCGCCTATGTCCGTCAGGGCGACTGGCTCGACGCCACCATCGACAAGGCACTGCCGGAACGCACCCCGCTGCCGCGCAGCGACCTGCGCCGCGTCAACCAGTCGGTCGGCCCGGTCGCCGTGTTCGGCGCCTCCAACTTCCCGCTCGCCTTCTCGGTCGCGGGCGGTGACACCGCATCGGCCTTCGCCGCCGGCAGCCCGGTCGTCGTGAAGGGCCACCCGGCCCACCCCGGCACCGGCGAACTGGTCGCCCGCGCCATCGCCGCCGCGGTCAAGGCCAGCGGCCTGCATGAAGGCGTCTTCTCCTACCTGCCCGGCACCACCAATGATCTGGGCGGCGCGCTGGTCGCCGATCCGCGTATCAAGGCGGTCGGCTTCACCGGTTCGCGCGGCGGCGGCATTGCGCTGATGAAGATTGCCGCCAACCGCGACGAGCCGATCCCGGTCTATTCGGAAATGTCGTCGATCAACCCGGTCGTGCTGCTGCCGGGCGCGCTCGCGGCCCGCGCCGAAGCACTGGGCACCGCCTTCGTCGGTTCGCTGAGCCTGTTCGCCGGCCAGTTCTGCACCAATCCCGGCATGGTGATCGCGCTCGACAGCCCCGATCTCGACCGCTTCGTGGTCTCGGCGGCGACCGCCCTGTCGGCCAACCAGCCCCATGTCATGCTGACGCCGGGCATCCACGCCGCCTATGAAAAGGGCGTCGAGGCACTGGCCGGCGCGGAAGGCGTCACCACCGTTGCGCGCGGCGCGCAGGCCGAAGGCGTGAACCTGGCCCAGTCGGCCCTGTTCGCCACCAGCGGCGAACAGTTCCGCACCAACCCGGCGCTGTCGCATGAAGTGTTCGGTTCCTCGTCGATCCTGGTGAAGTGCGCCACGATCGAGGAAGTGATCGCCACCGTCGCCCAGATGGAGGGTCAGCTGACCGCCACGCTGCAGATGGACGAAAGCGACAATGACAATGCCGCCAAGCTGCTGCCGACGCTGTCCCGCAAGGTCGGCCGCGTGCTCGCCAATGGCTGGCCGACCGGCGTCGAAGTGACCCATGCCATGGTCCATGGCGGTCCCTTCCCGTCGACCTCGGACGGCCGCAGCACCTCGGTCGGCACGCTGGCCATGATGCGCTTCCTGCGTCCGGTCTGCTATCAGGACGTCGTCGACGCCGTGCTGCCGCCGGCGCTGCAGGCGGCCAACCCCTGGAAGCTGAACCGCCGCATGGAAGGCAAGCTGGAGCTGGCGCAGTGACCGTGATTTCGCTGGTTCAGTTCAACGAGGGTGGCGCGCGCGGCGTCGCCGCCCTCGACCAGACCGGCGCGGCGAAGCGGGTGACGGGCGCAAGCTCCACCCGCCAGCTGGCGCTGGACGCGATCGCGGCGGGCCAGGGCCTGGCCGCCTTTGCGGAAGGCAAGCTGGGCGACGTCGTGGACCTGTCCGCCGTCACCCTGCTCTCGCCGATCGACCATGAGGATGCGGCGCATCTGCTGGTCGCCGGCACCGGGCTGACCCATCTCGGCTCGGCCGAAGGCCGCGACAAGATGCACAAGGCCGCCACCTCGGGCGACCTCACCGACTCCATGCGCATGTTCCTGATGGGCGTCGAGGGCGGCAAGCCCGCCGATGATGGCATCGGTGCGCAGCCCGAATGGTTCTACAAGGGCGACGGCCAGATCCTGGTCGATCCGGGCCAGGACTTCACCATGCCGGCCTTTGCCGAGGATGGTGGCGAGGAACCCGAAGTCGCCGGCATCTATCTGATCGACGCCGACGGCACGCCGGTGCGTCTGGGCTTTGCGATCGGCAATGAATTTTCCGATCACATCACCGAACGCGGCAATTATCTGTGGCTCGCCCACTCCAAGCTGCGCCAGGCCTCGCTCGGCCCGGAACTGCTGTTGGGCGACCTGCCGCAGGATCTGCGCGGCACCAGCCGCATCGTCCGCAATGGCGCGACCGTCTGGGAAAAGCCGTTCCTGTCGGGTGAGACCAACATGTCGCACACGATCGCGAACCTGGAACATCATCATTTCAAATATGGTCTGTTCCGCCGCCCCGGCGACATTCATGTCCATTTCTTCGGCACCGCCACCCTCTCCTTCTCCGATGGTTTCGCCACGCAGGAAGGCGATGTGTTCGAGGTCGAGGCCAAGCCCTTCACCCTGCCGGTCCGCAATGGCCTCACGCGCGCAGCGGACGAGGGCAAGACCAAGGTAAAGGCGCTATGAGCATCAAGGCCGGCCTCGTAGGCCTGGGCAAGATTGCCCGCGACCAGCATCTGCCCGCGATCGCCAAGATCGACGGCATCGATCTGGTCGCCGTCGCCAGCCGCAACGCGCAGGGCGAAGGGGTGAACAATTATCCCGATCTCGGCGCGATGCTGGCGGGCGAGCCCGACATGGACGCCGTCATCCTGTGCCAGCCGCCGCAGGTCCGCTATCAGGCGGCCCGTCAGGCGATCCTGGCCGGCAAGCATGTCTTCCTGGAAAAGCCGCCGGGCGCGACCGTGTCGGAAGTGGATGCGCTGATCGCGCTAGCCAGGGCCAAGGGCGTCACCCTCTATGCCAGCTGGCACAGCCGCTATGCCGCCGCCGTGGCCCAGGCCAAGGAGTGGATGGCGTCGCGCACGGTCGAGCGCATCTCGATCCAGTGGCGCGAGGATGTCCGCCACTGGCATCCGGGCCAGCCCTGGATCTGGGAAGCGGGCGGCTTTGGCGTGTTCGATCCGGGCATCAACGCCCTGTCGATCCTGACCGAAATCGTCGCCGAGCCGATCACCCTGCTGTCGGCCGAACTGGAAGTGCCGACCAACAAGCAGGCACCGATCGGTGCGACGCTGGCGATGGCGACCGCTTCGGGCGCGCCGATCGACACCGTGTTCGACTGGCGCCAGACCGGCCCCCAGACCTGGGACATCGCGGTCGAAACCAGCAATGGCAAGCTGCTGCTGTCCGAAGGCGGCAACACGCTGACCCTGGACGGCGAAGTCCAGTTGAAGGCGCCGGACGAGGAATATCCGACCATGTATCGGCGCTTCGTCGGGCTGGTGGCGGACAAGGCGATCGACGCCGACACCGCGCCGCTGCGCCTGGTGGCCGATGCCTTCCTTTGCGGGCGGCATTGCCCTACGGCAGCCTTTGAGGACTAAATTCAACGGAGGTAGAATGGGGAGCGAGCGCAAGGACGGACCGGAACGCAAGTTCACGACGGACGAAGGCTCGCTCCGCATTCACCAGGCGATCGCCCGCGACATGGGCACCGCCATCCTGACCGGCAAGCACAAGCCCGGCGACCTGTTCGAGGGCGAGATCGAGGCGTCGGAACGCCTTGGCGTATCGCGCACCGCCTATCGCGAGGCGATCCGCATCCTGATCGCCAAGGGCATGCTGGAAAGCCGCCCCAAGGCCGGTACTCGCGTCCTGCCGCGCGCGCGCTGGAACGTGCTCGACCCCGAAATGCTCGCCTGGATGTTCGCTGGCGAGCCTGACGCCCATTTCATCCGCGACCTGTTCGAGCTGCGCGGCGTGATCGAGCCGGCCGCCGCCGAATTTGCCGCGCGCCGTCGCACCGACGAACAGCTGGCGACGATGGACGCGGCGCTCGCGGAGATGGAACGCTATGGCCTGTCCACGCCCGAAGGGCGCGCCGCCGACCAGCGTTTCCACAACGCGATCCTGGCCGCGACCCATAATGACGCGCTGGAGGCGCTGGCCAGTTCGGTCGGCGCGGCGGTGAGCTGGACCACCACCTTCAAGCATCGCAAGAAGCTGTTGCCGCGCGATCCCCTGCCCGATCATCAGGCGGTGCATCGCGCGATCGCCGCCCGCGATACGGCGGCCGCGCGCAACGCCATGGCCGAACTGCTGCGCCTCGCCCTTGCCGACATGGATATCGCGCTCGCCGAACCGGGCGCTTGACTTGCGCGACGAGGGCGGGTCTCTCCCTTCCCCATCTTCTCCCGCGACAGGAATTGCCATGACCGTCCGTATCTCGCTCGCGCTCCTGCTTGCCCTTGGCGCTTCGGCCCCGATCCTGGCCCAGGCGCCTACCGCTGCGCCCGCCTCGGCAACCGCACAGGAAGATAAGGCGCTGCTCACCTTCCTTGATCAGGCGTTCGACCAGCAGCTCGCGCTCAGCCCGGAATCGATGACCAGCCTTGGCCTCAAGACCGACTATGGCAAGCTGGACGATTATAGCGAACGGGCCGACGCCCGCAGCCTGGCGCTACAGGAACAGCAGCTGGCCGAACTGCATCGCCGCTTCTCGCCCGAACGGCTCGGCCCCTCGGCGCGCCTCAGCTATCGCCTGTTCGAGGCGCAGGTGGCGACGTCGAAGCAGCAGGCGCCCTTCGCCAAATATGCCTTCCCCGTGTCCACCAATGGCAGCCCGGCCGGCAATATCCCGGTCTTCCTGATCAACGAGCATCGCGTCGACAGCGTCGCGGATGCCCAGGCCTATATCGCCCGTCTGCGCGACAGCGAGCGGGTGATGAACGAGGTCGCGACCAAGATGCGCGACCAGGCGGCGCAGGGCATCGTCCCGCCCAGGATGGTGTTCGCCCCCGCGCGTGCCGACGCCAAGAAAGTGATCAGCGGCGCCCCCTTCGATCAGGGGCCGGACTCCACCCTGTTCGCCGACTTCAAGAAGAAGGTCGGCGCGCTCAAGGCGTCGGATGCGGAAAAGGCCAAGCTGATCGCGGACGCACAGGCGGCGCTGACCGGCCCCTTCGCCAAGGGCTTCCAGACCCTGTTCGCTACGCTCGATGCGATCGAGCCAAAGGCCAAGGGCAATGACGGCGCCTGGAGCCTGCCGGGCGGCGAGGCCTATTATAACGCCCGCCTCGCCTTCTACACCACCACCAGCCTCAACGCCGACCAGATCCACCAGATCGGCCTGGATCAGGTCAAGGCGATCCGGGCGGAGATGGAGGCGGTGAAGGCGCGGATCGGCTTTGCCGGACCGCTGACCGATTTCTTCCAGGCGCTGCGCACCGATCCCAAGTTCAAATATCCCAATGATGCCGCCGGCCGCGAAGCCTATCTGGCGGAAGCCCGCGCCGCGATCGCCCAGACCATGGACGCCGCCCCGCGCTTCTTCCGCGCCCTGCCCAAGGCGAAGCTCGAGGTCCGCGCGGTCGAGGCCTGGCGCCAGGAAACCGCCTCCGTCGCCTTCTACAACCAGCCCGCGCCCGACGGATCGCGCCCCGGCATCTTCTACGTCAATCTCGCCGACATGAATCAGGTGCAGAAGCCCCAGGTCGCGGCGATCGCCCATCATGAAGGCGCGCCGGGCCATCATTTCCAGATCGCCCGCGCGCAGGAACTGCCCGACCTGCCCAAATTCCGCCGCTTCGGCTATTATGGCGCCTATACCGAGGGCTGGGGCCTCTATAGCGAGCGCCTGGCCAAGGAAATGGGCGCCTATCAGGATCCCTATTCGGAATTCGGCATGCTCTCGCTGCAGATGTGGCGCGCGATCCGCCTGGTCACCGACACCGGCCTGCATGCCAAGCGCTGGACGCGCGAACAGGCGATCCAGTATTTCCGCGACAATGCGCCCCTGTCGGAACGCGACATCGTCAAGGAAGTCGATCGCTACATCAACAATCCGGGCCAGGCGACCAGCTACATGATCGGCCAGATCCGCATCGCCCAGCTGCGCAAGGACGCCGAACAGGCGCTCGGCCCCAAGTTCGACATTCGCGACTTCCACGAAGTGGTGCTGGCCAATGGCGCCCTGCCGCTCGACGTGCTGGGCGAACAGGTCCAGGCCTATATCGCGGCCACCAAGGCCAAGGGCTGAACCGCCCTACCCACCCGGCTTGTCCCGCCAGCAGGGGGCAAGCCGGGTGAAGGCATCATCGACCCAGCGCGCCAGCGGCGTATGGACGTTGGAACTGATCCTGATCCGCCCCATCGCATCGGCCGTCGGCGCGGACAGGAAATAGCCAGTCCCATCCATTACGATCGAGAGGGACTCGCCGGGAATGCCATAGGGCTGGATCGCCGGCGGCGTCAGGTCACGCATGCCATGGATCACCGCCGTCACCACCGGGCAATCTCGGCTGTCGGCCCAGCGCACCACCACCTGCCCCTCGCCATCGGTCCGGCTGAAGCGCAATCGATAGGGAAATTCGCTGCTGCGCCGATCCGGATCGGTGGCAATCTCCACCTTCTCCTCGACATGACTCAGCGCCCCGGCGCGGCCGAACTCGGCCCAGCTATACGGCAATCCCTGATCGGCAGCCGCTAGGGCCAGGACAATGGACAACATCGGGATCTCCTATTCTTGTCCAGCGCTTTTTTCACACCGGCAGCACGAACTCCACCGGCGCGGTGAATTCGATGCGCTCGCCCGACACATCAGCCGGGGCCTTGGGAAAGGGTGAGGCGCGCTGCAGCATGGCGGCGGCTTCCTCGTCGAGCGCGGCGCAGCCCGAACTGCCGATCACCCGCCCCTCGATCAGCACGCCGGCCCGATCGATCACGAAGCGGACCTTCACCACCCCTTCCTCATGCCGCATCTTGGCGCGGCGCGGATAGATTTTATGGGCATAGAGCCAGGAGCGGACCCGCGCGGCATAGGCCCGGCTGTTGCCGGCCGGGGCGTTGGCGTCCAGCCCGTCGGCGACACCGCGCCGGGCAGGCGGCGCGCCAGCATTCGCGGCCATCGTCGCCGCCCTGGCCGGGGCCTGGGAAGGCGGCGCAGCGGGCGCGGCCTGGACGGAAGGAGCAACCGGTGCCGCCGAGACCGGCTGCGACAATGCGGAGGGGATCGCCACCATCGGCGGCGGCACCGGTTGCGGCGGACTGACGGGCGTGGGCGGCAGTGCCTCAGTCGGCACCGGAGCCTCGGGCTGCGGCGTCGCTTCCGCCGCCTCCGACTGCTCTGCTCCCTGTTCCACGCCCTTGAGCGCCGCCAGTGACATCACCGTCAGCGATGGCCCGTCGTCTTGGCGCGGCGCGCGGTTCATGCCCAGCCCCAGCAGCGCGGCGATCAACAGGGCGTTGATCGCCAGCGAGGCTGCTGCCGGCCCGCCGTTGCGAAGCGGTGAGCGCGCGCCGCCCATGGCGTCAGAAGGTGCTGGCCACGGTGAAGCGGAAATTCTGCCCCTCCGCGTCCAGCGCCGAGAGGTGACGGCGATATTGCTTGTCGAAGATATTATCGAGCGCGATGCGGAACTCGAAGCCCTTGGCTGCGCCGCTCTGCGGCTTGAAGGCGAAGAACAGATTGTGGACGGTATAGCCCGGCGTCGCCAGACCCGATCCGGCCGAGGCAAAGGCGCCCGGCGTCACTTTGTCCTGCTTCTCGGCAAATTCGCCGGTCCAGCCGCCCGAAATGCCGCTGTTCACGCCATTATAGCCCAGCGTCAGCCGATAGTCGTTCGCCGGAATGGTGTTGAGATATTCGCCGGTCAGCCGGTTCTTGCCATCGATGAAGGAGGCATTGCCGCGCGCATAGAAGCCGCCCAGGCCATATTCGGCCTCCAGCTCGATCCCCTTGAAGCGTGACTTGTTGATATTCTGGAAATAGGGCGTGCCCGCCGCCGCCGCGACGTTGACGATCAGGTCCTTCACATCATTCTGGAACAAGGTCGTCTTGGCACGGAAGCGGTCGCCCTTGCCCAGCGCATCGTCGAACGACAAAGTGAAGCCGACTTCATAATTGTCGGATTCCTCGGGCTTCAGATCGGGATTGTTCGGCCGGGTCGCGCTGCGGGTGAAGACCTCGTCGATATTGGGCATGCGCACGGTGTGGGCGATCGATCCGAACAGGCCGAACCAGGGCGTGACATTATAGAGCGCCGCCAGCTTGGGCGACACGCCGCTGTCCTTCACATGATCGGTCAGGGTGGTGCCGCCGACCACCGTGTCACCGGGCTTGAGGTCAGTCCAGTCGACGCGCACGCCCGGCATGATGGTCAGCTTGTCGGACCAGACGATCTCGAGCTGGCCGAACAGGCCATAGCGGTCCATGTCGCCTTCGGGATGGGTGCCCGCGCCGGGCGTCACCGTGCCGTTGGTCGCGACGCGCGGATTGCGGCGCTCCTGCGTGCTCCACTGGCCACCCAGGATCAGGAAGGTCGTCCAGTCGCCGCCCATGGCGAACTCGCTGGTATTCTGGACCTTTGCCTGCCAGCTCTCATAGGAAAAGTCGGAATAGGCGAGCGGGCCAAGGAAGGTCGTCTCGGTCTGGTGGACCTTGGACAGCGAATAGGCGACCTGCGCCTCGACATTGAAGAATTTGCTGCCGTTGAAATCGTTGACATAGCCGACGACGCCGGTCTTGTCGTGAACCCGCCTGCGCATCAGCGAATTGCCGGTGGCAGCCGAAATCTGGTCATAGACCTGCGGCGCGTCGCTGATCCAGTCCTGGTAGGACGCCCAGATCGCGTGGTTCTTGTTGCCGCCGATCGCAACCCGGCCCTTGACCAGCCAGCTGTCGGATTCGGTTGCCGACGCCGGCACCACATCGCCGTCACCATTGCGATAATTGTCGGTGCGGCGGTAATTATAACTGCCCAGCAACTCGACGCCGTCGACCGGCTCGGTCGCGACGATCCCCGACAGCGTATGGCCCGACGCATTGGTCTCGGTCGCCCCCTTCAGCCGCACCGCCAGCCGGTCGCCATCGCTCAGGAAGTCGGACGCATCCTTGGTGGTGAAATTGATCACGCCCGCCAGCGCGCCGGCGCCATAGAGGGTGGAGGATGCCGGGCCGCGCAGCACCTCGACACGCTTGTAGAGTTCGGGTTCGCTGAAGAAGGCGCCCATGCGATATTGTTCGTAGAATTTGGTGACGCCATCGACCGTCATCAGGATGCGATTGTCGCTGTCACCGATCGCCGTGCCCATGCCGCGAATGTTGAAGCCCTGCCCCAGCTGGCTGACGCCGCCCTGGACGTTGACGCCCGGCATCCCTTCCAGCAGGTCGCCGATCGTCGTCGCCTGGACCTGGTCGATATCCTCCTGGTCCATCGCGGTGACCGCCTGCGGCGTGTCGAGCGCGACCTTCTCCACGCCGGCGGAGATGATGAGGCGGTCGAGCGCGAACTGCGAATTGGCCGACGCCGCTTCTTCCTGCGCTTGCGCGATCGCCGGCAACGGCAGCACCAGCATCGCGGTGCCAAGGAGAAGCAGAGTCTTGGACTTGGTCATGAAAATTGCCCCCGTGTCGTTGTTGCGGCGCGTCAGGCGCCGGGTTGGCCGCTCTCTACTCGGTTAAATTGCTATTGCAAGTGATTCTCAGTATATATTATAGAGAGGCGTAACGAAACCAAGGGGAACCCCATTGTCCAGATATCGTCGCCCGGCGAACGCCCTGTTCGCCGCCATCACGCCTATGCTCCTGCTCGCTGGCACCACCGCCGCGCAGGCGCATATGCCTTATGTGCTGCCCACCTTGTTCGACGCGGGGAAAGCCGACCATGTCACCGTGGAATCGGCCTTCGCAGAAGACGCCTTCGTCCCGGAAGTCGCGATGCGCGATGCCCCCTTCCACCTGGTCGCGCCCGACGGCAGCCAGGCGGCGACCGGCCAGGTCACCTATCTGCGCGACCTGTCGATCTTCGAGGCCGATCTGAAAACGGACGGCACCTATCGCATCACCACCGGCCAGCGTGCCGGGCGCAAGGGCAAGATGTTCCGCGTCGGCGATGCCTGGCAGATGCGCGGCGAAGGCGGCGATCCCAAACCCGGCACGCAGGAGGTCGAGGTGCAGAGCATGACCCTGGCCGACGCCTATGTGACCCGTGGCCAGGCGACGCAGGCCGCGCTCAAGCCGGTCGGCGCGGGGTTGGAAATCCAGCCGGTCACCCATCCCAACGCGATCGTGTCGGGTAGCGACGCCAGCTTCGTGCTGCTGTTCGACGGCAAGCCCCTGGCCGCCACGCAGGTCACCCTGTTCCGCAGCGCCGGCGTCCATGACGGCCGCAAGGTCGCGACCGAGACGAAGAGCGACGCACAGGGGCGTTTCAGCCTGAAGCCAGAGGATGCCGGCACCTATCTGATCCTGGTCCGCCATCGCGGCGCCGCGCCGGCCGGGTCCGAAACCCCTTATCGCAGCTATACCTACACCCTGGCGTTCGACGCCGCCTGATATCCCGGAGACACGCCATGAAGACCCGTTCCATCCTGATCGCCGCGATCGTTGCCGCTGCCGGCACGCCCGCTTTTGCTGCCCCGCATGAAGGCGGCGCCTTCGTCCACGACTATGACAGCGACCATGACGGCCAGGTGACCCGCGCCGAATTCGACGCCGTGCGCGGCACCCGGTTCAAGGCGACCGATGCCAATGGCGACGGCTGGGTGTCGGAGGAGGAATATGTCGGCGAATATGCCGCCCGCCTCGAAAAGCAATTGGCCGAAAGCACGCTCAGCGAAGACAAGAAGGCCGAAGAACGCCAGCGCCAGATCCGCCAGGCCCATGTCCGCTTCGGCGTGCTCGACAAGGACAAGGACGGCAAGATGGCGCAGGCCGAATATGACGCCTCTGGCGCGCGTGCCTTTGCCGAGCAGGATGCCGACAAGGACGGCATCGTCACCGCCGCCGACGTTCAGGCCACCGCCGCCCGCATGGCCGCCATGCGCGCCAAGACCGACAGCTGACACGAAGAAGGACCGGGGTTGCCGGTCCTCATGGCGCTTACCAGGGAAGGGGCCGGGCCGTGCAGACCCGGCCCCTTTCGCGTGTCAGAGACTGTTTGAGAAAGCCGGTACCAGCCCGCTCCCCCGCCCAACCACCCGATCCAGTGTCATCCTGTCGGGCGGTTGGGCGGGGGAGCGGGCTGGTACCGCGCTGAAAAATCGCTCTTTCGCGATTTTTCAAACAGGCTCTCAGGCCCAGGTGAAGGGCAAGGGCGCCTCGCGGAAGGCAAAGCGGTCGAGATGGTCGGCGACCACCTGCTTGAACTTTTCGACATCGGCGTCCGCATTGGGCTCCAGCACGACCGTCAGCGCCGCGTCATCGGCGCTCAGGTGGATCGGCCCCATCGGAAAGGCGATCTCGCCCCTGTCCGCGTCGAAGCTGGTTTCGAACTTGTGACTCCAATGCTTGCAGAGCTGCTGCAGGTAACGGCTGCCATGGGTGGTCGGCACGGTGGCGGTCAGCGTCATGGGGTCAGAGCCTTTCGATCTTGCTGGCGGCCTCGTCGATCAGGGCCGCGACGTCGAACATGGTTTGGGAATCGGCCCCTTCCTTTTCAAGCCGATGCTGGATCGCCACCCGCATATTCTGCAGCGCGCGGCGCACCGGCGCAGCATCGTTGCGCTGCGCCTTGCGGGCCAGATGCGCCAGCTTCTCCATCACCTCGGTGACGCCGGCCTCATGCTCGGCCAGATGGGCGGTGCCCGCGTCGGTGATGGCGAACAGCTTGCGGCTACCTTCGCCGGGCTGTTCGGCGATCAGGTCCATGTCGGCCAGCAGGGTCAGGGTCGGATAGACGACGCCAGGGCTGGGCGCATAGACTGAGCCGGACAGCGTCTCGATCTCGCGGATCAGGTCATAGCCATGGCGCGGCGCATCGGCGATCAGCTTGAGCAGGATGAGCTTCAGCGCATCATTGCCGAACAGCCGACGGCGTCCGCCGCCACGCCCGCCCCGGCCACCGCCGAAAGGACCATCGCCAAAGCCGTCCTCACCGAATGGACCGCCCGGGCCACCTGCCCGACCACCGCCGAAACCGCGTCCGAAACCCTCGGGACCAAAGCCGCCGGGCCCGAAGAAGCGGCCATGGCCGTGTCCCCCGCGATGGCCCAGGCCCCGCAAATCGGCACGGCGCGGGTCGAAACCGCGATCGGCCATGGCGTCATCCATGTGCCGGCCCGGCCGGCAGCCCCGGCGGCCTGCGCCGCGATCGGAATGGGGAAAATTCATAATTTCTCTTTCAAAATGCTTCATGATGTATTGTGATATATCTTAAAAATCACTGGCGTCAAGATTTACGATATATCTTTTTGTATCTTTATGAGCCTCTGCTGCCGGTCGATGCAATGGCGCCACAGCCATCCGCGCGTTCGCATCGCATCGACCGCAAACAACTTGTTATTGCAACCGATTGTCGTTAGCAGCCCAGCGCAACATAATCTGGGGGATTTGCGCCATGGTGCATCATATCGAATTTCGGCGTTCGGCAATCGCGCTGGCGGCGCTGACCATCGCCCTCGCATCGCCCGCCATGGCGCAGCAGGACGACGCCGATACCAAGGGCGCCGAATCGATCGTCGTCACCGCCGCCCGCACCATCTTGCCGCCCAATGCGCTGCCGCTGACCATCGACCTGATCGACAAGCAAGCGCTGGACCAGCAGATCGCCATTTCCGGCTCGGTGACCGACGCGGTCTCCACCCTCACCCCCAGCTTCTCGCCGACGCGCGGCAAGCTGTCGGGCGCGGGTGAGACGCTGCGCGGCCGTTCGCCGCTCTACGCCATCAACGGCATCCCGCAATCGACCCCGCTGCGCGACGGCAGCCGCGACGGCTTCACCATAGACGGCTTCTTCATCGATCGGGTCGAACTCATCTATGGCTCCAACGCCTTTCAGGGGATTGGCGGCACCGGCGGCATCGTCAACCAGGTAACGGTCGGCGCACCGAAGGAGGAAGGCATCAGCGGCCGGGTGCTGCTCCAGGGATCGGCCAGCGACGATTTCGACGGCGACGGTTTCGGCGGCAAGGCGGCCGGGCTGGTCCAATATAAGGCGGGCGATTTCGACGCCACGGTCGGCGCCTCCTATGAAAAGCGCGGCGCCTTCTACGACGCGCGCAACCGCCGCATCGGCATCAACCTGACCCAGGGCGAAACCCAGGCGTCGCAGGCGACCGATATCTTCGCCCGGCTGGGCTATGCCGTCGGCGATACCGGCCGGCTCGACCTGATCCTCAACCGCTATGAGTTGAAGGGCGATGGCGATTATGTCCCGCTCGCCGGCAGCCGCGCCAACGGCCTCCCCACCACAGCGGTCAAGGGCGACGCGCCCGGCACGCCCGGGTCGAACCGGACCGAAAGCGCGTCCCTCTCCTATACCGACAGCGATGTGGCCGGCGGCAACCTGGTCACCCAGCTTTTCTTCAACCGCAGCCGCGACATTTTCGGCGGCGAATTTGCCGCGATCGCGACCTTCCAGGATCCCAGCATCGCGCCGGTCGGCACCCTGTTCGACCAGTCGCAGAACCGATCGCGCAAGATCGGCGGCAAGATCAGCTATGAACGCGCCCTGCCCGGTTTCGAGGCACTGACCACCACGCTCGGCCTGGACGTCCTGTTCGACAAGACGGAACAGCGGCTGATGGTCACCGGCCGCATTTGGGTACCGCCCAGCGACTTCCGCTCCATCGCCCCCTTCGCCCAGGCCAATCTCAAGATCGCGGACGGGCTGGTCCGCGTCGCCGGCGGCGTGCGCTGGGAAAATGTGCAGGTGAAGATCGACGATTTCCACACCCTCGCCTCCACCACCGCGCCCAATTATGGCGGCGTCGACGTGGACGGTGGCAAGCCCAAATTCTCCGACGCGCTGCTGAACGGCGGCCTCATCTTCGAGCCGCTTGAGGGCATTCGTGCCTATGCCAGCTATGCCGAGGGCTTCACCATGCCCGATGTCGGCCGCGTCACCCGGTCGATCGGCGTCGCGGGCGTCGACCTCGACGATTATCTCGACATCAGCCCGATCGTCTCCAACAACCGCGAAATCGGGCTGGAGGTGAAGCGCGGCCCGATCGACGCCAGCGCCACCTATTTCTGGTCGTCCAGCGACAAGGGCCAGATCCTGATCGCGCAGGGTGACGGCATCTTCACCGTGCAGCGCCAGCGGGTCGAGATCGAGGGACTGGAAATCAACCTCGGCGTACAGACGCCGCTGCCGGGGCTCAAGCTGTCCACCGGCTATGCCCATCTCAAGGGCCGCTATGACAGCGACAGCGCCAATCCCGACGGGATCGTCGATACCGATCTGGACGGCACCAATATCTCGCCCGATCGCCTGAACGTCGCCGCCGACTATCGCCATGGCGCCATCTCGGCGCGGCTGCAGACCCAATATTATCTGTCGCGCAATTTCCATGGTAAGGCGAAGCCGGATCCGCGCAACAATTTCGGCGGCTATGCGGTCACCGACGCCTATCTCCGCTACGACACCCCGTCACTGGGCGGCGTCTATCTCAGCGTCCAGAATCTGTTCGATAAATTCTACATCGACTATAATAGCGATACGCGCCTGCCCAACGACAATCTGGCCTATTTCGCCGGTCGCGGGCGGCTCTTCACCCTGGGCTGGGATTATCGATTCTAGAGCGGGATGACTCCACACTGAATCGTCATTGCGAGCGCAGCGAAGCAATCCACTGACGCGCCCATGGATTGCTTCGCTGCGCTCGCAATGACGGCGTGGATCAACCCAATCCCATCTCACTCTAACGGCGAATGGGCGGGTTCTGGCCCGCCCATTCCGTGCCTTTACAGGCTCGCAAAATCGATCGGTGCGTGCCGGTCGAGCGCGCGGCTCTGATCCTCCAGCGGATATTTGAGGCCGCTGGCGCAGTTGAACAGCACCGCCCGCTCGTCGCGGCCGATCAGCCCCTCGTCCAAGGCGCGTTGATAGGCCGCCAGTGTCGCCCCGCCCTCGGGACAGAGCAGCAGCCCGTCGTCGCGCGCCACGTCGCGCACCGCCGCCGCGATCGCCGCGTCCGACACCGCCAGCGCCGCGCCGCCACTTTCCCGCACCGCGCGCAGGATCAGGAAGTCGCCCACAGCCTTGGGCACGCGAATGCCCATGGCGATGGTCTGGGCATCCTCCCAGCGTTCGGCAAATTCCACGCCCTGCTCGAACGCGCGAACCATCGGCGCACAACCCTCCGCCTGTACCGCGAACATCTTGGGCCGCTTCGACCCGATGAAGCCGATCTTCTCCAGCTCGTCGAACGCCTTCCACATGCCGATCAGGCCGGTGCCGCCGCCGGTGGGGTAGAAGATCGCGTCGGGCAATTCCCAGCCGAGCTGTTCGGCCAGTTCCAGCCCCATCGTCTTCTTGCCCTCGATCCGATAGGGCTCCTTGAGCGTCGAGAAATCGAACCAGCCGCGTTCCTTGACGCCCTGGCCGACGATCGCGCCGCAATCGTCGATATAGCCGTTGACGCGATAGACCCGCGCGCCCTGCGCCGCGATCTCGCGCACATTCACTTCGGGCGTGTCGGCCGGGCAGAAGATCACCGATTCCATGCCCGCGACCGCCGCATAGGCGGCCAGCGCCGCGCCGGCATTGCCGTTGGTCGGCATCGCCACCTGGGTCACGCCCAGTTCCTTGGCCATGGAAACCGCCATCACCAGCCCGCGCGCCTTGAACGAGGCCGTCGGCAACCGCCCCTCATCCTTGGCGAGCAGATGCGCCCCGCCCAGCCGCTTGGCCGTGCGCGACAGCGGGATCAGCGGCGTCGCATTTTCGCCCAGGCTCACGATGTTGCTGGTCTGCCGCACCGGCAGCAATTCACGCCAGCGCCACAGGTCCATCGGCCGGCTGCTAAGCGCTTCCTTGGTCAGCGTCGCCCGCACGCCGTCCAGATCATAGCGCACCAAGAGCGGCTTGCCCGCCGCCGACAGCCCATGCAGCCGATCCGCCTCGTATCGCTCGCCGGTCAGCGAACATTCGAGATGGGTGACAAAGGTCGGACGGTCGGTGGTGAGGTTCTGGTCGTGCAGCAAAAGGGCCTCCGTTCGGGCAAGGGTGCAATAGGTCAGAGGCCCCGTCGGGGGGACCCTGACCGATCCAGCCCGAACGGGGCGGATATTTGTCAGTCCGGCGTCTTCGCCACGCCGACCATGGCCGCGCGCAGCAGTCGGTCCTTGATCATATAGCCGGGCTGCATTTCCACCAGGATGGTCCCCGGCGCGACATCGGCCGACGGGGTCTCCATCATCGCCTGATGCTTGTTCGGGTCGAGCGGTTGGCCGACCGACTCGATCTTGCTGATGCTGTTGCGGCCGAACACCGATTCCAGCTCGCGGCCGGTGGCTTCCAGGCCTGTCACCAGCGCCTTGAACTTGTCGTCCGCGCGCACATCAGCGCTGAGCTGATCGATGGTGGCCAGCGCCCGGCTCAGATTGTCGGCCACCGACAGCATGTCGCGGGCAAAGTTGGTCGCGGCATAGGCGCGCGTGTCGGCCAGCTCCTTCTCCAGCCGCCGACGCACATTCTGCGTGTCGGCATGGGCGTAGAGCACGTCCTGCTTGGCCGTTGCCAGCTCGGCTTCCAGCGCGGCAATACGCTCTGCATGTGCGTTCTCAGGGGCGTCCACGGGGGTCTCCTCCTCGGGCAGCTGGTCCACGGTTTCGGTATTTTCGATAGTCTGCTTGTCTTCGCTCATCTCATCAATCTCGACAGCGTCTGTGCGGTGAAATCCACCATGGGGATCACCCGGGCATAGTTCAAGCGCGTGGGGCCGATCACGCCGACGACGCCGACGACCCGGCCGTCCCCGCCGCGGTAGGGGGCGGCTATGACCGATGAACCCGAAAGGGAAAAGAGCTTGTTTTCCGAACCGATGAAGATTTTGGTCGCGCTGCCCGCCAGCGCGCTCTCCAGCAGGCGCGAAATCTCCTGCTTGCCCTCCAGCTGCTCCAGCAATTGCCGCACCCGGTCGAGGTCGGCGGCGGTGCCATCGTCGATCAGATGCGCCTGCCCCCGTACGATCAGCACGGGCCTGTCATCGGCGTCATGGCTCCAGATCGCGATGCCGCGCGTCACCAGTTCGCGCGCCGCGCCGTCCAGCACGCTGCGTTCCGCCTCCATCTCGCGCGCCAGTTGATCGCCCGCCTGGCGCAAGGTCAGCCCGCCAAAGCGCGCCGACATGAAATTGGCCGCCTCGTTCAGCATCGATGGCGTCACCCCGCGTGGCAGGTCGAGCACCCGATTCTCGATCGACCCGTCCTGCCCGACCAGCACGGCCAGCGCTTGCCGGTCGTTCAGCGGCACGAAGCCGAACTGGCGCAGCACCGGCTCGCGCCGGGGCACCATGACGATGCCGGCACAGGCGGACAGGCCCGACAGCGTCGCCGTCGCCGCCGACAGCGCCTCCTCGATCGGCCCGCCCTCGGCCAGCCCCGCCTCGATCGCGCGCATTTCCTCGGCCGACGGCTCGGCCGCCTGCATCATGCCGTCGACGAACAGCCGCAGCCCGGTCTCGGTCGGCATCCGCCCGGCCGAAGTGTGCGGCGCGGCGAGCAGCCCCAGCTCCTCCAGATCCTGCATCACATTGCGGATCGAGGCGGGCGAGAGGCTGATGCCCAACTTGGACAGGGTACGCGACCCCACCGGCAACCCGGTGCCAAGATAGCTGTCCACCACCATGCGAAACACGTCGCGCGCGCGGTCATTGAGTTCAGCGATGGAGGCAGTGGCGGCCATGGCGATGATGTAGGCGGCTTTGCCGCGTCGCTCAAGCGCGCCTCCGCCTCCTCTATGGATCTAGCGCAGCGCCGCAGCGAATTCTTCCGGACTGGGCGTCTGGGCAAATTGCGGCACACCGTCCAATTGCAGCCATTCCTGCTTGCGGCTGGTCCAGATGTGGACGGCCGGCACCAATTCCACGCTGCGGTCGAGCGTCCCGGCACGCAGCACGATCATGCCCGGCACGGCCGCATTGCGGTTGGCGATACGGGTCATGCAGGCCAGACAGCCAATATGAGTCGAGGCCATCGCCTCATTGGCATCGATCTGGAAATCCGTCGCATCACCGGTGACAGTCAGCAGCGCTTCGGGCAGCATGGCATGGAGGGCGAAGGCGCTCCCGCTCCAGGTCTGGCAGTCCCTGCAATGACAGGCATAGGTGAGCGGCATCGTATCCAGGTCGACCTGATAGGCGATCTTGCCGCAGCGGCAAGCTCCGGAAATAGGCATGAAATTCCTTCTCGTTTAATGGGTTGGCGGCAATAATGTGACTGTCCGCCATGGCAAGTGCCGCGGATCGTTCAAATCGCAATACCCTGCACCGCACCAGCGAGCGGCTCCAGAGCATCCATGGTCGATCGGCTAAGCCTGAGCGACAGGGCGGCCAGATTTTCCATCAGCCGTGTCCGCTTCCGCGTACCGGGAATTGGTATGATCTTCGCGCCCAGCATCTCCGCCCGGTTATAGAGCCAGGCCAGCGCCAATTGCGCCGGCGTTACCTCCAAGGCGCGGGCGATCCGCGCGATTTCGCCGACAAGCTGGCTGTTGGCCGCAAGATTGTCCGGGGCGAAGCGTGGAAAATATTGCCGCGCATCGTCCTCCTCCAGCGCAGCCGCAAAGGCCTGACCGGTCAACATGCCCCGTCCCAATGGCGAATAAGGGACCAGCGTCACACCCAATTGCTTGGCGGCGGGGACTATCTCGGTCTCGATGTCCCGCGTGAACAGCGACCATTCCGATTGCAGCGCGGCGATCGGATGGATCGCGTGGGCATCGCGCAATTCCGCCGCGCTGACAGCACACAGGCCAATCCAGCGCACCTTGCCCTCTTCAACCAGCCGGGCCATCGCACCGATCGATTCCGCCAGCGGAATGGCCGGATCGCGTCGATGCATATAGTAGAGGTCGATGACTTCCACGCCCAGGCGCCGCAAAGACTGTTCCACTGCGGCGCGAATGAAGGCGGGACGATTGTCGAGGCTCCAGTCGTCAGGATGCGCGGCGGTGCGCGCATAGCCAAATTTGGTCGCGACCATCGCGCGATCGCGATGCGCGCGAAAAAACGGCGCCAGAAAAGCCTCATTCGCGCCCAGCCCATACATATCGGCGGTATCGAACATGGTGACCCCCAGGTCGAGCGCCAGTTCCAGCGTAGCGCGCGCCTCCGTCTCGTCGGTGGCGCCGTAAAATTCACTCATGCCCATGCAGCCAAGACCTTGCGCGCCCACAAGCGGTCCGTCGGCGGTGAAGGGAAGAAGGGGAATGGGGGTAGCGCGGCTCGTCATTGCGACAGGTCTCCTATTTGCGACGAGCAGGCCCTATAAGTGTAGACCTTAGTCCATGGTCAAGGCCTTGAATGCGATGATGATCTCCCAATTCTCGAAAGCCACCGGCCTGTCAGCCGACACTATCCGATTCTACATTGCCAAGGGCCTGCTGACCCCTCAGCGCAGTGGCAAGGGTGGCTCCAATCCCTATCAACTATTTGGCCCGGATGATGTGACTGCAGCGCGGATGATCCGTTTGCAGCAATTTCTGGGCTATTCTCTGCGCGAAATCGCCGCGTTGAACGAGGAATATCTATCGGGCGCTGGCTCAGATGCGCGCACGGCCGAAGTCTTGCGTCAACAGATCGAGCGCCTGACGGAAAGGCGGTCGGCGATCGATAGCGCTCTGGAATTTCTGACCGGAAAGCTTGCCTGGATCGAAGCCGGCAAGCCGGGCGATGCTCCGCCATTGAAGGATTATATCTGCTGACGCAGCCTGTCGGAACGACTGTCCTTCCCTTTCCTACTCGCCGCGCTTCTGATCTACCCTTTGCGATGGAACAGGCCACTCCCACGCCCCGCTTAACACCCCCGCCCAACGCCCAAAACTGTCGCGTCGCTGTCGTTTCAGTGTCGCCTCACGGTCGCGTCAGAGGCGCGCGACTGTCGCGTCGGCGTGACCCGCGTGTCGCGCGCCTGTCGCTTCGCTGGCGCGTGGCGGGCGCAATCCGCCAAAATCGACGCAAATCACCCCTTGCGACACTGTGAACTTTCAACTGTCGCGTCGCGGGGCGCCGATTCAGCTTCCCGGCTTGAGCTTCAGCATCGGTTCGATGCCCAGCGTCTTGGGGATGGCGCCGATCGTCGTGCGCAGTTTCGCATAGCGATTGTCCATGCAGCCCGACTGGAAATCGAGCCGGGTCGGTTTCGCCCCCTTGCCCCCGCCCTTCCCGTCACCGCGCGTCCATTCGATCGTGTAGCTGGGCATGTCGGTGGCAAAGCGGGTGCAATTCTCGCCCTGGGCGATGCGCTTTGCCGTGCCGGTTGCCGGCTTCCACGGGGCCAGGCCGGTGCGCAGCTGGCGATATTGCGCGGCGCTGACGGTGAAGCGGGTCGGACCGGGGACGGAGGTGAAGCGCTCGGGCTCCAGCAGGCCCGAACCATCGGGCGTCACCGTGAGCGTATAGGCGGGACAGGCGCCAAAGCAGCGACCGGCGGTGAAGCGGATCGTGTCGCCGGCGGCCGTCGGCGGCTCCAGCTCCACCTTCTCCCGGTCCGTCACGCATCCCGCCAGCAGCATAAGCGCTACCGGCGCCATCATCATCGCTCTCTTCATGGCGCCCCTCTTATCGCAACTTTTGGCGCTTGGCACTGGCAACCCGCGCCGCCCGGCGCCGGACCTTGCTCGTTTCAGCCCAAAAGGGCTGAAGCGTGAAGCAAGGTCCACATAATATCTGCGTAGAGCCTGATTCACGCCCTCGGCGAACGCGCAAAGCGCTTCCCCCTCGGACGATCAGGCTCTATGCGCAGCCACCTGACCGCTTCGGAGAAAAATTTATGCGTCCTTCCGGCCGCGCGCCCGACCAGATGCGCGACATCACCATGGAACCCGGCTTCACCATCCATGCCGAGGGCTCGTGCCTCGTCAGCTTCGGTGACACCCGCGTCCTGTGCACCGCCTCGATCGAGGAAAAGGTGCCCCCCTTCCTGCGTGGCAAGGGATCGGGCTGGGTCACGGCCGAATATGGCATGCTGCCCCGCGCCACCCACACCCGCGGCAGCCGCGAGGCGGCCAAGGGCAAGCAGTCGGGCCGTACCCAGGAAATCCAGCGCCTGATCGGTCGCTCGCTGCGCACGGTCGTGGACCTCAAGAAGCTGGGCGAGCGCCAGATCGTGATCGACTGCGACGTGATCCAGGCCGATGGCGGCACCCGCACCGCCGCGATCTCGGGCAGCTGGGTGGCGCTGCGCATCGCCGTCGACAAGCTGCTCGCCTCCGGCGCGCTCAGCGAAGACCCGATCATCCAGAAGGTCGCGGCGATCAGCTGCGGCATCTATGAAGGCACGCCAGTGCTCGACCTCGACTATGCCGAGGACAGCAATGCCGAGACCGACGCCAACCTGATCCTGACCGGCGACGGCAAGTTCGCCGAAGTGCAGGCCACGGCTGAGGGTGCGGCGTATGACGAGGAAGAGCTGCTCCGTCTGCTCCGCCTCGCCCGCATCGGCTGCGCCAAGATCTTCGCCGCGCAGGATGTGGCGACGGGTCGCTGAGCCAATCCCGTCACCCCGGGCTTGACCCGGGGTCCCGCTTTCCCTTGACTGCGCGAAAGCCGACAAGAAAGCGGGATCCCGGCTCGGGGGCCGGGATGACCATATGGAATAAGGGTAGAGCCAGATGAGCGACGACTATGGACAGGAACAGGCGATCCGCAAGCTGAAGCCCGGCAAGCTGGTGATCGCCAGCCATAATGCCGGCAAGGTGCGGGAAATCGCCGCCCTGCTCGGCCCCTATGGGATCGAGCCGATCTCCGCCGCGTCGCTCGACCTGCCCGAGCCGGAGGAGACCGGCACCACCTTCATCGCCAACGCAGAGCTGAAGGCGATGCAGGCCGCCGACCTCTCCGGCCTGCCTGCGCTGGCCGACGATAGTGGCCTGTGCGTCGAGGCGCTCAACGGCGATCCGGGCCTCTTCTCCGCCCGCTGGGCCGGGCCGGACAAGGATTTTGGGCTCGCGATGCAGAAGGTCTGGGACGGGGTGCAGGCCAAGGGGCCGGACGCCGGCCATGGCGCCCATTTCATCTGTGCCCTCGCCCTCGCCTGGCCCGACGGCCATGTCGAGGCATTCGAGGGCCGGGTCGACGGCCTGCTGGTCTGGCCGCCGCGCGGGGCAAATGGCTTTGGCTATGACGCGATGTTCCAGCCCTTGGGCCACGCCATCAGCTTCGGCGAGATGGACCCGGACGCCAAGCACGCGATGAGCCACCGCGCCGACGCCTTCGCCCAGCTGGTGAAGGCGGTGCTCTAACGCTTGGCTGGCCAGGGCCGCGATTCCGCAGCCAGCCGGCGATTATGCGCAGCAATAAGACGGTTGAAATAGGCTTCGCTCTCCGCCCGGCTCAAGGCGGAGGCACGGCTGATATAATGGTCGATGATGAGCATGGGGCGCCGATCCTCGACGACCAGATGCCCCTCGACCTCCGCATGATAGGCCGAGACCTCAAAAGGCTTGGCGGTTCCCTGAAAGGGAATCCTGACGGACTGGCCGCACGCTTCATTGGCAAAATAACTGCTGCTACCAGCATCGGGCGGCGCGGACAGACTGATGATCGTCCCGCTCCAGCGGACCGACAGGCCCTGCCAGGATTGAAGGCCAGGCGGCATGCCGCACAGGCTTTTCGGCACATCAACGGTGCAGGCCCCGATCATCAGCGGCAAAAGCAGCGCCAGTCCGGCCAATCTTGGTCGCATCAATCCCCTATTCCTCGTCGCCGACCAGCACCGGCGCCGCATCCAACCGCCTCATGCCGAACATGTTGCCGACGGGATAGAAAGGGCAGACCAGATCGTCAAAGCGTTGCCCTTCGGCGGGCACGCAGTTGACAAGCGGTCGCCGCGCCGGGATCGTATGAAACATAGATGTCGAACGCGAGCGATGCCCCCAATCACTCCGACGAAACAGGGCGCAGCTTGGCCGAATCGATATGCCAGCGCCGCTGGGCGGCCGATGCGCCGTCCACGTCGTTGACGCGGCGCACGACATAGGTTCCGGTGAAACGCTGGCGGGTGCCGTCGAGCAGTTCCGCCTCCACCGTTACCGGCACCGGCTGATAGAGCGATCCCGCCCCTGCGTCGCCCGGTTCCAGCCGGCCGATCGTCACATGCGTCGCGCGGGTGGCGGCAAAGCCGGCCTCGAACCGGGCCATCGTCTGCCCCGCCGGGCCATCATCGCCCCATAAGGTCCAGGCTGTGCCATAGTCACGGGCGTTGAGCGCGGCATAATAGCGTTGCACCACCGCCGCTGCGGCCGCCGCGCTCTTGGGCGCCGGCGTGCACTCCGGCATCGGGTCGCCCTGGCCGTCGAACAGCGCGCAGCTGCGCGCGATCTCATCCTCGATCATGGCGCAGCTATTGGCCGCATTGCACGGCGGATGCGTCGCGGGAGAAACGTCGGTGCAGGTTCTGACCAGCTTCTGCGCTGCGGCTTCACCGATATCGGCGGAACAGGACAGCGGGCCGGTAGGGGCCGGCACCGGTGTCTGACCGTTATGGGCTGCCGCACCGTTCCGCTGAGCGACGATCGCGTTATCGGGACCAGGATCGACCTTGTGTTCGGCCGGCTGGCCACATGCCGTCACGCCCAGCAGGGACAGGCCCAGCAATATCGATACAGGTCGGATCATCCACCCTCTCCTTTCGCGTGCCATGACCAGCCAATGCGCGAAACCGGGGAAATGATCCGCCCGTCAGCGTCCCCGCCCGGCCAGCACGGCGGCCGCCGGCGCATCGAGCGGCCCCATGCCGTACATATTGCCCGCCGGGAAATAGCGACAGACCAGATAGTCGAACCGCGCCCCCTCGCCCAGCGCGCACCCGACCTTCTGCGTGCCGCGCCACACCATCTGGCTATAATGGCCCGCATCCTGCCAATTGCCGGTGCTGCTGATATCGGGGAAGCGACCGCGTGCCCGAAACACCCGCCGTTCCTGCACGAAACCGTCCATCATCACATCATAACCATAGAGGTCGCGGCTGCCCATCCACAGATTTTCGCCAGCATCAATCGCCCGATCCGCGCGGCCCGAATGGCGAAAAATATTGGTCCGCGCCATCTGTCGCGCGTAGCGCGCTGCGTCCGCCGCCAGGGCATCGTCCCAGGTAATCGCCGCGACGCCCAGCGCCATGCGCTCGCGATTATGGACATCCAGCACCGTCCGGCGCAGCAGCGCATCGGAGCGCGGCGCTGGCGCCATGCCATAATAAGAAGGGGGGAAGGCAGCCTGCGGAACGGTGCGCGATGGCGCGGCCATCGCTGTTCCGCTCCATGCCATCATCCCCATCGCTGCCGTCGCTAGCCCTGCACGCCGAATCCGGCTAAGCCCACCACCACCCATGTCACCCGCAACCATCTTGTCCCCGTCGGCATCCGCCGATGCCCTCGCTCTATATGTCCACTGGCCATTTTGCGTTTCCAAATGTCCCTACTGCGACTTTAACAGTCATGTCCGGGACCGGATCGACGCACCGGCATGGCAGCGCGCGCTGCTATCGGATCTGGAACATGAAGCGCAGCTGACCGATGGACGCGCGCTGACGTCCATCTTCTTCGGGGGTGGCACGCCGTCATTGATGCCGCCGCAGATCGTCGCGGCGCTGATCGAAGCTGCCGAAAAGCGTTGGGGTTTCGCCCCGGAAATCGAAATCACGCTGGAGGCCAATCCCAATTCGGTCGAGGCCGCCCGCTTTGGCGATCTGGCCGCCGCCGGGGTCAACCGCGTTTCGCTGGGCCTCCAGGCGCTCGACAATCAGGCGCTGCATTTCCTCGGCCGCGCGCATGATGTGGACGAGGGCCTAGCCGCACTCGACACCGCGCAGCACATATTCGATCGGGTGAGCTTCGATCTCATCTATGCCCGCCCGGAACAGAGCGAATCGGATTGGGAGGCGGAGCTTGCCCGCGCCCTGTCCTTCGGCACCGGCCATCTGTCACTCTATCAGTTGACGATCGAGCCGGGTACCCGCTTCGCGACACTGGTGGCGCAGGGAAAACTGACACCGGCCGATCCCGATCATGGCGCGACGCTCTATGAAATGACCCAGGCGATGACTGGTGCGGCCGGCATTCCCGCCTATGAGATCAGCAACCATGCCCGATCGGGGCAGGAAAGCCGCCACAACCTCACCTACTGGCGGTATGGCGACTATGTCGGCATTGGCCCGGGCGCCCATGGGCGGCGCGGCGGCGTGGCAACGCTACGCCACAAGAAGCCGGAAAACTGGATGGGGGCGGTCGACCGCAACGGCCATGGCCTGCAGGCCGAAGAGCCGCTGCTGGCGGACGAGCGGGCGCGCGAAGCGCTGCTGATGGGGCTGCGGCTGGGCGAAGGCGTTAATCTGCCGCGCATTGCCGCCCTGTCCGGAATTGGCGTCGACCGGCTGGTCGATGACCGCGCGATTGCGCAGCTGACCGATCTTGGCCTGGTCCGGCTATCAGGCGGCCTGTTGCAGGTCGCGCCGGCCGGCATGCTGCTGCTCGATGCGATCCTGCCCGAAGTGGTCGCAATCTAGAACCTGATCCGATCATATTGGATTGGATCAGGCTCTATTCGTCTTTTATTGTCGGCATTTTCCGAGCCAGCAGACGATTCCGTCTGCTTAGAAAATGCGCTAGCCCGGCCGGATGGTCGGCCGAGCCTTGTTTCAATCGCGGCGCGCCTGGGCCTCGGCAATATCCTGGTCCAGGTCGCGCAGCGCCTCTTCCCGATCCTCCTTGGGCATCGTCCAGTTGCGGGCGATCTGCGCCCGGGCCGCGCGCAGACCGTTCAGCTCGGCAACCGCCGCCATCCGCTCGGCCCTGGCCCCCTCGATCTCCGCCTGCCGCGCGGCGCGCTCGGCCTGGGCGCTGATCCGATCGGCATTGGCGCCGGCACGCTCGGCATCACGCGCGGCCCGGTCAATCGCCGATTGGCAGATCCGCACCCGGATCACCCGGCGCCCATCGGCATTCACCGTCTCGCGTCTGGACACCGTCTCATTGCCTTCACAGCCGTTGCGCACATCCACCACGGGCACCATCCGGGCGATCTCCGCCTCGGTCGGAATGCGATGGGTTTGGGTCCGGCCATTGGCGTAGGTCACGACCACCCGCCCCGGCTCGTTGCGCACGGTCACGGGGGGGACGGGCGGCACCGGCGGTACCATGTCGGCGGCGGGTGCCGGCGCGGCGGGAGCAATCGGCGCGGCCAAGGGTTGGGGAGCGGGGATCGACTGCGGCATGGCTGGCGCCACCGGCGCAGTCGGGGCAACCGGCATGGCAGGGGGCAGAATTTCGGTCGCGGCGGCCGGCTGCGACACCAGATCGGTCAAGCGGGCGAAATCCACTTGATCCACCTTGTCCGTGATGACTGCCATCTGCTGCGCGGCGCGACTACCCGAAGCGGTCAGGGCCAGGCCGGAAGCGATGACCACGGCAACGGCGGCCATGCTCCAACTGATGCGGTTCAATGATGTTTCATGGCTCGAAAGCATTTTCAGCCTCCCCTTGAGCGTGGTGATGCGGGTGAGATGACAGGCGCCGGCAAACTGGCGTCCGCCTGCGGCCTTCAGGATCGCCCGGCCATAGGCATGGGCCTGATCCTGACCATAGAGCGAAAGGACGCGCGCATCGCAGGCGGTTTCCTGATCGGCGCGATAGGCGCGATAGGCGATCCAGGCGATCGGATTGCACCAGTGGATGGCCAGCAGCAGTAACGCGACCATGTTGGCAGTCAGATCACCGCGGTCATGATGCGCGCGTTCATGCGCGATCGCCATATCCTGTTCCAGCGCGTCATAGCGCAGCGCGAAATCGGCGGGCAGGACGATATAGGGATGGATGACACCGAAGGCGAGCGGTCCGCTGGCATGCGGGCTGGTGATGACGCGAACGCGCGCCTCCTCCCACAATGGCGTCGAACCGGCCAGGATGTGGCGCCGAAAACGGGCATAGCCGATCGCCTGAATGACAAGGAAGGCGACACACCCCAGCAACCACAGACCGATGCCGATCTCCAGAAAGGGGATGGTCGATGCCGTCGGGATCGACGACGCAACCGGAGCGGCGGCCAGCAGAGCCGGCAGCCCCGACTGGTCCACCACGCTGTGCAATGGCGACGGCGCAGCGACATCGCGCGGCAGCGCAGGCAAGAGTGCGCGCACCAGTGGCAAGGCCCAGAGCCAATAGGCGGCCCCCGCCCCAAGCCAGCGTGCGACAGGACGCCGCAGCATCATGACGATCGCCATCAGCAAGGTGGTGGCGATCAATGTTTCAGCGATCCAGACGTTCATGATTTCAACCCCTTCAGGATGTCCTCAAGCTCCGCAATATCGTCAGCACTTAATTGGTCCTGGCTCGCAAGCTGCGCGACCAGTGGCGAAATTCTCCCGCCAAACAGCCGATTGACCAGTCGTCCGGATTCGCTCGCGACATAATCCTCGCGCGCGACCAGCGGACGATAGAGGAAACGGCGGCCGTCCTGGTCGGCGGCGATCACATCCTTTGCCATCAGCCGCGACAGCAGCGTCTTGACGGTCTGGACGCTCCAGTCCCGCTCCCCCGTCACACGGTCGGCAACGTCATTGGCGGTCAGCGGCGACTGCTCCCACAGCGCTTCCATCACCACCAGTTCCGCTTCGCTGATCTTCTCGCTCACCGTTTCAATCCGACTCTGTGCCGTTAAACATCTACAGATGTAGTCGCATCGATTACGAATGTAGTCAATCCCGAAATCGGAGCGGCCTGCATGACTCGACCGAAAGCGTCGGCAGATTTTACAGGCATGGGAAAGCCGCCGCCCCCATTAACCTTTTGTCAGCCTGAAATCACGCGATTCTGCGCTTTTGGCACGCAGGTTGCGTGGTTTCCGATACCCACCGTTCAACTACCCCGGGGGATGCCGGCACGGTCTCCGCAGGCGTCCCCCACCCGGTGGCTCCCCCTTCCTTCTTGCCGCGCGGATCGCCCCGCTTCATTCGTTATGCGTGACGAAGGGGACAGCGCCATGAACAAACGGAACATGCTCAAGATGGGTGCCACGACCGCCCTTGGCCTGATGCTGAGCAAAGGCGCGATGGGACAGGCGCTGGCCCGCGCGCCGGCCGAACTGGCGCAGGACGAGCCCTTCTGGGCGGCACTCCGTGCGCATTACCGGACGGACAATCGCTTCATCAATCTGGAAAACGGCTTTTATTGCTTCCAGCCCGACACGATCCTCGACGCCCTTTTCACCAATATCCGCGCGATCAACGGGGAGGCATCGCATTATATGCGGACCAGGCTGGACGCCGATGTGTTGAAGGTCCGCGGTCAGGTCGCGCGGCTCGCCGGTTGCCCGGTCGAGGAACTGGTCGTCACCCGCAACACCACGGAATCGCTCGATACCATCATCAACGGCATCGACTGGAAGCCGGGCGACGAGGCCGTGATGGCGACCCAGGATTACGGGTCGATGATCGACATGTTCGCGCTGCAGGCGCGGCGCCACGGCATGGTCAACCGCATCGTCGAGGTGCCGCTCCACCCGAAGAGCGATGCCGAGATCGTCGACGTCTATCGCGCCGCCCTGACCGATCGCACCCGGCTGCTGATGGTTTCCCACATTGTCGGGGGCACCGGCCAGGTGCTGCCGGTCAAGGCGATCTGCGCGATGGCGCATGCACGCGGCGTGCCGGTGATGGTCGACGGCGCCCACAGCTTCGCCCATCTCGACTTCGCCATTCCCGACCTGGGCTGCGACTATTATGGCGCCTCGCTGCACAAATGGTTGTCGGCGCCGCTCGGACTTGGCCTGCTCTGGGTCCGGCGCGATCGCATTCCTGCGCTCTGGCCGATGTTCGGCGACGCCAGCATGGCGGACGACGATATCCGCAAGCTCAACCATCGCGGTACCCACCCGATCCACAGCGACCTGACGCTCGCGACCGCCATCGCCTTTCACGAGACGATCGGCGCACCGCGCAAGCTCGCCCGGCTACGCTATCTGCAGAGCTATTGGACCGGAAAGGTCCGTGCCATGCCCAACATCCGGCTCAACACGCCGGCCGATCCGGCGCGCACCTGCGCCATCGCCAATGTCGGTATAGAGGGCATCGCCCCGGCCCAGCTCGCCGCGACGTTGATGGACCGATATGGCATCTACGCCGTCGCGATCGATCGCGGCACGGTGCAGGGCGTGCGCGTCACGCCCCAGCTCTATACGTCGATCGCCGAACTGGACGCGCTTGTCTCGGCCCTCACGGCCATCGCCCGTCGCGCTTGACCCCCAAGAAAAAGGGCGGCCCGACCAGCGGACCGCCCGATAATCTTTCGCCCTGAAGCTGCGTTCAGTTCGCCGCAGCGACGCCCTGGTCGGTCATCAGCTGCTGCAGTTCACCAGCCTCGTACATTTCCATCATGATGTCGCTGCCGCCGACAAATTCGCCCTTCACATAGAGCTGGGGAATGGTCGGCCAGTCCGAGAAGCTCTTGATGCCCTGGCGGATCGCCTGGTCCTGCAGCACGTCGACCGTCTCATAGGACACGGCCAGATGCTCCAGGATCGCAATCGCGCGGCTGGAAAAACCGCACTGGGGGAAGAGCGGCGTGCCCTTCATGAAGAGCACCACGTCATTGCCGTTGACAATCTCGGCGATCCGCTGCTGCACGGCGTCGGTCATTTCACTGGGTCCAATTCTCTGTCTGGCGTCACCGCCGGGCGGGACGCGAATGTCGCTATGGCGGTTAGTTGGGAACGGCGGTGGTCAGTTGCAAGGCGTGGAGTACCCCGCCCATGCGTCCGCCGAGCGCCGCATAGACCGCGCGCTGCTGTGCCACCCGGGTCATGCCCCGAAAGCTTTCGGACACGACCTTGGCCGCATAATGATCGCCATCGCCGGCAAGGTCGGTAATTTCGACCTGCGCATCGGGAATCGCGGACTTGATCATTGCCGCAATGTCGTCGGCAGCCATCGGCATGGCGATACTGTCCTTACTGCGCTTCGATGAACATGCGGCGGGCGACCACCGCCTGTTCTTCGAGCGCGGCGCGCACGCCGGGCTCGTCGATATCGAGGCCCGCCTGGGTCATATCGCCGACCAGCTTGCGGATGACATCCTCGTCGCCCGCTTCCTCGAAGTCGGCCTGCACGACGGCCTTGGCATAAGCGTCGGTTTCTTCAGGGGTCAGGCCCATTTTCGCGGCCGCCCATTCGCCCAGCAGGCGGTTGCGGCGCGCCTGGATGCGGAACTGCATCTCCTGGTCGTGCGCGAACATATTTTCAAATGCGCGCTCGCGGTCGTCGAAAGTGGTCATGGATGAAGCCCTGTCGAATTACGTCTGTCTGATCGGGAGATAGGCGGAACCGCGCCTTTAGGCAACGGCCGGAACCAGCCAGGGACGCAAAGCCGCGTCCTTCGCCTCGAACGCATCGATCACATCCGCCTCGTCCAGCGTCAGGCCGATCTCGTCGAGGCCGCCCAGCAGGCAATGCTTGCGGAACGGATCGATCTCGAAGTGGAAGCGATCCTGATATTGGGTGGTGACGCTCTGCTGCTCCAGATCGACATGGATCGGGTCGCTCTTCGCCACTTCCATCAGCCGGTCGATCGCGTCCTGCGGCAGCACCACGGTCAAAATGCCGTTCTTGAACGCATTGCCCGAGAAGATGTCGGAGAAGCTCGGCGCGATCACCACCTTGATGCCCAGGTCGCCAAGCGCCCAGGCGGCATGTTCACGGCTGGAGCCGCAGCCGAAATTGTCGCCCGCGATCAGGATCGGGCTGCCGGCATATTCGGGATCGTCGAAGACATTGCCCGGTTCCTTGCGCAGCACCTCGAACGCGCCCTTGCCCAGGCCCGCGCGCGAAATCGTCTTGAGCCAGTGCGCCGGGATGACGATGTCGGTGTCGACATTCTTCATCCCGAACGGATAGGCCCGGCCGTCGACGGTCGTCAGCTTGTCCATCAGTGCGCCCGCTTCGCCTCCACTGCGGGACCGTCCTCGGCGCGGCCCAGCGTCGCGGCCATCGCCGCACTGGCCAGCGCGCCCAGCGCCAGCACCCAGAATACCTTCTTCATGCGACCATCCCCTCTTTTTCACCCATCAATGCGCGTACATCGGTCAACCGGCCCGTCAGTGCCGCGGCCGCCGCCATTTCTGGCGAGACCAGATGCGTGCGCGATCCCGGCCCCTGGCGCCCCATGAAGTTGCGATTGCTGGTCGATGCGCAGCGCTCGCCGGCCGGCACCTTGTCCGGGTTCATGCCCAGGCACGCCGAACAGCCCGGCTCGCGCCATTCAAAACCGGCGTCGAGGAAGATGCGGTCCAGCCCCTCGGCCTCGGCCATGCGCTTGACCAGGCCCGATCCCGGCACGACCATCGCATGCTTGATGCCGGCGGCGATATGCCGCCCTTTCAGCAGGCCGGCGGCGGCGCGCAGATCCTCGATCCGGCTATTGGTGCAGCTGCCGATGAAGACATGCTCGATCGCGACATCTTCCATCTTCTGCCCGGCGGACAGGCCCATATAGTCGAGCGACTTCTGCGCGGCAGCGCGCTTCGACGCATCGGCGAAGCTTTCGGGGTTGGGCACGACGCCGGTCACCGGCACGACATCCTCGGGGCTGGTGCCCCAGGTGACGTTGGGGACGATGTCGGCCGCGTCGATCACGACGGTCTTGTCGAACACCGCGCCTTCATCCGTGTGCAGCGTCTTCCACCAGGCGACGGCCGCATCCCAGTCGGCACCCTTGGGCGCCATCGGACGGCCCTCGATATAGGCGAACGTCTTTTCGTCCGGCGCGAACAGGCCGGACCGGGCACCCGCCTCGATCGACATGTTGGCGACGGTCAGGCGGCCCTCGATCGACATGTCGCGGAACACCGACCCGCGATATTCCATGACATAGCCGGTGCCGCCGGCGGTGCCGATCGTGCCGCAGATCGCCAGCGCCACATCCTTGGGGGTGACGCCATAGCCCAGCGCACCCTCGACCACGACCTGCATGGTCTTGGACTGTTTCAGCAGCAGGGTCTGGGTCGCCAGCACATGCTCGACCTCGGACGTGCCGATGCCGAAGGCCAGCGCGCCCAGCGCGCCATGCGAGCTGGTATGGCTGTCGCCGCACACCAGAGTGGTGCCCGGCAAGGTGAAGCCCTGTTCCGGACCGACGACATGGACGATGCCCTGTTCCGGGTCCGCGTCGCCGATCAGACGCACGCCGAATTCCGGCGCATTGCGTTCCAGCGCGGCGAGCTGCTGCGCGCTTTCCGGGTCGGCGATCGGGATGCGATGCCCCTCGGCGTCGCGGCGCGGCGTCGTCGGCAGATTATGGTCGGGTACCGCAAGGGTCAGGTCGGGCCGGCGCACTTTCCGTCCAGCGAGGCGTAAGCCTTCAAACGCCTGCGGGCTCGTCACTTCATGCACGAGGTGACGATCGATATAGATCAGGCAGGTTCCATCGGGACGCCGTTCAACGACATGCGCGTCCCAGATCTTCTCATAGAGGGTGCGTGGCTTAACCATGGTCCCCTCCCCCTAGACCCGTAAGGCGCCAGGGGAAAGGGGGAATGCGATGGATTTCGTCTGTTTCCGCCTGCCACGAAGCAAGAATGTTACATCCACCTCAACGGGCGCGATAATCCTCGACGATGCGGCCGGCCGCGCCGATCTCTGCCTCATGGCTATCCTCGCGCCAGGTCTCGGCCAGCGCTTCCTGCTCCCATTGCCGCATCGCCGGATGCGCCAGCATATGCTCGACCCAGACGCGCGCGATCGGGCCGACGTCCAGCCCATAGGTACGGACGCGGAAGGCCACGGGCGCATAGAAGGCGTCGAGGGCGCTGAAATCGGCGCCGGCCAGATAAGGACCGCCAAAGCGGGACAGCCCCTGTTCCCACAATTCACGCAGGCGGGCGATATCCCTGTTCAGCGCAGGCGAATGGAGATGCGGTTCCACCCGCACGCCGACATTCATCGTGCAATCGTTGCGCAGCGCGGAAAAGCCGCTGTGCATCTCCGTCACCGCACATTGGGCAAAGGCGCGGGCCTCGACATCGGCCGGCCACACGCCCGCATGCCGGTCGGCGAGATAGAGAAGAATGCCGAGCGAATCCCAGACCGTCCGATCGCCATCGATCAGTGCGGGAACCTGTCCGGTCGGCGAAAAGCTGCGAAAGGCCGCATAATTGGTCGCGGATGCGAAAGGCTCGATCCGGTCGGCAAAGGCGATGCCCAACCCCTTCATCAACAACCAGGGCCGCAGCGACCAACTGCTATAATTCCGGTTGGCGGTGATCAGCGTATAGGCCATCGATCAAACTCCCCTTTGCGTGGTGCGCGCGCCTTAGCGCATCGGGGAATGGGCTTACAGACGGAACGATCCACGCCTCTGACAAGCTCGGCTTATCAGAGATGCGCGCGGACCACTCCGTTCCTAGCCCTGGGGACTATAATCAGCGCAGCGACTGCCACCGTCCCGGTTCAGCTCAGCGCCTTTTCCACCACCCCGATCGCCTGGTCGATGGATATCGCGCGATCGCAATTGCCCGCGCATCGCGCTTGCTGATATTGCAGCTTCTGCAGAATGTCCTGCGCGGCGCCGACATTGCCCAGCCTGATTTCGGCAAGCGCCAGACCCGACATCGCGCCCGGGTGGCCGCTCCGCCCATTGGGCAGCGCCCGTTCAAAATAGCGCCGCGCACCTTCCGGATTATTCAGCGCCAGCGTCGTGACGCCTTTCAGGAAGCGGGCTTCAAGATCATTCGATCCGCTCATGATCCTGTTCAGCGCCTTGTCCGCCTGGGCATAATGGCCTTGCTGCATCAATTGGCGGACCTGGCTGTAATTCGCAGTTCGAAAATCTCCGTATACGCCTGAATCGATATTGTAGAGATTGTCCCAGCTGGGGCGCAGGCCTTCATGATATGCAGGCTGAGCCGTTGCCGGACCAGATGGTGTCTGCGCCATTATCGGGGCAGCCAATGTCGAAGTGATGACCGGGAGAAGAAACGCGAAACGCATCGGGACCTCCTTCGCTAGGAGAATCAAGGCTATCCCCGCTGCAAGCAGCTGTCAATTTAGGTTGCAATTCCGAACCATTGCCGGACCGTTGCCGTTGGCTACCACATCAAAACCATCTCCTCTCCCCTAGCCAAGCCCCTGCATGCGCGGCACTAAGGCGGCCCCCGGCGGGCGGGCGACCGTTCGCGCCAGGGCCAGAACAGGGAGCATTTCGTGAACCGACGCCAATTCCTCACCACCAGCGGCGCCACGGCGCTGGCCGCATCCACCCCGCGCGCCTTTGCGCAGCCGGGATCGCAGGATGCCCGCCTGCGCGCCATGTTGGACGGCTTCTTCTATGAGCGGCTGGACGACAGCCCGGAACAGGCGACCCGCCTTGGCCTCGACACCGGCGCCCGCGCGGCGCTGCGCGGCAAGCTCAGCGACACCAGCGCCGCCGGCGCGGCCCGCGACCTCGCCCGCACCAAGACGCAGGCCAAGCAACTGGCCGGCCTCGACCGCGCGGCGCTCAGCCCGGCGAGCCAGCTCGACTATGATGTCGTCGCCTATCAGCTCGACCGCGCGGTCGGTGGCGAGCGTTTCGCCTATGGCGAGACGGCGGGCCGCTACGCGCCCTATATCCTGAGCCAGCTGACCGGCTCCTATCGCGAGACGCCCGATTTCCTCGACAGCCAGCACCGGGTGAAGGACGCGGCCGATGCCGACGCCTATCTGGCGCGGCTCGAAGCCTTCCCCGTCAGCATGGATGGCGAGCTGGAACGGCAGAAGGCGGACGCGGCCAAGGGCGTGTTCGCGCCCGACTATATCCTCGACACCACCATGAAGATGCAGGCGGCGCTGCGCGACCAGCCCGCCGCCCAGACCGTGTTGGTGGCAAGCTTTGCCAAGAAGCTGGCCGCCGCCGGCCTGCCGCCCGAACGCGCGGCCCAAGCCGAGAAGATCGTCGCGGAAAAGGTCTTCCCCGCGGTCGATCGCCAGCGCGCGCTGGTGCAGCAGTTGCGGGCGAAGGCGGTGCATGATGCCGGCTGCTGGCGCCTGCCCGATGGCGAGGCCTTCTACGCCGCCGCCGCCGAGGCCGCGACCACGACCCGGCTGACCGGCGACGAGATCCACCAGATGGGCCTGGACCAGGTCGCCAGCATCTCGTCGCGGATCGACGCGATCCTGAAGGGCGAAGGGATGAGCCAGGGCACGGTCGGCGACCGTCTGGTCGCGCTCAACCAGCGCCCCGACCAGCTCTACCCCAATACCGATCCGGGCCGCGAGGCGCTGCTGGCGCAGCTCAACAGCCAGATCAAGGCGATGCAGGCGCGGCTGGGCGAGGCGTTCAACACCGTGCCCAAGGCGCCGGTCGAGGTGCGCCGCGTACCGGTAACGATCCAGGCGGGCGCGCCGGGCGGCTATTATCAGAATGCCTCGCTCGACGGGTCGCGGCCGGCCATCTATTTCATCAACCTGCGCGACACGTTCGACCGGCCGAAATTCGGCCTCGCCACGCTGACCCATCATGAGGCGGTGCCGGGCCACCATCTGCAGGTGACGGTGGCGCTGGAATCGGATTCGATCCCGATGATCCGCCGCCGTGGCTTCTACAGCGGCTATTCCGAAGGCTGGGCGCTCTATTCCGAGCAGCTCGCCGACGAGATGGGCATGTACAAGGGCGATCCGCTGGGCCAGGTCGGCTATCTCCAGTCGCTGCTGTTCCGCGCCACCCGGCTGGTGGTCGACAGCGGCATGCACGCCAAGCGCTGGAGCCGCGAGAAGGCGACCGATTATCTCATCGCCACCACCGGCATCGCGCGCGGCCGCAGCCAGGGCGAGATCGACCGCTATACCGTCTGGCCGGGCCAGGCGTGCAGCTACAAGATCGGCCATACCGTGTGGAACGACCTGCGGGAGGAAGTGAAGACGGCGCAGGGAGACAAGTTCGACCTCAAGCAATTCCATGAGGTGCTGACGCTGGGCGCGATGCCGCTCGACATCTTGAAGCAGGCGGTGCGCCAGCGGGCGGGGATCGCCTGAGGGGCACCCCATGAGCCGTTCGTGCTGAGTACCTTCGATACGCCCCTTCGACTTCGCTCAGGGGCTACTCAGGGCGAACGGAGCAGGGTGAGCGAAATAAAAAACGGCCCGGTGGTGCGCCACCGGGCCGTCGAGGGTCCTTCCACCCAATCGCGAGAGGAGTGTCGAATTCCCCGCGAACTGGCTGTCTTCACGGCCCCGGCCGCGAAACTCCAATCTTCCATGCTTGTTACGCTTGCGGAACCCATCTTCCCGACGCTTATCGGGATATCGCCGGGAAGATGGGGCGCCTGTGGTACTTAAGCTGCGAACTGGTTCCCCCTGTGGCCTTCAGGCTGCGAACTGGTTCATCGTGTTGTGCGTGCCGCCGGCCTTGAGCGCGGCTTCGCCGGCGAAATATTCCTTATGGTCGTCGCCAATGTCGGAGCCGGCCATATTCTGGTGCTTCACGCAGGCGATGCCCTGGCGGATTTCCTGCCGCTGCACGCCCTTGACGTAGCCCAGCATGCCGGCCTCGCCGAAATATTCCCTGGCGAGATTGTCGGTGCTGAGCGCGGCCGTGTGATAGGTCGGCAGGGTGATGAGGTGGTGGAAGATGCCAGCCTGCGCCGCCGCATCCTTCTGGAAGGTGCGGATGCGTTCGTCCGCCTCGATGCCGAGGTCGGTGGCGTCATAGTCCGCGCTCATCAGCTTGGCCCGGTCATAGGCGGCAAGGTCGCGGCCTTCCTTCTCCCAGGCGTCGAACACCTGCTGGCGGAAGTTCAGCGTCCAGTTGAAGCTGGGCGAGTTGTTATAGACCAGCTTGGCATTGGGGATCACTTCGCGGATGCGGCTGACCATGCCGCCGATCTGGCCGATATGCGGCTTTTCGGTTTCGATCCACAACAGGTCGGCGCCGTTCTGGAGCGCGGTGATGCAGTCGAGGACGCAGCGATCCTCGCCGGTGCCGGCGCGAAACTGATAGAGGTTCGACGGCAGGCGCTTGGGCTTCAGCAGTTGCCCGTCGCGGCTGATGAGGACGTCGCCATGGCCGATCGCACCGGCATCGACGGCGTCACAGTCGAGGAAGCCGTTATACAGGTCACCAATGTCGCCCGCTTCCCGGGTGAAGGCGATCTGCTTGGTGAGGCCCGCGCCCAGCGAATCCGTGCGCGCGACGATCACGCCGTCGTCGATGCCCAGTTCCAGGAAGGCGTAGCGGACCGCCCGGATCTTCGCGAGGAAGTCCTCATGCGGGACCGTGACCTTGCCGTCCTGATGGCCGCACTGCTTTTCGTCCGAGACCTGATTCTCGATCTGGATGCAGCAGGCGCCAGCCTCGATGAACTTCTTGGCGAGCAGATAGGTCGCCTCCGCATTGCCGAAGCCGGCGTCGATGTCGGCAACGATCGGGACGATATGGGTTTCGTAATTGTCGATCTGCTGCTGGAGCTTCGCGGTGCGGACCTCGTCGCCTTCCGCGCGGGCCTTGTCGAGATCGCGGAACAGGCCGCCCAGCTCGCGGGCGTCGGCCTGGCGCAGGAAGGTGTAGAGTTCCTCGATCAGCGCCGGGACGCTGGTCTTTTCGTGCATCGACTGGTCGGGCAGCGGGCCGAATTCGCTGCGCAGCGCCGCGACCATCCAGCCCGAGAGATAGAGATAGCGGCCCTTGGTGGTGCCGAAATGCTTCTTGATGGAGATCATCTTCTGCTGGCCGATGAAACCGTGCCAGCAGCCCAGCGACTGGGTGTAGTTGGCCGGATCGGCATCATAGGCGGCCATGTCGGCACGCATGATCTTCGCGGTGTAGCGGGCGATGTCGAGGCCGCTCTGGAACCGGTTCTGCAGGCGCATGCGGGCGACGGATTCGGGCGCAATGCCGTCCCAATGGCCCTGGCCGCCGATCAGCGTGTCGGCCTTCGCGATTTCACTTTGATAGGTCATGTCGTCATTCCCTCGGGGTGAGCTGCAAGAAAGAATGACAGCGAAGTAGACACACGGAACGGGGTACGGCACCCCTGCCAAAGTCCAGTTGTCGATCTTTACAAAAATCTGCTGTAAAGTTGTAAAGAGCGTACAGGAGTCGGTGCCATGGCTAAGGATCGTCCCGTCTATATGGGGCCGCGATTGCGGCGGCTGCGGCGCGATCTGGGCCTGACCCAGGCCGACATGGCCAATGATCTGGAGATCAGCGCCTCCTATGTTGCGTTGCTGGAGCGCAACCAGCGGCCGCTGACCGCCGACATGCTGCTGCGCCTCGCCCGCACCTACAAGCTCGACATGGCCGAAGTGGCGGGCGACGGCGGCGCGGAACAGACGGCGCGGCTGCAGGCGGTGCTGAAAGACCCTATGTTCGCCGATATCGACCTGCCGCAACTGGCGACCGGCGATGTCGCGGTCAATTTTCCGGGCATTACAGAGGCGCTGCTGCGGCTCTACACCAGCTATCGCGAGGAGCATCTGGCGCTGGCGGACCGGGGGGCGGAGGCGGAGCCCCAGGAGGATGGCGCCGATCCGGTGGCGGAGGCCCGGCGCTTTATCGCCGCGCGGCGCAATAGCTTCCCGCTGCTCGACGATGCGGCCGAGAAGCTGGCGGCGGAAGCGGAGGCCGAGGGTGGTTTGTCGGGATGGCTGAAGGCGCGGCACAATTTGCGGGTGCGGCGATTGCCGTCGGACGTGATGGCGGGATCGATGCGGCGGCTGGACCGGCATCGCGACGCGGTGCTGTTGGACGATGCGCTGGACGGCGCCAGCTCGGCCTTCCAGCTCGCGTTGCAGATCGCCTATCTGGAAATGCGCAAGGGCTTCGACGCGCTGCTGAAGGACGGGCAGTTCGCCAGCGAGAGCGGCCGGCGGCTCGCCCGGCGGGCATTGGCCAGCTATGGTGCGGCGGCGATATTGATGCCCTATGGTGCCTTCGCCAAGGCGGTGGAGGCGAAGCGCTATGATGTCGAGGCGCTGGCCCGGCAGTTCGGCGTCAGCTTCGAGCAGGCGGCGCATCGGCTGACGACGTTGCAGAAGCCGGGGCAGGAGCGCGTCCCCTTCTTCTTCCTACGGGTCGACCAGGCCGGCAATGTCTCCAAGCGGCTGGACGGGGCCGGCTTTCCCTTTGCCCGCCATGGCGGTTCCTGCCCGCTCTGGTCGGTGCATCGCGTGTTCGAGACGCCGCGCGAGGTGGTGACGCAATGGCTGGAACTGCCCGACGGCCAGCGTTTCTTCTCGATCGCGCGCACCGTGACCGCCGGCGGCGGCAGTTGGGGCGCGGCGAAGGTGGAGCGGGCGATCGCTTTGTGCTGCGCGGCCGACCATGCCCATCGGCTGGTCTATAGCCAGGATGCACCGCCCCCCGCGCCGACGCCGATCGGCGTCACCTGTCGCCTGTGCCACCGCAGCCAGTGCATGGCCCGGTCCGCCCCTCCGATCGGCCGCGACATGCTGCCCGACGATTATCGGCGGACGCGGGCGCCGTTCGGCTTTGCCGATGGTTAGGGAGTGGCGCGCGAGTCCACCTCCGTTCGTTTCGAGCCTGTCGAGAAACAAGGCGGAACGGACAGGTGGGCGCTTGCCGCTTCTCGACAAGCTCGAAGCGAACGGAAGGGAGAGATGCCCTGATGGATGAGGAGACGTCGCCGATAGAGCAGCCACCCGGCCTCTCGAAGCGATCGCTGGCGATTGCCGGGCTGTCGACCATCGTCGAATGGTATGACTTCACCCTCTATCTCTATCTCGCCACCTTGTTGTCGCGCATCTTCTATGGCGGCGGCGCGGCGGGCATTGGCCATGTGCTGGCGGGCTTCGCGATCGCCTATCTGATGCGGCCGCTGGGCGCGATCGTCTTTGGCCATATTGGCCGGCGACCGACCATGTTGCTGTCGATGGCGCTGATGAGCGCGGCGATGCTGGCGACCGCGCTGCTGCCGACCCAGGCGCAGGCCGGTGCGGTGGCCGGCTGGCTGCTGCTGGCGCTGCGCTGCGTCATGGCCTTCTCCGTCGGGGGCGAATATACCGGCGTCGTCGCCTATCTGCTGGAAGGAGCGCCGCCCGGCCGGCGGGGCCTCATCACCTCCCTGGCCTCGGCGGCGAGCGAGGTCGGCGGGCTGCTGGCGGTGGCAATGTCTGCCCTCACCGTGGCGCTGCTGGACGAGGCGGCGCTGGCAGACTGGGGCTGGCGCATTCCCTTCCTGGTCGGCGCGGGCCTTGCGGCGCTCATCCTGCTGGCGCGGTCGCGGATCGAGGAATCGCCCGATTTCCTGGCGCAGCGCGCCCGTGGCAGCATCCCGGCCCAGCCGCTGCACCTCAGCCTGCGCGCCTATCGGCCGGCGATCGGCCGCGGCTTTGCCATTTCGGCGCTGGGGTCGATCACCTATTATGTCGGCATCGTCTATGTGCCGAGCTTCCTGATCGGGACCGGCCGCACGGGCGAGGCCGATGCGCTGACGCTCTCGACGCTGGCAGCACTGGTGGTGATCCTGGTGACGCCGCTGGTCGGCGCCTTGTCCGACCGGACCGGGCGGCGGCCGGTGCTGGTGGCGCTGGCGCTGGCGGGCGTGGCGCTGCCGGCCTTGCTCTTCATGCTGATGGCGCAGGGCAGCGCCTTGATCGGCGCGATCCTGCTGGCGGCGCTGGGCGGGGCAGTGAGCGCGGTCGGCGCCGTGACCACGGCCGAGCAGTTTCCCGGCGAAGGGCGGCTGAGTGGCCTGGCCTTCGGCGCCACCGGTGCGACCGCCCTGTTCGGCGGCCTCACCCCCTATCTGTCGCACCAGTTGACACAGGCGAGCGGATGGGCGTCCGCCCCCGGCTGGCTGATCGCGATCGTCGCGCTGGGCGTGCTGCCGGTCCTCTGGCGCCTGCCCGAGAGCGCGCCGGGCGGGGGGCGCTAGAGGATCAGGGGCGGCCTGATGGCGTGGAGGGGTGGGAAGGCGACTGTCCGGTTTTGGCCGGGGAGAACTGAAGTTCAGACGTTCGCAACAAGCTAGCTCGCGCCTTTAATGTGAGATTATTATTTTTCTTCCAACGATGGATGCTCTCGTTCTAAAGGCCTCCATATTTCAGTATATATTTCTGTAACAATGCCCGCGATCCGCCTTCGCATTTTTTTGCGTTCGTCTTGATCCTCTATCTCTTCCACGATGTGACTAATGGCATTGAGGTGAACATCACTCTTTCTAAGTTCAATCATCAATCGGCGTGCAATGTCGAATTCCATGGTCGATCCTAGAAGGTTGATGGCGGACCAGTTTAATTGCTAACCTGATGTTGGCCAATGTCCGGTATGAAGAATAGATTTTCAGAAGGAAATTGGCTGCAAGTGGTCGTCAGTTGTTTTCCACTAAATCAGGATATTTTTTGCCCAATGGCAGAATGAATGTCTCATTGATCTGACGGAATACCTCTCCGAGACCGCAAACGAGAGCGTCCCGTTCATCCCCCGGAGGGATGCTTGAGATCACGGCATCGATCTCGCCCAAAAGTGGGTCTAATGCCAACGCCGACTTCATCAGCCGTTCTGCGGTCTGCCTATCCATGGCAAGCGATATCGCCGATCAAAGGAATGTCTGCAATTAGGCAAACCAATCTCACTGCCAAACGGCAACAACTGGTCGATTGATGCCAGCGGCAGGGGATCGAACCCGCACCTCCACCTCACGGCGAGGATCGCTGTAGCGATACGTCTACCAATTCCGTCACGCTGGCGTGGCCATTTAGCGGATCGATAGCCGTCCCGGCAATGTCCGGTTTCAAGCAGGCCTATTGCTGATGTGGATGGCGAGAAATGGTCGTTAGCCGTCAAAGCCGGACATCGTCATTGCGAGCGTAGCGAAGCAATCCACCGGCGCGAGATGGATTGCTTCGCTACGCTCGCAATGACGGGAGATGGTCGCTTGCCGCCCTGACGACATCCGTCCTGCCTCTGCCCCGGAACGCCGACGGGTTGGCATGGCGTAAGCGGGTCAGCTTTCGATCAGGTCGAGATAGGCGACGACGTCATTGTCGGTGGCCAGGAACAGGCCGTCCTGCACCTCCTGCGGCTGTTGCTCGGCGACGCGCAGCGCTTCGCTCAAGGGGCCGTACATAATGGTCATCGCCGCGCCGTCGTCGCCCAGATGATAGAGGCGGACGGTCGCGCTGTCATAGGTGGTGCGCATTGCCCTGCCTTACCACAGCGGCCGAGCTTGGAACATCATCCGATCTGCTTGAAGCGGATGATGTTCCAATTTCCTTTTTGTTTGCCGCATCCTGCGAGTCGTCGGCTGTTCCAGCCGACTTCACAATGCTCCGGTCAGCGCCGGTCCTTGACCTTCATGCTGGGGGCGAGCTGGTTCTGGCCGATCCTGACCACATCGTCGGTGAAATTGGCGACGAAGGTCGAGCCGCGTGCCAGACCCGGCACGAAGCCGGCCTTGTTGCCCTCGATCACCAGGGCGCTGCTGTCGGTCTCGCGCCCTTCCGGCGCGACGGTGATGAAGGCGGACCAATTATCCTTGTCCTTGCCCTGCACCATGTCATTGCCGACGATCTGACCGCTCGCCCCGTTGCTGAGGTCGATCATATAGTTGGTGAGGTGGCCGCCGCTATCGTCGAAGCTGTTGTCGCGAATGTCGACGCGCGGCGTGCGGGTCTTGAGATAATGGCCGCCATCGCCCTGGTCGAAGCGCGATCGGGTGACGGTGAGGCTGGCATAGCGGCCGACATAGACGCCATGGGCGCAGTCGAGATCGCGGTCGCAACGGCCGAGATGGCGGAAGGTCGACTTGTCGATCGTCACCGACGCGCCCCGGTCCTCGCCGGTCAAAATGCCCTCCTCGCTGTTGCGGAACAGGCTGTTGACGACGGTGAGATTGCCCTTTTCCAGGCGGATGCCGGCGCCGTTGCCGTCGGGCACGCGCAGATTCTGGAAGATCAGGCCGTCGACGGTCGACGACCGGCCGCGCAGCACCAGCGCCGCCTTGCCTTCGCACACGACCCCGTCGAAGATCGCGCTGCCCGGCGTCGCCGCCTTGATGGTCACGTCGCCGCCATTCTGCGCCGCGCACTGGCGATAGGTCCCGGGCGCGACGATCACCGTGCCCTTGCCGTCGCCGATCGCGCCGATCGCATCGGACAACGAGGCAAAGCCCCGACCATTTTCCGCAAGCGTGAAGGGCGCGGGCGCGCTCTGGGCAAAGGCGGTCACGGTGATCGCGGCGGACACGAGAATCGTGGTGGACAGGATGCGCATGGCGCACTGGCTATACCCAATGACAGCCGCCGCCAATGGCACCCCACCCCTGCTGCTTCCCCTGCCCCATCGCGGGACAATATGGGATGCCGCGATTAACGCGGGCGGATCATTCCCACTTGGCGGTCGCCTTCTGCGTCTTGGCGTTCCAGAATATCTGAATCTTGCTGATCGTGCAGAGGTCGAAATTGGTCCAATAGGCCTCGTCGCCATCGGTGAAGATCACCTTGAGGTCGTAATTGCAGATCGCGTTCTTGGCGTTGAAGGTGATCGGCACGGAATGCGCATCCTCCAGCACCTCGTCTTCCATCACATCATCGCCCCAGGCCTTGGACTTGGCGGGGGAGACATAGACTTCGGCAATATCATAGCCGGTCTTGTTGAAGAGGGTGAAATCCTGGTCTCCCGCGAATGCGGGTGCGGAAAGCAACAGGGCACAACCGCCCAGCGCAAGGAAAATGCTCTTCATGAAAAATCCCCCATGCCGGCAGGATTCGCCGACATGAGGGACTGTAATTCACCGGTCATACCGCGACAAGCAATGCTATAGCCGTCGTTAATCCAGATTGGGACGAAGATAGCGCTCGGCGGTTTCGAGGTCGATACCACGCCTTTGAGCATAATCTTCCAGTTGATCGCGACCGACGCGGGCGACGCCGAAATATTCGGCCTGGGCATGACCGAAATAGAAGCCGCTGACGGCCGCCGTCGGCAGCATCGCAAAGCTTTCGGTCAGGGTCGCGCCCGTCGCATGATGGGCGTCCAGCATCTCGAACAGGATCGGTTTCAGGCTATGTTCCGGGCAGGCGGGATAGCCTGGCGCCGGGCGGATGCCGCGATATTGCTCCTTGATCAGCGCTTCATTGGTCAGCTGCTCACCCTCGGCATAGCCCCACAAAGCGGTGCGGACATAATGGTGCAGCCGCTCGGCAAAGGCTTCGGCCAGACGGTCGGCCAGCGCCTTGAGCAGGATATCCGAATAATCGTCGATCGCATTCTTGAAGCGGGCCAGATGCGGCTCGATGCCGTGGATCGACACGGCGAAGCCGCCCATCCAGTCGCCATCATGGCTGATGAAGTCGGCGAGGCACATGTTTGCCCGGCCTTCCCGCTTCTGGATCTGCTGGCGCAGCATCGGCAGGGTGTAGTGTTTCTCGTCCTCGACATGGACGATGATGTCGTCGCCTTGGCGGCGGCACGGCCACAGGCCGGCGACACCGCGCGCGGTCAGCCATTTCTCGTCGATGATCTTCTGGAGCATCTTCTGCGCGTCGGCGAACAGGCTGGACGCGCTTTCGCCAACGACCTCGTCGGTCAGGATGGCGGGATAATTGCCGGCCAGTTCCCAGGCGCGGAAGAAGGGGGTCCAGTCGATATAGTGGACCAGGTCCTTCAGATCCCAGTCGGGGAAGCGGTGGGTGCCGGGCAGCAGCGGGCGCGGCGCCTTCAGGCTCTCGTCCATCTCGAAGCCGTTGGCACGGGCATCCTCGATGCTGACCAGCGCGCTCTGCCCCTTGTTCGCGCGGGCGACGCGGACATGCTCATAATCATCCTTGGTCTTCTGGACGAAATCGGCCTTCTGCGTTTCGGAAACCAGCGCGGTGGCGACACCGACGGCGCGGCTGGCGTCCAGCACATGGACGACCGGGCCGGTGAAGGCCGGATCGATGCGCAATGCGGTGTGCACCCGCGAGGTGGTCGCGCCGCCGATCAGCAGCGGCATCACCATATTGGCGCGCTGCATTTCCTGCGCCACCGTCACCATCTCGTCCAGCGAGGGCGTGATGAGGCCGGACAGGCCGATCATGTCCGCGTCATGATCGTTCGCAGCCTTGATGATGTCCTGCCAGGGGACCATCACGCCCATGTCGACCACTTCGAAGCCGTTGCACTGGAGCACGACGCCGACGATATTCTTGCCGATATCATGCACGTCGCCCTTCACGGTCGCCATGATGATCTTGCCCTTGCCCTTGGCGCCGGGTTCCTTCGCCGCCTCGATATAGGGCAGCAGATGGGCGACCGCCTTCTTCATCACGCGGGCGGACTTCACCACCTGGGGCAGGAACATCTTGCCCGCGCCGAACAGGTCGCCGACGACGTTCATGCCGTCCATCAGCGGCCCTTCGATCACATGGATCGGCTTGTCGGCGGCGAGGCGGCATTCTTCCGTATCCTCCACCACATACATGTCGATGCCCTTGACCAGCGCATGTTCGAGGCGCTTGGCGACCGGCCAGCCGCGCCATTCCTGCGCCGCCTTTTCCGATGCGGCATCCTTGCCCTTGAAGCTTTCCGCGAGCGCAACGAGGCGGTCGCCCGCTTCGGGATCGCTGTTCAGCAGCACATCCTCGCACGCCTGGCGCAGCGCGGGGTCGATCGCGTCATAGACGTCGAGCTGCCCCGCATTGACGATCGCCATGTCGAGGCCGGCGGGGATGGCGTGGTAGAGGAACACGCTGTGCATCGCCCGGCGCACCGGCTCGTTGCCACGGAACGAGAAGGAGAAGTTGGACAGGCCGCCCGAGATATGGACATGCGGGCAGCGCTTCTTGATCTCGCGGCAGGCCTCGATGAAGTCGACCCCGTAATTATTATGCTCCTCGATCCCGGTCGCGACGGCGAAGATATTGGGATCGAAGATGATGTCCTCCGGCGGGAAACCGATCGTCATCAGCAGCTTGTAGGCGCGCTCGCAAATCTCGACCTTGCGGGCCTGGGTATCGGCCTGGCCGGTTTCGTCGAACGCCATGACCACCACGGCGGCGCCATAGGCCATGCAGAGGCGGGCGTGATGCAGGAAGGCCTCTTCACCTTCCTTCATGCTGATCGAGTTGACCACCGGCTTGCCGGAGACACACTTCAAGCCCGCTTCGATTACTTCCCATTTCGAGCTGTCGATCATCACCGGCACGCGGCTGATGTCCGGCTCCGACGTCATGAGCTTCAGGAAGGTGGTCATCGCCTCGACCGCGTCAAGCAGGCCTTCGTCCATGTTCACGTCGACGATCTGCGCGCCATTTTCGACCTGCTCGCGGGCGATGTCGATCGCCGCGGCATAGTCGCCGGCCATGATCAGCTTCTTGAACTTGGCCGATCCGGTGACGTTGGTGCGCTCGCCGATATTGACGAAATTGGCGGTGGAGGTGGTGGTCATTTTGTTACCTTCTCCCCTCCCTTTAGGGAGGGGTCGGGGGAGGGCATGTAAGGAAGAGCGGCAAACAGGCCCTCCCCTAACCCCTCCCGCAAGCGGGAGGGGAACTATGTCGCATTACGCCGCGATGTGCATCGGTTCGAGGCCCGCGAGGCGCGTCACGACCGTCAGTTCGGGCACCACGCGCGGCTTGTGGCCGTCCAGCGCCTTCGCCACCGCGCCGATATGGGCGGGCGTCGTGCCGCAGCAGCCGCCGACCATGTTGACCAGCCCTTCGTCCACCCACTGGCGGATCAGGCTCGCCGTGGTTTCGGGCAGCTCGTCATATTGCCCCAGCTCATTGGGCAGGCCGGCATTGGGATAGGCCAGGATCAGCGTGTCGGCATTTTTGGACAGTTCGGCCAGATAGGGCCGCAGCAGGTCGGCGCCGAACGCGCAATTCACGCCGATGGTCAGCGGCTTCAAATGGCGCAGCGAATACCAGAAGGCGTTGATCGTGTGGCCCGACAGGTTCCGGCCCGACATGTCGGTGATGGTGAAGCTGAGCATCACCGGGACCGGCCGACCGGACGCCGCCTCCGCCTCGCGCGCGGCCATGCCGGCGGCCTTGGCGTTGAGCGTATCGAAGCAGGTTTCGATCAGCAGGAAGTCGACGCCGCCGGCGATCAGCGCGTCGCACTGCTCGCGATAATCGGCCTTGAGCGTATCATAATCGACCTCGCGAAAGGCGGGGTCGTTGACGTCGGGCGAGATCGACAGCGTCTTGTTGGTCGGGCCGATCGATCCGCAGACGAAGCGGGGCTTGCCGTCCTTGGCCGTCGCCTTCTCGCAGGCAGCGCGGGCGATCTTGGCGGCGGCGACATTGATGTCCCATACCAGATGCTCGCAGCCATAGTCCGCCATCGCGATCTTGGTAGAGGAGAAGGTGTTGGTCTCGATCATGTCGGCGCCATTGTCGAGATAGGCGGTGTGGATGCCCTCGACGATGTCCGGCCGGGTCAGGCAGAGCAGGTCGTTATTGCCCTTCTGGTCCTTGGCCAGGTCCAGGTCACCGCGATAATCGGCTTCGGTCAGGCCATGCTTCTGGATCGACGTGCCATAGCCACCGTCGAAGATCAGGATCTTTTCCGCCGCCAGGGCGCGCAAACGTGCTTCGGCGTTCATGCCGTCTTCTCCAGTTCAGCCGCAACCTGCGGGCGCAGGCCCAGCAGGTGGCAGATCGCATAGCTTAGTTCCGCCCGGTTGAGCGTATAGAAATGAAAGTCGCGCACGCCGCCCATATAAAGGTTGCGGCACAGTTCGGCCGCCAGTGTGGCGGAGACGAGCTGGCGCGCGGCGGGATGCTGGTCCAGCCCGTCGAACAGGCGGCCCATCCAGGCGGGAACATCCGTGTTGCACATCGCCGACATGCGCTGGACCGCAGCGAAATTGCTGACCGGCATGATGCCTGGGATGATCTCTGCGTCGATGCCGGCGGCGGCGACCCGGTCGCGGAAGCGGAAGAAGGTATCCGCCTCGAAGAAAAATTGGGTGATCGCGCGGGTCGCCCCGGCATCGATCTTGCGCTTGAGATTATCGAGGTCGCTCTGCGCGCTCAGCGCTTCCGGGTGGGTTTCCGGGTAGGCGGCGACCGAAATCTCGAACGGATGCCGCTTGAGCAGCCCCTCGACCAGTTCGGCTGCGCCCTTGTAACCATCGGGATGCGGCTGGAATGCGGTGCCCGCTTCGGGCGGATCGCCACGCAGCGCAACGATATGGCGCACGCCCGCTTCCCAATAGGCGTCGGCCACTTCGTCGATCTCACCCTTGCTGGCGGCAACGCAGGTCAGGTGCGCGGCAGCGGCCAGCGGCGTTTCCTTCGCGATGCGGGCGACCGTATTATGGGTGCGTTCGCGGGTGGAGCCGCCCGCGCCATAGGTGACGGAGACGAATTTGGGCGCCAGGGGCGTCAGCGTCTCGATCGCCGACCAGAGCTGTTCCTCCATCTTCTCCGTCTTGGGCGGAAAAAATTCAAAGCTCACATTGAGGTCGCCGGCCAGATTCGCATAGAGCGGCCCGCCAGGATTATTTTGGGCGCGATCAGTCTGGGTCATGCGCAAATCCGTCCTTCGATCGGCGGGGCGCCATGCGGACGCCCGAGCCAAAGTTGTACCGTCAATTCCTGGCCGGGCAGCGTCTCCACCCGTTCCAGTTCCAGGCCCGCCTGCGCGAACCAGCTTTCGATCTGCGCGTCGGAAAAGCCGAGCCGCGCATGCTGGTCGCGCGTGCGCAGTTCTTCCCGTTCATGCGCCGCGAAATCGACGATCAGCACCTGTCCCCCCGGGCGCAACACCCGCGCAGCCTGTGCGATCACCAGTTCGGGCGCCTGCGCATAATGCAGCACCTGATGCAGTAGCACCGTATCGACGCTGGCGCGATCCAGCGGCAACGCAGCGAAATCGCCCAGCAGCAGCGCATATTTGTCGCCCGCGTCGGCCGGCAGCTTGGCGCGTGCGAGACGCAGCATGTCGGGGCTGCGATCAAGCGCCGTCACCTGGTCCGCCGACGGACCGAACAGTTCGATCATGCGGCCCGTGCCCGTGCCGATATCGAGCAGATGGCCGATCGGCGCGCCATCCAGCAGCCCGCGCATCGCCGTTTCCACATCGACGTCCGCGACATGCAGCGATCGGATGGCGTCCCATTCCTCGGCATGTTCGGCAAAATAGGCCTCGGCTGCGCGCGCGCGCTCGGCCCGCACGGCCGCCAGCCGCGCCAGATCCGCTGCTTGCCACATCGCTTCGGTCGACGATGGGCTGAGACTGTCGAACAAGGCCAGACAAGACTGGACATCTGCCCCCTGGCCCAACCGCAGAAAGACCCAATTGCCTTCCTTGCGCCGCTCGATCAGGCCCGCCTCGGCCAGGATACGAATATGTCGCGACACCCGCGGCTGACTCTGCCCAACCGCCTGTGCCACTTCACCCACCGCCAGTTCCATCGCCCGCAACAGATGCAGGACGCGCAAGCGCGTTGGGTCTGCCAAAGCCCTGAAAATGTCGAGTGCGGCGCTCATGGAATAGTCATATAAAGAAATCTTTATATGCGTCAATGGCCGTTCCTGGCCGGACCTTCGACCAAAAAGCTTTCCTTATCAGGCCCTCCCGCGCAGGAATGGGATTGCCTTGCTTCGCCCAAAGCATTACGAATCGGCGCGCAGGCGCAATGGGGGGTGAGCTTTTCTCCGAGAGTGGTCTGCAACAGTTTTTTCTCTGAGAGGGGTTTGCCCATGTCCAAGTCGATTGCTCTTTCGCTCGTCCTCGCCGCTTCGCTCGGCCTCGCTGCTTGCGGCAGCCACACCGAGAACGCAGCCAACAACGCCGCGAACGCTGCCGAGAACGCTTCGAATGCTGCCGACAACGCCATGAACGCCGCGATGAACGCTGCCGACAACGCCGCGAACGCCGCTTCGAACGCGACCAACAACGTCGCCAACGCGATGTAATTCCCTTTTCGGGAACCAAATTCGGGAAAGGGCCGCGCCGGCGACGGAGCGGCCCTTTTCTTTTGCAAAGGAAAAATCGGTGAAGCGGCGATATCCGACGAGCCTGGCCTTGCTGCTGGGCCTGGGCGCCTGTGGCTCGGGCCAACAGGATGGGGTCGGTGGCGTCAGCGCCAGCGAAGCCAGCGCCCTCAACGAAGCGGCGGCCAGTTTGGATGCGCGCACGGGTGCGGCCATGCCGCGACCAAATCTCAACCCCGCCGCCGCAGCCGCCGCCCGCGTGGATCGTGACCGGCCCGACAGCGCCGGAACATCAGGCGACCGCACCGCACCATAGCCCAAGGGCCGCCCCTTGCGGAACGGCCCCTATGCCTTGCTTGTGGTGGCGACCGCGATCAGCAGTTGCGATCGATGGCGCGGCCGGCCAGCGCGCCGACACCGGCACCGACAATCGCGCCCGTGGTGCCATCGCCATTGCCATAGCGCCCGCTGCTCTTGCCGACTTCATTGCCCAGCAGACCACCGGCGATCGCACCGATGATGGTGCCGCCCGTGCCGCTATCCCGGCAGCGATAGCCGCCACGATAACGATAATCGTCGCGATAATAATTACCGCCACCGCGATAGCCGTTGTTGCGATAATAATCGCCGCGATAGCCGCGATAGCCACGGTCCCCGCGATAGCCGCGGTTGCCGCGATAATAGTCACCACGGTCATAGCCGCGATGATAGCCATCGCGCGCCATCGCAGGCGTTGCAGTGACAGCAAGGGAGGCAGCGCCCATGGCGAGCGCAGCACCCAGATTGATCAGATACTTCATCTTCATGGCGTTGCTCCTCGTAAAGCCATTTCCAGGCGCCCGATCGACGGGTCCGCCAAGGATTGATGCCCTTATGAATGATTCGCCTTGAGTAGAGCCTGAATGGCGATGACAGCCGCCGTTCAGCTAGCCACGATTGGTCGGTCCCGGGCTGCGCCTTGCCGATAATTGCCCTATGGCTACCGGCGATGCGCCGAATCCTGATCGTTCTTTCCCTCGCCATTCTGCTGCTGCCAGCCCCGAACAGGTCCAAGCCGGATGCGGTTCGCCCTGGCATATTGCTGGTCCAGGCCCGCCCCCTTCCCCTGAACAGCGACATGCCCGGGCAACACCGCCTGGGCAGGCTCGATTATCTGGGCGGTTGGGAATTGCGTAGCGACAATCCCGGCTTCGGCGGCATATCCGCGCTGCTGGTCGATGGGCCGGGACAGATATTGGCGTTGAGCGACGCAGGCATATTGATGGGCTTCCACGTCGGCACGGGCACCGCCATCCGCCGCCCCTTCATCGCACCGCTGCCTGTCCGCCCGCAGGAACGGGAACGTCCCTGGTGGTCCTGGGATTCGGAATCGCTGACCCATGACCCCGCCACCGACCGTTATTGGGTCGGGTTTGAACTGTTGCAGCGAATCTGCCGCTACTCGCCCGGCTTCGCCCGGGTGGAGGCCTGCCGGACCTGGCCCGAGATCGAGGCATGGCCCCAGACCGGGTCGATCGAATCGCTGGCCCGCCTGCCCGACGGCCGCTTTCTGGCGATCGGCGAGATGGGGATGACCGCCGATGGTCATCACGACACATTATTATTCGCCGATGACCCGGCCGAGCTCGACACGCCCGATCCGGTCCATCTCCATTATGTCGCGCCACAGGGCTATCGCCCGACCGATGCGGTCGCGCTCGATTCGCGCCATGTGCTGGTGCTCAATCGACGGCTGACGCTGCAGGAATTGTTCACCGCGACGATCGCGATCATCGAACTGCCCGAACATGTCACCCCGGGCGCGGAACTGAAGGCACAGACACTGGCCCGCCTCGCCCCACCCTTATTGGCGGACAATTTCGAGGGCCTGGCCGTCAGCCACGAGGATGGGCAGACGATCCTCTGGGTCGCATCGGACGACAATCACGAATTCTTCCAGCGCACCCTGCTGCTGAAATTTCGACTGGACTGACTTTGTCGTCCGGGGCGATGAGCCCAGACGCAAAAAAGCGGCCCGTTACCAGGCCGCCTCTTATGCCGAAACGAATCGAAGCGAATCAGGCTGCGGTTGCAGCCTGCTTCTTGACGATGTCGCGCTTCAGGCGACGCGCCTTCAGCGACAGCTTGTCGTCGCTGGTCTTGACCAGCCAGTTGTCCAGGCCGCCATTATGTTCGACCGAACGCAGACCATGGGTCGACACGCGGAGCTTCACGCTGGTTTCCAGCGTTTCGGAGATCAGTGACACGTTCTGCAGGTTCGGCAGGAACACGCGCTTGGTCTTGTTGTTGGCGTGGGAAACATTGTGACCCACCTGGCGACCCTTACCGGTCAGCTCGCAAATGCGCGACATAGTCAATCAACCTTTGAAATTCGGGTTCGTTCGGAAAGCGGCGCCGATAAACGGATTCCCGTCCGACGTCAACCATCCGCTCGGGATCGTGGCACTAGCGCAACCATTTCACCGTGCCCCGCGTTCATTCCCCCGAACCTATTCAGAGGAGATTGCCATGCGTTTCATCGGCGGACTGCTGCTGATCGCGCTTATCGTCATTGGCGCGGGGATAGCAACCGGATTCATCGATCTGCAGAAAACGCAGGACGGCCGACTGCCCGAAGTGAGCGTCCAGAAGGGCGCCCTTCCCAAATATGAGGCGAATGTCGCCAAGGTCGAAGTGGGCAGCCGCAACGAAACCGTCGAGGTGCCGACAGTGGATGTGAAAAAGCCCTGAGTCGATTGATGCGTCTCCAGGCGCATCGGCGGCTGGTGCGATGACCCAACAGGGATTAAGGGCGGGACCATGGCCTCGCCCTTTCCTCTGCCTGATCCCATGCGTCGCGCCTTTGCACTGGCGCATGCGGCGGAAGCGGCCGGCGAAGTGCCGATCGGCGCCGTGGTGACGCGCGACGGCGCGATCATCGGCGAGGGCGAGAATCGCAACCGGCGCGACAATGACCCTACCGCCCATGCCGAGATGGTGGCGATTCGCGCCGCAGCCGCGCATATCGGCGACTTTCGCCTGACCAATTGCGACCTGTGGGTAACGCTGGAACCGTGCCCGATGTGCGCGGGCGCCATTTCCCATGCGCGAGTCGCCCGGCTTTATTATGCGGTGTCCGATCCCAAGGGCGGCGCGATCGAACAGGGGCCGCGCCTCTTCGCCCAGCCACAATGCCTGCACCGCCCGGAAATCTATGGCGGGCTGGCCGAGGCCGAAGGGTCAGCGCTGCTGCGCGACTTTTTTGCCGCGCGGCGCTGAATAATCGATGCGGTACAGCGTGTAGGGCAGCGTCATCGCCGTTTTCAGCTTCACCGGCTGCAACCAGACGGGAATCGTGCCCCGCATCAGGTCGGCGTAGAAACCCTGCGGACTGCGCGACTGATAGATGGTTCCTTCCGGAAAATTGGGGCAGACCAGCAAATAGGTCGCATGATGCCTGGCCGCGATCGGGCGGAAGGCATCGGCCGGCCCGTCATAGGCATGGTGCATGTCGAGGATCGTCGCACCGTTGCGATGATAGGGACCGGCCAGCGCGCTATGATGGGTGGTCGCAAGGATGCGGGGGCCAAGGTCGACCATGGTGAAGATGGTCGCCGGCGGCAACTGGTCCAGCACTTCCAGCGCCGGCAGGGTGCGGCACCGGCCATTGGCCTTCTTGATCGCATCATTGCGGGCGATGGCCGATGGGCGCCAGGGTTTGGGCTTGGTGCCGGTCGTCTGCTGCCAGAGCGCGATGGCCTGCGGATAGAGCGGATAGGCAAAGGCGACGGCGCCAACCAGCAGCGCGCCGATGCCGGCCAGGATGCGCACCCGGCGCGCCCCGGTGCAGATCGCCGTCACCAGCCGCCACCCGGCCCAGGCGGCGGGCGGGATCGCCAGCAATTGCGCCGCCGGCCCCGCGCGCAACTGCCAGAAGAGCAGAGCGGTCGAGAAGAGCATCATCAGGCCGATCGTCGCGAACGCCCAGAGCCGGTCGCTATCGCGCCGCACATCCCATAGCGCCCAGATGAGGCCGATCAGGCCCACCGCCGGCAGCGCCAACAGCGGCACGACCAGGCTCTGCGCCTGCGCCGTGATGGGCTTGGCTTCCCGGATATTGGCGAGCCAGAGCTGCTGCAGCTCGGGCGAGATCTGATAGGGGGTCAGGCATTGTGGCCAGTTCAGGAGGAAGAACAGGCCCACCGCGCCGCCGACGATCATGCCGGCGATCAGCCGCTGCCACCAGAGCCGCAGCGGCAGGCGGCTCAAGAGCACCATGCCCGCGCCCGCCGCGCCGAACACCGCGACCCAGATCGGCGAGATGGCGTCGCACACCATGTGGCGATTGTCATAGCTGGCGAAGATGACGTAGCAGAGCGACGTCGCCCCCGCGAGGCTGAGGCCATAGGGCAGCATCCGCCGCCCCGCCCCGTCCCTGAACACCCAGCGCAGCGCCACCAGCGCGCCGCCGGCGGCCAGATAGACGATCATCTCCATGCCGATCGCCACCGACAGGGCACTCGACACGCCCGCCACCACGCCGCCGCGCAGCCAGTTGCGATCGATCAGCCCCGCCATCATCGTCAGCGCCAGCGCCAGTTGCCAGCCATGATGGTCGATCCGCATCGGCGCGAACATGCCAAGGCCCATCTGCGCGGCGAGCGGCGCCAGCACCGCGAACAGCCAGGCCCAGCGCGCACCAACCGCGTCGCCCGCCAGCCTGCGTGCGATCGCCCCCAGGCTCAGCATCAGCAGGAACAGCGGCAGCAGCGGCGCGATCGCGCAGGCCAGCCGGTCGGCCAGATCCTGTTCGACAAAGGCACGGAAGAACAGCATCAGCCCGGCAAGCGGAATGTCCACCAGCCGCGACCAGTGGATATTGGCGCCGCCCGGCGGATCGAGCCGATATTGGCGCAGATCATACCAGCCCTGCCCGGCCAGCCAGTCCTTGACCTGGACGAAGCGGATATTGTCATCCGTATCGCTGAGCGTCAGCCAGTGGATGGCGGGCCAGCGATCGACCAGCATGCCGACCAGGATCGCGATCCAGATCAGGAAAGTCAGCCACTTCCAGTGGCGATCGGCATAGACGGTGAGGATCGCGAACCAATGGGACGCGCGGGCGCGAAAAGCAGGCCAGCTTTGCAAGTTCATGGCCGGTGGATTAGACGCTCCGCATCAAAGCGCAACGGGGCTGCATGAAAATCATCGACCAATTGTCGCCGGCGCACCGGGACCTGTTCTGGCAGATATTGCGCTATGGCGTGACCGGCCTGTTCATCACCGCCTGCCAGGCGGCGATCTACTGGACGCTGGCGGCGCCGGTCGGCCTCCATCCGCAGGTCGCCAACGGCATCGGCTATCTTTGCGCCGTGGCCATGGGCTATGTGCTGCACAATGCCTTCACCTTCCGCGGCCATGGCAGCCAGTCGGGCCATGCCGCACGCGGCTTCCGCTTCGTTGCGGTCTCGCTGGTCAGCTATGCGCTCAACGCCTTATGGGTCTATCTCTGCGTCACCCATATGCGCTGGCCCGCATGGTCGCCGATCCCGGCGATGCTCTTCGTCACCCCGGCCGTGGTGTTCGGCCTCAACCGGCAATGGGTGTTCCGCTAAGGGGGCGGGCCGCCCCCATACCAACCGCTGCCGAGGCGTAAAAAACAAGGCAGCAAGTTGACCATCGACGCACCCGTTATTTAATGGCCAAACCTATAAGTGATAGCATTGCCGAAAATCGCACCAGAACGAGCCAGCCAGATCCCGTTCGTGATACAAAATGCGCCGTATCCGGTTCATTTTTGAATAGTCAGGAGGCATAGAGTGATCAGCCCTCCAGTTGCGCTCAGATAGTCGTTCTGCCGCCTCCCGTAATTCGGTCGGGCAGGCATAACCGAATGCATTGGCCTCGCGATCGTTAAGTGACCGACCCGATGATTTTACCTTGTGGACAACCGCCCCCATACAATCAAACCATTTGCTTATGGCGACAAGCGACGCCTTCTCATCCGCCGGCATATCGGTCAAATCGAGCGGCTCGGTATAGCCGCCACCTCCCACGAATGCGCAACACAGAGCGCTCAGCACAGCATTCCGCCAGAGGCGCCCAGCCGGTTTCATATTCGTGGGCGACCTCGGGCGCCCAAGCCCCTCATCAGCATGCTCAGACCCGGTCCGCCTGCACCACGATGTCGAGCGCCCGCAACGCCGACAGGATACGCATCAGATGCTGGGCATCGGCCACTTCCAGATCGATGATGTCGGTGTGGAATGGCCCCTCGCGGTTGACCAGTTGCAGGTTGAGGATGTTCGCCTTGGTCGCGCCGAACACATTGGCGACCGCCGCCAGCGCACCGGGCTGGTTCTTGACGATGACCTGCAGCCGGGCGGTACCGCCCTTGGACTTGCTGTCCCAGCTCAGATCGACCCAATCATCGTCCTGCCCCGCCTCCAGCGTGCGGCAGTCGATGGTGTGCACCTCGATCGGACCGCCGGTGCGCCGGATGCCAACGATACGATCGCCCGGCACCGGATGACAGCAGTCGCTCAGTTCATAGGCAATGCCGGGCGTCAGGCCGCGGATCGAGATCGGCGCATGCTGGCGTGGATGCGCCTCCTCCATCTCCTGGCCGCTGGTGGAGCCGGGAATCAGCGCCTCCATCACTTCGGAATCGAGCAGCCTGTGGGTGGCGATCGCCACCATCAGCGACGCACGATCCTCCAGCTTGAGCCGTTTCAGCGCCGCATTGAGCGCCTTGTCGCCCAGTTCGCTCGCCAGTTCGGGCGAGAAGCGGCCGATGATTTCCTCATAGAGTTTTTCACCCAGCGCCACTTCCTCGCCGCGCTGCTTCTGGCGGATATAGCGGCGGATCGCGGCGCGGGCCTTGCCGGTGATGGCAAAGGTCAGCCAGCCGGGCTGCGGTTCCTGCCCCGCCGATTTCAATATCTCGACCTGGTCGCCATTTTCGAGGCTGGTGCGCAGCGGCACCACCCGGCCATTGACCTTGGCGCCAACCGTCTGGTTGCCCAGCGAGGTGTGGACGGCATAGGCGAAGTCGACCGGGGTCGACCCCTTGGGCAACTGGTGCAACTCGCCCTTGGGCGAAAAGGCGAAGATCCGGTCCTGATACATCGCCATGCGGGTATGTTCGAGCAGCTCGTCCGCATCCTGGCTCTGTTCCAGGATTTCAACGAGATCGCGCAGCCAGGCGGCATTCTGGTCGGTGGCGTCGCCCTTCTGCTTGTAGGCCCAGTGCGCCGCGAGGCCGAGTTCGGCGTCATTGTGCATGTCGCGGCTGCGCAGCTGCACCTCGATACGCGCATTTTCCTGATGGATGACCGTGGTGTGCAACGAGCGATAGCCGTTGCGCTTGGGGGTGGAGATATAGTCCTTGAACCGGCCCGGCACCATCTTGAAGGTCTGGTGGATCACGCCCAGCGCGCGATAGCAATCCTCGGTGCTTTCGGTGATGACCCGAAAGGCCATGACGTCGGTCAGCTGCTCGAAGCTGATATGCCGTTCCTGCATCTTCTTCCAGATGGAGTAAGGATGCTTCTCGCGCCCCGACACGGTCACCGACAGATTATGGCCGCCCAGCAGCAGTTGCAGTTCAGCGCCGATCCGGTCGACCTTGTCATGGCCGCCTTCCTTCAGCTGCTCCAGCCGCTTGGTGATGCTGTCATAGGCCTCCGGCTCCAACTCGCGGAAGGAGAGAAGCTGCATCTCGCGCATGAAGTCATACATGCCGATCCGCTCCGCCAGCGGGGCATAGATGTCCATCGTCTCGCGGGCGATGCGGCGGCGCTTCTGTTCATTCTTGATGAAGTGCAGCGTGCGCATATTGTGCAGCCGGTCGGCCAGCTTCACCAGCAGCACGCGGATATCGTCCGACATGGCGAGCAGGAACTTGCGCAGATTTTCCGCCGCCCGTTCATTTTCGGACATCGCCTCGATCTTGCTGAGCTTGGTCACCCCGTCGACCATGCGCGCGACATCCTTGCCGAACGCGCTCTCGATCTCGTCATAGGTGACCAGCGTGTCCTCGATCGTGTCGTGCAACAGCGCGGTCACGATCGTCTGGTCGTCCAGATAGAAATCGGTCAGGATGCCCGCCACCTCGATCGGGTGGCTGAAATAGGGGTCGCCGCTGGCGCGCTTCTGGCTCCCGTGCTTCTGCACGGAAAAGACATAGGCGCGGTTGATCATCGCTTCATCCGCTTGCGGATCATAGCGTTTCACGCGCTCGACAAGTTCATATTGGCGTAACATCGTGTCCCGATTGTGTGGGAAGCACCTTGCGGCGCAACAAAAAAATCCCATTTTGGATGAAATGGTCGCCGCTTTTGCAACGGTCGCCGCTTTGCGCTATCACGATCGGATCATGAAACACAATCTTGCCCAGGACCTGGAACAATGCGCGCTTCCCGCTGCGCTGGAGGCGATGGGTGAACGCTGGTCCTTCCTCATCCTGCGTGGCGCCCTGTCGGGCATCCGCCATTTCGAGGAATTTCAGTCGACCCTGGGCATCGCCCGCAACATCCTGGCCAACCGCCTGTCCCGCCTGGTCGAAAATGGCATCATGCTGCGCCAGCCGATGCAGTGCGATCGACGCAAGGTCGAATATCGCCTGACCGAAAAGGGACAGGAACTGGCCCCGGCGATGATCGCGCTGCGCCAATGGGGCGAAAAATGGGGCTGCGCACCGCCCTTCTGCCAGGTTCTGGCCGACCGGCGCGATGGCCAACCGATCCGCCAGATCGCGGTGCTGGCGCATGACGGCCGCACGCTGGAACTCAGCGATCTCGTCTGGCTGTGCCGGGACGAAGTCACCCCCATGACGGAAGAACCCGCGGCGGCCGCCTGAACGGGGCCGCGCGGGGGCGCTTCACCATGGCGCTGAAATCGCCTAGGCTACCGGCAATGTCAGTCCATCCTCTTCAACCGCGTCCTTTTTTCGCGGACAAGAATCGCGCTTTCTGGAACTTGCAGTCGCTCGGCTGGGCGGGGGCCTTCCTGTTGCGTGGCTCCTCCACCATTGCCAATGGGCAGCCGCTTTCCAGCCTGATCCCGGTGCTGATCTCCACCGTCACCGGCTATTCGGCGACGCTGCTGATCGCTGTCGCTTTCCGATTCCTGCAGAAACAGCGGCCGATCATCACCTGGGGGGCATCGATCGTCACGGTGGTGGCCGCCGCCGCGATGGTCGCCTTCATCGACGCCTGGGTCTTTTCGACCCAGAACAAGGGCAGCGAAACCGCCGGACTGCAGTTGTTCCTTGGCGCTTTCTACCTGTCGATGACCTTGCTAGGTGCCTGGTCGGCGCTCTATTATGCGATCAACTTCTACCTCACGGTGGAGGAACAGGCGGACCAGCTGCTGCACCTGGAGAATCAGGCGTCGAGCGCGCAGCTCGCCATGCTGCGCTACCAGCTCAATCCGCATTTCCTGTTCAACACCCTCAACTCCATCTCGACGCTGGTGCTGCTCAAGGAAACGACGCGCGCCAATGCCATGCTGTCGCGCCTGTCCTCCTTCCTGCGCTACACGCTGATCAACGAGCCGACGGCCCAGGTGACGCTGGAACAGGAAGTGGAGACGTTGAAGCTCTATCTGGAGATCGAGAAGATGCGGTTCGAGGACCGGCTGCGGCCGGTATTCGATATCGATCCGGCAGTCGCCCATGCCCGGCTGCCGTCGCTGCTGCTGCAGCCATTGGTCGAAAATGCGATCAAATATGCGGTGACGCCCAAGGAGGAAGGCGCCGAAATCTCGGTGATGGCGCAACCTGCCGGTGAAAATGTCCGGATCGTCGTATCGGACAGCGGGCCGGGATTGAACGACGGTGCGATCAAGCCACACATTCCTGTGAGCGAGGGGACGGGCGTCGGCCTGCCGAACATCCGGGACCGGTTAATTCAGGCCTTCGGGGAACGACAGAGCTTTGAAGCGCGTTCCACGCCAAGCGGATTTTCGGTCATCATCGAAATTCCGCTTAACATGGATGAAACATCGAAAGTGGCCGCATGACCATCAGAACAATCCTCGTCGACGACGAAAGCCTGGCTATCCAGGGTCTTAAGCTTCGTCTGCAAGCGCATGAGGATGTCGAAATCATCGAGACATGCACCAATGGCCGCGAAGCCATCCGTGCCATCAAGACGCACAAGCCCGACCTCGTGTTCCTCGACATCCAGATGCCCGGCTTTGACGGCTTTTCCGTCGTCCAGGGCATGATGGAGGTCGAACCGCCGCTGTTCATCTTCGTGACCGCTTATAGCGACCACGCGATCCGCGCCTTCGAGGCACAGGCGGTCGACTATCTGATGAAGCCCGTCGATGAAGGCCGCCTGGCCGACGCGCTCGACCGGGTGCGGCTGCGCCTGTCGGACAAGAAGCAGGTGCAGGAGGCGGAAAAGCTGCGCGAAGTGCTGGCCGAGGTCGCGCCCCAGGCGATGAGCGACTTTTCGGCCGCCGGGGATGAGGATGCGCCGGCATCCAACCGCTTCGAAAAGCTCATCAACATAAAGGATCGCGGGCAGATTTTCCGGGTCGACGTGGATTCGATCGAGCGGATCGACGCGGCGGGCGACTATATGTGCATCTATACCGCCGACAATAGCCTGATCCTGCGCGAGACGATGAAGGATCTGGAAAAGCGGCTCGACCCGCGCAATTTCCAGCGCGTCCATCGCTCGACCATCGTCAACCTGAGCCAGGTGCGCCAGGTCAAGCCCCATACCAACGGCGAATGCTTCCTGGTGCTGGAATCCGGCGCCCAGGTAAAGGTCAGCCGTTCCTACCGCGACGTCGTCGCGCGTTTCGTCCACTGACGAAATGGCGCCGGCCGCCCGTGCAGGGGCGGCCGGCCGTTTGGTGGGGATGGCTTGGGCCGATCCCGCGCCGCTCTCCTCAATCCATCGTTCGCACCGGACGGACGATCAGCTCGTTCACATCGACATCGGCGGGCTGTTCCACCGCATAGGCGATGGCGCGGGCGATCGCGTCGGGGGTCAGGGCGATGGCACGGAAATCCTCCATCGCGGCGGCGGCGCCCGCTTCGGTGATCGTGTGCGCCAGTTCGGATTCGACCACGCCGGGCGACACGATGGTGACGCGGATATCGTCATGCTCCATGCGCAGCCCGTCGGAAATGGCGCGCACCGCATATTTGGTCGCCGAATAGACGCCGCAGGTCGGCCAGACGCGATAGCCGCCGATCGACGAGATATTGACGAAATGGCCGCTGCCCTGCGCCTTGAAGCGGGGAAGAGCCGCAGCGATGCCATGCAGCACGCCCCGGATGTTGACGTCGATCATCCGGTCCCATTCCTCGACCTTCAGGCTGTCGAAGCGCGACAGCGGCATCAGGCCGGCATTGCTGACCAGCACGTCGATGCGGCCATATTCCGCTTCGGTCGCGGCGATGAATGCCTCGACATCGGCGCGATCGGTGACGTCCAGTGCGCGAAAAGTGACGGTGCCGCCGGCGGCGTTCAGTTCGTCGGCAAGCGCCGCCAGCCGGTCGGTACGGCGGGCACCGAGCATCAGCTTCGCGCCGCGCGCCGCCAGCAGCCGCGCCGTACCTTCGCCAATGCCGCTGCTGGCGCCGGTGATCGCGATGACCTTGTTCTCGATAGCCATGATTGCATCTCCATTTGGGGGTGGATCGACACTCGATCCGATGGAGGATGAATGCGCCCGATCGGGGCCGGAGCGGTAGAATGGTCCTGCGCCATGATTGCACGATTTTCCGACATAGTGAGTTATGCTGGCTGACATGATGGAAATCGACTATCTCGATTGCCTGAAATTCTGAGGAATGATGCAGATGAGCCATGAACTGCTCGGCCAGCAGATTGCCCGCCACATGGACGGGGATGGCATCGTCGATACGGCCATCCCGCGCCTGACGCTGGTGCGCTGGTCGCAGGCGGGCGAACCGGTCCATATGCTCCAGCGCCCGGCGCTCTGCATCATCGCACAGGGCGCCAAGCAGGTGATGATGGGCGATGCGGTGATATCCTATGGCCCGGCCAGCTATCTGGTCGCCTCGCTCGACCTGCCGATCACCGGCACGGTGACGCAGGCGCGGGAGGATGCGCCCTATCTCTGCTTCTGCCTCTATCTCGACCCGGCCCTGCTGTCCGACATCGCGCTGACGCTGCCGGCCTCCGCAACCGTGGAGGAAGGGCGCGCGCTCTCGCTCCACCCGATCACGCCCGAACTGCTGGATGCGGCGACCCGGTTGACGGGCCTGCTGGGCCAGCCCGGCAGCACTGCCCTGCTGGCGCCGCTCGTCGAGCGGGAATTGCTGGTGCGGTTGATGATGGGGCCGAGCGGCGGGTTGCTGCGCGCGATCGCCACCGGCGACAGCCGCACCGGCCAGATCGCGCGCGCTATCCGCTGGCTCAAGGCCCATTATCGGGAGCCATTCAGCGGTCCGGCGCTGGCCGATCTGGCCGGCATGAGCCTGTCGAGCTTCCACGATCATTTCCGCCGCGCCACCGCCATGACACCGCTGCAATATCAAAAGCAGCTGCGCTTGCAGCAGGCCCGCCAGATGATGCTGGCGGAACGGATCGACGCAGCGGAGGCGGGTTATCATGTCGGCTATGACAGCCCCTCTCAGTTCAGCCGTGAATATCGCCGCCTGTTCGGCGCCCCGCCCCAGCGCGATGTCGGACGGCTGCGCGCCATGCCCCAGCGGGCGCTGGCAATCTGACCACCCTGATCATCAGCCGCGCCTCCACCAGATTCCGCGTGACACCAGCGCCTGAAATCTGTAAGGGCGCCCCAGCAGACCTGTGGCCGCAACGCTGCGGGTCTTCCGTCCGAGACAGTTGGTGAAGGGAATATGCCCTTCTTAATCTCCAGCCTAGACGGGGAAAAGTTCTTTACCGGACGGGCTTCGCGCCCGATTCGGGTCTGCCTGATTTCCTGAAACGGAATTCGCGGCCAGTCGATCTCTCCCCTTCGGACTATTGCCCCGTGCGGAAACGCGCGGGCTTTTGCCGTCCATCGGGTCGTCCGATGGACATGAAGTGGAGTAATGGCATGGATCGTAATCAGAAAGCTGAGGTCGTTTCCGCGCTGAACGCAGAGCTGGCAGAAGTTGGCGTGGTCGTCGTGACCCGCAACCTCGGCATGACCGTCGCCCAGTCGACCGTCCTGCGCCAGAAGATGCGCGAAGTCGGTGCGTCCTACAAGGTTACGAAGAACCGCCTCGCCCGTATCGCCCTTGACGGCACCGCCTACGGCTCGATCAGCGACCTGCTGACCGGCCCGGTTGGCCTCGCCACCTCGGTCGATCCGGTTGCAGCCGCCAAGGTTGCAGTCGAATTCGCGAAGACCAACGACAAGCTTGAGATCGTTGGCGGCGCGATGGGCGAAGTGCAGCTCGACGCAGAGGGCATCAAGGCCCTGGCGTCGATGCCGTCGCTGGATGAACTGCGTGCAAAGCTGATCGGCCTCATCGTCGCTCCGGCTACCAAGCTCGCAACCGTCACCCAGGCACCGGCAGCGCAGCTCGCGCGGGTCTTCAACGCCTATGCGGAGAAGGAAGCGGCCTGATTGGCCCCGACCGACTTCTTGTAATCGTTTCAACATCATGTTGCGGGGCTTTCCCCGCTTAGAAGGAAATATATCATGGCAGACATCAACGCTCTGGTCGACCAGCTCTCGGCCCTCACCGTCCTCGAAGCCGCCGAGCTGTCGAAGGCTCTGGAAGAAAAGTGGGGCGTTTCGGCCGCCGCTGCCGTCGCCGTTGCCGGCCCGGCCGCTGGCCCCGCCGCCGCCGCTGTTGAAGAGCAGACCGAGTTCGACGTGATCCTCACCGGCGACGGTGGCAAGAAGATCAACGTCATCAAGGAAGTCCGCGCCATCACCGGCCTGGGCCTGACCGAAGCCAAGGCTCTGGTCGAAGGCGCTCCGAAGGCTGTCAAGGAAGGCGCCAGCAAGGACGAAGCCGAGAAGCTGAAGAAGCAGCTCGAAGAAGCCGGCGCGACCGTCGAGCTGAAGTAAGCTGTTCGGCCTCGCTCCGGCGAGGCCCGGCTTTCCGGCTCCGGCTGGAGAAACATGGGGTGGCGTCTTCGGGCGCCACCCCTTTTTCTTTGCCCGCCATTGATTTCCCTGCCGCACCAGCCTCTATTCCGGCCATCACGAACAGAGGAGACGGGCATGAGGCGGATCGCAATTGTCGGGCTGAGCGCAACCCTGCTAAGCACCGGCGCCGCTCCTGCCCGCTCCCCCCTCATTCCGATCCCTACCGTCCAGACCGACGCCGGCACCGTCCATGGCGCCGTCGAAGCCGGCGTCATGAGCTGGAAGGGCATTCCCTTTGCCGCGCCGCCGGTCGGCGACCTGCGCTGGCGCATGCCGCAGCCGGTCCAGCCCTGGCAGGGCGTGCGGGAGACCACCGCCTATCGCAACGACTGCATGCAGCTTCCCTTCCCCAGCGATGCCGCGCCGCTCGGCACCCCGCCAGCGGAGGACTGCCTCTACGTCAATGTCTGGAAACCGGCCTCGGCAAGCACGAAGCTGCCGGTGCTGTTCTGGATCTATGGCGGCGGCTTCGTGAATGGCGGCTCGTCCCCGCCCACCTATTCGGGCGCCGCACTGGCCAAACAGGGCCTGATGGTGGTCAGCTTCAATTACCGGCTCGGCCGCTTTGGCACCTTCGCCCATCCAGCCCTTGCCGCCGCAGACGAAGACAAGGGCCTCACCGGCAATTACGGCCTGATGGACCAGGTCGCGGCACTGCAATGGGTAAAGCGCAACATCGCCCGCTTCGGCGGCGATCCGGCCAATATCACCATCATCGGCGAAAGCGCGGGTGGCATGTCCGTCCATGCGCTGCTGACCTCCCCCCTGTCGCAGGGCCTGTTCCAGCGTGCGGTCATCATGTCGGGTGGCGACGGGCAGATGATCGGTCCCAAGGATGGCAGTGCCGCGACGATCGGCCAGACCTTCGCCACGGCCAAGGGGATCAAGGGCAGCGATGCCGCCGCGCTCAAGGCGCTGCGCGCCCTGCCCGCCGATCAGGTGGTCGACGGCCTCAATCTGGCAGGCATGTTCAGCGGCCAGTTGGGCGCCTACAGCCCGCCCTTCCCGGACGGGACGATTGCGGTCAATCCTGCCGCTGCCTATGCCGCCGGCCGTTTCGCGCATGTTCCGGTGATGGTGGGCGCCACCGGCGCCGACATTGGCGGGCCGACCGGCTTCATGGTCGGCGGCGCCCGCACCGTCGCCGCGACGCTGGCCGACGCCAGGCTACCGGTCTACGCCTATCGCTTCGACTATGTGGCGACGTCGATCGGCCAGCCGGGCGCCGGCCATGCCAGCGACATCCCCTTCTTCTTCGATACGCAGGCGATCAAATATGGCGCGCAGACCAGCGCGCGCGAAAATGAGATGGGCCGCACGATCAGCGCCTATATCGTCAATTTCGCGCGCAGCGGTAATCCCAATGGCGCCAACCTGCCCGCCTGGCCGCGCTATGATGCGGGTGAGGACCGGATCATGCTCTTCAACCCCGACGGCAAGGCAACGGCACAGAAGGATCCGCTGCCGCCGGTCACCCCCTGAACAGGGAATGGCCGCTCAGTAGTTCCACTGCACCTGGGTACGGATCAGATTGCCTTCCGCCCGGCCAGTGCGGCGATCATCGGCCTCGGCGCGCTTCATCCAGGAATAGGCGAAGGTGAATTCCAGCGCCTTCCACAACTGCCATTCGACACCCAGTTCGATTTCGTCGGTTTCCAGACGCGGCGCGTTGATGCCGGCCTTCCACCCGCCGCGATAATGCTGCCAGCGGCCATAGGGGATCAGCGTGCCGATCGTCTCGGTCGGCAGGCGATACATGGTCTGGACATAGCCCCCGCTCAGATTCTTGGTTTGGATCGACTGGCTGGCGACATCATATTCCGGCCCCTTGCCCCAATTCCATTCGGCCTGGATGCCGAAGGGCTGGGGATAGAGCATGGCGTGGATGCCGACACGATCATCGTCATAGGCGATCGTGCTGACGCCGCCGCTGCGCACTTCGGGCTGCACATCGTTCATCATCGCCGATCCGCCGATTTCCAGCACCTGCCCCTCAAAGGCATCGCCCAGCCCGTCCAGCTCGAACGGCCAGGTCGCAAAGGCAACCTTCATCAACCCGCGATTCTGCTCGGTCCGGTTGGTGCCCTGCCCGTTGAAGACGCCGACGCCGAACGCGCCATAATTGCCGAACAGCTTCTGCCCGTCATGCCCCAGCCGATCCCAGATCTGCTGCACCGACGACGGGGTATAATAGCTGACGATGCCCAGATCGCGCTCACTGGGCACCGCGCTGTTGATCGCGTCGCTGCGGTCGAGCGTCAGGCGGTTGGACGAGGACTGCATATTTTCCCAGCCGAACGGCACCTTCGACTGACCAAAGCGCAGGCGGACATTCTTGTCCTTGTCGAGGAAGACGTCGGCATAGGCGTCGCGCAACTGGACGAAGCCCTCGCGCCGCTCGGTACCCGCCTGGTTGTTCACCGCCGTCGCGAAATCGGACTGGAGATAGAGCGATACCCGATCGGATACATCGCCCTGCAGCACCAGCCGCGCCCGACGCAGCGAAAAGCCGCCACGGTCGGAGATCGAACTGTCATGGGGGGAACGCAGACGGGACTGGCCGGCGGGCGCGGTATCGTCGCCCGACAGGAAGGCGTTGTAGCGCATCTGGGTATAGCCGCGCAGCGACAGCTTTTCGTACCAGGGCTTGGACTTTGCCGCGGTCGCCGATGGCGGGACGGCCGCCGGTGCGGTGGACACAGCGGCGAGTGCAACCGGCGGCGCAGCGGATTCCGCTGCGGCTGCGGGCGTCGGTGCGCTTACAACCGGCTGCGCGCTCTTGTTGGCGACCAATGCGGCGGTCAGCGCCTGAACCTGCGCCTTGAGTTCGTCGATCTGGCGTTGCAAGTCCGCATTATCCTGCGCCTGTACCGGCGTTGATAGCATCATCGTCGCCAGCGCGGTGCCGACGGCCAGTCGCATTCGGAGCGTCATTCCGGTTCATTCCCCTGTTTCGGGGACGCCAGTATGAATTTTATGTTACATTGCGGCGTCTTTGACATGTCGTTTTTATGACATTGCCAAATGCACCGATCCCGGTTGGCGACAGCGCCCCGGCGGGCTAAGCCGGTCCGGCATGTTCGCCGCCGCCCCTCGCCTGCGCTGCCTGTCGCGCCGCGCCGCCCTGATCACCGGGGCAAGCCTTGGCCTGGCGCTGTCCGGCTGTTCCGACGAAGGCAGTGGCCCCGTGGTGGTCAGCGTGATCGGCGATCGCGCCGATGTTGCCAAGCCGCTGCAGAATCTGCCCGATCCGGCAGCCAAGCTGGTGCTGGAATCGACCGCCCAGGGTCTGGTCGCCTTCGATGCCAGTGGCGACATATTGCCCGCCCTGGCCCAGCGCTGGATCGTCGAGGATGACGGGCGCAGCTATATCTTCCGCCTGCGCCGGGCCTTCTGGGCCAACGGTACGCGGGTGAGCGCCCCCGACGTCGCGCGCATGCTGATGGCGCGGATCGAGGCGCTGCGCCTGCTCGACCCCGACGGGCCGCTCGACGCGGTGCAGGCGGTGGTGCCGATGACCGGCGAGGTGATCGAAATCCGCATGGCCGCCCCGCGCCCCTACGTGCTCCAGATGCTGGCCCAGCCGCAGATGGCGGTGCTGTCGCGCGACGGCGGTACCGGCCCCTATCGCCGGCGCTGGCACGATGGGGCCATGCTGCTGACGCCGATCGACCGGGCGACGGGCGACGACGCCGACACGGATGACGACGGCACCCTTCCTGCCTGGCAGACCCGTGTGCTGCGCGCCGAACGCGCGGCGCTGGCGATCGTCCGGTTCCGCGAGAAGCAGGCGGCGCTGGTATTGGGCGGTCGCTTTTCCGATCTGCCATTGCTGGTCCCCGCCGGCATTGATCGCGATGCGGTGCGCGTTGATCCGGTCCAGGGTCTGCTCGGGCTCGCGGTGACGGGCAGCGGCGCCCTGCTGGATGACGACGGCATCCGGGCTGCGATCAGCATGGCGATCGATCGCAGCCAGTTGCCAAGGCTGTTTCCGCTGGGCGGTTGGGCGACCAGCGAACAGATCATGCCGGGTCAGCTCGATCTGGCCACACCGCCGGTACAGCCGGTCTGGGCAGCGCTGTCGCTGGACGAGCGGCGGGTCCAGGCCCGGGCCAATGTCGATCGCTGGCGCGCCGGCCATGCGGGCACGGTGCCGGCGCTGCGCATCGCCCTGCCGCCCGGCCCGGGATCGACCATGTTGTTCGGGCTGGTCGCCCGCGACCTGCGGGCGATCGGCCTGGCCGCTGAACGGGTGGGCATGACCGACAATGCCGATCTGCGCCTGGTGGACGAAGTCGCCGCCTATGACAGCGCGCTTTGGTATCTCGGCCGTATCGGCTGCGCGCGAAAGGTCCATTGCAGCGCCGAAGCGGAGGCCGCGCTCCAGGCCGCCAGCCTCGCCAGTTCACCCGACGAACGCGCCGCCCGCATCGCCCAGGCCGAAGCCCTGGTACAGGCGCATAATGGCTATATCCCGCTTGGCGCGCCCGTCCGCTGGTCGCTGGTGTCGCAACGGCTCAGCGGCTTCCTGCCCTCGCCGCGCGGACGCCACCCATTGAACCATCTGTTCCGCAGCACCAATTAGGTTCTTGCGCCCATTTTCCGCGCCCGAACGTTCAGGGCAGGAGGCGCAAGGAGAAAAATTGGATGCCCGTTTCGTCCAAGCAGTTCGATGAGCTTGTCCGTGACATGCCCGGCTTCGGCCGCGACCCGGCCTCGATCCGCCGTCGGATCGAGATGATGGAAGCCGTGCTGGAGGGTCTGTTCGTCATTCCGGGCACGAAGCGCCGGGTCGGCCTCGACAGCCTGGTCGGCCTCGTGCCCGTCGTCGGCGACATCGCGACCGCCGCGATGGGCGCCTGGATCGTGTGGGAAGCCCGCAATCTCGGCCTGTCAAAATGGCAACTGACCCGCATGGCCGCCAATGTCGGCGTCGACACGCTGGTCGGCGCCATTCCCTTTGCCGGCGATATCTTCGACTTTCTCTACAAGTCGAACACCAAGAATCTGCGCATCATCCGCAAGCATCTCGATCGCCACCATCCCTCGACGGTGACGATCGACGTCTGACCTGCCTTACTTGCCTTCGGTCGGCACCTGGGCGTTGGGGTCCAGGTCCAGCAGCAGGCCGGGCCGCTTGGTCGGGTTGGCCGGCGGCGGCACCGGGCGGCGCGGATTGAGGATGATCGGCCCGGGCGTGATCTTGACATAGGCGCTGTCGGGCACGCCGCCCTGATGGCCGGGGCAGCGGGTGAATTCCAGCGCCCGGTCCATGCACAGCCACACTTCGCTCAGCTTGTTGTCGCGGGTGGTGGTGACGCGCATCATGTCCGCCGTCATGCCCTTGTTCGCCTTGGCGAAAGCCTCGGCAAACTGGCCGGCGGTCAGGTTCTGACGTCGCGACAGCGCCGCCATGTCGGGATAGCGCAGCGATTCATAGAAGGCGCGCGACAGGTTGAAATACAGCTCCGGCTTGGTCGCCATGCAGGTGCCATGCTTGGCCCATTCATGCTGGATCAGCTGAGCCGAGGGGGTCGCGCACATATTCTGGCGGATCACCGCGCGCGGGACCAGGTCGGTCGCGCGGCAATATTGCGGCCATTCCTTGCCATAGCCGTCGGGCCACAGGCCATGCAGGGTGAAGCCGAACTTGCCGTTGCGCCCGCCGCACTGGACGCTGTTGCCCGTCCCCTTGGCGGTCGCGCAATATTGCGGCGACCAGCTGATCGCCAGCGTATAGCTGCCGATCGGCAGGACGCGCTTGGGCTCCTTGTCGCTGGGCAGTTCCGGTTCGGGTCGGGCCGGCTGGCTCGGCGGGCTGCAATAGGCCGCCTGGGCGAACGCGGTGCCCGGCATGGCGGCAAGGGTCAGAATGGGGACGAGAGCGAAAATCAGGTTACGCATGGGAGAAATCCAGTCCGATGTCGGCGGCAGGGGCAGATTGGGTGAGGCGGCCGACGCTGATATAGGTGACGCCAGTCTCCGCCTTGGCGCGGATCGTCTCCAGCGTGACGCCGCCCGATGCTTCGGTCGGCACCCGCCCGCCGACCAGGGTGACGGCGCCGCGCAGCGTGGCTGCATCCATATTGTCGAGCAGCAAATGGGTGGCGCCAGCGGCCAGCGCCGGCTCGATCTGGTCGACCCGGTCGACCTCGACGATGATCTGGGCGATGCCGGCGGCCACCGCCCGGCGCGCCGCTTCCTCGACCGACCCGGCGACCGCGACATGATTATCCTTGATCATCGCCGCATCCCACAGGCCCATGCGATGATTGGTCGCGCCGCCCATGCGGGTGGCGTATTTCTCCAGCCGGCGCAGGCCGGGGATCGTCTTGCGCGTATCCAGCAAGGTCGCGCCCGTGCCCAGGATCGCGTCGACATAGGTCCGCGTCATGGTGGCGATGCCGGTCAGATGCTGCACCGTGTTGAGCGCCGAACGCTCGGCCGTCAGCAGCGCGCGGGCCTTGCCCCGAATGCGCATGATGTCGGTCCCCGCCGCCACCCGGTCGCCATCCTGATGCAGCAGCTCGATCTCGACATCGGGATCGAGCGCGCGGAAGAAGGCGACCGCGATCGGCAGGCCGGCGAGCGTCACCGCGTCGCGGCTGTCCATCACCCCGTCGAAGATCGCATCAGCCGGGATCACCGCCTCGCTGGTGACGTCGCGGCCATCCGGCCCCAGATCCTCCGCCAGCGTCGCAGCGACAAAGGCGTCGAGGTCGAACGCCTCCAGGGTAAAGCTATTCATTCTGTGTACCATGTTGCGCCGCCACCTTGGGACTTGGGAAGTTTCTTGATCTCACGGACGGTCTCTACGAATATCCGTGCGTCAGCCATTCGCTCTGGCTTGCCACGCCATTGAAAGCTTCGCTCTCCACGCAGCATCTGAACGACTTTCATCTCGGCATCATCGGGATCATCGGCTTCCAACCATCGCGTGGTGTTGAAACCACACATGCCTTTCTTGCCTATCAATTCAGCCGGAAAATGCGCTCCTCTGATCGAGCATTCATAATAGGGCATGGCCGCCCCCGCTCACTTCTTCTTCTCCACCAGTTCGCGGGTCAGGAAGGCGTGCAAGAGCGCCGCGCGCACCGCATCCTCGGCATGGTCGGCGCCGACCGAATGGCCGCCCTCGCGATATTCATGATAATAGACCGTGCTGCCGGTCGCCTTCAGCTTCGCCGCCATCTTGCGCGCATGGCCCGGATGCACCCGGTCATCCTTGGTCGACAGGTAGAAGAAGGCGGGCGGATAGTGCACCCCGGTCTTCACATTCTGATAGGGCGACCACCGCTGCATGAACGCCCAGTCCGACGGCACATCGGGATCGCCATATTCCGCCACCCAGGACGCGCCGGCCGACAGATGCGAATAGCGCTTCATATCCTCCAGCGGCGATCCCGCGATCACCGCACCATACAGGTCGGGCCGCTGGGTCATCGCCGCGCCGACCAGCACGCCACCATTGGAGCGGCCGGAAATGCCGATATTGCCCTTGGTCGACACGCCGGTCTTCACCAGATCCTCGGCCACCGCCGCCAGATCGTCGAACGCATTCTGGCGCTTCTCGCGCAGCGCATCCTGATGCCAGGCCGGACCATATTCGCCGCCGCCCCGGATATTGGCGAGGACATAGGCATTGCCATCCTCGACCCAGAACAGGCCCAGCGGCCCGGCGCGATAGGGTTCGGTGGTGAGGTAGGTCGGCGTCTGCGCCGCGCGGAACCCGCCATAGGCATGGATGAACGCCGGGACCGGCCCCGTCACGCCCTTCTTGCGCGCCAGGAAATAGGGCACCTTCGTCCCGTCCTTCGACGTCGCGAAGCGCTGCTCCACCACGAACTGGCTGGCGTCGAAGCGCGCGGGCAGTTGCTGGATCGTGCGCGCCGGCCCCTGCGCGCCCGCCACCATCAGGCTCGGCGGGGTCAGCATCCCCTCGACCGAAGCGAAGACCCGGTCGCCCTTGTCGTCGGTGCCGACCAGATGGACCGTCGCCTTGTCGGCCAGCGGCACCGAACGGCTGGTCCAGCGGCCGGTGGCGGGGTCGCGAGTCATCGCCAGCAGCGCGCCCGACACATTGTCGAGCTGCTTCACCCACAGGATATGGTCGGTGGTGCGCACTTCCTCGACAACGGTGGTCGCGGTCGGCTTCAGCACGACCTGCGGCACCCCCGCCTTGCCCGCCGCCACATCGGCGATCGGCCAGGACACCAGCGATCCGGTCGGAATGTCGCCCAGCGGCTTGTTCAGCAGCACGATCATCTGCCCGCCGATCAGGCCGCGGAAATCGGCCGTGTCGGGCACCGGGGTGCGGATCAGCTGGCCGTTCGCACCCTCGATATAGAGGTCGTTGGTGTAGAAGGTCAGCGCCCGGTCGATGAAGACCCAACGCTTGGCTCCATCCTGCTCGACGCGCGGCCGCACCGAAATGTCGCTGTCGACGCCTTCCTTGACCAAGGTCGCCGCCGACAATGGCGTGCCCCGCTTCCAGCGCTTGACGATGCGCGGATAGCCCGACGCGGTCAGCGATCCCGCGCCATAGTCGGTGCCGACCAGCAGCGTGTCCTTGTCCGCCCAGGCGACGTCGCTCTTGGCTTCGGGCAGGGTAAAGCCGCCCTCGACGAACTTGCCGGTGGTCAGATCATATTCGCGCACGACATCGGCATCGGTGCCGCCGGCGCTCAGCGAGATCAGGCAGCGGCTGTAATCGGGCGCCAGGCAGTCGGCGCCATGCCAGACCCAGCTCTTGCCCTCGGCCTTGCCCAGCGCATCGACGTCGATAATCGTCGTCCAGTTGGGCTTGCCGGCGAGGTAGGAGGCCAGGTCGCTCGACCGCCACAGGCCGCGCGGATTCTTCGCGTCCCGCCACAAATTGGTGACCCGGTCGCCCATCACCTTGTCGGGCACCGCAATCTGGCTTTCATCGTCCAGGATCGCGCGCGCCCGCGCCCGGTCCGCCTCGAAACGCGGGCTGGCACGCAACAGCTTTTCCGTCTCGCCATTCCACTGCTCGACCTGCGCGATCGCCTTTGTGCCCTCGATATCCTCCAGCCAGAGATAGGGATCGTCACCCGTGGCGGGCGCGGCGGCGATCAGGGCAGGAGCGGAAGCGATGGCGATCGCCATCAGGGCGGAACGGAGCGTCAGCTTATGTCTCATGGCCCGATGCGATAGGCGATGATGCGGGGCTATGCCAGCGGGTTAGTACCCGTTTAATCGTCATTGCGAGCGCAGCGAAGCAATCCATCGGTGCAACATGGATTGCTTCGCTGCGCTCGCAATGACGGATATTGTCAAAGCAGCGAGCCGACCATCCGCGCGACATTTTCCGCAACCTTGCGATAGAGCGGGCGGGCGCGCCACTGCTCGCGGTCCAGCGTCTCCGCCCGCGCCATGAAGCGGCGCTGCACGACTTCGACTGCCGCCACCGTTTCGGCGTCATAGAGGAGCAGGCTCGCCTCCTCGTTCAGCTCGAAACTGCGCATGTCGACATTGGCGGAGCCGACCACCGCCAGCCGGCCGTCGATGCTGACCGTCTTGGCATGGACGAATTCGGGCCGATGGGCGTGGATACCGATGCCCGCCGCCATCAGCTCGGCATAATAAGAGGATTGCGCCGCATGGACCAGCCACTGGTCGACCGGCTTGGACACGATCAGGTCGATCTTGACGCCACGCACCACCGCCGTGCGCATCGCATCGACCAGATCGTCGTCGGGAATGAAATAGGGCGTCACCAGCATCACATGGCTGCGTGCCTGATGCAGCTGCCACACCAGCAGCGTCTTGAACCCTTCCAGCGGATAATTGGCCCCGCTCGGCAGCAATTGCGCCACCGCCTCGCCAACCGGTTCAGGAATGATCACTGGCCCCTCGGGCAGCTGGCGCGTCTCCATATACCAGTCGGCCCGCACCAGCGCCTCCAGCTCCGCCACCACCGGCCCGGTCACCCGCGCCACCAGTTCCTGGTTGACGATGCCGGGCTTGAAATCGCGCGCGACGATATTCTGCGACCCGACATGGCCGATCGTCCCGTCGATCACGAACAGCTTGCGATGGTTGCGCATGTCGCGCCTTGTCCGCCCGCGGATCCAGCGGAACGGCAGGGCGGCGCACAGCTCCACCCCCGCCGCGCTCAGCATCGCCTCCATCCCCCTGCGCCACGGCCGCGATCCCACCGGATCATACATGACCTGCACGGTGACGCCGCGCTTGACCGCCGCGCCCAGCGCATCGGCCACGCGCTGCCCCACCGCATCGTCGGCGAAGATATAGACGAGGATGCGGACGCTGTGCCGCGCGGCATTGATGTCCGCCACCAGCCGGTCGATCGCGACGATATAGTCGAAGATCAGATCGACCCGGTTTCCGCCGGTCGCCGGCATCTTGCCCAGCTTGGCGGCGAGGTCGACGATCGGATCACGGGGTGGCGCATGAATGGCCAGCCGCGCCCCAATGCCGCCGAACCAGGGGTCGAGCTCGCCAAAGCGCTCGCGTCGCCATTCGGGGAAACGCGGGCTGCCGATGATCCAGAACAGGATCAGCCCCGGCACCGGCAGGAAGAAGATCAGCAGCAGCCAGGCCCGCGTCGCGGCCGCGCTGCGGCGAAAGGGCACCGCGATCAGCGCGCCGATGCGGATCGCCCATTCAAGGATATAATAAGCGAGGCCGAAGTCGCTGTCGGGGAGGTTGACCATGTGCCTTTTCTCCCCGTCAAGCGATCCGTTCGCTACCCACACTTCGTCATTGCGAGCGTAGCGAAGCAATCCACGGGTCTGCAATGGATTGCTTCGCTACGCTCGCAATGACGGGTAGCAATGACATCTCAGCGTGCGCCCAGATCGCCCTGGCCGACCGTGCCGCTGGCCATTTCCAGCATCCGGTCCAGGCTCTTCTTGGCGGCGACGCGCAGCGTCTCGTCCATTTCGATACGCGGGCTGAGGTCGCGCAGCGACAGATAGAGCTTCTCCATCGTGTTGAGCGCCATATAGGGGCAGATATTGCAGTTGCAGTTGCCGTCAGCACCCGGCGCGCCGATGAAATTCTTGTCCGGCACGCTTTTCTGCATCTGGTGGATGATATGCGGTTCGGTGGCGACGATCAGCGTGTCGCCCGGCATCGTCTTAGCAAAGTCGAGGATGCCGCTGGTCGACCCGACATAATCCGCATGGTCGACGATATAGGGCGGGCATTCCGGGTGCGCGGCGACCGGCGCTTGTGGATGCTGGGCCTTGAGCTTCAGCAATTCGGTCTCGCTGAACGCTTCATGCACGATGCACACGCCCGGCCACAGCAGCATGTCGCGGCCCAGCTTGCGCTTGAGGTAGCCACCCAGATGCTTGTCGGGGCCGAAGATGATCTTCTGATCCTTGGGGATCTGCGCCAGGATCTTCTCGGCCGACGACGACGTCACGATGATGTCGGACAGCGCCTTCACCTCGGCCGAACAGTTGATGTAGCTCAGCGCAATATGATCGGGATGCGCCTCGCGGAACGCCTTGAACTGGGCGGGCGGGCAGCTGTCTTCCAGGCTGCAGCCGGCGTCCATGTCGGGCAGCACGACGATCTTCTGCGGCGACAGGATCTTCGCCGTTTCGGCCATGAAGCGCACGCCACAGAAAGCGATGACATCGGCATCGGTCTCGGCCGCCTTGCGCGACAGTTCCAGACTGTCGCCGACGAAATCGGACAGATCCTGAATCTCGGGCGACTGATAATAATGGCCCAGGATGACGGCGTTGCGCTCCTTGCGCAGGCGGTCGATTTCGGCACGCAGGTCCAGACCCTGCGGAATGCCGGTGATGGCGTTCATACCCTGATACTCCTCGGTCCCATGTCCGGCCCTTTGCCCGCGCCCTAGCGCTGCTGCCGCTTGTTGGCCAGTACCTCGTTGATCGGCGTGGTCACGTCCCATTGTTCCCTGTTCGGCCGCTCCGCCGGGAAAGTGACGATCACCCGCGCATCGCCCTGCCCAGCCGCCGCCAAGGGCGCCGCCATCAGCTTCACCAGCGCGGCCCGGCCATAGTCGCGCGCCTGCGCCATCCGCTCGGGCGACCCGGCCGATTTGGCGGCCCGCGCCTGGGCATAGGCGGATGTGCGCCGGCTCAGTTCCTCGCCCGCCTCGCGCGTCACGAACAGGCCGCTGGTCCGCACCAGGGTGCGCTGGCTCTCGTCGACATTGGGCTTGCCGACGGTCACGTCAGGCGCATTGACGATCAGGGTGCGGCGCTCCGCATCCCATTCCAGATCATCCGCGCCGATCGCGCCGACATTGACGAAATAGTCGACCGAAAAGGGCATCTTCACCACCTGGTCGGACTTCAGCCAGCCAAAGCCGCGCACATCGCGCGCGCTGCTCTGGATCGTGCCGCTCAGTTCCGAAACCTTCAGGCTGCTGGTGCCGGCAATCTTTTCGGCAATGACCTTGGTCACCGCCGTGCCGTCATCCTCGACGCTCACCACATAGTCGCGATTATAGCGTTGCCAGCCGACCAGCATCGCCCCGCCGACGATCAGGATCAGCAGCGCGACCGCGACCGGCCCGGCATAGCGCTTCAGCGCATCTGCCATCGCCCATCCTCCAGCGGTGCGGCCATGCCCCGGCCATTGAGGTCGATGAGGTGCGCCAGCACCGATCGCCCGGCCGCCCCATAAAGGCGCGGGTCCACGCCCTTGTACATTTCCGCCACCATGTCGGGGATGGCGCTGTCGCCATTGCGCTCCAGGAAGCGCATGATCTGGCCCTCGCGCTGCTTGCGATGGCCCATCATGCCGCGCACCAGCCGCTGCGGATTTTCCACCGGCTCGCCATGGGCGGGATAATAGACGACATCGTCCCGCTCCAGCAGCCGCTGCATCGATCGCATATAGGCGGTCATGTCGCCATCGGGCGGGGAAATGACGCTGGTCGACCAGCCCATCACATGATCGCCGGTGAACAGCGCCTTGTCTTCCGCCAGCGCAAAGCAGAGATGATTGGACGTATGGCCCGGCGTCGCCACCGCCTCCAGCGTCCAGCCGGTGCCGGCCACCACCTCGCCATCGCCCAGCACCCGGTCGGGCCGATAGTCCGCGTCGAAGGCCGCGTCCGCGCGCGGCCCGTCATCGTTCAGCGTCAACGGCGCACAGCCGATGATCGGCGCGCCGGTTAGCGCGCTCAGCGGCCGCGCCGCCGGGCTATGGTCGCGATGGGTATGGGTGCACAGGATCGCCACCACGCGCCGCCCGCCGATCGCGGCGATCAGCGCGTCGAGATGCTCGGCCTCGTCCGGCCCCGGATCGATCACCGCCACATCCGCGCCGCCGACCAGATAGGTCTGGGTGCCGGTATAGGTGAAGGGCGACGGATTGGGCGCCAGCACGCGCGCCACCAGCGGCGACAGCGTCATCAGGATGCCGGTCGGCAAATCGGCCGGATCAAACGGGGTAGCCATGGCTCCCATGTGCCCATTTTCGGGCGGATTTCAAGGGCCGCAGATGACCGTCATGCCAGCGAAGGCTGGCATCTCAGGCCTATATATGTAGCATCGCCGGATGGCGCAGGGCGGCTATACCTACATCATGACCAACAAGCCGTGCGGCGTCCTCTATATCGGCGTCACCGCCGATCTCGCCGCGCGCATCGATCAACCTCGGCGCGGCACCGGATCGATTTTCTGCCGCAAATATGGGCTGACACGTCTGGTCCTCGTCGAACATCACACGGATATCCTGCTGGCGATCAGTCGGGAGAAAGCGCTCAAGGCCTGGAAGCGCGATTGGGAAATCCGCCTGATCGAACAGGCCAACCCGGATTGGGATGATCTCTTCGACCATATCGTTTGAAGGCCACAGACCCCAGCCTTCGCTGGGGTGACGATCAGATAGGAGGGCCACCTGTCCTACCTCGCCCCCCTCTGCTAGGCTGCCGCCATGCGCAACGCAGCCCCTCCCCGCATGCCCCACTCCGCGAAACAAGATTTCCTACTCTTGTTTCAACCTATCAAAATGTGCGGGAAATATGCGAAGTTAAGCGCGGCATTTCCAACATGACCCCCTCCCTCCCCGAACGCTGGCGCCAGCATCTCAGCCTCGACCGGCGGCGCTCCACCCATACGGTGCGGGCCTATGTCGCCACGGCCGAGCGGCTGATCGCCTTCCTCGCCGAGCATCAGGGCCAGGCCGTGACCGCCGCCAGCCTCGCCCGGCTGGAGCAGGCGGACCTGCGCGCCTATCTCGCCAGCCGCCGGGTCGACGGCATCGGCAATCTCTCCGCCGCGCGTGAACTCTCCGCCGTGCGCGGCTTCCTGAAGTTCGTCGGCGGCGCAGAAGCCCGCGTGCCCCAGCTCAAGGGACCACGGGTCAAGCGCGGCCTGCCCCGCCCCATCTCCCCCGACGAGGCGCTGGCGCTGGCGGCCGACATTGCCGAGGGCGCGCGCGAGGACTGGATCGGCGCGCGCGACTGGGCGGTGCTGCTGCTGCTCTATGGCGCGGGCCTGCGCATTGGCGAGGCGATGGGGCTGATGGGCGACATATTGCCGCTGGGCGACACGCTGCGCGTCACCGGCAAGCGCAACAAGACGCGGCTGGTGCCGCTGCTGCCGCAGGTCCGCGCCGCGATCGAAGCCTATGCCGAGCAATGCCCCTGGTCCCCGGAGCGCGACCAGCCGCTGTTCCGCGGCGCGCGCGGCGGTCCGCTTTCGGCCGCGCTGATCCGCCGGTCGGTGCAGGGCGCGCGCGGGCGTCTCGGCCTGTCGGACCGGACCACGCCCCATGCGCTGCGCCACAGTTTCGCAACCCATCTGCTCGGCCGCGGCGCCGACCTGCGCAGCCTGCAGGAACTGCTCGGCCATGCCAGCCTGACCTCGACCCAGGTCTATACGCAGGTCGATGCCGCCCATCTGCTCGACGTCTATCGCGCCGCCCATCCCCGCGCCTGAAATGGTCACGGATTCGCCGTAATCCTGCGTCAGCCTCCCATTTCCGGGGGTAAGGAAGGGATGTCCATGCTGCGTCTGCTATTGGCCCTGCAAACTATTGGCCCGGCCCAAATCCCCGCCGATTTCGACCTGAAGCAGGTGCAGCCTTCGTCCGATCCCAACGCCATCGTCGTCACCGCCCGGCGCCAGAGCCAGCGCGTCGATCGCGACATGGTGGCGACCAGCGAGGAACCCCCGCTCGGTCGCGCGGAAATGCCGCTGTTCGGCAAGGTGAAGGGCAATCTCCATGTCGAAAGCCAGGGCATGGGCAATGGCACCACCTCGCAGCGGGTGATGGTCGGCATCAAGCTGCCCTTCTGAGCGACCTCAGCCCTTGGGCTTCCAGGTCGCCAACCGCCACAGATAGAAGATCACCGCCCCGATCACGCAGGCGGTCGCCACCGGCCCCACATATTTGTCGATATCGCGGAAATTACGCCCCAGGAAAAATCCCGCATAGGCCAGGATGATGTTCCAGATCAGCGCCCCGCCAGCGGTCCACACCAGAAAGCGGACATGCCCCATGCGGAACAGGCCGGCGGGCAGCGAGATCATCGTGCGAAAGGCCGGCATGAAGCGGAAGACGAAGACGACGATCTGGCCATATTTGCCGAACAACCGGTCCAGCGCCTCGACATCGCGCCATTCCAGCGTCGCCCAGCGACCATAGCGATCGACCAGCGGCTTCAAGCGCCCGAAGCCCAATATATGGCCGACCAGATACCAGAAATAATTGCCGATGGTGGTGCCCAGCGTGCCCGCCAGCAGCAGCCACTCCATCGCCATCCGCCCCTGGCCGACGCGGATGCCGCCAATCCCCATGATCAGTTCCGACGGGATCGGCGGAAACACATTTTCGAGGATCATCAGCAGGAAGATCCCCCAATAGCCCCCCGCATCGATCAGCCGCAGAACCCAGTCGGTCATGGGTGCGTCCTGCCTCTTCCGTCATGCCAGCGCAGGCTGGCATCCCACTTATTTCTATTCCGAAGCCAGAAAGAGAGATCCCAGCCTTCGCTGGGATGACGGAGAAGGATCATGAAAATCAGGCCGCCGCCCGCGCCGCCAGGCGCGCGTCGATCGCATCCCAGATCATGCCGCCGGTGTCGGTGCCGTCGAACGCGTCGATCGACACGATGCCGGTCGGCGACGTCACGTTGATTTCGGTCAGCCATTCGCCGCCGATCACGTCGATGCCGACGAACAACAGGCCACGGCGCTTCAATTCCGGCCCCATCGCCTCGCAGATTTCGCGCTCGCGATCGGTCAGCACCGTCTTGGCCGCCGATCCGCCGACCGCCAGGTTGGAGCGGATCTCACCCGCGCCCGGAATGCGGTTGACCGCGCCCGCGACCTCGCCATCGACCAGCACGATGCGCTTGTCGCCCTGCGCGACACCGGGGATGAAGGCCTGGACCATGAAGGGTTCGACCCACGAGGCCTTGAACAGTTCCACCAGCGACGACAGGTTCGCGCCATTGCTGCCGACATGGAATACCGCGACGCCGCCATTGCCATAGAGCGGCTTCACCACGATCTCGCCATGCTCCGCCAGGAAGCTCTTCACCTCGGCCAGGTCGCGGGTGATCATCGTCGGCGGCATGAAGCGGGCATAGTCGAGCACGAACAGCTTTTCGGGCGCATTGCGGACGCTGGCCGGGTCATTCACCACCAAAGTCTCTTCCTGCACCCGCTCCAGCAAATGGGTGGCGGTGATGTAGCTCAGGTCAAAGGGCGGATCCTGCCGCATCCACACGACATCGACGTCGCGGCCCAGGTCCAGCATCTCCGGCTCGCCCAGCGCATAATGATCGCCCTGCACCTTCTGCACCTTCACCGGCCGCGCCTTGGCCAGCACCCGGCCGTCGCGATAGCTAAGGTCAGGCGCCAGATAATGATAGAGCTTATGCCCCCGCGCCTGCGCCGCCAGCATGATGTGGAAGGTCGAATCGCCGGCGATCTTGATCCCGTCCATCGGGTCCATCTGCATGGCGACGGTCAGGGGGTTGAGTTCGGTCATCTTCATTCCTTTTACCGTTCGCCCTGAGCGAAGTCGAAGGGCTCCGCCGAGCGTTAGCGAGGTGACTTGCCTTCGCTGGCGCTCAGGCGTGGGCTTCGACTTCGCTCAGCCCGAACGGAATGGAGAGCCTTCACCCCCCATGCCAGACATTGGCCAGATGGCGTGGCGGGCGGCCCGGCGCAAGGAGGATGACATCAATTCGCATGTCGTCTCCGGGCCTTGCCAGCTGATGCCATAATATTTCGGCGCTCGCCGCGACCCGTGCCAGTCGGCGCTGGTCGATCGCGACGTCCAGTTCGGCGTCGGTCGCGCGGCTCTTCACCTCGACAAAGGCCAGCATCGCCCCCTTGCGCGCGACCAGGTCCACCTCGCCCGCGGGGGTACGCAGGCGCTGGCCGACAATCTGCCAGCCCTTGAGGCGCAGCCACCAGGCGGCGATGCGTTCGGCCTGGCGGCCGCGCTTCTCCGCCTGCTGGCGGTTCACGCTTCCCGTTCTCCCTTCAGCTCGTTCGCCCGGTCATAGAGCGCCCGCCGGTCGAGCCCCAGCTTCTTGGCCACCTCGCCCGCCGCCTTCGACACCGGCAGCCGGGTCAGCGCCTCCCGCAGCGCCGCATCGGCATCCTCGGCGCTGGCCGGCGGCGCCTCGCCGGGCGGGCCGACGATGACGACGATCTCGCCCTTGGGCGGGGCATCGGCATAGCGGGCAGAGAGTTCGGTCAGCGTCCCGGTCGCGGTTTCCTCGAACGTCTTGCTGATCTCGCGGCTGACCGCCGCCTCGCGATCGCCCAGATGCGCGGCCATCGACGACAGGCTTTCCGACAGGCGCGGCCCGCTTTCGTAGAAGACCAGGGTCGCGCGCAGCGCCACCACTTCGGCCAGCACGTCGCCGCGTGCCTTCGCCTTGCTCGGCAGGAAGCCCATGAACAGGAATCGGTCGGTCGGCAGGCCTGACAGGGTCAGCGCCGCGATCGCCGCGCTCGGTCCCGGCAGGGTCGTGATCCTGCGCCCGGCCGCCCGCGCATCGCGCACCAGCTTGTAACCCGGATCGGAAATCAGCGGCGTCCCCGCGTCCGACAGCAGCGCCACCGATTCGCTCGCCATCCGCTCGATCAGCCGCTGCCGCACATTTTCCGCGCTATGGTCATGATAGGGAATCATCGGTCGATCCGACCCCGCATGGCGCAGCAGCCTTGCGCTGACCCGTGTATCTTCCACGGCGACCACGTCGGCCAACCGCAGGACTTCCGCCGCGCGCGGCGTAAGGTCTCCAAGGTTGCCGATCGGCCCCGCCACGATGTAAAGCCCGGGCTCAAGCCCGGATGCCAATATAGTTTCCATAAGGATCCCAGATGACAGAGACGGATGCCCCCCGGCAAGCGAACATGTTCGCGGCGATGAAGCGCAGCGCGCGATTGCTGTTCGTTGCCAGCACCATCATGCTGGCCGCCTGTCAGTCGATCGTGCCCAAGGGGCCAGGCCCCGTTCAGCCCACCGGCCCCGCCCAGCCCACCGGCCCGGACGTGACCCAGGGCCTGCCGACCGACACTGCGCGCCACCGCGTCGCGCTGCTGGTGCCGACGTCCGGCCCCAATGCGGGCGTGGGCCAGTCGATCGCCAACGCCACCACGCTTGCGCTGATGGACATCAAGACCGACAAGGTCCGCATCACCACCTATGACACCGCCACCGGCGCGGCGGCCGCCGCCAACCGGGCGCTGGCCGACGGCAACCGCCTGATCCTGGGGCCATTGCTGGCGGATGACGCCCGCATCGTCGGCCCGATCGCGGCCAAGGCCAATGTGCCGGTCATCAGCTTTTCCAACGACACCAGCGTCGCGGGCAGCAACATCTTCCTGATGGGCTATACCCCCAACCAGTCGATCGAGCGCGTGATCGGCTTCGCCCGTGAAAAGGGCCTGTCCAATTTCGGCGCACTGGTGCCGCGCGGCACCTATGGCGAGCGCGCCGGCAATGCGCTGCTGCGCGCGGTCGAACAGGCCGGCGGCACGGTCGTGTCGATGCAGACCTTCGATCGCACCCCCGCCTCGATCACCGCTGCGGTCAAGAAATTGCAGGCTTCGTCCAGCTATGACGCGCTGCTGATCGCCGACAGCGGCCGGGTCGCGCTGCAGGTCGCGCCGATCGTGCGCAAGAATGGCGGCGCCAATGCCCGCCTGCTCGGCACCGAAATCTGGAATGCCGAGGAATCGCTGGCCGCCAGCCCCGTGCTGCGCGGCGCCTGGTATGCCAGCGTGTCGGATGGCCTCTATCGCCAGCTCGCGACCAAATATCGCGCCCGTTACGGCAGCGCGCCCTTCCGCCTGTCCTCGATGGGCTATGATGCGGTGCTGCTGACGGTGCGGATCGCCCAGGACTGGAAGCCGGGCGCGCCCTTCCCGACCGCGCGGCTGCGCGATGCGGGCGGCTTTGCCGGTATCGACGGCGCCTTCCGCTTCAACCGCAACGGCATCGCCGAACGCGCACTGGAAGTGAGCGAGGTCGGCGCCGGCACGATCAGCGTGGTCGATCCCGCCCCGCGCGGCTTCGGCAACTAAGCAAAGGGGGCCGAAAGGCCCCCTTTTCGTTATAGATCAGACCCGCGCCGTCGGCACGATCAGCGGCAGGCCATCGTTGACGTCGATCCGCGCGGTAACGCCATAGACGGAAGCCAGCCGCTCCGGCGTCAGCACCACCATCGGCGCCCCGTCCGCCACCAGCGCGCCGCCATCCATCAGCAGCAGCCGGTCGCAATAGCGCGCCGCCATGGCCAGATCGTGCAGCACGGTGACGACCAGCGCCCCGCCCTGCGCCTGCGCCCGCAGCAATGCCATCACGTCGATCTGGTGGCCGGGGTCGAGCGCGGCCAGCGGCTCGTCGGCGATCAGCGCCGGCGCGCCCACCGCCAGCGCCCGCGCCAGCAGCACCCGCGCCCGCTCGCCACCCGACAGCTCGGTCGCGATCCGGCCCTTGAAGCCGGTGACATCGGCGCGGACCATCGCATCCTCGATCGCCGCCTCATCGTCGGCGGTCAGGCGCGACAGCGGCCCCAGATGCGGCAACCGCCCCAGCGCCACCAGCCGCTCGACCGCCAGGGGCCAATGCAAGGTCTGGCCCTGCGGCAGATAGGCGATGGACCGCGCCACCGCTTGGCGCGACAGACGCTCGACCGGCGTGCCGTCCAGCAGCGCGCGTCCGGCGGCCGGCTTCACCAGCCCCAGCAGCGCCCGCACCAAGGTCGACTTGCCCGCGCCATTGGGGCCGATCACGCCGATCAACTGACCCGGCGCCATGGTCAGATCAACGCCGCGCACCGCCAGATGGCGGCCCAGCCGGACGTCCAGTTGCTCGGTCGACAGGGTCACCATAGCCGCCGCTCCCGCATCAGGTGAATGAGGAAGACCGGCACCCCCAGGATCGCCGTCACCACGCCCAGCTTCAATTCGCTGCTGGTCGGGATGATGCGCACGCCGATATCGGCCAGGGTCAGCAGCACCGCGCCGCCCAGCATCGACGGCAGCAGCAGCGCGGAAGGCGACCGATCGGTCAAAGGCCGCACCAGATGCGGCACGATCAGGCCGACGAAACCGATCGATCCGGTCACCGCCACCGCGCCGCCGACGCCGATCGCGACGCCCGCCATCAGCCGCAGCCGCGCCCGCGACAGGTCGACGCCCAGTGCCCGCGCGCCATCCTCGCCCAGGGTAAGCGCGTCGAGCGCGCGCCCGTCATAAAGCAGCAGCGCCGTGCCAACCGCGACGCAGGGCAGCGCCAGCAGCAGATGGTCGATGCTGCGATTTTCCAGGCTCCCCATCAGCCAGCTCATGATCTCCATCGCGGCAAAGGGATTGGGCGACAGGTTGAGCGCCAGGCTGATCCCCGCCCCCGCCAGCGTCGCGACGGCAATGCCGGCCAGGATCAGCGTCAGCGGGCTTTCCGACGGCCCGGCGAGCAGGAACAGCGCACCGATCGCCGCCAGTGCGGTGATGATCGCCAGCAGCGGCAACGCCATCGGATGGAGTTCGGACAGGCCGAAATAGAGCGCGATCACCGCCCCCAGCGCCGCCGCATTGGACACGCCCAGCACGGCGGGCTCGGCCAGCGGATTGCGCAGATAGCCCTGCAGCGCCGCGCCCGACAGGCCCAGCATGGCGCCGACCAGCAGGCCGATCGCCATGCGCGGCAGGCGCAGGTCGATGATGATCGCGCGCGCTACCATGTCGCCGCCGCCCGCCAGCACCGCCAGGATGCGCGCCGGCGCGATCGTCACCGATCCCAGCGCGACCGACGCGATTCCCGCGACCAGCAGCAGGGCAATCAGCCCCGGCAGCAACAAAGGATGCCGCCGCCCCTTAGAAGCGGACACGCACGCCGCCATAGGCCGATCGGCCATAGGTGCCATAGCCATAGGCGGTGGCGTAATCCGCATCGAACAGATTGTCGATCCGGCCATAGACTTCCAGATGCTCGCCCACCGGGAAGGACGCGCGCAGCCCGGCCAGGCCATAGCCGTCGAGCCGGCGGGTGTTGGCCGTGTCGTCATAGCTGTCGCCGACCATGGTCAGGGTCGCGCCGGTCGACAGGCCGAAGGACCAGAGATAGTCGGCCGAAACGCTGACCGCATTGGCGGCCCGGCGTGGCAGGCGATTGCCATCATTCACCCCGCCCGACCGGTCGCGCGCATCGACATAGGAGTAGCTTGCCGCCACCGTCAGCGCCTCGACCGGCTTCAGCGTCACGGTCGCTTCCACGCCCTTGGCCCGGGTCCGATCGAGATTGCCGTAGGTGTAGGTCGCATAATCATAATTGATCTGGTTGCTGGTATCGCGCTGGAAGGCGGTCAGCGACAGCACCGCCTTGTCCCCGTCCAGGCTCTGGTCGAAGCCGATATCATAGCTTTTCGACCGTTCCGGCCGCAGCGCGCTGTTGCCGCTATAGGTATCGTAAAGCTGATAGAGCGACGGCGCCTTGAACCCCTCGCCATAGGAGAGGCGGATATTGGTCGCGCCCGCGTTCGGCGTGTAATTGGCGTTGGCACCAAAGGTGGTCGCACCGCCGAACTGGCTATGATCGTCATGGCGCAGCCCGCCGGTGACGGCGAGGCCGGTAAGCGGCTTCACCACCGCCAGCGCATAGACGCTGTCGATATTCGCCCTCGCGCTATCGATGCTGCCAAAGCCGAAATAATCATAGTCCGGCCGCTCATGCTCATAGCCGAAGATCAGTTTGGCCTGATCGACCGGGGCATAGACGCCCTCATATTCGAAGCGCAGGTTGGTGCCCGAATAGCCATAGTCCGGGTCGGTGCCGCGCACGAAATAATAGTCGCGGTCGTTGCGCAGCCAGGTGACCGCCGCACGGTTGGTCAGCTTGCCATCGAACAGCGCCAGGTTGATCCCGGCATAGCCGACATATTGGTCGAGCTTGCTGATGTCGGCGCTGTCGGCCGGTGCGCCAAAGAAGCTGTCATAGTCGAGATCGGCATGGATATAATAGCCGCGCAGGTCGAGGCTGAGCGTGTCGGTGAAGGCGATCTTCAGCTTGGCGTTGGTGGCGATATTCTCATAGCCGTCGCGCTCGCTCGCGCCAAAGTCGCGCGAAGCGGACGAAATGCCGTCGGTGTTGAAATAGGCGACGCCCACGCCGCCCGACACCGCGCCGCGCGTGCCCGACACATCGGCCTTGGCGTTCAGCGTGTCGCTATAGCCATAATCGGCCGAGGCATTGGCCGCGAAACCCTCGCTCGGCGCGCCGGTCATCACATTGACCACGCCGCCGATCGCCTGGCTGCCATAGACCACCGAGTTGGACCCGCGCAGCACTTCGATCCGGCGGATATTGCCGGTCAGCAGATGGCCGAAATCATAGCCGTCGCCGATGCCGCTCGGGTCGTTGACCTTGACCCCGTCGATCAGCACCAGCGTCTGGGTCGTCTCCGCGCCGCGCAGTGATACGCCGGCGACGCCGCCGGTCGAGCCATTGCGGCTGAAGCGGACGCCCGGCGTGGTGGCGAGCAGGTCGACGACATCGACCGCCTGGCGCGTCCTGATCGTGTCGGCATCGATCACCGTGATCGCCTGGCCGACCTCGTCACGCGGCTGCGCAATGCCCGAAGCGGTGACGACGATGTCATCATCCTGGGCCAGTGCCGGCGTAGCGGCCAGCAGCGCGATCAGCGAAATCCCCAACATCTTCATTTTATCGTCCCCCGGCGTCCGTCGATTTGGAACCGGGGCGTCCGCACACACGGTCGCTGCATGGATCGGGAAGACGCCAGCGCCCCGCCCCACGCACCGATGCGGCCCCGGCCGCCATGGGCGTCGCTCGACGGAAACACCGCGCCATGGCCATCCCCTGGGCCAGGGCAAGAGCGACCAGACGCCGGCAGGTCTCCTGGCTCGCGGGTCAGGGCAACGATGCGCCAGCCTTCCCGGACCCTATCGATCCAGTGGCCGGTCCGCGCCTCCCCTGGGAAGGCGCCGGACCCTGCGCATCGCGCTCACCGCTTACAGTTGCAGGGACAGCCGCGGATTTGGAAGGCCTGCGCCCCCCGCACCGCATTCCCGTTTTCAGCCCTGTCGGGCACCGGCGCGATCATGCGCGTCCGGGGCGTTTGACCACCCCGGCGCGCCGCCGCCATAGGCCAAAGCGAAAGCCCTGCCAAGCGGGCCAGGATCGCCCCGGCGGATCGTTGCGCGATGCCGACTGCCGGCTATGCAGGGGCCACTTACCGAAGGAGCCGACATGACCGATTCGCTTGCCATCACTGCCGCCGACGTCGCCGATGCCGCGCGGCTGATCGCGCCGGCGGCGGTCCGCACCCCGCTGATCGAGAATGCCGCGCTCAACGATCGCTGCGGCCGGCGGGTGCTGGTGAAGTTCGAGGGCGCCCAGCATAGCGGATCGTTCAAGTTCCGCGGCGCCTATAACCGCCTCGCCCGCCTGAACCCGGCCGAGCGGGCGGCGGGCGTGGTCGCCTGGTCCTCGGGCAATCATGCCCAGGGCGTCGCCTTCGCCGCACGGCTGCTCGGCATCCCGGCAACGATCGTGATGCCGGCCGACGCCCCCGCGATCAAGACCGCCAACACCCGCGCGCTCGGCGCCGATGTCGTCCCCTATGACCGCTTCACCCAGAGCCGCGAGGCCATCGCCACCGCCCTCGCCACCGAACGCGGCGCGACGCTGGTTCCCTCCTTCGACGATCCCTTCATCATCGCCGGCCAGGGCACGATCGGACTCGAAATATTGGAGCAGGCGCAGGCCGCCGGCGCCGACCTCAGCCAGATTCTCGTCTGCTGCGGTGGCGGCGGGCTGGTCGCGGGTACGGCGACGGCGGTCAAGGCCGCCCGCCCGGACATCAGCGTCTATGCGGTCGAACCCGCCGGCTTCGACGACACCGCCCGCTCGCTCGCCAGCGGCGTGCGCGAAACCGTCTCGCCCGACGCGCGCAGCATCTGCGACGCGCTGCTCGCGCCCAGCCCCGGCGCGCTGACCTTCCCGATCAACCACGCCCTGCTCGCCGGTGGCCTGGTCGTCAGCGACGATCAGGTGCGCGACGCGATGCGCTTCGCCTTCACCACCCTCAAGCTGGTGGTCGAACCGGGCGGCGCGGTGGCGCTCGCCGCCATGCTCGCCGGCCTCGCCCCGCCGACCGACGGCGCCACCGCCCTCGTCATCTCCGGCGCCAATGTCGATCCGCAAGATTATGCCGCGATCATCGACGGAAGCGCCTGACCGCAGGTCCTTGATCGCGCATCCCTTTGCGCTAGGGTTGCGACTGGCCATTTGGAGGTCGAGGGGGAAGAATGAGCGTCGTGATAGGACTGATCCTGGCGAGCGCGATCGCCAATGCGGCGCCGGCTAATAATCCCGGCAATTGGATGTCGGACCTGGATTACCCACCGGGCGCCCAGGCGCGCCATGAAGAGGGCATGGTCGGCTATCAAATTCTGATTGCCCCGATGGCAGCGTAATGCAGTGCGGCGTTACACGGACAAGTGGCTCTGCGGATCTCGATGCCCAGACCTGCGTCGTGCTCGTTCGCCGCGCCAAGTTCAAAGCCGCGACAGACGAGCAAGGCAATTCGACCTATAATATATGGTCCGGCGCCATCAATTGGACGCTCCCTGGGCAACAACCAGCAAAGATTCCTGCCGGAGCGCTCAACCGATTGCCGCAATCCGACATCGAATTGCAGGTGCAACAGCTGCCCGACGGCGCACTTGAAAAGAGCATCACGGTCATCACCCGGGTCGACACATCAGGTCATGTCGCTTTCTGTGAGGGCTCCAAGAATGATCGCGACGCCGTGAAACTGGTCGCTGTCGCCTGCGCGCAGGCAAGCGCGCTCTCCTTGGACGTGACCAAGGATAATGACGGCAACCCGATATCCATGATCCGCAGCCTGCGCGTGACGTTCAAGGTGGCAGCATAATCGCAAAGACCAGTCCTCAGCGAAGTCTGGCCTTTTCGCCCCCGCCACACTAAATGCGGCGCCATGATGAGCCGCTTTTCCAAGATGCATGGTCTGGGCAATGATTTCGTCGTGATCGACGCGCGAAGTGCGCCGGTTGCGATGACGGAGGCGCGCGCCCGCGCCATTGCCGATCGCCATGCCGGCATCGGCTGCGACCAGCTGATCGTCATCGGCTCCCCGCAAGCGGGCGATCAGGCCGATGTGTCGATGCTGATCTTCAATTCCGACGGTTCGGAAGTGGAAGCCTGCGGCAATGCCACGCGCTGCGTGCCGCTGTTCGTCGGCAAGGACGTGCTGATCCGCACCAGGGCCGGGCTGCTCGGCGCGAAAAGCGTGGACGGCGGCGCCAGCGTGGACATGGGCGCGCCCCGCTTCGACTGGGACGCGATTCCGCTTGGCATGCCGATGGACACGCTCACCATGAGCGCGAGCTGGGAAGACCTGCCCGCGCCGGCCGCCGTCAATGTCGGCAACCCGCATGTGATCTTCTTCGTCGAGGATCTGGACGCGGTGGATTTCGAGCGCCTCGGCCCGCTGATCGAGCATGACCCGCTCTTCCCCGCCCGCGTGAACGTCAATTTCGCGCAAGTCGTCGGCCCGCAACATCTGCGCCTGATCGTCTGGGAACGGGGCGCCGGCCTCACCCGCGCCTGCGGCACCGGCGCCTGCGCCACCGCCGTCGCGGCAATCCGCCGCAAGCTGATGGTCGGCCCGGTGACGGTCAGCCTGCCGGGCGGCGACCTGGAGATCGACTGGGCACCGGGCGGTACGATCCGCATGACCGGCCCCGCCACCCATGTGTTCGACGGCGAGGCGGACTGGGACCGCTTCTGACATGGCCCCCATTCTCATCGTCATTGCGAGCGCAGCGAAGCAATCCACCGCGCTGACGTGGATTGCTTCGCTGCGCTCGCAATGACGGGGGGCAAGATATCGATGCCCGGTCCCGATATCATCACCCTGGGCTGCCGGCTCAACATCGCGGAGAGCGAAGCGATCCGGGAGATGACCGGCGCGCAGGACGACCTGATCGTCGTCAATAGCTGCGCCGTGACGGCCGAGGCCGTGCGCCAGACCCGGCAGGCGATCCGCCGCGCCAGACGAGACCGCCCCGACGCCCGCATCCTCGTCACCGGCTGCGCTGCCCAGACCGAACCCCAGACCTTCGCCGCCATGGCGGAAGTGGACGGCGTGATCGGCAATCGCGAGAAGCTGGAGGCCGCCGCCTTCGCCCCGGTGGCGGACAAGGTCAACGTCTCCGACATCATGGCCGTGCGGGACACCGCGCCGCACATGGCCAGCGCCTTTGCCGAACATGCCCGCGCCTTTCTGGAGGTGCAGAATGGCTGCGACCATCGCTGCACCTTCTGCATCATCCCCTATGGCCGGGGGAACAGCCGCTCCGTCCCCGCCGGCGCGGTGATCGACAAGGCGAAGCAACTGGTCGATGCGGGCTATGGCGAGATCGTGCTGACCGGCGTCGACGTCACCAGCTATGGCCCCGACCTGCCCGGCAGCCCCTCCCTCGGCCAGCTTGTCGAACGGCTGCTGCGCCATGTCCCGGACCTGCCCCGGCTGCGCCTCTCCTCGATCGACAGTGTCGAGATTGACGAGCGGCTGTTCGACCTCATCGCCCATGAGCCGCGCATGATGCCGCATCTGCATCTCTCGCTACAGGCCGGCGACGACATGATCCTGAAACGCATGAAGCGCCGCCATGCCCGCGCCGACGCCGTCCGCATCGTCGAGCGGGTGAAGGCCGCCCGGCCGGACATCAGCATCGGCGCCGACATCATCGCCGGCTTCCCGACCGAGGATGATGCGATGTTCGCCAACAGCCTGGCGCTGGTCGCCGATTGCGACATCGTCCATGGCCATATCTTCCCCTATTCGCCGCGCACCGGCACGCCCGCCGCGCGCATGCCCCAGCTGGATCGCGCCACCATCAAGGCGCGCGCCGCCCTGCTGCGCGACGCCTGCACGGCGCAGCGCGACGCCTGGCTCGCCCGCCTGGTCGGCACCCGTCAGTCGGTGCTGGTCGAACGCAATGGCCTGTCGGGCCATGCGGAAAATTTCGCGCCGGTGCGCTTCACCACGCCCCAGCCCCCCTCCACGATCGTCGCGGCCCGCATCAGCGGCCTTGAGAATGGCGCGCTGATCGCGCAAGAGGCGCAATAATGACTGACACCGGCACCAGCTGGCGCGACCGCCTCTTCGGCGGCCTCAAGCGCACATCCGACAAGCTCGGCGAGAATCTGACCGGCCTCTTCACCAAGGCCGCGCTCGACGACCAGACCCTCGACGAGATCGAGGAAGCCCTGATCATGTCCGATCTCGGCCCGGCCATGGCCGGCCGGGTGCGCGATCGCCTGGCCGAGGGACGCTACAACAAGGAACTGACCGAGGAATATCTGCGCGAGATCATCGCGGAGGAGATCGAGAAGGTGCTGGCCCCGGTCGCGCGCCCGCTCGAGATCGAAGCCTTTCCGCGTCCGCAGGTGATCCTGGTGATCGGCGTCAACGGTTCGGGCAAGACCACCACCATCGCCAAGCTCGCCAATAATTTCCTGGAACAGGATTATGGCGTGATGCTGGCGGCGGGCGACACCTTCCGCGCAGCCGCCATCGGCCAATTGAAGGTCTGGGCCGATCGGCTGGGCGTGCCGATCGTCGCCGGCAAGGAAGGCGGCGACGCGGCGGGCATCGTGTTCGACGCGGTCAAGCAGGCGACGGCAACCGGCATCGACGTGCTGATCGTCGACACCGCCGGCCGCCTGCAGAACAAGACCGAACTGATGGACGAACTGGCCAAGGTGCGCCGCGTGCTCGGCCGATTGAACCCGGCCGCCCCGCACGACGTTGTCCTGGTCCTCGATGCCACCACGGGACAAAATGCGTTGAACCAGATCGAAGTGTTCAAGGAAACCGCCCAGGTCACCGGCCTGGTCATGACCAAGCTGGACGGCACCGCGCGCGGCGGCGTGCTGGTCGCGGCGGCGGAGAAATTCCGCCTGCCGATCCACGCCATCGGCGTGGGCGAAAAGATCGAGGATCTGCGCCCCTTCGATGCCGGCGACATGGCACGCGCGATTGCGGGGACGGCCTATGCCCGCTGACGCCCCCTTTTTCGTCACCCCAGCGAAGGCTGGGGTCTCTCTTCCTTCCTGATCTCATTGAGAAAGTGAGATGCCGGCCTTCGCTGGCATGACGGAGTAGATTTATGGCTGACACCAAGCCTTCCAAACCCGCCGCAAAGCCCGCCCATGGCGGCACGCTCAGCCTGGCGCTCGATTTCGGGCCGCTGCTGGTCTTCTTCCTGACCTATAAGGGCGCTGGCTGGTTCTGGGGGGCGGGCAACCCGATCACGGCCATGACCTTCAGCACCGCCGCCTTCATGGTGTCGATCGTCATCGCCGTCATCATCTCGAAGGTGAAGCTCGGCCGGGTCTCGCCGATGCTATGGCTCTCGGCGCTGCTGATCCTCTTCTTCGGCGGCCTCACCATCTATTTCCACGACCAGCGCTTCATCCAGACCAAGCCGACCATCATCTATGCCTTTTTCGCGCTGATGCTGTTCGCCGGCCTGCTGCGTGGCAAGCCGCTGCTCAAATATCTGCTCCAGGCCGCCTATGACGGGCTGTCTGAAGAAGGCTGGATGAAGCTCTCGCGCAACTGGGCGCTGTTCTTCGTCGCGATGGCGGTCGCCAACGAAGTCATGCGACGGACGATGAGCTTCGACACCTGGCTCGCGGTCAAGGTCTGGGGCGTGACCATCGTCTCGGTCGTCTTCGCGGGCGCCAACATCCCGATGCTGCTGCGCCACGGCCTGACCCTGGGCGAGGAACCGGCCGCCGACGAAATCGGCGAAACCACCCCGCCACAGGGCTGACCGGCCCCGCTTTTGAGGTGGTTCAGGCTTCCGCCTGAACCACCTCGTCCACCATGATGTCGCGCAGATGGCCGTCGCGGTCCGGCCACAATATCGCGTTGCCCGCCCGCATCCCGATCAGCGCGGCGCCGACCGGCGTCAGGATCGATATCCGGCCCAGCGCCACGTCAGCATGGCTGGGATAGACCAGTTCCACCCGGCGCGGCACGCCGCGCACGCCATCGCGATAGCGGATGATCGATCCCATCGCCGCCACATCCTCCGGCAATTCCGCCCGGCTGCACAATTGCGCCCGTCCGACCTCCTCCAGCAACAGCTGGCTGACGTCCGGGAAGCGGTCGCGCGCCGCCCAGGCAAGGTCGGAAATCATGTCGGCTTCGGATTCGACGATATGGATCGGCGGCACGGCCGCCCAATTTTGTTGCAGGCTCATGGGAAAACTTCCTGATAGGGGTGCGCGCCCGGTCCTCGGACGCAAAGCGTCAAGAAGGGTGCCCCGGACCTGCCGGCAGCGTGCCTGTCAGGTCCGGGGCGGATCGCCCGCGAGAAGCTGTCCCCCATGATGGCGGAAGCGCGCAAAGATGGTCCCGAATGGCATGGCGGCAATCATGTTCGGCGCCGGTCGGCCTGTCAAGCAAGGCACCGCGCGCACGCCCCGACCATTGTTGCCCGAAAGCCCCGCCAAGCCCCTGTTTCTGCGATCGTTTCGCAATAGGCACATATTGGTTTTCTTGGGCGTTGGGTGCGCATATGGGAAGCGTCGGAGGCGTCAACGCCCCGCCCGGACCATAGAATCAACCGGCCGCGCCAGCCATTGCCCGGCCGCCCCATAACGAACCCGAGGAGTTCCGCCATGGCCTTTGTTCTGCCCGACCTTCCCTATGCCAAGGACGCCTTTGGCGACATCCTGTCGGTCGAAACCTTCGACTTCCACCACGGCAAGCATCACAATGCCTATGTCGTGAAGGCCAATGAACTGGTCGCCGCCGACGAAAGCCTGCAGGGCAAGTCGCTGGTCGAGCTGATCAAGTCGTCGAAGGGCGGCCTGTTCAACCAGGTCGGCCAGATCTGGAACCACACCTTCTACTGGAACTCGCTGTCGCCGGTGAAGACCGCCCCGACCGGCGAACTGCTCGCCAAGATCGAGGAAGCCTTTGGTTCGGTCGACGCGCTGATCGAGAAGCTCAAGGCAGAGGCCGTCGGCCACTTCGCCAGCGGCTGGGCCGCGCTGATCCTGAAGGACGGCAAGCTGGAAGTGACCAGCTATCATGACGCCGACACCCCGGTCGCGCATGAAGGCCACGCCCCGCTGCTGATCCTCGATGTGTGGGAACATGCCTATTATATCGACTATCGCAACCTGCGCCCGGCCTATGCCGAAAAGCTGCTGAAGGAAGCGATCAACTGGGATTTCGCTGCCCTCAACCTTGATGGCGAAGGCGCCAGCCGCGCCGACCAGCCGGCCTGATCCTGAAGATACCGCCCGGCCTTTCCCTAGCGTCGGGCGGTATCCTTTTCATGTTTTCTCTCAAAGCCCCGACAATCCTTTCTTAACGCGCACGGCCTCACAGTCGGCGCGGGATGCGAGGATGAAACATGAATATCAGCGAATTGCGCGAGCAACATGAGGAGATCGGCCAGATCGCGGCACAGCTGCGCCAGGCGATAGCCGATCCGGAAAAAAGCCAGGCGGTCAGCGCCCTGCGATGGCAGCTCGCCCGCAAGCTGATGGCCCATCTGGCGCTTGAGGACCGCATCCTCTACCCCGCCATGCAACGCCTGCCCGACGAACGGGTCCGCCTGACCGCCGCCCGGATCCAGGCCGAAATCGGCAGCCTGGCGGAAAGCTTCGCCCATTATATGTCCGCCTGGAGCGACGAACGGATCAGCCGGGAATGGCGCAGCTTCTGCACCGAAACCCTGCATATCCTGAACGCGCTGACCCAGCGTATCGACCGCGAGGACAATATTCTCTATCCGCTGGCCAGCGCCGAACAGCAACCCGGAACGCCGGTCGCCCGCGCCGGTTGACCGCCGGTCAGGCCGCCTCCAGCTGGGCCACGAACAGGTCGGTTGCCCGCTGCAGCTCCTGGGCCGTGCGCGACAGGCCGGTCGCCGCGCTGGACACCCGTCCCGACAGGTTTTCGGTGCTGCGCGCCACATCGGCGACATTGGCCATCTTTTCCGCCATATGGTTGGCGTCACGGGCGGTGTCCCGCGCCGACTGGCCGATGGCGGCGGTCGCGTCGCGCTGGTCGGCCACCGCCAGCTGGATCGCATGAGCGGCACGGGCCAGTTCCTCGACGCTACCGGCCACCTCGGACAGGGCCTCCTGCGCCACGCCCGCGCCCTGGCGGGCCGCCCAGGCCAGCGACTGTATCTCGCCGGTCGCACTCGCCGTCTGGTTTGCCAGTTGCTTCACTTCGCCCGCGACGACGGCAAAGCCGCGCCCCACATCCCCGGCCCGGGCCGCTTCGATGGTGGCGTTGAGCGCGAGCAAATTGGTACGGGCGGCGATTTCGGTGATCGAATCGGCAAAGCTGGTGATCGACGAGGTACGGCCTTCCAACTGCTGCACCGCCTCATGCCCGGCGGCCGACACCCGCTGCGCCTCGCCACCAAGGCTGGCCTGCTGGCCGGCGGCGGCGGCAATGGCGCTGATCGATTCGGACAATTGCTCGATCCGGCGCGCCAGCACGGCCGCGCTGGCGGACGACTGCCCGGCCGCGGCCATGGTTTCGCCCGTGCCAAGGCTGGCGTTACGGGCAAGGTCGTTCAGCAATACCGCCGATTCTTCCAGTTCGGTGGTCGCGGCCGATACCGCGCCGACGATGCCGGCAACCGACTGACGGAATGCCCCGACAAGCGCCAGCGTCTCGGCCCGGCGTTCCCGCATCATGCGGCCCTTTTCCAGCTCGCGTTCGGTGCGCAACTGGCTTTCGCGCGCATCGGCCTGACGCTGCGCATCCATCGCCGATTCAGCGACGCCACGCCCCGCCTCCGCCTCGCGCGCCAGCCGGGCGACATCCGCGACATGCGCATCCTGCCCCAGCAGCAAGGCCTGCAGCTTGATGCTGAGATAGGCCAGGATCGTGCCTTGCAGGACCACCGCAACACCATGGACGATCACACGGCCAATTTCGGCCTGACCGGAAAAGACCCAGTTGGGCGCGACATAGGTCAGCACCAGATGATGCACCGCGATCAGCGCCGCGGCGAGCAGGATTGGGCGCCAGTCATAGAGAACCGTCAGCGCGGCCAGCGCGACGAAGAAATACATGTGCGCGTCCATCTGCCACACATGGCCGCTGAGCAGGAACAGCGTGATCGCCGGCTGCAACGCCGCCAGCGTCCCCATGACCAGGCGTACTTCCAGGTCGTTGCGCCGGCGCATCACCATCCAGGTTGGCAGGATATTGGCCAGTGCCGACAGCAGCAGGGCGGGTGCGGCCCGCTCATTGCCCATCAGCATGCCGCCCATGCCGATCAGCACCGTCCATATCAGGCTGGCCAGCAACAGGATGCGCAAGCCATGCAGGCGCAGGCGATCAAGGCTCTGCATCGCCATCAGACGACTCCTTCCACTGTTTCGCCACACGCACCGGCAAAGGCGCGTACCGGCAATATCCCCCTGCGCAGCAAGGGCACGGCCAATTGGTCCCGCCGCCCTTCGACGACCAGCGAACCGGCGATGCGGCCGCTGGCGACCAGACGCGCGCCGTGCGCGACCGCAGCCGGCACCAGTTCCGTCCGGGCGTGTGGCGTCATCGGGATCAGCAACATGCGCCCGCTGGCGGGCGGCTCTCCGTAGAGCAGGCCCAGACCGACCAGCACGAGCGAAAGCTGCATGCCCAAAATCACGCCACGCGCAGAGAAAAGCCAGGTCCGCATGGCGTCCGAGCTAGGCAGATTTGGTAAGGATAGCTTTAATGACGACGCATAAATTACGCAAAATGCGCAAATCAATCGATTGAAGCCCGATCCGCCAGCGGCAACAGCCCCAGTTGCCCGGCCAATAGATCCAGATCGGCACCCGCCCGCACCAGCAACCAGTCGCGGCTGTCGGCACCATTCACCACGGTCACTGCCCCTTTGGGGCAGACGCCCAGGCAATTGACCTCGACAATGCCGGCCGCCGCCTTACGCCCCTTCTTCAACGCCAGATGCCGGCGTAACGCCTTGGACAGCCGCTCGTCGCCGCCCGGACCGAAACCGCCATCCAGCTTCTTGGAGCATTTGCGGCATACCAGCACGGCATTATGCCAGTTGGACCGGACATGGTCCTTCAATCCGTCGCTCCCCGCGGCTTCCACGTCCGCCGCTCTTCGGCGGCACGCAGCACCTCATACGCCGCCTGGATCGTCTGGAACTGCACCGCTGCCTCGGCATCGCCCGGTTTCACGTCGGGATGATATTCCTTGGCCAGGCTGCGCCAGCTCTTGCGAACCGCCTCGAAATCCGCGTCATCCTCCAGGCCCAGCGCCTGCAATGCGTGCATCTCGTCGCGCGACCGGCTGCCGTCGCCGGGACCGCCCCAGCCATGATGGGCGCTGGATTGATAACCGCCGGCATCACGCCGCTCGGTGCGCTCCCGCTCGGCCCGTTCTTCCTCGTCCAGGCCCTGAAAATAGTCCCAGTTGCGGTTATATTCGGCAGCATGCTCGCTGCAGAAATACCAGCGGTCGCGGCTATTGGGCGATTTGGGCGCGGGGCAATTGCCCGGCTGGTCACAGCCAAAGCGGTCGCAAATGCGCACGCGCTGCGCTTCCCGCGTCGCACCATAGGCACGCCAGCGGGGAAAACCCCAGTCATTGGATCGGCTCTGTCTTGCCATCCCCCCAAATTAGGCAAGGCGCGGCCAGAAAGCCAGCCCCGACGCCCGTTTTAACGGCGGAACACGACGCTTTGCGTACTCCCGCCACAGCCCAGTCCGCCATCGGGCCGATAGCTTTGCTCATATTTGGCGCGGGTCAGGATCTTGGTACCGTTCGTGCCGAAAATCATCGGCGGATAGGTGATGACCGCCCGCTGGTTGCGCGTCGTGCCGTCCGCCGCGACATCAAACTGGACGCGGGTCCAACCTTCGACCCCAACCGAAACCATGTCGGTGGGATAGTCGGCCGACGACACCGGTGCGCGGCGCAGATTCGGCTTGGCGTCGACAATCGAACATTGCTGCGCCGACAGGCCCGTCGCGGCATAGTCCGTCCGGGCCGCGTCCAGATTCCCACTCGTCGCCTGCTGGCTGGCCCGGCGCACCAGGGCCGCCACGCGCATCGGATCGTCCACCGCCAGGGCGGAATCATTGATGACCCCGTTCAGCAGATCTTGCGCACCGGCCTTCTCCCGGGGCGCCAGGTCATCATAGGCCAGGATCGCATAGGTGGCACGTGCCTCCGGGTCCGCGCGATAATCGGCAGCGTCCAGTGCATAGGGCGTACCGATCCTGATGCGGATATCCAGCCGGTCGGCCGCATCATGGACCACCCGGTCGACCAACAGCAGCGCCATGGGCGGCGCACCTGCGGCGCGGACTGCCCGACGCAGCAACGGGCCATAGGTCTCGACATCCTCGCGCGCGGCCATCGGCCCGGCCAGCAGCGGCAGCAGCACCGGCACCAGTTCCAGCGCCTCGTCCCCCTTCTGCGCACGGATCGCCTCGGCCCGTTGCAGCAACAAGGCGCGCCGCCCGGTGACGGGCACATTCTCCAGCACGGGCGCCGGCACCTTCTTCGCGTCCAGCCAGTCGGCCAGCGCCTTGCCCGGGCCGGCCAGCATCGATGGGCCACCCTCGGCCATCGAACAGCGCAATTCCAGCCGCGTGACGAAACGGAACAACGGCGGAATATTCTTCACATCATCGGGACGCCAGGTCCATTCCCGCACGGCGCGGGCAAACACCAGCGCCATCGCCCCCGGCCGCGATCCATAGACCGGACGGGCATAGGCAATCGCTCCGCTGTCGGCGATGCCGAATTCGACCACCGCATAATCGTCAGGACGGACGTCCTCCTCGCCACAACGCGGCAAGGCCATGTCGGCCCCCTGGGTGAAATCCTGCTTGGGCAACCGGCCGGCACCGGTATAGACCAGATAGTTGCGCGCGGCATCACGATGCCCTGCCAGCATCGCCGCGATCGATGCGTCCGACCGTGTGACCAGATCATCATAGTCGACCCGCGTGGTCAGCCCGCCCTGCTGCTTCACCGCCTTGGCGAACAGCCGTTCCGCCACATCGAACTGCCCCAGATTGAGCAACGCACGGCCCCGGACCAGGTCGACCTGCGCCAAGGATTTGCGATCGAACAATTTGGGGTCCGACGCAGCGATCGCGCTGGCCTCGTCTGCGGCCCGCAACGCCTGCTGCGGGTCGATGAAGGTCGCGGCCTGGGCCTGGCCCAACAAGGATTGGACGCGCGCAGCAGGCCCCTGTGCCTCGCTGAGCGCCGTATCGAAATGCGCCAGTGCGCCCGCATAGTCGAGGTCGCCCAGCGCCGCCCGCCCCAGCGTGTAAGCAGCCTGCAGCCGGTCGACCGACAGGCTGGCATCATCCTTGGGAAGGGCCGGCGCCGCCAGTTTCAGCAGGGCGCGCGCCTCGTTCCAGCGCGACAGTTCGACCAGCACCATCGCCTTGCGCACGCGTATGATCGCCAGGCTGCGGGGGTTGCGTGCCGCGCGCCCTTCCAGCGTGGTCAGCAATTCCAGGGCATGGGGATAGTCCGCCGCTTCGGTCGCGCGCGCCGCTTCGTCGAACAATTGCTGGACCGGGACGGGCGCGGCCGGCGTTCCGTCCTGCATCGCATGGCCTGCAACGGGAAGGGCCGCCACCGCGATCGACAGAGCCAAGTGCCTGACACGCATAACCGAATCCCCCAAACAGACCGGCTATTGCGATAGTCTCGCAACAGGGGAAATACCAGAGGGTCTATAAGCCGGGTTTTGTCCACCCCGAAGGGTTAGGCGACCATTCCTCTAGGGACCGGATTGCTCCGGCCCTCAAGCAACCAACCCGGGCGGTCTCAGCCGAAATCAGCCTAGCAGACAAGCTGCGCGCCGCCCCTATTCGGTCTTGCTCCCGGTGGGGTTTACCGTGCCGTCTTGCGTTGCCGCAGACGCGGTGCGCTCTTACCGCACCCTTTCAATTTCGCCCGCCCGAAGGCTTAGTCCGAAGACTGGGCGACCTGCTTTCTGTTGCACTGTCCCTTGGATCACTCCAGCCGGCCGTTAGCCGGCACCGTCATTTCGTGGAGCCCGGACTTTCCTCGCCGTGGCAGTTACCCGCCACGCCGCGGTCGCCCGACCCTCTGGTGGGCACGCCTATACACAGGTCGAACCGGTCAGTCATCCCCTGTCGGCTTGGGCAGCAGCAATGCCAGCAGGATCGCCCGGCACTCGCCATCGACGATGCCGTCGATCAGTTCGGGGCGAAACCGGCGCTGGAACGCGACCACCGCCGGCTGCGGTTCGGCGATGTCATAGCCGAACCGTTCGAGCGCCAGCATGAAGCCGCTGTCGGTCCAATGCGGGTCCATCAGATTTTTGGTCGGACGCGGCAACGCCAGTCGCAGACGGGCGAGTTGGCCCCAGGGGAACAGCTCACCCGGATCCTGCTTGCGTGCAGGGGCGATGTCGCTGTGGCCGACGATATTGCCGCGGGTGATGCGATGCCGCTGGACGATGTCGTGGATCAGCGGGATCAGGCTGCCCATCTGCGCCTCGGGGAAAGGACGATAGCCCCATTCATGCCCGGGATTGACGATCTCGATGCCGATGCTGGCGGAATTGACATCGTCGATCCCCCGCCAGTGCGACCGGCCGGCATGCCAGGCCCGCTTGTCCTCGCCGACCATGCGGATGATCTGGCCATCCTCGGTCACGACATAATGGGCCGACACCTTGGATTCGGGATTGGCCAGCCAGTTGATGGCGCTAGCCGCGTCCGGCATGCCGGTATAGTGCAGCACCAGCATGGTGACAGGCAGGCTGCGCTCGTCGAAATTGGGTGACGGCGTTTCGATCATGGGAATGTCGGTCATCGGGAAAGGCCAGTCACCAAAAGCTTTCTAGTCTCGCGCCCTTTTCCGGCCCCGGTCGCGGCGCAAAACCGCCATGTCGGGACAATGGCCGAGACCGGCGGATCAATCAAGCTTGGTGAAGGCCCCTGCCCGCCGACAGGCGGGGATTGCGGTCAACCCGTGCGACGCATCGGCCCGCCGGCGCCCACCGGCATCGTCCCCTTGCGCGCATAGCTGCCCCGGAATTCGGGATGCGGCATGAAATCCTCGCTCTGGCCGATCACGGTTTCGCCCGCCCCCAGCATCAGGATCGAGCGTTCATGGCTATGCCGTGCCAGCAGGTTGAACACCTCCTGCCGCCGCTCCGGCGAAAAATAGAGCAGGACATTGCGGCACAGCAGCAGATCATATTGACCATGGGGCACATGGGAATCGAACAGATTGTCCTGCCGAAAATCGATCATGCGCCGCAGGTCGGGACTGGCACGCCAGTCGTCGCCCGCAGGCTCGAACCATTTGATGAGGTCGCCGATAGGCAAGCCGCGCTGCACGTCCATTTGGGTGAAGATGCCCGTCTTGGCCTGGTCGATCGCGGACGTGGAAATATCCGTCGCCAATATCTCGATCCGCCAGCCGCTCCAGCGCGCCAGATCATTGCTCAGGCGGATCGCCAGCGAATAGGCTTCCTGCCCGGTGGAGCAGCCCGCACTCCATATCCGCAGCGTCCGGTCATCGCGTTCGGCCTGAATGCGCGGCAGGATCTGCCGATGGATCATGTCGAACATCTGCAGGTCGCGGAAGAAACTGCTTTCATTGTTGAGCAGTGCGTTGACGACATCTTCGTCCAGCCGCGGATCGCGGCTGCGCACCAGCTTGCCCGCCAGTTCATCGATATCCTTGAAGCCATGGTCGCGCAGCACCGGCTTGAGCGCCGTTTCCATGCGCCAGGCGCGACCTTCGGACAGCACCTGACCCGTCCGGGATTCGAGCAGCCCCGACAGGATGCGGGCCGCCCCGGAGGCAATCCGGGCAGGAGGTAATGCCATCAGCCGTTCACCTTTCCGCGTCGCGCGACAAAATCCATGATCGCATGGGGTTCGACCAGGCCGCAGGTCAGGCCCGCGCTGGCGACCGATCCCGGCATCCCCCACACGACGCTGCTCGCCTCATCCTGCGCCACGATCCAGCCGCCTGCCGCCACGATGTCGCGGGCACCCAATGTGCCGTCGCGCCCCATGCCGGTCAGCACGACGCCTGCGGCACCGGCGCCAAAGACTTCGGCCATGGCGGAGAACATCGGGTCGACGCCGGGCAGATTGCCCGACGGCGTCCGTTCGGGATCCAGCACGATCGATACCCGCCCCCGCAGGCCGCGACGCAGGCGCACACTGGCATCGCCAGGCGCAACGAACACCGTATCAGGCACCAGCAGATCGCCGCTTTCCGCCACCTTGACGCGCAGGCTGGTCATCCGTGCCAATTGCTGCGCGAAATAACCGGTAAAGCTGACGGGCAGGTGCTGCGTCAGCAATATGGGTACGCCCAAGGGGGCGGACAGGCCATTGAAAAGCTGGCTGAGCGCATGAATGCCGCCGGTCGAAGCACCAATGCCCAGGCAGGCGAGCGGCTCGATCGCCTGGGGCACGGGCGCGTCGCATGACGGGCGTGGCGGTGGCATCACCGGGGCATCGCTGCCAAAAAGCCGGTTGAGCCGTTCGATCAGGGCCTGGGGAAACTGATCGCCGAAACTGCCGCTGCCCGGCTTGGACACGATGTCGCGCGCGCCCAAGGCCAGTGCCTCGATCGCGGCGGCACTCCCTTCCTCGCAGCGCGCGGACAGAATGGCGACCTTCGCGTATGGATTGGCCTTGAGGATCGCCGGCAGCGCGGCAAGACCGCTCTGCCCGGGCAGCTCGATATCCAGCAGCACCAGGTCGACGGCATGGCCGGCCAGATATTCGAGGGCATTTTCCGCGCTGTTGGTCTTGTGCACCACCGTGAAGGCGGGGTCGCTGTTCAGGATGCGTTCGATAACGGTACGCACCACCACGGAATCATCCACCACCAGCGTACGCACCGATAGGGTGTCGCTCCTGTGGCTGGCCATGGTCGGCACGATGGCGGTCATTGAAGGCTTTCTGCGCGAACGGACTGGGAAATGGCGGATGGCGCCCCGACGGGGACGGGCGTGGCCTAGATGACCCCGACGATCGCCAGCTTGCTTTCCAGCGTTTCGCGATCGAAAGGCTTCATGACATATTCGTCGGCACCCGCTTCGACAGCGGCCTTGATATGGCCGATCCCGTTTTCGGTGGTGCAGAAAATGATCTTGGGACGCGCGGCAAGCTTCGCGGTCGATAGCGCCTGGAGGAACTCCATGCCGGTCATGACCGGCATGTTCCAGTCCAGCAGCACGACGTCGGGCAGCGATGTTTCGCACTGGGTCAGGGCATCCTGCCCATCCACCGCCTCGCTGACGGTCAGGTCCAGCGATTCCAATATATGGCGCGCGACTTTGCGGATGACCTTGGAATCATCGACGACCAGGCAGTTCTTCATGAAGCGTCCCTTTGATTTTTACGTGCCGGGTGCACAGGCCTAAATGGCAAAGCCGAGGAAATGGTAAACGACACGGCGAGTTGATCAGGCCGCCTGGGCCAAAGCACCGGCTTCGATGAAGCCGGCCAGCGACACGAGCAGATAGGGTTGCGCGTCATGCTCGACGATGCCCCTTGCAAATGGTGCCCAGGCGGCATCGATCTGACCGCGGAGCGGCAATTCACCCTCCGGGACATGGCAGATGTCCGACACGGCATCGACCATCAGGCCATAGCTGTGCCCGCTGATATCGGCGATGATCGCCAGGCCGCGACGGTCCACCGGGGTCGCCGCGCCATGGATCAGCGCCGCGACGTCGATGATGGTGAGGACGCGACTGCGCAGTGCGGACAGGCCCGCGACATGGGCGCCCATGCCCGGTACGGGCGAGATATCGGTCAGCTTGACCACGGCCTCCACCTCCCCGGTATCGACCGCGATCCGCGTACCCGCGAGCGTCGCCAGCAAATAGAGCTGATCCATGCCTGTTCCCCTATGCCCGCGCGCTGCCAAGGGCAGCCATCAGCGCGTCCTGATCATACCGATAGATGCTGGCATCCTGCGGCCCCTGCGATCGCGGGGTCGCACGCAGATGAACGACCCGGCATCCCATGATTTCAGCCGCCTGGACCGCATCCACACCCGTGCATAACACGATGTCCTGCACATCGACGGCTTCGCCCGGCAGACCCAGCACGACCTCATGACCGGCCTGCCGCAACAACGGCGCCAGAATCTCGCGCGTCCAGCCATCGTCGCTGTCGGCCAGCAGGCAGCGTCCGCGCATGCGCGGGGCAATGGGCTCTTGCGGCAAGGCGGCGAAGAGGGCGAAGGGGTTGACCACTTCCAGATGCTCGCCATCGACCACGGCGACGCCGCTCAGCATGCCGTGCATGGCGACCATGTCCGGTACCAGCGGCATCTGCACGATATCCAGCACCGCCGCGACCGGATAACATGTCTCCTGCTGGCCATCACGCAGCCGCAGCGCACAGACCTTGTCCTGCTCGAAACTGTGAAGACCATTGGCAACCGGGATCAGGCGGCCGTCCAGCCTGACGAACGCCTGGCCGCCCGAACGACCGAACAGGCCCGCGTCGATATCCTCGACCCGTTCGATCAGGGACAGGCGCAGCAGCCGCCGCTGACCCGACAATTCCTCGAAACGCAGCGCCGCCACCATTTCCACGCCGGCATCCGCATCGGCGGTGTCATCCTGGATTCGGCTGGCACGATCATCGATGATGTTGGGCAGGCGCGCGGCATTGGCCAGGCCGGCAGCGTCGAGCAGCAGCATCGGCTTGCCGTTGTCGGGCAGGGTCATGCCCGCATAGACACCGCTCGCCATCACCAGCGGCGAAGCCGGCCGGATCACCAGTTCCTCATGATTTTCGACCGCCGACACGCCCATGGCATAGGGCACACCGGTCGCGGAACGCACCACCATGATCGCGCGTGGCCCCGCTTGCTCGGGCCTGGCCATGCCCAGCACATCTTCCAGTTCGATCATCGAATGGCGCACCGACCGGATCGTCGCGATCTTCGCGCCACCCACGTCGGCGATCTGCAGCATCTCGTTATTGTCGTGCAATATTTCCACCACCGCAGCGCGCGGAATGGCAAAGTGCAGGCCCCCAGCGCGGACGATGAGGCCGGGAATGATCGTCAGCGTCAACGGCACGCGCAGCGTGATGTGCAACCCCTTGCCCGGCCAGTTGTCGAGCGCGATCACCCCGCCTATCCGCTCGACATTGGCCCGCACCACATCCATGCCAACGCCGCGTCCGGACACGGCCGTCACCTTGGCGGCGGTGGAAAGACCGGGTTGGAAAATCAGGTCCAGCCGCTCCTGCTCGGTCAGGCGCGCAGCGGCATCGGGCTTCAGTCGCCCGGCCAGGATCGCCTTTTCGACCAGCCGCGCGGTATCGATGCCCGCGCCATCGTCGCTGATCTCGATCACGATCTGATTGCCCGACTGGCGCGCCTCCAATCGCAGTCGCCCTGCTTCAGGCTTGCCCAGTGCACGACGCCGTTCGGGCGTTTCGATGCCATGATCGATACTGTTGCGCACGATGTGGGTCAGCGGGTCGACGACCATCTCCACCATCTCGCGGTCCATTTCGACGTCGCCGCCTTCCAGGTCCAGGTCGATGCGCTTGCCAAGATCGCGGCTCAGGTCGCGAACCATGCGCGGCATCGCGGCAAACAACCGCTCGACCCGCTGCATGCGCGTCTTGGAAATCACGTCGCGCATGTCCGCGACACAGGTGGACAGCCGCTCGAACGCGCTGTCGAGTTCGGGATCGGCCGACCGATCGCGCAGCTTGCGCGACAGCTCATTGCGCGCCAGCACCATGTCCGACACGCCGTTCATCAACTGGTCGATCAGCGACAGTGGCAGGCGGATGGTCCGCAGCGCCTGTCCATGGCCCTGGCGCGCGACGGCGACGGGCGGGGCAACGGCCTCGACCGCGCCTTCCTCGCGCTGGCTGAGCGCGCCGATCAGATAATCGTCATTCTCGTTCGGCAACGCGGTGCCCATCGCGACCGCCTCCGCCAGTTCGCCGATCCGGTCCATGATCGCCAGAACCGCGCTGACGGTGGCAGGGTCGGCCTGCCGCTGCCCGGCACGGATGTCCGACAGAACATCCTCGGCCGCATGGCTCAGCCGCTCGAATCGCGGCAGATTGAGGAAGCCGCAGCTACCCTTCACCGTGTGAAAGAACCGGAAAATGGCATCCAGCCGCGTACTATCCCCGGGGTCAGCCTCCCAGGCGACGACTTCGCCGGCCAGCGCCTCCAGGGTTTCCTGCGTTTCGGATATGAATTCCTGAAGTAGATCGTCCATTCCCAGACCCTTGGCTGCGCGCAGCAGCACCATGGCGGGGCGTGGTTAAGGGGGCGTTAAAGGCGCCCGGACCATGAAAAAAGGGCGCCGCGAAGGATCGCGGCGCCCTTGTCAGCGCAGCTGGTGCGCTCGATCAATGCTGCTTTTTTTCCACCGCGTCGGCCGCAGCATCACCCGCCTCCCGCGTGGCCGCCGCCTTGTTCTCCAGCGCGTCGGCTGCATTTTCGGCGGCGTTTTCGGCATTGCCAGACAGGTTGTCGGCCATCGCCTCCATGTTAGCGGCCTGATTGTCGAGAGCGTCCGCCTGATTCTCGTATACGTTCTCGACCTTGTTTTCCTGCTTGGAATCGCACGCGGCGAGCGCAACCATGCTGGCAAGGCCAAGCACTGTGACGAAGGTTTTCACGGCGTTTTCTCCTGTTGCGCCCCCTGGGGCAGACTTTCTTGGCACGGAGCCTGGCCGGCATATCACCATTCCAGGCCCTGACGCCGATCAACTGGTCGGGTCCGTTATGGTTCCGGCGACGCGCTCCGTTCGTCGCAACGGCGCCTATTTTTTCAGCGAGTCGCGGATCTCGCGCAGCAACATGATGTCCTCGGGCGTTGCGGCGGGCGCAGCCTCTTCCACCGGCTTGGCCAGCAGCTTGTTCACGAACTTCATCAGCAGGAAGATGACGAAAGCGAGGATGATGAAGTTGACGAGGACGGTCAGGAACTGGCCCCAGCCGAACATGGCGACACCGGCCGCCTTGAGGTCGGCATAGCTTTCCGGATTGCCCTTGAATCCGGCCGGCAACTCGCCCAGCCGGACGAAGTAGCGGGAAAAGTCCGCACCGCCGAAAACATAACCGATCACCGGCATGATCAGGTCATCGGTCAGCGACTTGGTGATGGTCGCGAATGCGCCGCCGATGATCACGCCCACCGCCAGGTCCATGACGTTGCCGCGATTGATGAAAGTCTTGAACTCGGTAATCAGCCCCATAATCAAACCTCTTATACTGCCTTCGATAAACTCTGCATGGCCCGTTGCACGGCATCCGACAACGCCCTATTTCGGACAGCGAAACAAAGCCGAGGATGTTCCATGCTGCTCCTGCGTCGCCTTTCCCGCCTTATGCTGCCGGTCATGGGCGCACTTGCGCTCTCGGCCTGCGGCATCAACAGCGTCCCCACAGCCGAGGAAAATGCCAAGGCCAAATGGGCCGACGTCCAGGCGCAATATCAGCGCCGCGCCAACCTCACCGGAAACCTCGTCGCCACCGTCAAGGCGGCGGGCAAGCAGGAACAGGCGACCCTGACCGCCGTCACAGAGGCGCGTGCCAAGGCGACCTCGATCCAGATCAATGCCACCGACCTGTCCGATCCGGCCAAGGTCGCGCAATATCAGGCCGCACAGGCGCAGCTCAGCCAGGGGCTTGGCCGCCTGCTCGCCTCGGTCGAGGCCTATCCCGACCTCAAGACCAACGAGAATTTCCTGCAACTCCAGTCGCAGCTGGAAGGCACGGAAAACCGCATCGCCGTCTCGATCCGCGATTATAACGAAGCGGTGCAGGCCTATAATACCCGCATCCGCACCTTCCCCGACGCGATCGGCGCCAAGCTGATCCACGGCGCCAAGCCGATGGCTCCGTTCCAGGCGGTCACGCCCGGCGCGGAAGAAGCGCCCAAGGTCGACTTCGGCAACTGAGCCGAAGACGATGATAAGGCGCCTGCTGCTGGTCCTGTTGCCCTTGCTTGCCGCATGCAGCGGGGCCGCAGCAGATACGGCCAAGCCAGCCTTGGAACTGACGGGCCGCGTGGTGGACAAGGCAGGCTTGCTTGATGCCACGACGGCCACGGCCCTGACCGCCCGCCTCGCCAGACTGGAACGCCAGACTGGCGTGCAGATGGTGATCGCCACGACGCCCTCCCTCGATGGCGAGGCGATCGACGATTATTCGCTCCGGCTTGCGCGCAATTGGGCACTGGGCAGCAAGGAGCGCAATGACGGCCTGTTGCTTCTCGTTGCACCGACCGAGCGCAAGGTCCGCATTGAAGTAGGCAAGGGCCTGGAGACGGTGATGAAGGACGAGGTGTGCGACCAGATCATCCGCCACATGATGATGCCGCATTTCAGGGCCGGCGATCCGCAATCCGCGATTCTCGCCGGTTCGGGCGCCATGATCGGCGTGCTGGAACATCGCCCCGTTCGGAAGGTCGCTGCATGAAGATGCTTCGCTTTATGCTGCTGGTCCTTGCGCTGCTGGCCTTCATGCCGGCGGCGCAGGCACAGACCTTCCCCAAGCTGACCGGCCAGGTGGTCGATGACGCCAACCTGCTCTCGCCGCAGCAGGAACAGGCGTTGACCGCCAAGCTGGCCGCACTCAACCAGCAGAGCGGGCGTCAGTTGGTTGTCGCCACCATCCCCGATCTCCAGGGCTATGACATCAGCGATTATGGCTATCGCCTGGGCCGGGCCTGGGGGATCGGCAGCAAGGCGCAGAATGACGGCGCCCTGCTGATCGTCGCCCCGTCCGAGCGCAAGATACGGATCGAGGTCGGCTATGGGCTGGAAGGCATATTGACCGACGCCGTCTCGTCCCAGATCATTCGCCATGACATCACCCCGCGCTTCAAGGCCGGGGACATGCCCGGCGGTATCGACGCCGGCGCCGACGCCATCGGCAAGCTGATGACCCTGCCGCCCGAGGAAGCCCGCGCCTATGCGCAGAAGGTTGCCGCCGCCGCACGCGACGATTCCAACGCCGGCGGCGCCGTGATGCTGGTCTTCTGGCTCATCGTGATCGTCATCGTCGCCATCTCGATGTTCGCCAGCCGCGGCGGTCGCGGTCGCCGCTTTCGCGGTGGCGCCGGCCCGGTGATCATCTGGGGTCCGTCCGACGGGGGCTGCGGCAGCGGTGGCGGTTCGGGCTGGGGCGGCGGAGGTGGTGGCTGGGGCAGCGGCGGCGGCGGATTTTCCGGCGGTGGCGGCAGCTTCGGCGGCGGCGGCGCTTCGGGGGATTGGTGATGCAGGTACAGTTCAGCGAAGGCGATCATGCCCTGGTCTCGGCCGCCGTCAGGGAGGCGGAAAAGCAGACATCGGGCGAGATCGTGCCGATCGTCGCGCGCCGTTCCGACGCCTATCATGATGTCGGCCTGCACTGGGCGATCGGTACCGTGTTCGTCGCTCTCGCCTTCTTCGCCTTCTTTCCGGAACATCTGCGCGACCTGGCCGGCCGGCTGATGGGCGACTGGGACCATCAGGTCGCCGACTGGAAGATGCTGACCATATTGCTCGGCGACCTCATCCTCGATTTCCTGGTCGTGCGCTACCTCCTCGCGATCATGCCGCTCCGCATGGCGCTCACCCCGCGCGCGACCAAGGCGCGTCGAGTCCGGCGCCGCGCCATATTGCTGTTCCGCGCCGCCGCCGAGGCCCGTACCGCCGGTCGCACCGGCGTCCTCATCTATCTCTCGCTCGACGAGCATCGCGCCGAAATCGTCGCCGACAAGGCGATCAATGACAAGGTCACGCCCGAAGCCTGGGGCGAGGCGATGGCGCTGCTGATCGATGCGGTGCGCGACAACCGGCCGGGCGAAGGCCTGGCCCTGGCCGTTGGCCGGGTCGGCGCGATCCTGGCGCCGCACTTCCCCCGTGCCGCCGACGACATCAACGAACTACCGGACAGACTGATCGAATTATGAGCGACAATGACTGGAATGCGCCCGAGGAAACCATGTGGACCGGGCGCTTCATCAGCGCGAAGAAGCGCGGCAAATGGGAATATGTCGGCCGCGCGCGGGGCATCCGCGCTGCCGTCATCCTGGCGATCGACGAGGATGCGGACGGCCGCCATGTGCTGCTGGTAGACCAGTATCGCGTGCCGCTCGGCCAGCGCTGCATCGAACTGCCCGCCGGCCTGGTCGGCGATCATGACGCCGGCGAGGACGCCAGCCTGGCCGCCAGCCGCGAGTTGGAGGAGGAAACCGGCTATCTCCCCGGCCGCCTTGAATCGCTCGGCGAATTTTTCAGCTCGCCCGGCATGGTCTCGGAAAGCTTCACCCTGTTCCGCGCCCATGATCTGGTGAAGACCGGCGAGGGCGGCGGCGTCGACAGCGAGGATATCCGCGTCCACCGCATCCCCCTCGCCGCGCTGCCGCAACAGATCGCCGCCTGGCGCACAGAAGGTTTCGCGATGGATGTGAAGCTGCTGCTGCTGCTCGGTGCCGGCTTCCTCGCCTGACCCCACGCGGCCTCACCCCACCCGATACCAGTCCGCCACCCGGTCGAGCGCCAGCCCCAGCACCAGCTTGCCCGCGCGACTGGGCCAGCCCAGCGCCCGTTCGGCTGGCCCCAGCCCCTCGCCGGCGCACACCACCCGCCACAATATATCGGCCAGTCCCGGCCCCGCCGCCCGCACCGCGCCGTCGAACCGATCGCGCGCCGACAGTTGCGCGGCACTGGGGTCAGGCATCGCCCCCGTCCGACCCCGCTGCCGTTCGCATGGCGCCCCGTCCCAGCGCATCGTCACCCGCGCGCCCAGTCCTGCCCGCTCCCAGTCGCAGCGCAGCCTCTCCCCCGCCGCTAGTTGCCGGTCGCTCACATGGCCGCGCGCATGCAGCCAGCCGAGCGGCGATTCGCCCAGATGCACTTTCACCGCCTGCATCTGGCCTGCGGGATCTTCAATCATCCGGTCGACATGATGGGCGGCCATGGCGGCATCTCCTGGCAGATGGGTGGGAGAGCGGGGCTTGCCACGAGGGATAATATGTAGGAAAGAGGAAACCAAATAGGTTATCAAATGAGGCTGCCATGATCACCCGCATCCGCGAGGTCCGCAAGGCCAAGGGCCTGACCCTGGAACAGGTGGGCCTGCTCTGTACGCCGCCCACCACCGCCCAGACGATCGGCCGGCTCGAAACCGGTACCCGCACGGTATCGGTCAAATGGCTCAACCGTATCGCCGATGCGCTCGGCGTCACTAGCGCCGAACTGGTTGCCCTGCCCGGCCAGAGCGAGGTGCCGGTGGCCGCGCTGCTCGGCCCCGAAGGCGCCCGCGCGCCGGTCCGCTCCCTGTCCTTCCCGCCGCCGGTACCCGCCGACGCCATGGTCGGTATCCAGGTCCAGGCCAGCATCGGCGACTATCGCAGCGGCGACGCCATCTGGTGCCGCCGCATCGCGCCGGCGGATTTTGCCAGCGCCCTGAACCGCGACGTCCTTTTCCCCCGCCCCGCCGGCCGCTTCCTGTTCGGCCGCTTGATCGGGCGTGAGGGCGATCGACTGCAGATCCTGCCACTTGGCCATGGCGCCCGGCAACAGGTGCTGACCGACCCGCCCTGGGGCGCAGTGGCGGTGCAACTCGTCCGACGGCTATAGCCAAGCGCCGCCGCCATGCCTAAGCCTCGCTTCATCAGAATAAAGTAGAGAGGGACCCCGTGACGCTGAACGTCCTCATGCTTTCCACCCTCTTTCCCGACATGAGCCGGCCCAATTTCGGCGTCTTCGTCGAACGGCAGGCACGCGAACTGGCGAGCCGCCCCGACGTCAGCGTCACGGTCGTCGCACCGCTCGGCATGCCGCCCTGGCCGCTGTCGCGCGCCGGCCGCTATGCCCCGCTGCGCGCCCTGCCGGCCAAGGAACGGTGGAAGGATCTGACCGTCTATCGGCCGACCTTCCCGATCATCCCGAAATTCGGCGGCCGCACCAATGTCTACACCATGACCCGCGCCATCCTGCCGCTGGTGAAACGGCTGCACGCCCAGACCCCGTTCGACGTCATCGACGCCAGCTTCTTCTTCCCCGACGGTCCGGTGGCCCAACGCCTGTCAAAGGCGCTCGGCATCCCCTATTCGGTCAAGGCACGCGGCGCCGACATTCATCATTGGGGCACGCAGCGCGGCACGAAGAAGATGGTGAAGCGCGCCGCTGACGGCGCCGCCGGCCTGCTCGCCGTATCGGCCGCGATGCGCCGCTCCATGGGCCGGATGGGTATCGATACCGACAAGATCCGGGTCCATTATACCGGCGTGGACCTCGACCGGTTTGAAATTGGCGACCGCGACCAGGCCAAGGCCGCGCTCGGCTTTGAAGGGCCGCTCATCCTCTGCGTCGGCGCACTCATCCCGCGCAAGGGCCAGGATATTCTCGTCCGCGCCCTGCCGCAATTGCCCGGCTTCACCCTGCTGCTCGCCGGCCAGGGGCAATATCGCCGCGCGCTCGAAAATCTGGCGCAGGAACTGGGTGTCGAACGGCGCATCGGCTTCCTCGGGTCGGTGCCGCACGACCGCTTGCCCCGCCTGTACGCCGCCGCCGACGTGATGGCGCTGCCGTCGCAATCCGAAGGGCTCGCCAATGCCTGGGTGGAATCGCTCGCCTGCGGCACGCCGATCGTCATCACCGATGTCGGCGGTGCCCGCGAACTGCTCGACCGCCCGGAAGCCGGCAAGATCGTCGAGCGCGAAGCCGAAGCCCTGGCCGAAGCGATCGCCGACCTGCTCGCCGACCCGCCCGAGCGCGAAGCCGTCCGCGCCGCCGCCCTGCGCTTCACCTGGACCGCCAATGGCGACGCCCTGCTCGATCATCTCACAAGCATCGCGCGAGGCTGAAGCTATCCAGAATATGCCGCCGGGATGGCGGCGTTGGGTGGCTTTCAGACGGTCCGCTTTGTTCATGGATTTTTGACAAAGCCGCCCTTAGAAACGCGGAATGCAATCTTTTCTCGATCCATGTTGCCCCGATTACCAAATTTGGTGGCAGGCAGCATTTTCGATACGGCGTAAAAGACTGGGGCCTTATTCTGCGATACATGCTCAACGCTACGTATCGACGATGAGAGTAATGAAACGGGGATTGATGGCCGGGGAAAAGCCCTCATTCGATTGTTGCCGCTCTCTCAGGAAGCACTATCCAGACCTATTCATTCGGCGACGTACGATTGAGCGTTTAAGGCGGGCCGCTGATCGAGGAGAAAGCATTCGCTCGCTTGCCCTTCGTGGGTTCTTTGGAGGGCCACGAAGGTCGGCCTAGTTCCGCTTTGTGAATTTAGAGGCGTTCCGGCCTATGACACTTTCTGGTCGAGGCTGTGTAAAAACGCGAACGCGCGGCCCAACGGCGCACGATTGATTCGGAGATTGCCCGCGCCGGATTCTTTTCGTGCGGCAAGGCGACCACCCGGATTCAGATGGTGCTCATTTCGCTTGCGATGAGATGTTTTTACACAGCCTCGGTCGTTAGCCGTCAAAACCCAATATCGTCATTGCGAGCGTAGCGAAGCAATCCACCAGCGCGAGATGGATTGCTTCGCTACGCTCGCAATGACGGGGATGGATTCCTTCCAGGCCATCCACGCCCCCCCCTCTTCACCGCCGCCCCCTTTCCTACCCGCGCCGTTTCTGTTCCATAATCTTCCATGGCACCCGACGCCTCTCCCCCTCGCCCATCGCCGCCGCCGGCGCGCCATTGTCGCTTCGCTGTCCATTCGCTGTCGCGTCGGTGTCGCTTCATTGTCGCGTCCCAGACGCGGGACAGTCGCCTCACCGTCGCGTCGCTGTCGCGTCGTCCCGACCAGCCCCACGGAAATCCGCCGAAAACGCCCAGCCCCATGCCGCACGACACTGTGAACTTCGCACTGTCGCGTCGCGCTGGCGCACCAGCCCCCTTTCCTTCCCACCGCCGATCCGCAACCATGGCCGCTTCACAGGGAAGACAATCATGATGGAGCGGGCATGATGGAACAGGCGGATCGACGGACCATGCTGAAGGGCGCGGCGATGGGGGCGGCGCTGCTGGCGCCGGGCGCGGGGCTGGCCGCCGGCGGCGACCGGGCAAAGCTCGATCAGGCGATTGCCGCCAATCATGACGCCGCCGTCGCCCGGCTGCGCGACTGGATCGCCCTGCCCTCGATCGCGGCCGAGGACCGCGACATGGAAAAGGGCTGCGCCCATATGATGATGCTGGCGAAGGACGCCGGCTTCCAGAAGGTGGAGCGGGTACCGACCGACGGCGCACCCGGCGTCTTCGCTACCATGGATAATGGCGCCAAGCGCACGCTCGGCCTCTATTTCATGTATGACGTCAAGCAATATGACCCGGCCGAATGGAGTTCGCCCCCGCTCGAAGGGCGGATCGTCGACAGGCCGGGGCTGGGCAAGGTGATGGTCGGTCGCGGCGCCACCAACCAGAAGGGGCCGGAAAGCGCGATGCTGGCCGCCCTCCACGCCTTCCGCACCGCCGGCATCAGGCCGCCGGTCAATCTGGTGCTGGTGGCGGAGGGTGAGGAGGAGATCGGATCGCCCCATTTCGCCCAGATCGTCCGCCGCCCCGATGTGCTGGCCGCGCTCAAGCCGTGCAGCGGCGTCATCATCCCCGCCTCCTGGCAGAGCCCGGTCGATGGCGGCGTGTCGATCAACCTGGGCGCCAAGGGCGTGGTGGAACTGGAACTGGTCGCCTCGGGCGAGGCCTGGGGCCGGGGTCCGGCCAAGGACATCCATTCCAGCTACAAGGCGATCGTCGACAGCCCCGCCTGGCGCCTGGTCGAGGCGCTGGGCACGCTGGTCACGCCCGATGGCAACACGCCCGCGATCGACGGCTGGTTCGCCCAGGTTCGCCCGCTCACCGCGCGCGAAAAAGCGCTGATCGCCGAGAGCGCGGCCAAGCGCTCCTCCGCCGACGAACTGAAGCAGCTCGGCGTCAAGCAATGGGTCGGCGAGACAAGCTGGCAGGAGACGCTGGAGCGGCTGGCAGCGATGCCGACCGTCAATATCGAGGGGCTGATGTCGGGCTATACCGGTCCGGGCGGCAAGACCATCCTGCCTGGCCGCGCCGTCGCCAAGCTCGACCTGCGGCTGGTGCCGAACCAGACAATGGCGGATTGCGTCGCCAAGCTGAAGGCGCATCTCGCCAAGCGCGGCTATGGCGACATCGCGGTCAATGTCTCGGGCGGCTATGACCCGACCGAGACGGCGGAGGACAGCCCGCTCATCAAGGCGGAACGCGCCACCTATGAACGCGCCGGGGTGAAGACCAGCGTCTATCCCCGCCTCGCCGGGTCCTGGCCGGGCTATGTCTTCACCTCCGCCCCGGTGTCGCTGCCCGCCGGCCAGTTTGGCCTCGGCCATGGATCGGGCGCCCATGCGCCGGACGAATATCTGCTGATCGACAGCAGCAATCCCAAGGTGATGGGCTATGACGGCGCCACCGCCGGCTTCGTCGATTTTCTCTACCAGATGGCGGTGGTCTAGGGGGGTAGCAGGCGGGCCTTGCCATCCGGCGTCGGGAAACGCCCCTCGTCGAACGGCAACTCGCCCCAGCGCCAGGGGGTCAGCTCGTCATAGGCGGGGTTGGAAATCGGGGCATGGCGGCGCAGGTTCAAGAGCCGCGCGCCGTCATTGCCATAGGCGGTCAGGCGCACATGCTCGCGATAGATTTCCGCCGCCCATTCATAATGGAAGGCCGCCTGCCAGCCCATCGCACGGGCGACCTGGGTGACGATCCACCAGTCCGGCTTCGCTTCACCGGGCAGCGGGAACAGCCGGCGCTGGCGGCTGATCAGGCGGTCCGCCCCGGTCAGCGTGCCGTCCTTCTCGACCCAGCTGGCCGATGGCAGCAGGATGCCGCGCCCGTCCCGGTCGGGATCCGCCCAGGGGATCGACCGGATCGCCAGCGGCACCGCGTCCAGCGCCGCGCGCAGCCAGGCCGGATCGATGCCGTCGCCGCCAATGCTCCACAGTGCGCGGATGCGGCCGTCCCGCACCGCTTCGGCCAGCTTCGCGCCGTCCAGCCCTGGCCCGTTCGCCATCGCCTCGGCCGACCAGAAACGGGCTATCTCGGCCATCGCCTCCGCCGTGAAGCCGCGATGCGCCGCAAGGTCCGTCGCATGGCAGCCGACCTCGCGCCCGCCCATGCCATTGGCCACCGCCGTCATGGCAAAGGGCGCCGCACCCGGCCTGCCGATCCGTCCCGTCGCCAGATGGAAATCGATCACCGCCCGCGCCAGCCCCTCGTCCGCGCCGCCAAACAGCGTTACGATCCGCGGCACGGCCGCGATCCGGTCATAGAGCGCGCGCAATTCCACCGGCGACAAGCCACAGCTGCGCGCCACCGACCAGAGGTCATGGCGGGTCCGCAGCATTGCCCAGAAATCGTCCGGTACGCTGACACTGCGCGCCAGATAGTCGCCATCGGTTGCGCCGACATCATGGCAATGGCGCAGCAGCCCGGCGATCCATGCCGCCATGCCGTCACGCGGCACTTCGATGCGCAGATCCGCCTCGATGCTCGTCCCCTCGCCCGGCGCCGCCAGCAGCAACAGTTCGACACCCAACTCGGCCCGCGCCGCCGCGATCCGCGCATTCAGCACCGGATGATCCTGCGCCAGATCCGCGCCGATCATCAGGATCAGTTCGGCCCGCTCGATATCCTCATAGGCGGCGGGCATCACATCCTCGCCATAGGCCGCCCGCTGCGCCAGCGCCGCGCCGTCATTCGCCGCCCAGCCCGCATCGACATGAGCCGAACCGATGAAGCCCTTCATCAGCTTGTTGGCGACATAATAATCCTCGGTCAGCAGGCCGCCGCCAACATGCAGCGCCACGCTGTCCGGGCCATGCTGGGCAATCACCGCCGACAGGCGCCGGGCAGCCTGCGCGATCGCCTTCTCCCAGCGTTGCGGCCGACCATCGATCATCGGCTGGAGCAGTCGCCCGTCCAGCCCGACCTCTTCCGCGATCTCCAGTCCACGCCCGCACAGTCGCCCGGCATTGGCCGGATGCATCCGGTCGCCCTCGACCATCAGGTCGCGATCCTCGCCGGTCATGGCGCGCAGGCCACAACCAACGCCGCACCGGCCGCAAAGCGTGCGTATCACTGCCATGTCAACGGGCTGCGCGGGTCCGGCCGGAACGGACGAAGGGAGGAAATATCGGCATCACCATCGCCTGCTTAGCGGATCGGACACAGCGACAAAAGCATGTGCCGACAATTGCATGGCCGCGGCGCCGGGCGCACAAGGCAATCATGCGCTTCCTTCATCCGATTCCGCTCCTGCTGCGCGCGCTCGCGCTCCTGTCACTTTTGCTGTCACCATCCTGGGCTGCCGCGCAGGACAGGCGCGGGCCACTCGTGCTTGCCGCCGCCAGCCTGCAGGAATCGATGAACGCCGCCGCCGATGCCTGGGCGCGGCAGGGCCATGCCCGCCCCACCCTCTCCTTCGCGGCTTCCTCGGCGCTCGCCCGGCAGATCAAGGCCGGCGCCCCCGCAGACCTGTTCGCCTCCGCCGACGAGGATTGGATGGACGATATCCAGAAGGCCGGATTCGTCGCGCGCGGCAGCCGCGCCGACATGGCTGGCAACCGCCTTGTGCTCGTGGCCCCGGCCGGCAAGCCGGTGCGACTGCGCATCGGCCGCAACATGCCGCTGGCCGCGGCGCTGAACGGCGGTCGCCTCGCCATGGCCGACCCCGACGCCGTGCCGGCCGGCAAATATGGCAAGGCGGCGCTGATAGCGCTCAATGTCTGGCCCTCGGTCGCGGACAAGGTCGCGCGCGGCGACAGCGTGCGCGCCGCCCTCGCCTTGGTCGAGCGCGGCGCCACCCCGCTGGGCATCGTCTATGCGACCGATGCCCGTGCCTCGAAATCGGTGCAGACGGTCGGGTCTTTCCCGGCCGACAGCCATCCCCCGATCCGCTATCCGCTGGCACGGCTGACCGCTAGTCGCCACCGTGACGCGGAAGGCTTCCGTCGCTTCCTGCTGTCGGCGCAGGGCCGGGCGATCCTTGGCCGTTACGGCTTCAGCGCGCCCTGACCCCTGTCACTTTCGCTGTCTATTTCTGGCAGGCGACGATCGCGTCGATCACCGACAGCGTTTCCTGCGGATCGCGCACGCGCACCGTGTCGAGCCCCAGCTCCTTGGCCGGATAGTCGTTGCCGCCCGGGAAGATGGCGTCGCCGATGAACATCATCGCATCGAGCGCGATGCCGCTCGCATCGCGCAGCTTCTTGAGGCCATAGGCCTTGTCCACGCCCTCGCGGGTGATGTCGATCGACGTCGCGCCGCCCATGTTGATCGACAGGCCCGGCAGGCGCTGGCGCAGGTCGGCCTGGATGATCTTGCGCTTGGCAAAGTCGGGATCCCAGCCTTCCTTGGCGTGGATCGGCGCCTGCTGGCCCAGCGCGGAGAAGGTGATCTGGCTGCCGCGATCCTCGATCCGCTCGCCCCAGGTCTGTTCGGGAACGAAGCCGGTCGCTTCCAGCGCCGCGTCGAACGCCGTCAGGATCGCCGCCTTCTGCGCATCGTCGAACAGTTCGGCATAGACCGGGGTCCAGCCGTCCTGCTGATGAGTGTAGAGCTTGGTGCCGGTCGTGGGCATCAGCCACAGCCGCGACAGGTCCGCATCGGCCGGCAGGCGGCTCGCCACCTGCTTCTCGAACTGCGGCCAGTCGCCACCGGAAATCACGGCGACATGGGCAACGGTCAGCAGGCGGGTCAGCGCCTCCCCCATCGCCGCGCCCAGCGGCTGCTTGCTTTCGGCCAGAGTGCCGTCAAGGTCGAACGCGATGAGTTGTTTCATTCAAAATACCTGAAAAAGGAAATGGCGGGAAAGCGGATAAGCTGTAAAAGGCTGCCGTGCTGCTATCGCCTGCAAGACGAAACAACAATCCTTTCACGCAATGCGCGACAAAAAGAGCGGATGACGCACGAAGATGGCATACCCATGACATTCGCCATGAACAGCATGCGTGGTTGATGCGCCGATGACCGGCTTTGGCAATGAAGAATGGGCGATCGTCCTGCTATCGCTCAAGGTCAGTGTGATCGCCGTGACAGTTATGCTTCCCGTCGCCTTCGCCTTGGCCTGGCTGCTCGCGCGCCATCGGTTTCCGGGCAAGTTACTGCTCGATGCGGTGGTCCACCTGCCGCTGGTCGTGCCGCCCGTCGTGACTGGCTGGCTATTACTACTTCTGTTTGGCGCGCACGGACCAGTTGGCCGCTGGCTGGAAAGCTGGTTCGGCGTGACCCTGCTGTTCCGTTGGACCGGTGCAGCGCTGGCAGCGGCAATCATGGCAATGCCGCTGATGGTGCGTGCGATGCGCCTGTCGATCGAAGCGATTGATCGCCGGCTGGAGACTGCGGCCCAGACCTTGGGAGCAGGAACGATCCGCGTTTTCCTGAGTATTTCCCTCCCCCTGTCCCTGCCCGGCATCCTGGCGGGTCTGGTTCTGGGTTTTGCCCGCTCGATCGGCGAATTTGGCGCGACGATCACCTTCGTTTCGGATATTCCGGGTGAGACCCGCACCTTGCCGATCGCCATTTACGCTGCACTGCAACGGCCTGGAAGTGAAGACAGCGTGATGCGCCTTGCCTTCATGTCGATCCTGCTTTCGCTCGGTGCCTTGATGCTGTCCGAATTGCTGGCTCGCCGCATTGAACCAGGAAAGCCGGCCCATGTCCTTTGAGATTTGCGTTAGTCGCCAGTTAGGACGCTTACGGCTCGCCGTCGACATAACACGGCCACAGGGCATACTCGGCCTGTTCGGGCCATCGGGAGCGGGCAAGAGCAGCCTGCTCAACATGATTGCAGGCCTGCTGCGCCCGGACGATGGACGCATCACCATTGATGGCGTGACACTGTTTGACCAGGCACGACAAATCGATCTACCGATCGCCCAGCGGCGCTGCGGCTATGTGTTTCAAGATCTACGTCTATTTCCTCATATGACCGTCCGCTCCAACCTTCTGTATGGCAGTCGCCGCTCGCACGATCACTCCCCCGGCTCCGAGACGACAGACTTGGATTCAATCGTCAGCCTGCTAGGAATAGACCATCTACTGCGGCGCCATTCTCACAACCTATCAGGCGGAGAGGCTCAACGGGTGGCGATCGGCAGAGCGTTCCTATCCGCGCCTCGATTGCTGCTGATGGACGAACCGCTTACCGGACTGGATCAGTCCCGCCGCCAGGATATCCTGGCAATGATCACTCGAACCCATGCCGTGACCAACATCCCGATCCTCTATGTCAGTCACGATCGGCGGGAACTGGAATATCTGACCGACGATATCCTCGACATGCCCCATCTCGCTCCATAACTTGCGTTCATCGTCGACGACCTGTCCCAACTTATGCTGCAAAGCGAAAAAATCCGAGACACGTCTCTGGATTGAAAGCACGGCTGCTTGTATCAGGTGCAGCACAGGGGGGTCTGTGATTGAACGAAAATGCGCAAATGGCGTTCGCCATTCACTTGGCTGGCGACATCGAACCGAGCCGATGAGAATCTGCGGCGCGCATATAGTTGCACATCCCCTCCTTTGTATCGAAGCCAGCTTTTGCGTTGAATATCATATGACATCGCAGCGTAATCGACATATGCCACCAACGCTGCGCCCGCATGGTTAAGATTCTTAAAACTCTAATTTAGAATATTCAGATCGCTAGATATCTACAAATTCCAGGGAACCTTATGAACATCGCATTCATCGTTCAGAATCTGGCACATTTGACGGACTCAATCGGATACGATTGCCTGTTTGAATATAAGGTTCTTCGGAGTTTTTATGGCCAAAAGGCCGATATCCGGATATTTTCGGTGGAATTCGACACATCGATCCACAAGGGTATCCCAATCGAGCCCTTCAAGGATTTCTACGGCTTCATCAAGAAGCACCCGGACGCCACGGTCATCTATCATTTTTGTGATGGCTGGGACGGGGTGGACGATTTCCTGATCAACAATGTTACCAACTGTTTTGTGCGCTGGCACAATAATACGACGCCCTGGTTCTACGCCCTCGATGCGCTGGATTTCGCCAAGGGATGCGTTCGCGGTTTCCAGACGATGAACAAGTTCGCCCGCGCAGAGTCGGTGCAGTTCATGGTCAATTCCGAATTCAGTCGCCGTCAGTTAGAGGCGCTGGACGGCAATCCTGCGCATATCCACACCGTCTTCCCGGCGAGCCAGTTCCTTGAAAAGGGCAAGACAAGCGCACCTAAGCGCGCCGTGGCCAAATCTGGCAGCGAACCCATACAGATCCTGTTCGTCGGGCGCGTCGTGCCGCACAAGGGGCATCGGCATATCCTGTCTGTCGCTGCCCTGACCCAATCCTTCCTGAAGCGCCCGATCGAGGTCATCTTTGTCGGATCGGTCGAGGAGAGATTGAAAAACTATACTGACGATCTGAAGGATATTGCGAGCCGCAACGGCATCAATGCCCGCTTTACTGGAGCTGTGTCGGACGCAGAATTGCGGACGATCTATCAGAAAGCCACGGTGTTCATGTGCCTCTCGGAACATGAAGGCTTCGGCATGCCGGTGTTTGAAGCCATGCGCAGCCATCTGCCGGTTGTGGCCTGGGCATCCAGCGCGTTTTCGGATCTTTTGCGCGACCACCCGTTTGCACCGTCAACCTTCGACGTATATCGTTTTGCCGCTTGCACCGTCGCAGCCCTGCGCCCTGAAGTGCGTGGCGAAATTCTCGGCATCCAACAGCAGATACTCGAAACATACACGGCCGACGTCGTGTCTGCACAATTGCTGAATGCACTGGGCGAGCCCGTTGCGGCAATCGCCGACCCGGTCATTCCGCCAGCTTCAGCCAAGGTGGAAGATCTGGTCGCCAGCCTGGAACAGGTCATGCGCGGCGACAAGGAATTGCACGTCGAATTGTTCGACCATGACTCGTCGGTCAATTATATGAGCCTGCACGATATCAAGGTCTATAATCGACTGCTGGAATTCATCGAGGACAGCCAGAAAGTCTCTGCCGATCAGCTGTCCAAGGAAGCCGAATACGACCTGAACGACCTTCACCCCCATTATCAGGCCATCAAGCATGTCATGGCAGGCGGACGCGGCAGCGACCTTCCTCCCATCCGCGATGCGGAAGAGCTGCTGAAATTCGACGACGAAACCTTCCTTCGCCTCGCCTATAATGCGGTATTGGGCCGCGAGGTCGATAAGTCCGGTCTCAGCACCTATTTGCGGCGTCTGCGGCGCGGCTATGACAAGGTGAAGATCCTCAACGAACTGCGCGGATCCGAGGAGGGACGCCGCCAGGCATTCGAGATCGTGGGCCTGGAGGAAGTCGGCACGATCGAACGGAGCCTCCTCGCCAGGACCCTGCATTTTCTTGGCCGCCCGGCTCCTCGTGTCGAAAACGACGAGCGCCGCGTCCAGCGGATCGAGGAGCAGGTGCGCCGACTGCAACATTATCTGGTTCCTCCGCCGGTCACCCTGTCCGCTTCCCACCCTGCCGGTTCCATCCACCATGTCGACGACCTGCTGCGCCTGAACGACCGGGCATTCGTGGCCATGGCCTATCACGCCATATTGGGACGCAGCGTGGATGACGGCGGTCTCGACTATTATACCAACGCACTACGGCACGGCCTGAACCGGATCGAAGTCCTTGCCTCGCTTGCCGGGTCGGACGAAGGCCAGCAACATGCCCACCAATTGGAAGGTCTTCAGGAACGCCTCGCAGCCCATGCCGATGGAACGCCCCTCCCCGCTCCGGACGGTGGCCTGGTGTCCCAGCGCATCATGCGATTGGGCAACGAACTGGGGACACTGGTCGGTCAGTTGATCGCCCGTGGCGGCCGTGGCGATCACAATGCGCCTGCCTTTGCTACGCCTGTCGAACAATTGCTGAAGCTTTTGCCAGCCGGGACCAGCGATGCAATGGCGGGAGTCGCTGCGAAAGCGCCTGTCGCGACGGCTACCAAGGCAAGTGCAACAAAGGTCACGAAGATCCATCAAATCTTCATCAATCAGAGCGGCCTTGTCCCGAATAATATGCCCTTCGCCGTGCGGGAGAATATTGCCTCGATCAAGGCGCAGCATCCCAAAGCGAGCTACAAGCTCTGGGGTGCATGGGAACTGCGCGCCTTTATCAAGGCTCATTTTGAGCGAGATGTGCTCGACGCCTTCGATTCATTGAAGGCCTATGCCTTGAAAGCCGATCTGGCGCGCTATTGCCTGCTGTACATCGAAGGCGGGCTCTATTCCGATCTCAGCAATCACTTTCTCAATCCTCTGGCTTTGCCACAGGGCAAGACACTCGCCTGTTTTCGGGATCATAAGCCATTACACGGCGCCGTCTGGATGGCGCAAAATACGATCATCTACGCCGAACCGCAGGAACCAGAAATCAAGCTGGCAATCGATCTGGTCGTCGCCAATGTGCAGAAGAAGGATTATGGCGTTAGTTCGCTCGCGCCGTCAGGGCCGGTACTCTTTGGGCGCGTCTTTGCTGCGCTCGGACGGTGCGATGCATATCATATCGGCGAGGCTCTCAACCTTCAGGTCGAAGGCGCATTGAACCGCTCCTGCTATGTTGCACCGGATGGAACATTGGTGGCCGTGCGCCTGCAAGGCGGCGGCGGCAAGCCCTCCCAACTCGGCCTTAAAGACACCAACGTCTATGGCGAGATGTGGGATCGACGCGAAATTTACGGCGAGGGTCAGATCTACCTGCCTTATGATCACCCGCAGCTACGCGCGCGCGTCTCATTAACCGAAATGGGCGCCACCATAACCCAGGGTGACAAAGGCCATCTAATCGCCAGCGATCCGCTCGACCTACCCCGCGGGCATTATACCGCCACCTTCCGCTTCAATCCTACAACAGCCATCGGCACGGTGGACCTCGCCATCATGGGCGACAAGGCCCGCAAGGTCATCGCTTCTGCACAAAAAATCGCTCCCGATGAAACAGGATGCGTTGCCCTGTCATTCGAACTGAACGAACGATCGAGCATAGCCGCCAGCCTGGAAACCAATGGCCGCTTTGCCGGCGACTTCCTGGACCTCACTCTTGCGAAGGATATGACGGCCGCCAGCCGCAAGAGTGGCAGCGTCCCGGCGGCCCGTCCCGACGATAGCGGGACGGATTATCCTGCAAGCCAGACGGTCAACTTCGTCCACCAAATCCTTTACGCCAGCAAAAGGTCGATGCATGCAAAGGATATTGAGGCCAACCAGCACGCCATCAAACAGATGCATCCCACCGCGTCATACAAGCTGTGGACGCCGCCTTTGCTACGGGCCTTTATCGGTGAAAACTTTCCCAAGGAGGTCATTCAGGCCTATGATGCCCTGACCCCTTCCAGCTACAAGGCAGATCTTGCGCGCTATTGCTTGCTCGCAAAGACCGGTGGCCTGATCCTCGATGCCGACATCCGCTTCGTGAACCCAATGTCGATTGCACATGACAAGGGCCTGGCGGTCTTCCGCACTGCTCGTGCCAATGCAGGTATATTGTGGGGGCTGGACCTGGGCATACTCTATGCCAATCCGGACCAGCCGGAAGTCACCGAAGCGATCGAAGGCGTGGTCAATAATGTGGAGCGCCACTATCATGGCTCTTCGCCCGCCAGTCCGACGGGCGGCGAGTTGCTTGGCCGCATTCTCGCAGCCTCTTATCGTGCCGATCGCTATCTTTCTGGCGAGGTCGTTGCCCTGACGGACGCATTCCCAATTAGAAACGACTGTTTCCTGGGCCAGGATGGAAGACTGCTGGCCGTCCGGATGGCGGCCCAGGGCGCAAGCCAGGCAGTGCGTGCCGCAGAACAGGATGCGGCGACACGCTGGCTTGCCAACGAAGTCTATCAGACGAGCAAGGCCAAATCCGCCAACTGATCCATATGGCCGCATCGGGGTGAATCCACCGCTGCGGCCATATTCTTCTGGTCAGGGAGGCGCGATTGCACGGGCAGCCGGCCCAAGGCCATCATGGCCCGACGACATCCAGAGCATTCCAATTCAACAGGCGAAATGGCCTGCCGAATTGGAATACTGCGCAAATCAATAACTTAGAGCATTTTCGAAGCAGATGGCATCATCTGCTGGCTCGGAAAATGCGGAAAACAAAAGAAAAATAGAGCGTGATCCGATTCAGTATGAACGGATTACGCTCTAGCACATAGGAGCCAATATAGTTGGATCCGATTCTGCGTTAGCCGAAGTTGATGGCCCGCTCCCCCATCGCTTCAATCAGAAAGTCGCGCCCCAGGGTTTCATATGTCTTGTAACTCCGCCAGACCATCTCATCCAGGTTCAGCATGACATTGTTGCACCAATAGGCGAGATCGGTGTCATATCCGACACCATTGGCTCGCGCCAATTCGGGGGCGACTGGCCAGATAACCTGCGACGCCAACGTATTGGGGATCATGTCGACAGGCATCCGACGTGCCGGCACACCAATCTTGCTCAAAATAAGTTGAGCGAAATGCGCGAAGACGCGTGAATTTGGATGATTGACGCTATAGAGGAGCGGTGTCCGCCGGATATTATCGAGAAACCAGTCCGCGATACGAAGACCATCCTCGTCCAGCGCAGCCTCTCTCTGCAACATAGTATCGCGCGACCAACCAAATTCGGCGAAATAAGCGGCACGTTGATAAGTATCCTCGTTGAACGCACCGACGCATTCAGAAACAGTCATGCCCCGGCAGAAAGCCGAAAGAACGACACGGGAATTATAATCCCCCAGAGGCCCACGGATACGCTGTCCATAATGACCAAGAACGAGAATGTCTGGCTGAAGACCGGTAAAATGAACCGGAGAATATTCAAATGTCTTCTTTCCATATTCCGATCTTATGTAATCAGGAGATACAGATTTATAATTTTCATTATAGGTCTTGCACGCAACGACGTAATCGGCATCTTTTATTATAGAAGCCATTTCACCAGATGTTTCCGAAAAATCCATGATCTCCAGACCACAGACCGAAACCGGCGCTTGAGCCAAAGATGCAATAGCCATCGCTATATTCGGCCCCTGGCAATTACCAAGAACGCATATCTTTACACCATCCTGCATAGGCCGAAAAAATGTACCATTTCTCGGCTTTGTGACGGTAAAATAATTTTGCCTATACTCTTCAGAAAGCGAAAAATTCTCTCGCATGGCATCAAAATTTCCGCCACTCATCCCTTCATGGGATGCAATGACATCTTCATTTTCCGGATACCGACCGAAGTAATACTGAAATGCACTAATAACGTTGCTCACACCCATCCCCAGGTATAGGACAATCCAAAAAGGTTCATTGCTTCACAGAAACCTGACTAGCCTGCGCTCAGGAATAGGCAATGCAAAAGGCTCGCAACCCTTTCTCTGCCCTTCTTGAACGCGGACACGCTGCATGCGAGCGACGCACGGCGATCGGCGGATCGAGATTGCCAAACAACCATCCGCTCTCCATAGATTGTGCCATGGCGCCGCATTGTTCAGAAACCATCAGGAGCGCAGCGGGTTGGACGCAGGGCGAACATGCCAAACCCGCCATCCGGTTCGAGATATCATGACTAACCACGCCCTTGCAGATGACAAAGTCTCCATGGAGCAATTGCGAATGGACGTGGCATTGTTGCGTCAGACGCTAATGCAAAATGAGCAGCGCCTACACGCAATGGAGGCACAAATAGCCACCATGCAAGATCAGTGGGACCTGACGAAGGTCGCCCCTCGGTCCAACTTGGACGATGCCGACATCTGCGATATCAACCATATCGAGATGACGCCGGGTGGTTTCCCCTATCTGGCACGCCACACCCCGATATTTTTTGCCGATGGGCAGAATGTCGGCCTCTACCTCTTCGGAGGGTGGTGGCCCCAGGAACAATGGGGCGTTTGGGGGAAAGAAGACCAACATTGCCTGCGCTTCGCGCTCGATAGCTCATATGTTGGCGGCTTTATCGATGTGATCCTCAACGTTCAGGGATTTCCTGTACCGAATATGGAGGAAGCGCAGATCAGCGCCACCGCCAACGGCTATTTTCTTGGGCATTTCACGCTGCGGTCCCACCCTCGCCGCCTTCGCCTGCGCATGACGCCCAGTTGCATTGGCAACGGCGACATCTTCCTGCAACTCCAGCATAGCGGCCCCATAGCGCCCGGCGATATGCTAAACTCGCCGGATCAGCGACCGCTTGGCCTGGGCCTCATCAGCCTGGAAATCCGATAGCCGCAGGACAGCCTAGCCATCCCTCCCTAGCCACGCTAGATATGGCGAACGGGGATCAGGGCAGACCGCACAGCTTTCCCGGAACCATAGCCAGCGGGAACTTTATGCAGGATTTGAGCAGCCTTCTCTACTCTCCGGCCCTGAAAGAACCCGGCTCGCACGATCCCTACACGCCGCGTCAGGTCCGAGGCCTCAACCTGGAACCGCTATTCTCATCGGGTAATCGTCACGCCTGGATAGGCAATCACCCCCCTTTCGATTGCACGGCGATTGATATCAGCATCGCAACCGGTTTCCGGGCGGCCGCGCCGCTCCATGGACAATTCGACGTCATATGGTGCGCAACACCTGACGCGCATGGTGGAGAGAACTGGCCGATCCTGCTGGACGAAGCGCTTCGCCTGATCGGCCGGAATGGCCATCTGGTATTGCATATACCCGCGCATTTCAGCGAAATGGCGCGCATCAAAAATTATCTGAAGCGCAAGTTCGGTTTTCGCTGCAGCATCGTCGATGAACTGGCACTTCCAAGCGGGATCCAAACCATCATCGCGGTTGAACGGACCTTGTTCGATGCCGCCAACGCGCGTGACTGGTCGGTGGCGATCCTGGCATCGGGACAGCGCACGCCAATTGTCAAAAGGATGGTCCAGTCCATTCGGTCCAGCGCGCGCGGGGCGGCGGTTGATATTATAATTTTTGGCCCGCATTTCGAGGGACTAGACGACCAAGGCGTGCGCTTCCTGGATGAAGCCGACTATGACATCAATCCGCTGCTGAACGAGATTTCCAAGAAAAAGAATATTCTGGGTGCGGAAGCACGACATGAAAATCTGCTGATCTGCCACGACCGCTATTATCTGGACGATGGATTTTTCGAGAGTTTCGATGATTTCGGGACGGATTTCGATTTTGCCACTGTCCACCAATCTTTTCCCGACGGCCAGACATTCCCCGCCATCGGAGAAGTCGGCGGACTGCAACTCGACCGGCTCCATTATGTCCCGGACGATGCCGGCTTTATCGACAATGTCTATGTGAATGGCGGCTTTTTCATCATCAAGAAGTCGGTCCTAACCGCGCTGCCGCTCAATGACCTATGCTTCTGGAATCAGGCTGAGGATGCCGAATTCGCGGTTCTGCTCCGGCAACATGGCATCATCCCCCGCTACAACCCGATGGGTCGCGCCGTCACCGATGGCATCTCAAAGAAACATTGCGCCCATTTCCAGAATATATTGGATCATGGCCTGCTTCTGCTGAACCAAAACCGGGCCGGCCTTCACGGCCCTGGCCAATATCGCTGGCAGCACCCGGATTATATGGTGTCGGAACGGGACGCCGTGTTGCGAGCCGGTGAAACACTCGCCCTGTTCGCGAACAATGCGCCCGATATGCCACCATCCGGAATGACCGTACGCTTGGCGGTCAGGCCAATGGGCCAGGAGGCCGTCGAATATCGTACCACTGCCGTCGGCTGGACACCCGTCAAGCCCGAATGTGACACGATCCTGTCCGTTCGTCAGTCTGCCGGAGGTGGATCGATGGTCGAATTTCGCGATGCTGCGCGGCCTGCTATCCTTACCGAGGCGCGCTCCACGCCCCATCCAATCGCTGCCTTGCGTGTGATGGATGTGCGATCGGTCGTACCAATCTTGTCCGATTTCAAGCTTGGCGCCTATCCCCGGGAAAATTACGACGGCCAATATCTCAACTGGCTTGAGGATCTGGCGGAATTGACCCTGCTCAATCCGAACGCCTTTCCGGTGTTTAGCGCACTGAGTTTCGCCTATCGTCATATCATCGATGATGGCCGCACCGATCTGATCATGCCCAATGGTCAGGTTGTCTCTCTCCAGGGTGAGGGCATCTCCGATCGCACGCTCTTGTGCCTGGCACCGGGCATTACGACTCTGCGCTTCCGCATCGCCAGCCATGTTGCGCCACCGCCCCTCCCGGATGAAGCCCGCAGACTATGGCTGGCCCTGGTCAATTTGCGGATTGAGATGATCGAGGAGAACTGGGCCTATGAAGGTGAGCCATGCCCCCTTCCGTCCTGCGACAGCCTCACGTCGCAGGAACCTTTCGATAGGGCGCTGATCGCAATAGGCGCCGCTGCGGACACCCTGCCGACATGCCATCTGGCGATCGCTATGTCGGCGAACGACCCGGGGGCCGGGATCATGGGCAATCAACGATATCTCATGCCTGCGGCATCGGTTGCAGAGACAATGCAACGCACGCCGCTGGATCTGCTGGTCCTTGAAGGAGAACATCATCTTCTCCTGACCCCGGGCACGGTCGGCTCGAAACTGGCGATTGCCAGCCTGAGTATCGAACCCGATCGGGGTCTCCAGGCCGTGCTGCAGTCCGAATCAATGATGATCGAGGAACTGCCGACGACCGAGGTGGAATGCGCCATGCCGCTCGATCAGGCTCCGCAGCCCGAAACCGCGCCCGAACAGATCATAGCTGCGCTGCAGGAGGAAACGACAGCAGAGCCTCTGGTACAGCCCGAACAACCCGAGGCATTGCCAGCACCATCAGACGCTGGTCCCGCCCCGACGAATGCCGAGCAGGCTTCCGTGGAACCACATGCCCCACCAGAACCCGACCTGCTGCCGTCGAAAGCCGACACGCAGGATTGAGATCGCACGCTATCCCAGTTCCAATCCGCATCCCCCTACCCTATCCAACGCAAAGCCGGGCTACCGAGCCACATCACATGCCCAATCAGAGTGAAAAGCGACATTGATGCCAAATGCAATCATCACGGGGATTTCAGGCCAGGATGGCGCCTATCTGGCCAAGTTGCTGCTAGGAAAAGGCTATCAGGTCTTCGGAACATTCCGGCGGACAAGTTCGGTGAATTTCTGGCGCATCGCCGATTTAGGCATTGCCGACCATCCTAATCTCAAACTGGTGGAAAGCGACCTGACCGACCTGTCGTCGAACGTGCGCCTGTTGCAGAACAGTGAAGCGACCGAAGTCTATAATCTCGCCGCTCAGAGCTTCGTTGGCGTATCGTTCGATCAACCGATCACGACGGCCGAGATTACCGGCATCGGCGCGCTGCATATGCTGGAGGCGATCCGGCTGGTAAATCCAAAGACCCGTTTCTACCAGGCCAGCACATCCGAAATGTTTGGCAAGGTCCAGGCCATGCCCCAATCGGAAAGCACATCCTTCTATCCGCGCAGCCCTTATGGTGTCGCAAAGTTATTCGCGCATTGGACCACCATCAATTATCGCGAGAGCTACGGCATTTTCGGATGCAGTGGCATTTTATTCAATCATGAGAGTCCTCTGCGCGGACGCGAATTCGTCACCCGCAAGATCACCGACGCGGTCGCCCGAATTGCGCTGGGCAAACTCGACTGCATGGAACTGGGTAACCTGGATGCCAAGCGGGACTGGGGATTTGCCGACGAATATGTCGAGGGCATGTGGCGGATGATGCAGGCCGAGCAGCCTGACACCTTTGTCTTGGCCACTGGCCGGACCATTGCCGTGCGCGACTTCGTCACCCTGGCGTTCAAGGCAGCGGGCATCGATATCGCCTACAAGGGACAGGATCTGGGCGAAATTGGCGTGGACATCGCCAGCGGCCGGACTGTGGTGCGTATCAATCCGCTTTTCTACCGCCCGGCGGAGGTCGACCTGTTGATCGGCGACGCCAGCAAGGCCCGCACGGAACTGGGCTGGACTGCGACCACCCCAGTCGAGACATTGTGCGACATGATGGTCCAGGCGGATTTGCGTCGCATTGAAGAAGGTTTCTCCTTTTAATGCGCATGAGCCGACAATGAGCCGCTTCCTCATCACGGGTGCCGGTGGTTTTGCCGGTCACTATTTCGTGCGCGCTTTACGGGCGCAGGGACATGAGGTGCATGGCCTCATCAAGCCCGGCACCCCCTGTCCGGCTGATGCCGCTTTTACGCCGCATATTGGGGACTTGACGGACCTTCCGGCACTCAACCAGGTAGTGGCGAACGTTGTGCCGGATAAGGTATTGCACCTGGCCGCGATTTCATTCGTCGGGCATGGAGATGTCCAGGAGATATATGACAGCAACCTGATCGGGTCTCGCAACCTGTTACAGGCGCTGGCCGACCATGCCCCCGATGTCGACCGGGTGTTGCTGATGAGCAGCGCCAATATCTATGGCGCTGGTGCGCAGGGCGCGATCGACGAATCCTTCCCGCCTGTCCCCGTGAATGATTATGCCATCAGCAAACTCGCAATGGAGCAATTGCCCCAGTTGTTCGCTGATCGCCTGCGTTGCACCATCGTCCGCCCATTCAACTATAGCGGGGTTGGACAGGCACAGCGCTTCCTGATCCCCAAGATTGTCGAGCATGTGCGCGCCCGGGCGCCGGTGATCGAACTCGGCAATCTGGACGTAGCCCGCGACTTCTCCGACGTCCGCTTCATCGTCGCGGTCTGCCTCGCGCTATTCGACAATCCCGCGGCTATCGGCGAGAAGGTCAACATCTGCGCCGGCCGCGCTTACAGCCTGCGTCAGATTGTCGGCATGGCCAGCCAGATTGCGGGCCATCCCATGCGCATGACAGTCAATCCATCATTTGTGCGCACCAACGAGATTCCGACCCTTTGGGGCGATCGACGAAAAATGGACCGACTGGCAGGCGCCCTGCCCTGCCCCCCGCTGGAAGACACCCTGCGCTGGATGATCGAGGCCTAGACCTTTACGTCCAATATCTCGCGGACCGGTACGCTGCGCACATCCAGTCCGGCATCGATCACGCCGTTGAATAGCGGACAGACAAAATAGATGCCTTGATGGGTCTGGCTTTCCCGATGCGCCACCGCATGTCCAAGCGCCTGCGCATAGATACCGGCGTTACGGAAAAAATATGTGCCAGCCGACGCCTGGCCGGAGATCACGCGCTTTTCCGCCGCTTCCAGCACGCGGCCCTGTTCATCCGTGCGCACATAGCTGTAGACAGGCAGATCCGAACAAAAGGTCAGGGCGATACCACCCAGCCCGGCGTCCGCCGCGAATGTCGCCGTCGCATCGAAATCTTCCTGATAGAGAATGTCAGCCAGATCGATGCACAAGGGCGCCAGCGGGTCGCACAAAGCCACGCCCGCTGCCACAGAGAAAGCGGCCCCCGCCGTCATGTGCGAGAGAAAGACATGGCGAGCGCCGGGAAACCAATCCGTTAGCGGCCCCTCCGCGAAGCGCCGGCCGACGGCTGTATCGCGCAGGACGAAGCAGAAGTTCGATGCCGCCACATCGCCACGTCGCCACCAGGAGCGTGACCATAATGCCTGCAACAGCAATGGCTGCCCGTCGACCAGCATTTCCGCCTTGGTCGTCCCATCGGGACGCTCGAAATCATTCCCCGCCAGCGGGACCACGACCTCCATTGCCTTCAGCCCACCGGGGCATCGGCCGAACGGGTACCCGGGCCGCCCTTCAACGTTAGATAGGCTTCCATATCCTCGGGCGTCCCCAGCCCCGTCATCGCATCGAACGGCACTTCGTAGATGCCGATCCTGGCGCCTGCGCGAATCATGTAATTATAAACGGGGCAGGTATAGAATTCGCCATTCACCCGGTCATTGTTGGCGATCATGTCGATCGCCGCCCGGACAAAGCTCTGGCCCTCCATGAACAGATAGATGCCAACCGTGGCGAAATCCGAGATCGGCTGCTTCTCGGCAACCTCCGTCACAAAGCCGGCATCATCTATCGCTGCGAACGACCATTTGGGGTCGCGATGCGGATCGCGGAACACAAGAATGGAGCCGTCCAACCCACGCCTACGGGCATCATCGACGAAATCCTGGCAACTGAAATTCACCAGTTGGTCGGAATTGACCACAAGCAGGGGCGCTTCATCATCAAAGGCTGACCGTGCCAGCAGGACGGTGCAGGCCGTCCCCTCGGTCAACCGTGCGACCGGAATGATATGCGCTGATCGACGGGCGATTTCCGCCTCCGCATCCGGCGACAGCCCAAGATGTGCCTCTCTCAGCAAAAGCGTGTACTGCGCGTCCCGGATCGCAACATTGTCCAGCACATGGGTCAGCATCGGCTTGCCGAGCACATCGATGAAGGGCTTTGGCGCACCATAGCCCGCCTTGGCGAAGCGCGATCCCTCGCCAGCCGCCGGAATGACAACATGGACCGGCTTGGCGGGAAGGGCAGCCCGCGAAGCGTCGGCCACCCGGCTGCGCATCTCTTCCTCAAAGGCGTGCACCCGGGCGGGCAGGAAAAAACTGTGCAGCCGCGATTGATCTCGCATCGGGATCGAAGCCACCCGCTTGCCTGCCAAGATCATCTGGTTGAGCGACGATGCAATGAAATAAACGCCATTGACCGTATCGCCAGCACGGATCACATTCTGTGCTGCCTCGATGAAATCCGCGCCCCGGGCGAACCAATAAAGGCCGGCGATCGCTTCCTTGGAAATGACCCGTTTTTCGGAAGCTTCCACGACATATCCCTGCTCGGTCCGCACATAGGACCAGCGCGGATGGGTCGCGTCAAAGGTCAATACGCCCGCATCGGCATTCTTGGAACGCAGTCGGGCAATGAAATCAGGCAGTTCACCTTCGATAACCTGATCATAGTTAGCGATCAGCAGGGGCAGTTCGGGATCGATATGCTCGATCGCCAACAAACAACTGCATAGCGCTCCAGCGGTGCGCGCCGGCAATTTGACGACGTCGCATCGCCCCCCGGTCACAAGCCGAAAAACGCCGTCCAGAGAATATTGCGTCGTCTCGTCCTGCATCGCGATGAAGACGAAATGAGGATCGCCTTCCAGCTCGTTCAGATTGTCGATCGCCCAAGCGATCATCGGCCGTTCCATCATCTCCACCAGCGGCTTGGGGAACGGAAATTCATCGGCCGGGAAAAAGGGGGTCGCGCCGGCGACAGGGAGCAATATCTTCATCTTATGCGCCTTCGATCTCGGCAATCCTGGTCATGATCCGATCAAGCGTAACCTGTTCGGGCGATGCGACTTCAAGCAAATGCCCGCCGCTGGCCTTGGCCGCCTGTATGCCATGATCATTATCCTCGAGAATCAGGCACTCCTCAGGCGCCACGCCCAACTGCCGCATGGCTTCAACATATATGTCCGGCGCGGGCTTGGCCTGCGACACTTGCTCGCACGACAATTGCAGCGCCAAATATTCTTCCAGCCGCGCCAGCATCATCATCAAGTTGACTGTTGCCTTGATCGAATTGGAGCAGACCGCGAGTTTATACCCTCGCTGCCTCAACTGACTCAGGGCATATTGATGATGAAAGATCGGGCGGCAGCGCGCATAGATGATTTCCGTGGTGTAAAGCTGCTTCATCTCGTTGATGAAGGGATGCAGAGCCACAGGCAACCCGTGCGTTGCCTGTAATATCTCCAGCTTGCGGCGCGTCGGCAGGCCATCGAACGTCGCGATATGAGCGTAGCGCTCGATCGCCATACCGAACAGATCGAGCGCCTTGTTCAGCGCTTCATAATGCCAGTCACGCGCGTCGATCAGCACCCCGTCCATGTCAAAGAGAATGGCCTTGATGCTCATGCTGAATCCCGCAGTGAAAAATATGCTGCCGCCTCGCGCGGAAAATCCGTGCACAACATGAGGGAACTCTCCAGCAAGTCGGCAGGCAGGGCCGCTCGGATGATTTCGGTGCGCAGGAGCTGCCAGAAGCGGTGATAGACGGTGCGTCCATGTAGTTCAGGTGAAACGATCGCCACTCTCTGACCGCGCTTGATCCGGGCAACGATGTCGACCGGATCGACCCAGGGCCGTTCAAAACAGTCCATCCATAAGCCCGTACAACGCTGCTCCAGAGGCGGCGATGGTTCAAATTCGCTATGCCGGGTGAACACATGCATTGATCGCCCAAAATAGCCGAGCGTATCAGGCACCGACATGTCGAATACAAAGACCTGCGATGCCATGCCGGGATAGGCCTGCAACGCCTGCTCGATCCCTGCAGCCAGTCCGTCTGCCTTGATATTCAACGCCAGCCAGCCGGGCCGGCCCGCTACATCATAATCAGCGAGCAAATCTTCCAACGCCATCGCACCGGCCGTCGGCATGTCATGCGATATGACAAGCCGTCCATTACAGTCGCGTACGTCCGTCTCCACGCCGAACCCCAAGGCAAAAGCGCCCTGCAGGGCCGCTCGGCTGTTGCGTTCGTCCGGCTGCGTCCACAAACCGCGATGTGCCAGCAATATCATGCCATAGCCTCGAACAGTCCCGGATCGTTACCACTCCCCATGGTCATGCCGCGTCGATCGCAACCACCGGAACTTCATTCAATAGCGCGCCATAGCCATCTGCCACGAATTGCGTTCGTGCCGTGGCGGCAAGACCGACATGGTCCGTCCCTCCCGCCAACATGTTGTCGATATAGGCTGCAAAGGCGCCATGGGCATCGCGGGGCAAACCGATCGATCCGGGCAGCAGAATATCCTGCAACACGGGAATGTCGCTTGCCACCACCGGGCAGCCCAGAGCCTGAGCCTCCAGCACCGGCAGGCCCAGGCCTTCGGCATCCGAATTGAAGATCGCGACCCGTGCCTTGGCATAGAGCGCCGCCAGATCCTCCGATCGGATCGATCGATACCATGTGACTCGCTCAACACGCAGCCGCGCGATGAAATCGCGCATATCCTCCTCGCGGCACCGGATCGCGCCGCAGATGGCGAGATGCACCGGCTTCGTCACCGCGTCGAATATCTTGGATGCCTCGGCTAGGCCCTTGCGCGGATCAAACAAGCCGACCGCCACCACCATATTTTCCCGCGACACCATGTCCGTCGACGCCAAGTGGCAAGCGATGTGATGGGGGATCATAGGCGGCAATATATGAACCGGCACCGAATTGAGGCGCGATATCGTACACAGCGCCAGGAAAGCGGACCGCGTAAACGCGGAATTGGCCCATATCTCATCACAATGGGCGGTATAGCAGCGGAAGCCTGTTAGGTGCTGATAAGCGAAATCATCCGTGGCCTTTCCGTTCAGCAAATAGCTGTTGGGAATGGCGTCATGGACCAGCCCGACGACCCGCTTGGCCGGGAAACGTTGCTGCAGCCCCTGCAACCACGGCCCCGAATAGATCGCCATATCGAACATGCCCTCGGGAACCTGACTGCCCAGCGCATAATAGGCAACGCGCAGATTCGGAGGGAAGTCCGCCTGCTTCACCTCGAACAATTCATTCTGATAACGCAGCAGCACTTCGTCCGGTACGCCAGACACACTTTCCGTCTGGTCGACGAAATTGCCATCCACCAACGATTGCTGTGGCACGGCCAGGAACCATCGATCTTGCAGATGGGTGGGCTCGTTGATGACATAGGACACGCTATGTCCAAACGCCTTGGCCTGCTCCACCAGCGTCGAAACCAATGCGCGAACCCCGACATGCTTCTGGAAAAAGCCAGGCTCGCACACCATTGCTATCCGCACGTCATTCCCCTTGCCCCATAGTCGGCGAACCGGACGCCCTAATCGGCGTCCCGCGATATCTCACTTGCCAGATTTCCGCTCTCTGCAGCAAGTGTAGCAATAAAATCGGCAAGATAATCCGCCAATTCGTCCCCGCGCGCAGCTTCGGGGAAAAAATGCACAGTTCCATCTGCCAGGCCAATGTCGCGATAGACGGGCAGGCCCCGTGCGAATACCGGCTTGCCTGCCTGGACCGCCTCCAGCAGAGGCAGTCCCAGCCCTTCCCCCAGCGAAGGCTGCAATACCGCGGCACAATGGGCGTAAAGGCTGCCCAACATGCGATCATCCGCATTATCGAACCAGAAAAGCCGGCGCCCCCATTCTGCGTGCCGGCGCAAGCGCGCCTGCAGGGCCTGCGTTTTCCAGCCGGGGCGCCCCGCAATGACAAGCGTCATCGCCTCCCCCGCCTTCCAGAGCCTGTCAAACGCCGTCAGCAGATCTCCATAGCCTTTGCGCGGCTCCACGGTGCCGACGGCAAGGCAATAGGGGCCGGTATCGGCCAGCGCGGGTGCGCGGGCGACCTGCGCCTCCGACCAGAGCCGCCCTGCCCAGCCATCAACCGAAATCGGCATCAACTGGCTGGGGATATCGCTACGGCTCAGGCCATAGCGTCCGTCCATCCAGTCGTGGAAATGCCGCTGCACATCCGGGCTGATGCACAGCACATCATCCGCCAAGATGGCGACGGCCCGGATCCACCGACGGAAGGCCGCAACCAGCTTGCCGGAAAACCATTGGGGATGGAGCAGGGGCAGCATGTCGTAAATGACGAAGGTGAAGCGCACCCCCGTCCGGCGCCATGCCATCATCTCGTCCAGTTTGCGCGGAATGATGTGCGCGCTCAAGTCCAGCCCCAGAAAATGGTCCCCCGCCACTGGAGATAAGGGCACGACGTCGGAACCCGCCTCTTCCAGAGGCCAGCCGATCATCCGATAGGGCCGCGTCCGCGTCGCTGCCACCGGCTGCGTTTGCAGACCGTCTGGCGGATCATCCACCAATCGCCCTAATTCGACCTTGACCAGCCTTTGTATGCCGGTGCCCGCGTCCGTCCGCGCCAGCGTCGAGATATCGACGAACAATCGTCTGGCCGCGATCGCATCCACCGCGACAGCAGACATCCTACCTTGCGCCTTGCGCCGACGGCGTCGAACATCCCAACGCCACCAGGCGGCGGGAATGATGATCGGGCGAGGCAGCTCATCGAGCCAGCCCCTCACTGGGGCAGGACCTGCTTGTGCGTGACTTCGTGATAGAAGTCATAGGCGACATCGAAGTCATCGAATACGACCAGCCGCCCATTATCGAGCACGCCAATGCGGTTACAATGCTCGCGCAGATAGGGCGCATCGTGCGACACGATGATCATCGCACGATCAGCGCGCTTCTCGAACAATTCGACATGGCATTTTTCATGAAAACGGGCGTCGCCCACCGCAATGATCTCATCGATCAGGAAGCAGTCGAACTCCACGACCATCGAAATAGCGAAGGCAAGGCGCGCCCGCATACCCGACGAATAGGTCTTAACCGGCTCCCGCAGATATTTTCCCAGCTCCGAGAACTCGTAAACATAGTCGATCTTGTCTTTGAAATCGACGCCATAGACGCGACAGATGAAGCGCACATTGTCGATCCCGGTCAGCGCCACCTGAAAGGCTCCGCCGAAGGCGAGTGGCCAGGATACCGACATGTTGCGCTCAATCCAGCCGCCGGTCGGCTGTTCGGCACCACTGATCAGCCGCACCATAGTCGACTTGCCTGCGCCGTTGCGTCCGAGGATGGCGACCTTCTCCCCGGGATTGACCGTCAGGTTGACGTCACGCAACACCAGCGCACGGCCGCTCCGCATCGGGTAGCTCTTGGCAACATTATGAAGACGTATCATCCGGGCGTGATCCTCGGCCCGATCTTCATGACCGCCAACAGACCGATCAGGGTCAGACAAGTATTGATCGCGGCCATATACCCCAGATCATAATGAGCATGGATCTTGGAGCCGAAATAACCTTCACGCAGATATTCCAGTCCATGCACCATCGGCAGGGCCAGAATATATTTCTGTGCTTCGGTCGGCAGCGCGTCGACCAGGAAGGCAGCCCCGGACAACGGAAAGAGCAGATAGGACGCCGGGTGCCACAACTTGTCGATCAGCTCATATTCTTCCGACAAGATACCCAGCGTAATTGCCAGTCCGGCACCGAACCAGGCCAGCATCAGCCACCCCCCGAACACCTGCAGAATATCTTCGGGCAGGTCGATCCAGCCGATGAAGGTGAAGAAGGACGCCAGCAGGATGAACGAGGTCGTCGCGCCGCCCGCCTCCAGCAGCAGGCGCGCCAAGAAGATATCGATAATCCGCACATGACGATGATACAGCAATGCCTGATTAGGCAGGATAGCATGGATGCATCGTGCCGGCATGTTGCGCCAGAGCAGCACACTGGAATAGCCGGTGACGGCAAATGCCGTGATCGGCAAATTTGACCCGTGCGTTGCCTTCATGAAGTTCCACAATGCCGTCACACCCAGTGTGAACATCATCGGTTCGACGAAAATCCAGAGAAAACCCAGGTTTCTCCGACCGAAGCGGGTCAGCACCTCGCGCAGCAATAGCGCACCAAGCACCCTGCGCTGTACTTCCCAGGATTCCAGTCCCTCGCGGATCGATCTCAGCATGGCGCTTTAATCTTTATGCTCGCGCAATGCCGCAAAGAGCAGCGAAAGAACGCCCCAAAGGATCATGCCGAACACGAATGTGCCCAGGATACCGCGCAAGCGCTTAGGCTCCAACGCCTTGTCCGGCAGATTGGGTTGCACGATCCGTTCCACATAGACCTGCTGACGGCGCGCATCATTGCGTGCCGTTTCCAGGCTCGCCAGCGCACTTGCGACCTGCTTTTCGGCCAGATCGCTTTCCAGGGCCAGCTTCTGATAATTCACAGCGGCCGCCGCGAGCGAAGCACGGCCACCGGCCACGGCGCCAAGCTGCTCGTCGATCTCCTTGCTCAGGCCTGCAACACGCACCTTCAGCACCGGCACCTGCGGGTTGGCGGGCGCCACCGACTGCAGTTCAATCAACTGGGTCTTGGTGCTGATCAGTTCATCCTGCAGCTTGGAGATCATCTGCAACTGCACATTCGCCTGCTTCTCGGGATCAAGAATGCCTTCCTGATTCCGATAGGCGGCAAGAGCGACGGCGGTCTGGCTTGCACGGACGCGCGCCTCTTCGAGCTCCGCCTGCGCATATTTGATCAGATCCGCCTGCGCCCGAGTATTGAGGCGATTGACCAGCGCCTCACTCAACTCCAGCAAGTGCCGGTTAATTTCATAGGCATCCTGCGCCGTATAGGCCTCAACCGTCAACGTCGTTACCGACGTCGCAGGATCGGGTTCAATCTCGACCTTCTTGCGGAAATATTTGAACAAGCCCTCGAAGGACTCATCCGAAGCAAATCCACCAAAACGATTGAACATGTCGACCTCGGGCCGACCATAAGCCTTCCTGACCAGCCCCTGCCCATCGAGTGCCTTGAGCGCATCGCGCGACCGGGCATAGTCCTGAACCGCGTAGACCTCATCGCCGGCACGCTGAGTTCCAGCCGTGCGCAACAGGCTGCTCAACCCTGTTTCCGTCTGCTTGTTGGGGCTTCGCACAACGAACCGCGCTTCCGAGGTATAGACGTCGGACGCGATCAGGCCAAAATAGAATATGGCGGCAATGGTGGGGATGGCCACGGTACCGAGAAATATCGGGCCGAGCCCGACAAACTTGTTCCAAGCGCCTCGTAATGCCGACCCACTCTGGTCACGGCCATCATCAACCATCAAACACCTGAACCTAAAGGAATATGGACATGTGGCGAAGCCGAGCCGACGCTCGACGGATCGCCACGACGCAGAGCGAGCAGAAACCCGAAAGCGCACCCCGTTTCAACGCTTCCGGCAAGTTGGTATCCACCCCCTCAAACGCATGCGCCATCCTAGTGCCCCAACAACCACGCAATTGCAACATGCCAGACCAGCGCACGACGAACCGCAGTCTCACGCGAATATATTACAACATCAGTTGCAGATTGACAGATGGTCATGAAATAGGAAAATCCTGCAGCGCAACATACTTCCCGCGACACCGACGGCGCGCGCCCGGACATAGGACAGAAACTTATCCATGATGACTACCGAGACGATCGTCACGGAACTTTATCTTGCTTTTTTCGGACGCGTTCCCGATGCGGGCGGCCTCGCTTATTATAGCGAGCAGCTCAAGATCACGGGCAGCATCGAGCAGATCGTTCAATCCTTCCTCCATTCGGAGGAGTTTCGCGGCCGCTACCTCCCGGTGTCGGAACTCGGCCCCGATCATGATTGACGCCCGCTCCGTCGTCCAGCAGCTACACGGCGCCCTCCTCCAGCGCGAAGCCAGCCCCGCCGAACTGGATCGGATGGAGCCGATCGCCGACGAAGCAGGTGGCATCCAGCGCTGCGTCGAGCAATTATTTGCATCAGAAGAATTTGGGCGTCGCTATCGACATCGCCCGATATTCGCAATCGTCGCCCATGAATTCGGTCGATACAATGGCCATGGCGGCATCGCGGTCTATCTGGAAAACCTAATCGACAGCCTGATTGCCCACAGCAATTACCACATCCATCTATTCTGCCATGGCCTTGGCCCCTACAGGCCATCCCCACGGCTTACCGTCACCCACATCCCGGATGGCGACCTCAAAAGCGCGGATTTCGTGGCCCAGGCGCTGGATCGGATCGACCCACAGGTCGTGGAAGTGGCCGATTATAACGGGTTAACCAGCCAGTTTTTGCTGCGGCGCGCCATGGGACAAACCCACAGCAAATGCCGGATCATCGTCAATCATCACACCGGCTCTCGGGAAATCTGGGAATGGGGAACGCTGACGGATTTCGACGCGGTGGCCAGCACGGACCTTCGCTTCACCGCTATCGCGGAAGCGGCACAGAACAGCCTTGCCGACGCCCATGTCAGCGTATCCGCCTTTCTCGCCAGCTATTTGGAACAGCGCTACCATCTGCCACGCATAACCCCGCTTTATCCCTGCTTCCCACAAGCTGAGGCCGATTCGACATCCTCCGCCGGCAACAGGGACGGTTTGCACATCTTGTCGCTGGGTCGCTTTGAACTGCGCAAGCGACAGGATCTCCTTATTCGCGCCTGCACGGAGCTGCTGCGGGAAGGAATGCACCTGCACGTCACCTTCGCGGGCAACTCGATCGAGGATTTCCGCAGCGGCGAGGACTATCGCACCGCTTGCTACGCGCTGATCGATCGCGATTTGCGCGATCATTTCACCTTCCACGACTTCCTTTCGCCGCAAGCCAGCCACCCGCTATTCGCCCAGGCCGACCTGTTCGTCATACCCTCGCCGCGCGAAAATTTCCCCACCACGGCACTGGAAGCGATCACCCAGGGCCTCCCGGTTTGCGGATCGCGCACATCCGGCGTCGCCGAACTAATGGGGGCAGATACATCCCTCCTTTTTGCGCCCGACGATATTGCAGCGATCAAGCAAGCACTACGCCATGCCGCCGATATAGGTCAGCCCGGCCTTGACGCTATTGCGCAAGAACAGCGCCTGCGAACCCGTGCGCTCCTTGCGCCAGAGACAGCCATAGCAGCACGCCTCGCTCATTTCGATACGGTCGTGCCCCGCTCGCTGGACCAGATTATTTCCCATCCGCCAGTCCTCGCACTGCTGCCGGCAGCAATGGCCGACACAGCGCCGCACGCGCGCGCAGCCGGCCAGGTCGAGATGTTCGGCAATGAACCCCTGACCCGCCGCCCAATCCCCGATGGCGGCCTGTTCCTATATTGCCCGACCCCGCCGTCGGACGACATCCTGCAGGCGATGCTGGAGCAAGCTGGCAGCGCGGACTTCCTTGACGAGCAGACCCTGATTTGCTGTGCGCCAGACCTGAAGAAGGGATTGGACAGGACCAGGATGCTGGCACAACATGTTACCTATCCCATCATTGGAAGAATATGCCTTGAGCCTTCCAAGGGGCAGCCCCCGCGCACCAGCGACCAACTGGTCGCCGACGCCCTGTTGCGCGCGACAAAGCTTTTTTATCTTTATTGTCCGGGCGCGAAGGCAGGCCCGATGAGCCGCGCAATCACCGCGCGCCTGGACGAGAAGCTCTTCCCCTTTCAGAATCCCGTGACATGATCGATATCGCGCTTTTGGTACATGGCCCCCGGACCGCCTTCACCCCGAAGGTCATTGCACAAGCCTGCGCGGCATTGCGCAAGGGCCAGGTCCAACGCGCCGTGTTCGCCGGCTATGAAAACGACCTGCCGGCCATTTCAGCCCAGATCGAAGCACTTGATCCATCCCTGCTCGCCCTCTTCACCCTGACCGGCGTGCATGACGTAGCAAATCCAGGCATTGCCAATCTCAACCGCCAGCTCAATCTTGTGAATGCCGGCCTAAGCGCAATCGGCTCGGCAGACCTCATCATCAAACTGCGCTCGGACCAATGCGCCTCGTTCCGCCAATGCCTTATCCAGATCGAGCGGTTCGCGTCGGAATGGCGGGCAGGCAAGCTGCTAACGACCAATTGCTACACCCGGTCCGATCGACTCTACCATCCGTCGGACATGTTCCTGATGGGCACGCCCGATACCTTGCGCGCCTATTATCCACGAAGCCCCTTCCCGCAGACGCAGCTCGACGATCTCCTCGCGATCGGCCAGGACGCCGCCGATGGCGCATCGCTGGGCAGCATGCCGCAATGGCCTGAAGCGCGCCTGTTCCGGCATCTGCTGGCCGAACGGGGATGGACGATTCGCGAGACATTAGAAGATAGTCACGACGCGCTGCAGACCCATTGCGTCATTCTCGACGCCCGCCAGATCGGGCTACGCTGGGAAAAATTCTATCGCGGCCGCATCCCACTCGTGCCCTATCGTTTCCGCGTCGCCCCCTTTCCCAACCTGCCGGAAGAAGACTGCCAATGCGTACGCGCCACGGATTTCGGGACCTGTACGCCCGGCATAAGCGATCGCACGGAATGGCTGACCAAATTGTTGTGGCATCCCCATCTTGACGCCTGGCGAATGCACGGCGACTGGAAAGCTGCAATCAAGGCGGCATGGGCATAAATGCCTGAAACCCTTCACCTCCCCCGGCCAATCTGGCGTTAGACAGATGCCGGCAATCGGATTAAAGATCACGCCACGCCGCAGTGCGCCAGGAGCAAAAATGAAGAAGATCGAGTTGCGCCGCATGAACCGGAAGGTCGGCGGTTTCCCATTGATTGCGGCACTGTCGCTGCCTTTGCTTGCCGGCTGCACGTCCGTTGGCCCCAACACAGCGACAGTCATGAAAGCTCCGACGGAATCGGCGGTACAGGGCATCCAGATCGTCGAGATGACTGAAACGATAGCTCGGCGCATACAGGCACAGCCCGCGCCCGGCTTCGCGGAGACATTGGGCCAGGCCGAGGCTGTTGGAGGCAAGGTATATCCCGGTGACACGCTGGAGATATCCATTTGGGAAGCGCCTCCGGCGGCGCTGTTCAGCAATAACGCATCGAACGCCGCCTACATGGCCGAAGGCATTCAGAATCTGACTACCAGCCGATCCACGCAATTGCCTGAATTGCTTGTCGGCCCCGATGGTACGGTTACCGTGCCGTTTGCTGGCAGATTGACCGTCAACGATCGCACCCCATCGCAGATCGAGAAGGAGATCACCGCACGGTTGCGGGGCAAGGCACATCTGCCTCAGGTCATGGTCCGGCTGCTACGCAATGCCACCTCCACCGCCACGGTGGTTGGTGAAGTCACGAACAGCACCCGCGTCCCCCTCACGCCCAAGGGCGAGCGTTTGCTGGATGCGCTTGCCGCAGCAGGCGGCACGCGCCAACCGATCAACAAGATCACGGTTCAGATCAGCCGCGGCAACATCGTCCAGTCAATGCCCCTTGAAGCCGTCATCCGGGATCCGCGCCAGAATATCGTGCTGAAGACGGACGATGTTATCACCGCCTTCTATCAGCCCTATAGCTTTACCGCGCTTGGCGCCGCCGGCAAAAACGAAGAAGTCAATTTCGAGGCGACCGGCCTCACCCTGGCCCAGGCCATCGGCAGGATCGGTGGCCTGCAGGATGCGCGCGCTGATCCAAAGGGCATGTTCCTCTTCCGTTGGGAGGATCCTGCTCTGGTTCCCGAATTGGCGCAGGGTGTGCAGGCGCGGCAGGACGGCCGAATTCCGGTCATCTATCGCGTGAACATGAAGGATCCCGGCACGTATTTCTCGATGCAGAATTTCGCAATGCGCGACAAAGACGTGATTTTTGTGTCCAACAGCCCGACCGCAGAGTTGCAGCGCTTCATTTCCATCATTGCCTCGACCATCCTGCCGATCGCGACGGTCGACAATCTGGTTACCAACAACTGATTGCAAGCCCGGACCGCCCGCCGAGCAAGCGGGCGGTCCGGATTATCTTCCGGATCACGCCACGGACGGTAACCAGCCGATACTATGTCACCGGCCACCGATGCGCAGGAACAGGCTTCCACATCAAAGAAAAAACTTGCTTTTTTGGCATAATTCTGCAGTTTTGCGTTCCATGTTATTGCGTAATATCAATAGTATATGGGGGCGGGGAACACGCACCCCACCGCTCCGCGCGATGCACGAAAAGCAACATCAATTTTATATTTTGGCGCATGAAGCTGATCGGGCGGTCTTCCGGCAGTTCGACTGCAGCTTCCGCCTGATCCTGATAGATGATCGGGGCAACCTATCCAATTTCATTCCTGAAGCAATTCTCGATGTCGATGCGATATCGACCCGGACCTTGGGCGCCTTCGCCTTCTCTGACCAGGCGCGCGATCAATTGCGCACCCTGCTGCCGACATCCGATCTCCTGCTGAAACTCGGCATCCAAGATATCGATTTCATCGATTGCCATGATGCTCATGCCTTGGAGGCCCTGTTTCAATCGCGGATGATCGATCGACTACTCGACGGCAACGCACAGAAGACCGAGCGCAACATCGCCCTGAACCGTGCCCTTGCCGCTGTGCGACGCGAAATGGCAGATATTCAGGCCGCGTTCGGCAAGCTGGAGCAGTTCGTCCAGGCCAGTGGCGGCGCGGCGCGAAAACTCACTGCGGCGCTGCCACCCCAGATACCGACGCGTGTTTTGCACCTGGGCGACAGCGATACGCTGGTCCAACGTTTCCCCGGCAGCAGTGACGGCATGACGGACATCGCCATTCACGTCGCGGCCCAGCCCGCCCCCGACGGCGTCCTGCTGTGCCGTTTGGAAACGGTCGAAGACGAAATGCAACATGCCTGCTGGACCGTGACCGCAGCCATGCTGACGCCCGGCTGGCTTCGCCTGTCCCTGCCGGTCGCTCTGGGAGCGGACAGGCGTACGCCGCGCCTGCGCTGCACCTGGACTGGCCGCGATGCTCTCGCGCTGGATCTGGGGGAACCGCACCCCGACCCGCGTTTCAACGCGCTCGTCAATGATTGCACCAGTGGCGAGACGCTCGCCCTGAAAACCTGGATTTTCGTGCCTGGATGCGCGGCCCCGCTGACGATGGATGGTCATCTCGATGACAGCCACCCGCCCAAGGTCCGGAACATCCCGCTCGAAATGTTTCGTCAGGCCGAAAATCTCAATCCCGAAAATCCGCATTTCCACTTTCGCGACGACTTGGCTGGCCTGTTGGTCCACCCGATGGGCCAAGGCCTGTCGGTCGGGCGGTTGCGCCAGGCCATTCCCAGGGGCGTTCGCCGGATCAGTATCGATATCTGCACCAGGCATCATGCCGCTCCGCAAGTCGAATATGCGGCAGTGGTGGCGTCGCCCACCCAGCGCGCCTCGTCCCAACTGGACCTGCCCGCCTTTGCCTTAGCGCACAATCCGCCTTGGCAGCAGATTACAGCGATGGAGCAAAGCCAGATCCATATTGATCTGGGCGATATCGCCCAGGAACCACTGGATCTGTATCTGATGACGCGACTCGCTCCCTATTCCAGCTTCGAATTCGGGTGGGCAGTCTTTTCCAACGCCCGGCTCGAATTCTAGAACGATGGCGTCATCGCTCCCCCTGCCCCCCCGTGTTGCAATCGTCGTTCCCGCCTTTCGACATCCGACGCTGGTCGGCGAAGCGATCGAGGCCGCATTGGAGCAGGAAGCGCCGTTTGGGATCATGCTCGTCCTCGTCAATGACGGCTGTCCGCATCCGGAAACCGACGACATCTGCCGGGAATATGCGTCGGCCTATCCTGACCGGGTTCGCTATGTCCGCAAACCAAATGGCGGCCTCAGTTCGGCCCGCAATGCCGGCATCCGCTATGTACTGGCCCATCTGCCCGGCGTTGAGGCTATCTATTTCCTGGATGCCGACAACCGGCTGAGGCCCCATGCGATCGCTAAAGCGATGGCAACGCTGGACGCGCACCCCGATGCCGGCTGGGTCTATCCCAGCATCGACATGTTCGGACTGGCATGGCACGGCGACATGGGGGGCGACTATTCGCGGCTGATCCACACCGACACCAATATCAGCGAAGCCGGCAGTTTGGTGCATCGTCGCGTCTTTGAGGCGGGCATCCTGTTCGACGAAGGCTTCACTCTTGGCTGGGAGGATTGGGATTTCTTTCTGACAGCAGCAGAGCAGGGCTTTGTCGGCGTCAATTGCGAAGATTTCGGGTTCCTCTATCGCAAACGCCCGGAAAGCATGCTGGCCAATTCCGAACGCGACCATGCAACCATTCGCAGCATGATGCACGCCAAGCATCATGCCTTGATGCACCCGAAAAATTTGGCTGCGTTGGAGCAGAGCGAATGCCCCCGGTTCGCAATCATCCTGCACGATAGCCAGGAGGTGATCTGGGCGCTGGATCCGCTGGCGGCGGATACGCGCCAAATGGAATGGTCCGAATATCAGCGCCTGTTCGCGCTACATGCAACCAACCCGAACCGGCACTTTGCCCCTCCCATCACGATCGTCACAACGACGGCGACATTTACGACATTGGCTGACAAGGGATTACTCCACTGGACCTTCTGGCGGACTGAACGCGCGCTGCAGGCACAACGATTCGCGGCCATGGCGCTCGACATGAACGGCGTCGGACGCATCCACTTCAGCCACCACAACGGCCGGACGGGTGCCGATGCGCTTCGCGTCGATCTGTTCGGCCTCATGACCAGCACATTGGTAGAGCTCGTCACCGACAATAGCCCGTCTTCGATTGATGCGCTTGCCGAACTGGGGCCGGGCACCGATCTGTGGTCGACCCGCTTGTCCATGCCTGCGGAAGCATCGGCCACTGGGCGTAGCCGCGGTCCAGATATGTTCGACGCCTTTCTCCAACGCGCGCGGACTTTACGCTTGGATTGCTACAATGCCGCTTGGGCTATCGACTGGGACTGGCGCCGGCAGACGTCCACCCCGCGCCGGCATACTCACCTGATCGCCCGCAACGCCTTCCACGGTGCGCCAGCTTATCCCTGGGCCGGCGGCAAGGGTCGCAATGTGGGCTTCATCCTGCCGCTGGTCGAATTTGGCGGAGTCGAAAAGGTCGCCATCAACTTGGCTCGCGGGCTGCGCGCCCATGGCTGGCATCCCCATCTGATCGTTGTCGGCGCCACCGACATCCGCATGCCTGACGAATGGCGCCAGCAGTTCGACACGATCAGCTTTCTCGATGATCCCGACTGCCACATCTGGGACGAGAATGACCGGCAATATTTCGGGACCTCGGTCCCCCACTGGGCAACCGGCAATAATCACGCCATTGCCCTCGGCATGCTCTATTGGCTTGATGTGGCCATCGGCTTCCACGCGGGCGGTCTCCTGGGTGTCATGGGACAATTGCGTCGATGGGGCGTACGGACGGTGACCTCGCTGCATGTCAGTGACCAGACGTCAATGGGGCGCCCCAAGGGCAACACCTATCTGGCAACCGCATTTGAACATGCGATCGATCTGTTCGCGCCCTGCTCGCTCATGTTGGCCGACTGGTGCCGCGGCATGGGCATCCCGCCGGCAAAGATTGTACCGGTACAGAATGTGGCCGGCTATGATGAGAGTCAGGAGCGATTGGCGGCCCTGCATCATGCCCGCCGGGCACGACCGATCGACGCGCCCCTGCGCATTCTTTTCCTTGGACGGTTCGACGGCCAGAAGGGCATCGACCATCTGTCTCGTATCTATCGCGAAACTGTCAGGTACGGCTTGAACGTCGAATGGCGGATAATAGGGAAGTCGGTCATCGGCGGCGACGGCTATATCGCGCCAGCCGATCTGCAGGCCATCGCCGAAGCGCCGCTGATTTCCGATGCGGAACTGACCAACGCCTATGGCTGGGCAGATGTACTGCTGCTCCCCTCCCTCTATGAAGGCCTGCCGCTCACGGTACTGGAAGCGATGCGGGCCGGTGTCGTGCCGATCGTCACCGATGTCGGCGCAGTGCGAGAAGTTGTCACGGATGCCGCCAATGGCTTCATTCTTCCCAAGGAAGGGTTGGAAATGATCTGCCTCGATCGGATCAAGACCTTGGCGGACGATCGGGACCTGCTGCATCGGTTGGCAGGCCAAGCTTATGCTGACCGCTCGTCCCGCACGTGGCAGCAGGCGACGGAACAGCTTTCCCAGCGATTGCTATGCTGACCACAAGCTAACGTAAATGCACGACTTTAGCTCAGCCATGCGGTCGTGAGTGGAACATAATGACACACATAAGACGATAGCCAGATGCCACAATCCCGATATTGTCGCTCACGGGCGCCAGAAATCGATTCGGGAAGCAAATTCAGAACGTGACGCAATCAGAATCTTGACGGAGCAGATTCAGAACATGGACAAGAAGAATATTCTCCTCATTGGCGCCGGTCTATCGGGAGCGGTGATCGGCCGACACCTCGCTGAAGCGGGCCACCAGATCACAATCATCGATCGCCGCGCCCATATCGGCGGCAATTGTTATACCGAACGTGATGAGGGCACCGGCGTGATGGTGCACATCTACGGCCCGCACATCTTCCACACCGATGATGAAGAAGTGTGGAACTATGTGAACCGATATACCAGCTTCCGCCCATACAAGAACCAGGTGAAGGCGACCACGGGTGGCGCGGTTTATTCGCTGCCAGTCAATCTTCACACGATCAACCAATTCTATGGCAAGACCATGGGTCCCGCCGAGGCGCGCGCGTTCTTGGAGGCGCAAGCCGATACCTCGATCACCGACCCACAGACCTTCGAGGAACAGGCGCTACGGTTTGTCGGACCAGATCTCTACAAGGCATTTTTCAAGGGCTATACCGAAAAGCAGTGGGGCTGTTCGCCGACCGAATTGCCGGCCTCCATCCTGAAGCGTCTTCCCGTCCGCTTCAATTATGACGACAATTATTTCTTCCATAAATTCCAGGGAATGCCCGAAGAAGGCTATACGCCAATGATCGCAGCTATCCTTGACCATCCCGGAATCACGGTGAAGCTCGACACGCTGTTCGATCCGGCGACTGCCGCCGATTACGACCACATCTTCTATTCCGGGCCACTTGATGGCTATTTCGACTATCGCCTCGGCCGACTCGGCTATCGCACCCTCGACTTCAAGCGTTTCGACCATCAAGGCGATTATCAGGGCTGTGCCGTCATGAACTATGGCGACCGCGAAGTCCCCTTTACCCGCATCACCGAGCATAAGCATTTTGCGCCGTGGGAAAGCCATGAGGGCTCGGTCTGCTACGAGGAGCACAGCCGCTTGGCCGAACCGGACGATGTGCCTTATTATCCGATCCGCCTGGTCGACGAAAAGGCAATGCTGACCGATTATGTCGCTCTGGCAGATGAAACCCCCGGCGTCACCTTCGTCGGCCGCCTGGGTACCTATCGCTACCTCGATATGGATGTGACCATTCGTGAAGCTCTCGATACCGCTGCCGCCTTCCTTGAGAAGGGCGGCGCAATGCCGGCCTTCTTCATCGACCCTCTGAGCGGTGAACGGCGCATCTGATCGAAAGCTGATTTGCCATGACCATTAAGCTGACGCGATATCTCGTCGAACTGCCGACCTATATCTGGGAGCGGGCGCATTTCGAACTCCGTTTGGCGGAGGATGAGCGCCCCTTCCACATATCCCTACGCAGCGCGGAGAATACCGTCATTCTGAACCGGATGCGGGCCGGCGATTGGGGGACGGAACAGGTCCAGTCGCCGCCCGTCCCGGTGAGCGAGATCGACAAATTCTATATTGAAGTGCTGGGTCCTCTGGTGACGATCTTCATCGCTGGCGTGACCTGGTCCTTCGAGATGGACCTGAATGGTCAGACTGCCCCGCACCTTGTCGATGACGTCAGTGTCCAATGGACTAAGCTGGTCGACAGCGAAGCCATGGCCGTGCGACGACTGGAAAATGGCGGCGTGACCGACACGATCCATTTGGCGGGACGCGATCTGGCATTGGGCGATGCCGTTAATATGCCCGCTGCCGCCGATCTGATTATCGCCAGCTTCGACCCTTCCAGCGAGCATCAGCACTTCCTGGTGAGCCGCCCTTTGGTGCTTGCCAAGCAACCTCTCACCGTCATCGACGTCGATCCTGTCTCTATAATCCAGACTCTAAGAGCGGCTATCCTCTTTCCCGATGCCGCTATACTCAAACTCCACGGTACAGCGGAAGCCGATGCCCTGTTGGCGGCAATCATCCGCGCCAATGACATATCCAATATCCGCTTCATTGCGTCGCGAGAGATTGCTGCCCCCTTGAGCAAGGGGAAGGGCCATGTCTTGCTGCAGGGCGAAGGTGTGTTCAAGCAACTGGGCATGGCGATCGCCGCTTTGCCGACCGCGCGGCGGGCAAAATTGTCCATCTTCACCGGAAATAGCGCCCCCGTGCCGGGTAACATCGTGTTCCCCTGCGCCAATGCCCATATCCGCATCGGCAAAAACTGGTGCCTCAACTATAATGCCGCGACCAGCATTGGTGATCGCGTCCATGGCCTCGACATTGCGATCGCAGCCTATAACGCAAAGGATTATCTGATCGAATGCGCGGAAAGCCTGCTTAGCAAGGGGCGTGATGATATCCGCGTGATCATCGTCGATGACGGATCGACAGACGGATGCGGGGACATGGCAGCCCAGCATTTCAAGAAGACCGACCAGGTCCGGGTGGAGCGCAAGCCCAATGGCGGCTGCGCCTCCGCCCGCAACTATGGCCGGCTCCTGTCCAACGCGACCCATATTGCCTTCGTCGATGCCGATGACTTCGTCACGCCCGACTTTTTTGCCAACCTCTACGATCTGGCGCTCTATTCGGGCTATGAAATCACCCAGGGGGCGTTCGATTTCCACGATGCCACGCGCGAAGAGCCGCTCAGTCCTAGCTATGAACAGGCCCTGTTCGCACCTTATCCGCGCATGCACTTTAACGATCAGCCCGTTATCCGCCTGCCCGCGATGGACATAATCAAGGGCCAACCGACGATCTGGCGCAGGGTCTATCGCCGCGATTTTCTGGATGCGAAGAACATCTTCTTTCCTGAAAATGTCCGCGCCTACGACGACTATATCTTCCATATGCTGACGCTGACTGCAGCGCAGGACATATTGATGATGCCGGAACAGGCCTATCATTATCGCCAGCATCCCGATCAAGACATCAAGCAGGGGGACGAGCGGCATTTCTACATGCTGATCATGTTCCAGATGCTGCTGAAACGATCGATCATCGACGCCTGGCCCAATTTCAGCCCCTATGCCGAATCGATCGTCGACAGCATCAACTGGTCGGCCCAACTGCTGCGCCCGGATCTGGTCGACAGCTTTTTGCGGGCCTGCGCCCGTTTCTGCGTGACCATCACCAAAGTCTACAGCAACGAGCTCATGGAGGGGTTGATCGATCGTATCAATCATCCCGATTTCAAATTCTTCTATCGGGAAGAAGCGCGGAAGCTGGCATCGATCGACCCCGGCGCCTTCTGGTGTCATTTAACTGGCGAACTTTATCATCCCGACATCGTCCGTATGCGCCAGACGATGCGGAGGGCGATTTGACCATGGCAACACCACCCGATCCTTTTATTTCCTGCATCGTCACCGCCTTCAACGAAGGCCCGCTGGCGCATGTCTCGATCGATTCACTGCTGTCGCAAAGCTTCACCGATTTTGAACTTCTGGTCGTCGATGACGGCGCAGATGACGCGACCCGGGCCACGCTGAGCCAATATGATGATCCTCGGATCGTTCATATCCGCCAGGCCAATGATGGCCTGTCGTCCGCTCGTAATCGGGCGCTGGACCGGGCGCGCGGCACCTATGTCTGCTTTCTTGATGCCGATGACACGCGTCCTGCATGGGCGTTCGACACGATGGTCCACACCGCGATGGCGGCGGGCAACCCCGATTGCGTGCTATCGCCCGGCGTCCTGCAAGAAGTCCGATCCACTGCCGACCCCTTCTATGATCAGAGGCATTTCAATGCTCTGTCCGGCGAAGGCATGTCCGCCTTGGTCGCGCGTGACGATCCGCAGCAGTTTGAACAGGCATTGCGTCATATCGCCTGTATGGAGCCCCAGTCGGCCAACAAGATGATTCGACGGGATTTCCTCCAGACCCACCGGTTGCGCTTCCCCGCGGGATTGTTCTTTGAGGACATGCTGTTCCACCTCGGTCTGCTCATCAATATGGAAAGCTACGCGTTGACCGAATTGCCGACCTTCACCTATTTTCGGCGCTACGGTCGGCCACAGGTGACCGGTACGGCCTCGCAAACCCGCTTCGATGCCATTTCGGTCGCTACCAACGCCCTCTTCCTGTTCAGCGAATCCCGATATTATCGCAACCCAGTCTTACGCGCGCTGGTCTTCGGCGCCGTCATGAAGCTGGTTAAATGGTGCGGCGAAAGTGTCTCGCACGAGTATAAATATGCCTATGATCTAGGTGTGCGTGCCTTACTTGCCAACCTCGATCCGCGCTATCTCAATACTCTACAAATTGCGGACGACTGGGAAGTGCGTCGCTATGCGGGCTGGATTACGCCCAGCTTCCACTATGTCCGGCAGATGCTGTAGGGCGTTTTTCCAAATCGGACACGCCACCCACGACTGCTTCCGGGCGATTGCGACAGCCCGGTAAAGGCCCGGTACGGGGCGGTCACGCCCATATCCTGTTCGATCAACATGCAGAAGCCCGCCTCCATAAGAAGCGGGCTTCTGTCATTACACGGTTAAGCCTCTCCAACGCCGCAACAACATTGCGCCCACTGCATCAGAATGCCCGTTTGCGGAAATGATCGGCTGCTGCGCGGACATCCTGGCATCGGTCCCGGGGCAATACGAGCACCCCTTGCGCCGTTGAAACGATGACGCAATTATCCACGCCGATCGCCGCCACCGGTGGACCACCCTCGACATAGACCAGATTACCACGCGCATCATGCACGAAGCCGTCGCCATGGATGCTGTTGCCGGCCGCTTCCCCCGTACGCATTGCCCAGATCGCCTGCCATGAGCCAACATCGGACCAGCCCATATCGACAGGCACCACTGCCGCGCGATCCGTCCGTTCCATGACGGCATGGTCGATCGAGATATTGGGCGCCTGCGCGAAGGCCGCATGGTCAGGCGTCACGGACGCCCCTTGCACAACCGCCTGATCCATGGCCGCGATACTCGCCTCCGTAACACCCGGACAATGGACCGAAAGGGCGTCGAGCAGCGCGCGGGCAGAAAAAAGGAAGATGCCACTGTTCCAGTAGAAGCCCCCCTCCTCCAGATAGGCAACCGCATCCGTCAATGGGGGTTTTTCGATGAAACGATCGACCGACCGGATATGCCCCGCATCGTCGAGCGCATCGCCTTGAGCAATATAGCCAAAGCCCGTCTCCGGAGCGGTCGGCACGATCCCGAATGTCACCAGATAGCCCTCGGTGGCCAGATCATGGGCCGCCGCTGCGCCGGCCAGCAATATGTCGGGCTTCGCAATCATATGGTCGGACGGCATGACCAGCATGACGCCATCGCCATGCTGTTCGACGATCCAGCGTGCCGCGATCGCAATCGCGGGCGCCGTATTGCGTCCTTCTGGCTCCAATAGCAGCGCAGCCGGCGCGACCTCGATCGTCGCCATCTGTTCCAGCAGCATGGTCTCATGCCGCGCACTCGTGACGATGATCGGCGCAGCGAAATTCCCGTCACCGCGTGCGGTCCGCAACACGGTGTCCTGAATCATCGTCCGTTCCGACACCAGGGGAAAAAACTGTTTGGGATGCTCTGGCCGCGACAACGGCCAAAGCCGCGTGCCTGCGCCGCCAGACAATATCACAGGATGAATCAGCTTGGCATGGTCGATATCAGTCATTGTCCCCAATTCTTTCTCGCCGGGCCGGCATCGCCGCCCCACGTCGCGATGCGGCCGCCACTCCTCTGCCGCATCGATGATTTGTCCGATTATTGTTTCCGAATTATCACGGCCCCGCTCAGGCGGCATCTCCCTGCAACATGCGGATTCCGACCCGCTTGCGCGCGCCCTTCGGCAGCGGCACGATCGCCACCCGCTCGCGCAACAGCCGGTCGACCGCATTGGCCACCAGCATCTGCAATCCTTCCTCGCTCAGCAGACCGCCCCTGATCAGGCAACGGTCGATCAACACCCGGCGGAAGGCGGAATAGAGCTTCATGTCGGGCTGCCTGGGGGAGGACCAGAAATCGTCCAGGCTCGCCTGATAGACGATGCCCGGAACCTTGTAGACTGCATGCCCCAGTACCACGACGGGTTTGCCGCTGTTGAGCGCCAGCGTACCGACCGTACTGTTGACGGTGATCACGCCCAACGACTTCTGCACAACTTCGGCGATATCCCAGTCGGCCAGATAGACAACCCTGTCCTTCACGCCATAATGTGCCGCCAGTCGGCGCGTCAGCCGGCTCCATGCGACCAGCCCCGGATCAAGCGGGTGGCGCTTGACCACCAGTGAGACGTCGGAAGGCGCATGCTGGGCAAAGCTCTTGATGACGAAGCGCAGCGCCGCTCGCATATTCCCGAACGGCGAATGGACCCGGATCTGATAGTCGGAATTAAGCTGCAACGGCAGCGTGAAATAGCGCTTATCCTTGACCTCATCCCACGCGTTTAGCGAACGACGCGCATCGCCATGACGCAGCACCAGCTTGCGGCACCATGCGATGGATTCCATGACGAAACTGTGCGGTCGATGGGTCCGGTAAAACGGGAAACAAGGGCGCATGAGAGCGGATGCAAGTCCATTGCGCATTGTATTGCGCGCCCGCGCACGGAAGGTCGAGGGGACTTGCGGCAGGGCATCATCATAGTCCGGGAGCGACCGGGCTTCGTCCAAATACCATTGCGGATCGAGTGGCAAGGTAGAATTGCCGTTCACGCCGTCATCCTGCAGGGTCAGGAAATCCGGCCGGATATACCCCTCTTCCACCACATGTACGCGCAGGTCGCGCAGCCGCGCCATGCCATGCGCCGAAGCATGATAGGGCCGGCAGTCGCCGTAGAGGATAAGGTCGGTCACACCATGGTTGACGACGAAATCATCGAAGAAGAGCGGCCAGTTGCGGAAGGTCCCGCTATAATCGGTCGCCTCTCCCGGCCAGTCCACCTTGTCCCCGCCGTTGATATTGATGCGCAAGGCTGCATGTCCTCGATCCCGCAATGCCTGGGCTAGCATCGAGAAATAGGAACCATGCGGCCCCTGAAGGAACAAAAATGTCTTGGACGAGGGCTCAGCCATGAAGGAACTCAGCAGACAAGGTCATAAATCTTCGTAGCTTCCCCTGTAGCGCCCGCAACCGAATAAGCCAGGTCATCGGCGGCGTCGATCCATTTGCCATGCGGTCCACCATCAGCTCGGGACCACAGGGCAAACGCGTTACCGGATCAAGATAGCGAGGATAGAGAATGAGGGCGCCGGCGACAAGCTGATCCACGGTCAGCCGCCGCCCCCGTCGCGCCGACGGTTTCGCCAGATCGCGGGTCAGCCCCCAGCCGGCATAGAAAGGCATGCCATGGACGGTTACCCGGCACCCCCTCATTAACGCCTCGAACCCGGTGAGCGATGACAACACATGCACTTCGTCCACCGCCTGGACCAGTTCCATCAGCGGCGCACCGGTATCGATCACATCGGCATGGGCCAGCACCACGGCATCGCTCAGATGTCCCTTGCGATGGCCCGCCTGCACGTCGGGATGCGGCCGATAAATAATCCAGGCATCCGGTTCGGCACGACGCACCCGGGCCAGAAAATCCTGATTGCCGCCAACGCCGGCGCCACCCAATTGTACCGACAGGTCGTCATCGACCTGTCCGACCGCCAGGACGGTACGCCGGCCGGCCGGCAGCGCAATCATCTGGCCCGCTTCGGGACCATATTTCGTCACTCCGGCTGCGCAGACTCGCGTCCGCAGACGCCGTGCACGATCGACCAAGGCAGATGAAAATTCATGGGTCGCGAGCAATGTTTCCAGATCGCTGGCGGCCCGCGCATTATAATAAAGACCGCTGCGATCGACCACCACCGACCCGGGTGGGTGCAGCGCGGCGCCAAGCCCGCGCGAACGCAGAAAGCCATCTTCCACCCTTATGATCGGCACGCCCATGGCCGCCGCATCGGCGATGGTCCCCGGCGGCACGCGCGAAGGCCAGATGGCCATCGCTCCGCCGGTCCGGCGCGCCCGGGCCAGCCCGCGTGACGGAGAAAGAAAGGCGGGCGATGCCTGACCGTCCCACAGAAAATGGCCGATGGCCTCCCGCTTCCAGAAGGCCATTCCGCTGGCAGCGACAATGCCCCGGTTGCCGTCAATATGACGGCGCCAGTCGGCAAGATGGGGCAGGATGTCCGCCGCCTCGACGGACTCACCGGAAAAACAGTCGCGATAGTGCGCCGCCGACAGCCTGCCCCGCGCCGCCTCCCGCAACCGGGCCGGCGGAATTGGTCGCAGATCAGGGCCAAAGACGGCCACGCCGAGCAAGCCGGCAATGAGTGCCAGTTCATCATCGACGTCGGCATGCACCGATCGCGCACCGCCGATCAGCGCCCAGGGATCGCAACCGGCGGGCAGGTGCCGCCCATATTGTTCCACATCCTTGCCGTCGGCCACGCGCTCCGTCCGGCTGCCGGGCAGGATACCGATCTGGGATGCGACAAGGCCGTGACCGGCTTCGGGCGCGAAGGGAACACCTGCGCGAACCACGATCTGCACGTCCGCTACCCTGACGCCCCAGAAATCACCGCCAACCCGCGCTTGCGCAATATTGTCGAGCAGGTCGTCGGAAATCTGCGCGCTTCCGGGCGCGGCCGGCACGCTGATCGCGGCGATGGTCGCAGGCGCGCCGGGAAAGGGGGGAGATCGCAGGAACGGCATCGGGATCACGATACGGATAGCTCCGCTCGCTTGCCCGATCCGTCCCGATATTCGCCTCGAAACACTGCCACTTTATCCCCTGAACAGATGCAAGACGCCATGGCCCCGCACCCGCCGTATTCCTCCATGTCCGTGCAGGAATTCCAGGTCAAGGAACAGTCGTAGTTACCGCGTCGAGCAGGTCCGTCACTATGTCAAAATAGTCACGCCAGGTCGGCGCATGCCAGCCGTCGATGCGGGCGACCTGCGCGGCTCGCTCACGCGAATCCGGGCCAGCATAGGCATGGATCATCCGCATCCAGCCGATACCATCGAGCGGATCGATATAGTCGGGCGCATCGCCGCCCACTTCGCGATGAGCAGAAATATCGCTGCAGATCACCGGGACGCCGGCGCATAACGCCTCGACCACCGGCATGCCGAACCCTTCGGCAAAGGACGGCATCAGCATCGCCCGCGCACCCGCGACCAGATCCTGCATCTGGTTGTCGGGCAACTCGCCCGCCTCGATCACATGGCCGCGCAGCGCCTCGCCGCGCTCCAGCATGTCAATGACATTTTCATTTTCCCAGCCGCGCCGGCCGATCAGCACCAGCATCGGCGCCGCGTCACCCAGTTCGTCTACCATCCGCCGCCAGATATTGAGCAGCAGCAGATGGTTCTTCCGCGGCTCGATGGTGGACAGATAGACGAAATAGGGCCGCTGCGGGAGCGTCGTGCCGGACCCGCCGAAAATGTCCGGCGGATCGGCGCCGAAATGGGCGACGCATGTCTGGCGATCGCTCAGGCCGTTCGACAGATGCGGTTCCAGCGCGTCCAGCGTCGCCTGGCTGTTGCCGATGATGCCGGTTGCATAAAGGTCGATGCTGCGCAGCCGGCGGCGATGCTCGTCCGCGCCCTGCGGCCGGGCAAATTCGGGATGGCTCAGCGGAATGACGTCATGCACCAGCGTGACGAACTTCGCGCCCTCGGCCCGCAAAATCGCGCCCACCTGCCCCGCATCATCGAGATGATGGGGCGATGCCTGCAGATAGATGCGCGGCCCCTTGGCCCTGGGCACCGGACGCGGGCGCGTGGCGAACATGTGGCGGATCACTGCCGCCCGTTCCTTGCGCTCGTCGGGCGAATCCACATTGCGCCATTTCGCCGCAGTGAAGGCCAGGAACTGGCGCACGGCAGCATGATTCAGCCGCCCATAATAGCCGCCGGCGGGATGGACGGCGGCAAAGGCCAGCCGCTCGGGCATTCGCTCCAGCAATTCGCGGGCATAGACATATTCGACCCGGTCGATGCCGGTCGGGGTCGGGTGGAAAGCGCGCGAGAGCAGGCGCGAGATGTCGAGGATCACCTCGGCCCCGCCCCGGTCGCCGGTCAGATAGCTGTTGGCCGCCTTGGATCGCAGCGCCAGCCGCGCACCCGGCGCCTTGAAGGGTTTGAGTGCCACGTCAGAACTGCGCGCGAATCTCTTCGGCCAGCGCCGCCAGCGCATCCTTGTCCGCCTGCGCGCCGGCGCCATGGGCGGCAAAGCCCTTGGGGTCGCCCTCCCAGCGCGGCAGGATATGGACATGCAGATGGAAGATCGTCTGCCCTGCCGGCGCGCCGTTGAACTGGGCGATCTGGATGCCGTCGGGGCTGAGCGCCTTGCGGATGGCGGTGGCGACCTTCTTGGTGGTCGCCATCACCTGGCCCAGCGCCTCCTCCTCGATTTCCAGCAGGTTGCGCGCCTTGGACCATTTGGAAATGACCAGCGCATGGCCCCGCGTCTGCGGCATGATGTCGAGGAAGGCGAAGGTGTTCTCGTCCTCGTACAGCTTGGTCGACGGGATCTTGCCCTGCAGGATCAGGGCAAAGATATTGGCTTCGTCATAGGTGCCGTCGAGGCTCATGAAACGCCCTTAGCTGATATAATGGGCGGTCGTCTTAGCAGCGACTTCCTCGGCGGTCACGCCCGGCGCCAGCTCTATGAGCTTGAACGGGCTGCCATGATCGGGGCGCTGGAACACGCACAGGTCGGTGACGATCATGTCGACCACATTCTTGCCGGTCAGCGGCAGGGTGCAGGCCGGGATGAACTTGGGATCTCCATTCTTGGACGTGTGCTCCATCACCACGATGATCTTCTTGACGCCCGCGACCAGATCCATCGCGCCGCCCATGCCCTTGATCATCTTGCCCGGGATCATCCAGTTGGCGATGTCGCCATTCTCGGCCACTTCCATCGCACCAAGGACGGTCAGGTCGATATGGCCGCCCCGGATCATCGCGAAACTGTCGGACGAACTGAAATAGGCCGATTGCGGCAATTCGCTGATCGTCTGCTTGCCGGCGTTGATCAGGTCCGCATCCTCCTCCCCCTCATAGGGGAAGGGGCCGATGCCCAGCATGCCATTTTCCGACTGCAGCGTCACCTCGACGCCCTCGGGAATATGGTTCGCCACCAGCGTCGGAATGCCGATGCCCAGATTCACATAGAAGCCGTCCTCCAACTCCTTCGCCGCACGCGCGGCCATCTCGTCACGGGTCCAGGGCATCAGCGTTCCTTCTTCACATAGACAGTCGCGGATTTGGCAATCGATCCGGCGGGCATCGACTTCTGTACCGTGGTCATCCAACCCCGTTCCAGCATTCCATCCCGAATGCATCGCCCCGCATGATTGGTCGTGTAATTGGGTCCATATCGATCGCCCAGCGCACGAACGATGCGATGTTCCATCCCTGCCAGAGCGGGCAATCCCGCCTCCGATGCAGCAACCGCTTCATCAATGGCGGCCGCTTCACCACAGATCGCCTCGATCTCCAGCATATCGGGATGATCATAGGGCAGGCCGCCATTCGGATCGACCAGCAGGTCATGGTCAAGAATCAGGCCGACCAGCTTTTGCGCGGCCGGATCGTCAAGCGTGCGTGCCCGCGAATAGAGGGTCTGGATATCCTTGGGAGATTTTGCGCGCAGCTTGTCCAATGTCCATTCGACGGGCATCGTTATTTCTCCCCTTGGGCGGGCGGCGCCCACCTCTTGTCGGCAGGAAAAACATCGTCGAAGCCGCCCTTGAGGCCGCTGCCATAAACCGGGTTGGGCAGGACGAACCAACCCGCGCCCCAGAGTTTCGCGATCGCCGCCCCTTGCGTCGCGGCGCGACGCGCCGGCACGCTCTGCCCCGCATTGAACAGGTCGGAAAAATCGCCGAGCTGGTCGCCGCCCAGCGCGATCACGCAATAGCTGCGCGAGATCGTCCAGCGCCGGCCGTCCTTGCGCGATCCCATCGCATCGTCGCCGGCCAGATACAGCGTCTGGCCATGCACCGCCGCGCCCAGCCCCGCCGCCTTGATCGCGCGTGCGGTCGCGTCGGCATTGGCGGCCGAACGATTGGTGTTGAAGATCACGGTGACGCCCATCGCCCGCAGCGCGTCGAGGCCGCTGTCAGCGCCCGGCACCGGGCCGACCGCGCCTTCGCCGGTCTTTTCCCATGCGTCCCAGTCGGCGGCGACATAACCCTTACCGGTCTTCGCATCATGATATTCGAAGCCGGTGTTCAGCATCACCGTCTCGTCGACGTCGAACACGGCGGCGAACGGCCGGTTGCCACAGGGCACATATTTGGGCGCGTCCAGACTCGCGCCTTCGGCCAGCACGACAGAGTCTGCCGGCCGCGCCTTCACGACGGCAGCAGCATGGGCGACCAGCGCGGTCCAGGCCTGGCGCGACAAAGCCGCCGCCTCGCCCGACCCATAAAGATATTGCATGCCGGCGGGCGGCACCGCCGGTCCGGTCGGCGTCACTGGCGCCGGACCCGTCGCACGCGTCGTCGCGGTGGTGGTCGCACAGGCCGCCAGCGGCGCCAGCAACAGCGCCGGCGCAAGCCGCATCCTCGTCGCCATCAGGCCGCGTCCCTCTGGCGCACGGTGCGGAACTCGATCTTCTTGTCATAGGGTGCGCCGACGATCATCCGCTTGACGTAGATGCCCGGCAGATGGATCGCATCGGGGTCCAGGCTGCCGACCGGCACCACTTCCTCCACCTCGGCGATGCAGATCTTCGCCGCCGTCGCCATCGGCGCGTTGAAATTGCGCGCGGTCTTGCGGAAGATCAGATTGCCGCTCTCGTCCGCCTTCCAGCCCTTGATGATCGCGACATCGGCAAAGATGCCGCGTTCCAGGATATAATCCTGGCCGTCGAAATTCTTCACTTCCTTGCCCTCGGCCACCGCTGTGCCGACGCCGGTCTTGGTGTAGAAACCGGGAATGCCCGCCCCGCCCGCGCGGCAGCGCTCGGCCAGCGTCCCCTGAGGGCAGAATTCCACCTCCAGCTCGCCGGCCAGATATTGCCGCTCGAACTCCTTGTTCTCGCCGACATAGGAGGAGATCATCTTCCTGACCTGGCGCGTGCGCAGCAACTTGCCCAGCCCCTCGCCGTCGATGCCGGCATTGTTGCTGGCGATGGTCAGATCCTTGACCCCTGAATCGCGGATCGCATCGATCAGCCGCTCGGGGATGCCGCACAGGCCAAAGCCGCCCGCGCACAGCTGCATGCCGTCGAACAGCAGCCCCTCCAGCGCGGCGGCGGCATCGGGGTAGAGCTTCTTGGCCATCGGCATCCATCCTTTGAAAGATTTGCGCGCAGACTAGGCCAAGCCGACCGATCAATACCAATGATTTGTTTTTTCGGTTAAACCCAAACAATGTCTATCAATCGCATCGCCTTCTACCATCTCGAAACCCTGCTCTGGATCGCCCGGCTGGGCACCTTCGCGGCGGCGGCGGCGCGCCTCAACACGACCCAGCCAGCCATTTCCGCGCGGGTACGCGAACTGGAAAGCCATCTGGGCACCGCGCTCTTCCGGCGCGAGGGGCGAACGATGGCCCTCACCCCGGCCGGGCGCGAACTGGTGCGGGAAAGCGAGCCGCTCTGGGCGCGTTTCCAGGGCGTGCTGATGGGGTGCAGCGACATATCCGGCGCGACCGGCATCATCCGCATCGGCGCGGGCGAGATTGCCGCCGCCAGTTGCCTGCCCGGCTTCGTCGCCCAGCTCGGCCGCGACCTGCCCCATGTCAGCCTGGAGGTCGACATCGCGCTCACCGCCGACCTGATCCAGCAACTCGCCTCGGGCCATGCCGACCTCGCCTTCGCCGCCGGTCGCATCGCCCATCCGATGCTCCGCACCGCCCCGATCGGCAGCGTCGATCTGCTCTGGCTCGCCAGCCCCGCAACCGTCGCGACCATGGCAGACGTCCGCCCGCCGATCTGGTCGCTCACCAACCTGTCGCCGCTCTACCGCATCATGAAGGACGCGATCGCCGCGTCGGACCTGGCCGACTGCCCGCTCAACCTGTGCAACAATGTCCGCACCATGATCGACATCGTGCTGGAAGGCGGCGGCATCGGCATCTTCCCCCGGCCGATGGCACGCCAGCAACTGGCCGAAGGGCGGCTGGTCCCGGTGCCCGGCGCCCCGCTCATGCCCCCGGTCGACTTCCACGTCGCCGTCCGCGCCGCCGAAGCCGACCCGCTGGTGCTCACCATCTTCGACCGGGCCAGCCGGTTGGAATTGCGGGGCGAAAGCGGTCTCCGCTGATCCATGTTGCCGGTCGAAGGCTGGCGCCATCTTGCGGATTATTGGCAAGCGGTTGGTCGAAGCCTGCTAGCCTCGCCATATGGACCTGATCGCTCAGCTCGCCTCCTTGATCCCCTTGGGTTTTCTGTGGCTTGGTCTGCCAGCCGCAGCATTTGCGTATCTCATGCTCCTTGTCGGCCGCAAAGTCGGCAGACGGCACGGGATGCGTGCAGCTGCGACCGGAACACTCGCCCTGTTCGCCGCGCCGTTCATTTTTGCGACAGGCAATGCACTAATGCGCTTTTCTCAAGGACAGTCGCCATTCATCGATGCAGGCCTGATCATAGCCGGTGGCAGCCTGATCATGACCATATCCTGCCTTGGAGCCATCGTGTTGGGATGGGCGGGGCAAATCGACCGAGCTATGCACGGTAGCGAACCATAAGGTCGGCCACGACCGGCCGCCTGTCCTACACGCCCTCATTCTGATTTACTTTGGGGATGGAACATCCGCCCCCAAACAGCCGACCATGTGCCGTTCCGGCGTCGCTTCACTGTCGCCCCAGTGTCGCCTCCGTGTCGCCTCCGTGTCGCGTCGAACGCGCGCGATCGTGACCCGATTGTCGCGCGACTGTCGCTTCGCTGTCGCGTCGCGGGCGCGTTCCCGGCGCATTGGCCCGGAATCAGCCCCACGACACTGTGAACTTCGACTGTCGCGTCGAATTTCGCGCCGGGAGCCCGCTCGATCAGATCAGGCCGGCGAGCGGGCTCGACGGGTCGGCATACATGCGCTTGCCCATGCGGCCGGCGCGATAGGCCATGCGGCCGGCCTCGACGCCCGCCTTCATCGCCGCCGCCATCAGCACCGGGTTCTTCGCCTCGGCAATGGCGGTGTTCATCAGCACGCCGGTGCAGCCCAGTTCCATCGCCTGCGCCGCTTCCGACGCGGTGCCCACGCCCGCATCGACCAGCACGGGCAGCTTGGTGCCTTCCACGATCAGGCGGATCGTCACCTTGTTCTGGATGCCCAGGCCCGACCCGATCGGCGCGCCCAGCGGCATGATCGCGACCGCGCCGGCATCCTCCAGGCGCTTGGCCGCGATCGGATCGTCAACGCAATAGACCATCGGCTTGAAGCCTTCCTTGGCCAGCACCTCGGTCGCGCGCAGCGTTTCCACCATGTCGGGATAGAGGGTGCGCGCCTCGCCCAGCACTTCCAGCTTCACCAGATCCCAGCCGCCGGCCTCGCGCGCCAGGCGCAGGGTGCGGATCGCCTCCTCGCCGGTGAAGCAGCCGGCGGTGTTGGGCAGGTAGGTGACTTTCTTCGGGTCGATATAGTCGGTCAGCATCGGCGCGTTGGGATCGGAGACGTTGACGCGGCGCACCGCCACGGTGACGATCTCCGCGCCCGACGCGACCAGCGCGGCGGCATTCTGCTCGAAATTCTTGTACTTGCCGGTGCCCACGATCAGGCGCGAGCGAAAGGTCTTGCCGGCCACCGTCCAGCTATCATCGTTCAGCGCGGTCACATCGCCACCGCCCCCCGCGACCGGATGGTCGCCGCCACCCACAAAATGCACGATCTCCAGTTCGTCGCCGTCTTCGACCTTCACATCGGCCAGGGTCGAACGCGGCACCACTTCCAGATTGCGCTCCACCGCCACCTTCTCCGGCGCGAAGCCCAGCTCGCTCGCCAGTTCGGCCAGGGTCAGGCCGTCGCGGATGCGGCGATGCTCGCCATTGATATGGATGGAGATGGTGCCGTCGATGCTCACTAGATTATCCCGTCCGAGGCTGGAAACGTGTCTCGACTTGGCGCGACACGAAGGGCTAAAGATCAGCGCGCATATAGGGGCGGCGGTGCCGCGCCCGCAACAGACAAGTCTCGACCGATTGGGGGATCGCCATGGCGGACACACGCAAAATCTATGTTCTGAACGGCCCGAACCTCAACATGCTCGGCACCCGCGAACCCGAAATCTACGGCTATGATACGCTGGACGACATTGCCGAGCGGATGGAGGATGCCGCCGTCCGCGCCCATGTGGAAATCGATTTCCGCCAGTCCAACCATGAAGGCCATCTGGTCGACTGGCTGCAGGAGGCGCATCAGGAAGGCGCCCATGCCGTCATCATCAATCCAGGCGCCTATACGCACACGTCGATCGCGCTGCACGACGCGATCAAGGGCATCAGCGTGCCGGTGATCGAGATTCACCTGTCCAACCCGCACGCACGCGAGGCCTTCCGCCACAAATCCTTTGTCGGCATGGCCGCAAAGGGCACGATCGCGGGCTTTGGCCCCATGTCCTACATGCTGGCGCTCGAAGCAGCGCTGGAACTGTAGGACGCACAAAAGTTGCGCTTTGGCGCAAATCAGCATAGGCGCTGGCCGCCAGAACGCATTTTGAAAGACGACAAGGGTCAAGCATGAACGACAAGCATGACAAGGGCGCGATGCAGGTGGACGTCAGCCTGGTACGCGAACTGGCCGCTTTGCTGGACGATACCAACCTGACCGAGATCGAGGTCGAGGACGGCGATCGCAAGATTCGCGTGGCGCGCAAGATCAGTGGCGGCGCCCCGGTCTATGCCGCACCCGCTGCCGTAGCGGCACCCGTGGCAGCAGCCCCTACCCCCGCGCCGGCCGCCGCCGAACCCGCCCTGCCGACCGGCAATGTGGTCAAGTCACCGATCGTCGGCACCGCCTATCTCTCGGCCGAGCCGGGCGCCGCGCCCTTCGCGCGCGTCGGTTCGCAGGTGAAGGCCGGTGAAACCGTGCTGATCGTCGAAGCCATGAAGGTGATGAACGCGATCACCGCGCCGACCGCCGGCACCGTCAAGGCGGTGCTGGTCGATAACGGCCAGCCGGTCGAATATGACCAGCCGCTGATCGTCATCGAATAAGGCCGCGATCCCATGGCCATCGAAAAACTGCTGATCGCCAATCGCGGCGAAATCGCACTGCGTATCCACCGCGCCTGCCATGAAATGGGCATCAAGACGGTGGCTGTCCATTCGACCGCCGACGCCGATGCCATGCATGTGCGCCTCGCCGACGAAGCGATCTGCATCGGGCCGCCGGCCGCCAAGGACAGCTATCTCAACATCGCCGCGATCATCTCGGCGGCAGAGATCAGCGGCGCCGACGCGATCCATCCGGGCTATGGCTTCCTGTCGGAAAACGCCCAGTTCGCTGAAATCGTCGAGGCCCATGGCCTGGCCTTCGTCGGTCCCAAGCCCGAACATATCCGCACCATGGGCGACAAGATCGAGGCGAAGCGTACCGCTGGCGCGCTCGGCCTGCCGCTGGTTCCCGGTTCCGACGGCGCGGTGAGCGATGTCGCGGAAGCCAAGATCATCGCCGAAGCCGCCGGCTATCCGGTGATCATCAAGGCGGCGTCCGGCGGCGGCGGTCGCGGCATGAAGGTCTGCACCTCGCCCGACCAACTCGAAACGCTGATGCAGCAGGCGGGGTCGGAAGCGAAGGCGGCCTTCGGCGACGCCACCGTCTATATCGAGAAATATCTCGGTAACCCGCGTCACATCGAAATCCAGGTGTTTGGCGACGGCAATGGCAATGCCATCCATCTGGGCGAGCGCGACTGCTCGCTGCAGCGCCGTCACCAGAAGGTGCTGGAGGAAGCGCCTTCGCCCATCCTGTCGCAGGCGGAGCGCGAGCGCATCGGTGGCATCTGTGCCAAGGCGATGGCCGACATGAGCTATCGTGGCGCGGGCACGATCGAGTTCCTGTGGGAAAATGGCGAATTCTACTTCATCGAGATGAATACCCGCCTGCAGGTGGAGCATCCGGTGACGGAGATGATCACCGGGCTTGATCTGGTGCGCGAACAGATCCGCGTTGCCGAAGGCAAGCCGCTGTCGGTGAACCAGGAAGATATCCGCTTCACCGGCCATGCGATCGAATGCCGCATCAACGCGGAAGATCCCAAGACCTTCGCGCCCTCGCCGGGCACCGTCACCAGCTATCATGTTCCGGGCGGCATGCACGTCCGCGTCGATAGCGGCCTGTATCAGGGCTATAAGGTACCGCCTTATTATGACTCCATGATCGGCAAGCTGATCGTCTATGGCCGCACCCGCGAGGGCGCGATCATGCGTCTGCGCCGCGCGCTGGAGGAATATGTGATCGAGGGGATGAAAACCACCATCCCGCTGCATCAGGCGCTGCTGAAGGATCCCGAATTCCTCAACGGCGACTATACGATCAAGTGGCTCGAAGAATGGCTGGCACGGGAAGACGCCCAGTGAAAGCCACGATCTGGCATAATCCCAAATGCGGCACCTCGCGCAAGACGCTGGCAATCCTTGAGGAAACGCCCGGCGTCGAGGTCGAGGTGATCGAATATCTCAAGACCCCCTTCACCCGCGACAAGCTGGTCCAACTGTTCGCCGACGCCGGGATGACCCCGGCCGATGCGATCCGCAAGATGGGCACCGACGCCGAGGAACGGGGCCTGCCGGACATGACGGCGGATGCGATCCTGGGCGAGATGGCGGCCAACCCGGCCTACGTGAACCGCCCCTTCGTTGAAACCGAAAAGGGCGTGCGCTTCTGCCGCCCACAGGACAAGGTTCTGGAAATCCTCTGATTATCAGCCCCTTGTCACGCACATGTAACAAGGCGCTGATTTGAGCCCTTGCTTTGACGGGGGGAAGCCGTAGCTTCCTCTCCCATGGCAAAGGATCCGGCATTGGCGACCATCGCCGTCTACAGCCTCAAGGGGGGCGTTGGTAAAACCACCTTTTCGGTCAACCTCGCCTGGGCATCGGCGAGCATATCGAAGCGACGGACCTTGCTGTGGGATCTCGATCCGCAGGCGGCATCCAGTTGGCTACTCTCCACCGACCTGGAAAGCCGCGATGCCGCGCAGGCGATCTTCAGCAAGGATGTCGAAGTCAGCAAGCTGATCCAGCCCACGACCGTGCCTGGCCTGGACCTGATCGCCGCCGATACCTCGCTGCGCAGCCTCGACCATCTCTTCCGCGAGATGGACAAGAAGAAACGGCTCGCCAAGTTGATCGACAGCCTGGGCAAGGATTATGACCGCATCATCCTGGACTGCCCGCCGGGCCTGACCGAAACCAGCGAGCAGGTGTTGCGCGCTGCCGACCTGATCGTCATCCCGGTCATCCCTTCGCCCCTATCGCAGCGCGCGATGGGCGAGGTCGCCCGCTACCTTGTCCAGCGCGGCGGCAACCATGCGCCGATCCTGCCGGTCTATTCGATGGTCGATCGCCGCCGCAGTCTGCATCGCAAGGCGCTGGACGAGCAGCCCGGCTGGGGTGCGATCCCGATGGCCAGCACGATCGAGCAGATGACGGTCCGCCGTAAGCCCCTGGGTGCCTTCGCGCCCGCCTCAGCCCCGGCCCAAGCCTTCACATCCTTGTGGACAATGGTAGAGCGTCAGATCCAGCGCTGAAGCCGGCCATCAGGCATTGGCGCAGAGCGGTGGCTGAGGAAACAGGCGCAGGGCGTCCTGAGGCAGCATAGGCCGCCCGAAATAATAGCCCTGCACCTTCTTGCAACCGAGCCGCCGAATCATGTCCAGTTCGCTCGCCGTTTCCACGCCCTCGGCCGTAGTTGACATGCCCAGGCTCTCGGCCAGCGTCACAACGGCACGGATGATGGCCAGACTTTCGGGCGTGTTGTGCGAAGCGCCCACGACAAAGCTGCGATCAATCTTGATCGTATTGAACCGCGTGCGGCTAAGATAGCCCAACGAGGAATAACCTGTTCCGAAATCGTCGAGCGACAGCTGCACGCCCAGCGCCAGCAGTTGATCCAGCACGCGCAAGGCCCCATTGTCCTCCTGCAGGAACACGCTCTCCGTGACCTCCAGTTCCAACCGGCGCGCATCAAGGCCGCTTTGTGCCAGCGCCGCAACGACTGCGGCCACGAAATTTGACTGATGCAACTGTTCTGCGGACACGTTGACGGCGACCCGAACATCAGCAGGCCAGCGCATCGCTTCCTGACAGGCATTGCGCAACACCCATTCGCCGATTGGACCGATCAGCCGCGCCTCCTCCGCTACGGGGACGAATTTGGCCGGTGAAATTTGTCCCAGTTCCGGATGATTCCAGCGTGCCAGCGCCTCGAAACCGGTTACGATACCCGAAAGCGCATCCACGACCGGTTGATACACAATGTGCAGTTGCTCTTTCTCCAGCGCCTCGCGCAGCGCCTGTTCCAATTTCTGCCGCTCCTCTGCCATCGCATGAAGATGTGGCTCATAGGCGCAATGGACGCCGCCCCCCTCATCCTTCGCGCGATAGAGGGCCAGGTCCGCGCTGCGGATCAGCGCTTCCGACTGATAACCATCGGCCGGTGAAACCGCCGATCCCACAGAAGCGCCGACATGCAGCACATGCTGATCGATCTGATAGGGCATCGACAGGGCTTCGATGATAGCGGTCGACAGCCGCGCGACAGCGCGCTCATCGGTCAGTTGCGCGATCACGACGCCAAATTCATCTCCACCGATACGACCGCAAAAGCCCATGCCGCTACATATCTGTCGCAGACGCTGCGCCACCTGACTGAGCAACTGGTCACCGACCTGATGGCCCAGACTGTCATTGATTGCCTTGAACCGGTCCAAATCGAGCATCAGGAAAGCACATCCAGGTCGGCGGCTACCCACATCGGCCATCGCCTGATCCAACGCCTCACGCAGGTGACTGCGATTGGGCAGACCGGTCAACGGGTCAAACCGTGCCAGTTGCGCGATCTTGTCCGCAGATTCCCGTTGGACGGTCACGTCGGACCCCACGCCACGAAACCCCTGGAATGCGCCATGCTCGTCATAGCGCGGCGAAGCCGATAGCTCGAGCCAGCGTGCCTTGCCCCTGATCTCGACCGGCAGAACCAGGTTGCTGAAGCTTTCACGCCGCTTGAGATGGTCGGCAAGAGCATGGAGCCCCGTGGCAAAGCGCCCACTCTCCCAACCCGCGCCAGCAAGGATCTGCACCAGTGGCGCGCCCTCCAGATCCTGCGGGGCCATGTTCAGCGTTTCGGCGAAGCGCGGAGAGACTCCGCTGACACGACGCAGTGCATCGGTCTGCCACAGCCAGTCGGAAGCACCCTGTTCATATTCGCGCAGCAGCAGGCTCACCACTTCGCTCTTTTCGGCCAGTTGCACCGTCGTACTGTGCTGCCGCGCAAAGGTCCTGGCATAAATGAGACAGCCAACCAGCAACGACAGCGCATAACTGGTGGCCAGTGCGCGTAACGGTAGCTGGCTGCCCCCGTCGAACATCGCGGAGAGGCCCGCAACGCATGGCAACAGAAACGCGATCGCAGCCAGCGGCGTCGCGGCATAGCTGATTGCACCGCACACCATGATGCAACTGATAAGAGTCCAGAGCGCAACCAGTTGTTCGGCCCCTTCGCCTTGGGAAAACAACAGCATGCAACTGGCCCAGACCAAGCCGTGGAGAAGGCCGGTCAACCCTTGCCGGCGCAGGTCGCGCGCTTGCGGCATGGCGCGCATGCCCTTCTTGCGCCGATAAATCAGGAATGCGCTTGCCCCGACCGTACAGATCAACGCAAGGCTCCATCCGATCAGCATGGCCAGCGAGACATGGCCGGCAAAAACACGCCAAAGGAACAGCAGGCCGAATACGTTCATCGACAAGCGCAGCAAGGCGACGTTGTCGGCAGATTGCAGCTGCGCGGCGAGAACCCGCATATCGGCTTCGTCGACGAGACGTGCCAGCCCCATCATTGCCCGTAGCGAGCTCCGCCCCTGCTGGTCGGATCCAGAATGCCCTTGCTCAATACCCACATGCCCGCATTAGCAGGCAATGGTTATCAATCGGTATGCGCGTGCCCGTCAGGCCGCGATGTCATAGGGGCGGATTTCGCCGGTCAGATAGAGGTTGCGGGCCTTGGACCGGCTGAGCTTGCCCGAACTGGTGCGCGGCAGCGTACGCGGCGGCACCAGTTCGACGACGCAGTTCATGCCCGTGATTGCCCGCACGCGCTCCCGAATCTGGTCACGCAGGCGCGAGCGCTCCTCATTGTCCGAGGTCCGACAATGGACCAGAACGGCCGGCGCTTCCTCACCACCAGGGGTTGTGATCGCGAACGCCGCGATATCGCCCTGCTTGAAGCCCGGCAACTGCTCCACCGCCCATTCGATGTCCTGCGGCCAGTGATTCTTGCCGTTGATGATGATCATGTCCTTGGCACGGCCGACAATATAGAGATAGCCGTCGCTAAGATATCCCATGTCGCCGGTATCGAGCCAGCCATCGACCATGCACGCCTCGGTCGCTTCGGGATCGCGGAAATAGCCGACCATCAGCGACGGGCCGGTGGTCCACACCTTGCCGATCTGACGCTCGTCCATCAAACCACCATCTTCGTCGCGTATCTCGACGACCATGTCCTTGGCCGGCTTGCCGCAATTGACGATGGAACGGAAGCGCTGCGGCCGGCCTTCGGTCGCATCGCCGCCCGACAGCGCCGTTTCCTCGACCAGTTCAACGATGATCCCTTCGCCCGGGGGCATGATCGTGACGGCCAGCGTCGCTTCGGCCAGGCCATAGCTCGGCAAAAAGGCCTTGGGTGAGAAACCGGCATCGGCGAAGGCGTCAACGAAGCTTTGCATGACATCGGGTCGAATCATGTCCGCGCCATTACCGGCAAGGCGCCAGCGCGACAGATCGAAACGGTCCGCAGCCTTGGTCTGGCTCGACATGCGCCGGGCGCAGATGTCATAGCCGAAGGTCGGCGAATAGCTGATCGAAGTGCCGGTGTTGCGGCTGATAAGGTCCAGCCAGGCCAGCGGACGGCGAGCAAAATCCTCGGTCTTCATATAGTCGGTCGACACCTGATTGGCGACGACCGACAGGAAGCAACCGACCAGACCCATGTCATGATACCAGGGCAGCCAGCTGATGCAGCGATCGCTGTCCTGCACTTCCATGCCATGGCTGTGCGCCGACAGATTAGACAGCAGTGCATGGTGCGTCACCGCGACGCCATGGGGAAAGCGGGTCGAACCGCTCGAATATTGCAGATAGGCGATTTCCTCGCCCTTGGCCTGCGGCAGGTCGGCGGGCAACGCCTCCCGAGCGATAAAATCCTCAAAGGCAAGGCTGTCGACAGCGCGTTGCCGGCCCGATTCGCCTGCCATCTCCTCCAGTTCCTTGGGGAACAGGAACAACATCGGGTCGCAGCTCGACAGCTGAACGTTGAGCTGATCGATATAACTTTCCTTGCCACCAAAACTGGTCGGCAAGGGCAGCGGTACCGGCCAGGCGCCGGCATAGACAATGCCGAAGAAAAGCATCGCGAAGTCGGCACCCGTTTCTGCAACGAGCGCAACACGATCTTCGGGCTTCACACCGTGGGCGATCAGACGATAGGCACAGGCGATGGCATCGTCACGCAACTCGCTGAACGGATAGGCCCGTGCCAGATTGCCGCGCGCGTCGTGAAAATTCAGGCCACGTTTGCCCAGCGCCGCATAATCCAGTGCTTCGCCCAGCGTCTCGAAATCCGAGAAACGGCGGAGAAGATCGTCGGTCGTCGGCGTAGGTGCCATCATGTTTTGCGAACCCGTCATATTGGTGTCACCCAATGTCATATCTGTCATATTCCGGCGGCCGCTATCATTTTTGAAGCAGACTTGCACCGGATAGTTTCAATCCAGCCTGTGCTTCTAGCGCATAAGGCACGGTAAAATTCCGGCCCGACTGTGGCATAAAGATGGCGATTAGCGCATGATGGTCCAGGATGCACCATCGGTCATGACCAATAAACGCCCCGTCCCGCCCTTGGATGAAGACGCCCTGCGCGACTTGGCACTGCGCTATGTCGGCCGTTTCGCGACCAGTCGCGGCAAATTACAGGCCTATCTGTCGCGCAAGCTGCGCGAGCGGGGCTGGGATGCCCCCTCCCCTGCCGATATCGAAGCATTGGTCGATCGCTTCGCCGAGCTGGGCTATGTGGACGATAGCAGCTTTGCGCTGATGAAAAGCGCAGCGCTTGGTCGACGCGGCTATGGCGCCAGGCGCATTACCGAAACGCTACGGGCCGCCGGCATTGACGAAAGCGACCGTGCTACAGCCGACGCACAAGCGCATTCCGACCGCTGGGCAGCGGCAGACCGGTTTGCCCGACGCAAGCGAATCGGGCCTTATGCGACACAGCCACTGGATCCCAAACAGCGCGACAAGGCGATCGCCGCTTTTCTACGCGCCGGCCACGACTATGCGCTTGCCCGCCGTTGGATCGATTCAGCTCCCGGCGATTGGCCCGAAGCGGAAGATTGAGCTTTCCCCCTCCCCTCGCGGCCCAAATCCCATTAGGCGATTGCCATGACCATCGCTCGCCTTCCCTTCGCCCTGCTTCCGTTATTGGCCGCCTGCTCTGCCAGCCCCGGCAACGACAATAGCAACGACACCCCGGCCCTCGTCGCCCAGACGGCGCTGCTGCCGCTCGTCATTCACACCGCCAAGGGACCGCGCCACTTCAGCGTCGAAGTCGCCCGCACCGAGGCGGAGCAGGAACAGGGCCTGATGTTCCGCAAGACGCTTGATGCCGACGGCGGCATGCTGTTCCCCATGGCGCCGCCGCGCACCGCCAGCTTCTGGATGAAGAACACGATCATCCCACTGGACATCATATTCGTCCATACCGACGGCACGATCGCCTTCATCGGGGCCAATGCGGTACCCTATTCGCGCGAACCCGTGTCGGCCGGCGTGCCGGTCGCGGCCGTGCTGGAACTGCGCGGCGGACGCACTGCGGAGTTGGGTATCGAAACGGGCGACCAACTGGCCTGGGGCACATGCGCTGCCGCCGATGGCAAGAGCGCAGTCGATCTCAATTTCTGCCCCGCACCAGCCCGATAGCGCCATATCTTCCTTGCCCACGCCCGCACCAGCGGCTAAGCGCATCGACCATGGGTATCCTGGCTAACATCTTCACCTGGTGGAATGGCGCCACCTTTGGCACCTGGCTCTTTACGGCCCGCAAGGGCACGAAAGTGGGCGAGGACCATCAGGGCAATGTCTATTATGAAGGCGGCGTCGATCCAAACGGCCTGACGCGCCGCTGGGTGATGTACAAGGGTGCCAATGATTCGAGTCGCGTCCCGGCCGAATGGCATGGCTGGCTGCATCACTCGATCGAGGGTGCGCCCGAAAGCTTCCTGCCCCCGCCGCGCATCTGGGAAAAGGAATTCACCCCCAACGCGACCGGCACGGCCAACGCCTATCGCCCTTCGGGCGCGCTCGAAAAGGGCGGCCAGCGCCAGAAGGCAACCGGCGATTACGAGGCATGGAGCCCCGACGCGGCATGATTCGGCGTCCGGCGGGGGGATTCCCGCCGATCCTGATTGGCGCGCCACTTCTGTGTTGCGTGCTGCTGGCTGGCTGCGGCCGAAACGACGCACCAGAAGCCAATCAGAGCGGCCCGGTAAAAATCGAGGGTCAACCGATCCGTGACGGCAGCGCAACTGGATTGCCGGGCACGCCTATGGCCAAGCGCACCGCAGTCATCGGCTTGCTCAACAAGCGCAACGGCCTGACTCGCGACCTGACGATGAAGCCGGGAGAAGCGTTGCGCGTCGGCGACGCCATCGTACGGCTGCAGGCCTGCGAAACCACGGCACCATGGGAAAATGTGCAGGAAACCGGTGCCTTCATACAGCTGGACGTTCGCAGCAGCGCAGATGGCAAATGGCGCCGCAATTTTTCCGGCTGGCTATTCCGCGAGCGGCCTGAGCGCAATGTCGTGCAGCACCCGATCTATGACGTCTGGGTCAAGAGTTGCACAATGGAATGGCCGGAAACCGGCCCCGATACCGTAAAGTTGGGCGACAAGGGCGAAGCAGCTGTACGGGCGGCTCCCGAAAGCGGCGCAAACGCCAACTCGGCCGCCACGCCGGAACCGGCAGCCAATACACCCTCTCCCGCCCCCAATGGCACACCATCGACGGCAACGCCCAGCAATTGAAGATAATCGCGCTGGGCGATTTCCACGGCGCCCAGGGTAGACAAATGGTCGGTCATGAACTGGCAATCGAGCAGCGTGAAGCCGCCGAAGCGCATCCGTGCCACCAGCCAGGCCAGCGCCACCTTTGAAGCATCGGTGCGGCGCGATACCATTGATTCGCCGAAAAAGGCTCTGCCCAGGGCAACCCCATAGAGGCCTCCGACCAGTTCTTCCCCGTCCCAGCACTCGATCGAATGGGCAAAGCCGATCTCGTGCAGATGGCGATAGGCGCGCTCGATCGGGCCGTTGATCCAGGTCGACGGGCGATCCGAAGCGGATTCCGCACATAGCGCAACGATATCAGAAAAGGCGCGATTGGCGGTGATGCGAAACCGATTTTGCCGGATCGTCTTTGACAGCGAACGTGACAGGTGAAAGCCATCGAGCGGCAGGATCGCGCGACGCTTGGGCTCGACCCAATAGACATCCTCCGCCTGCCGATCATCGGACATGGGAAATACGCCGATGGCATAGGCCTGGAGCAACAGCAGCGGATCGATCGTCATCGTTTCAAGGGTCTAGCCAATGTCCCATGCCCCCGCCAGCCCGCATTGACTTGGTTGATCGTCCGCCTAGTCTCCTCGCCATGACATCCTTCCGCTTCGCGGCGCTGCCGCTGCTTCTCGCCACCGTCGCCCTCTCCCCCGCGCAGGCCCAGACCGATCCCTATGCGGCGCGGATCGCGAAGGTCCTCAAGGCCACGCCGCTGATCGACGGCCATAATGACTGGCCGGAAGCGATGGCCGACAAGGCCAAGGATGCGCGCTGGACGATGCCGCTCGATCGGCTGGATCCCAAGATCTTCAACACCGACATCACCCGTTTGCGCGCCGGTCAGTTGGGCGGGCAATTCTGGTCGGTCTGGGTATCGGCCGACCTGCCCGAACTGCAGCAGGTCAAGGATACGATCGAGCAGATCGAACTGGTGCACAGCCTGGCGCGCCGCTATCCGCAGGACTTCGCGCTCGCGACCACCGCCGCGCAGGTCCGCGCAGCCCATAAAGCCGGGCGGATCGCGTCGATGATCGGGGTCGAGGGCGGCGGCCAGATCGACGAAAGCCTGGCGGTGCTGCGCGCCTATCATGAACTGGGCGCGGGCTATCTGACGCTGACCCACAGCAAGACCATCGCCTGGGCCGACAGCGCCACCGACAATCCGCAGCATGACGGGCTGACCCCATTTGGCGAGGCGGTGGTGCATGAACTTAATCGCCTCGGCATGCTGGTCGACCTGTCCCATGTCAGCGAGGGCGTGATGCTGGACGCGCTGAAGGTGACCAAGGCGCCGGTGATCTTCTCCCACTCCAGCGCCCGCGCTTTGTGCAACACATCGCGCAACGTGTCGGATGCGGTACTGAAGCAGGTGGCGGCCAATGGCGGCGTCGTCATGGTCAATTTCGCCCCCCAATATATTTCCGAGGCGCGCCGGGTGTGGGGATCGAACCGCAGCGGCGAGATTGCCCGCTATAATGCCCCGCCCTTTGGCGGCCTGTATATCGGCGATCCCGAAGCCGCGAAGAAAGCGCTGGCGGAATGGGAGAAGGCCAATCCCGAACCGGTCGTCACCCTGTCGATGGTCGCTGACCATATCGACCATATCGCCAAGGTTGCGGGCGTCGACCATGTCGGCATCGGCAGCGATTTCGACGGCGTCGGGTCGTTGCCGCAGGGCCTGAGCGGCGTCGACACCTACCCCGCCCTGCTGGCCGAACTGATGCGCCGGGGCTGGAGCGACGCCGATATCGCCAAGTTGGCTGGCGAGAATGTGCTGCGCGTCATGGCGGCGGCGGAAAAGGTCGCCGACGGCATGAAAGCCGAACCGGCTGGGAGCGGCACCGTCGCTTCGCTCGACGGCGCCAAAGCTGCGGTTAACTGACAGCGGACTCCAGCAAGCGGATCGTCCCGGCGTCTGCGTCGATTTCGGCACGGACGCCGACCGGCAGGCTGAACTGGTTGGCGATATGCCCGAACAGCGCGCCCTGAAAGGCAGGAATGCCAAGCGGGGTGAGATGCTGCTGCAGCACTTCCGACAGGGTGAAGCCGCCATAGGAGACATCGGCCGCGTTGCAGCTGGTGCATTGGCCAAAGACGAACCCGGCCAATTTCGGCAACACACCGGCGAGCGACAATTGGGTCAGCATCCGGTCGACGCGATATTCGGCCTCGTTCGTATCCTCCACGAACAGGATGGCCCCGTCGAAATCGGGTAGCCAGGGCGTACCCAGCAACGCGCACAGCACGGTGAGATTGCCGCCGAGCAGACGGCCGCTCGCCCGCCCCTTGCCAAAGGTGCGGATGCGGCCGCTGCGCTGGACCAGCCGGTCGTCGGTCCCGACCGGATTGGCATAGGTCGGCGTCGCCCCTTCAAAGGCCAGCGCATGGAAGGCGTTCCAGCTAAGCTTGCCCCAACTGCTCGCCGCATTGGGGCCGTGAATGGTGGTGAAGCCGGCCCGCGCCGCAAAGGCCAGATGCAGCGCGGTGATGTCGGAAAAGCCGGTCAGCAGCTTGGGATTGGCGCGGATCGTCTTGAAATCGAGATAGGGCAGCATGCGCGCGCAGCCCCAGCCGCCACGCACCGCGAACACCGCCTTCACCTCCGGATCGGCATACATGGCGTTGACGTCAGCTGCACGGTCGGCATCCTTGCCCGCCAGATAGCCATAGCGTTCGACCAGATGGGGCGCAGCCTTGGGCTTCAGCCCCATGGCGACGATGGTTTCCTTGACCAGATCGAGATCGAAGGCGTCATCGGTAAAGCCGGCCGGCTCGATCAGGCCGACCACATCTCCCTCGCGCAGGCGCGGCGGCCGGATCAGCCCGGCCGGTGCCGCTGCTGAAACCGAAGGAACGCCCATTGCGACTACAGCGCCACTTAAGCCGGCCAGCAACGCACGACGATCCATCATTCAAAATCGCTCCCATCCTTGTGACGATAGACCCCACCGGACAGGTGCAGATCGATATCGGGATAATGGCAATCACTGACAGAAGGACGGCCAAAGGCAAGGAACACGCAGTCCGTATCGCTTTCATTGAGCAGATGATGGCCATCGGCCACGCCCTTGGGGAAGGCCGCCATGTCGCCCGCCACCATCGGGGTGCGCCGCCCCTCCTCGACCAGCACAGCCTCGCCCGACAGCATGACGACAAATTCGTCCTCATCCTCATGCCAGTGGCGTTGCGAGGAGGCTGCGCCGGGTTTCAGCACGACTTGGCTGACGCCGAAATCGACGAGCCCCGTCGCGATCCCGAGCCGGCGATAATGGCGCCCGGCGACCGCCCGTGCATGGTCGCCCGGATAGCCGGTGGCATTGCTCTGCGGAATGGCGGCAAGATCGATCTTCGGCACTGCCCCCTCCTCTGCGCTGGCCAAGAAAGGCCGCTTTCGCTAACGCAGCCCGATGACCAAGACCAGCACCAATCATGACGCCCTGGCCCTGGCCGAGCGCCTGCTCGCCTGCCCTTCCGTCACCCCGGCCGTCGGCGATGTGTTCGCCGAGCTGGAAGCGATGCTAGTCCCGCTGGGTTTCACCGTCGACCGTTTCGTCAGCGGCGAGGCGCCGGATGGCCCGGTCGAAAATCTGCTGGCCTGGCGCACCACCGGCGCCGGGCCGCATTTCGCCTTTGCCGGCCATCTGGACGTCGTTCCGCCCGGCCATGGCTGGGCCAGCGATCCCTTCACCCCGGTGGTGCGCGGCGACCTGCTCTATGGCCGCGGCGCGGTCGACATGAAGGGCGCGATCGCCGCCTTCGTCGCCGCGCTGCACGAACTGCCCGATAACCTGCCCGGCACGATCAGCCTGATCATCACCGGCGACGAGGAAGGGCCGGCCACCTATGGCACGCTGGCGCTGATGGACCGGATGGTCGCCCATGGCTTGCACCCGGACATGTGCCTGGTCGGCGAACCCACATCCTCGGCCCGACTGGGCGACGTGGTGAAGATCGGCCGGCGCGGTTCGGTCAATATGTGGATCAAGGTGGCGGGCACGCAGGGCCATGTCGCCTATCCGCATCTGGCTGACAATCCGATCCCGGCGCTGGTCCGCATCCTGGCCAAGGTGGATGCCGAGGTGCTGGACACCGGCACCGACTGGTTCCAGCCCAGCAATATCGAGATCACCGACCTGGAGGTCGGCAACCCGGCGCATAATGTCATCCCGGCCGCGGCGACCGCGCGCATCTCGATCCGCTTCAACGACCAGCATAGCGGCGCGTCGCTGATTGATCGGATCAGCGCGATCGCGGCGAGCGAGGGCGGCACGGTGGAAGCCAAGATCAGCGGCGAGCCTTTCCTGACCCAGCCGGGCACGCTCTCTACCCTGATCGGCGACGCGATCCGCGAGGTGACGGGACTGGAAACCGAGCTGTCGACCACCGGCGGCACATCGGACGCGCGTTTCCTGTCGCGTATCTGCCCGGTCGCCGAATTCGGCCTCAACAATGCGACGATGCACAAGCTGGACGAGGCCGTCGCGGTCACCGACCTGCGCGACCTGACCCGCATCTATCGGCTGATCACGGAACGCGCGCTGCGCGGCTGAAGCCGGTTTACGACGCGACAGCGCGAAGTTCACAGTGTCGTGCGGCTGTTTTTGGCCATTTGCGCCGGTAACGCCCCTGCCACGCGCCCGCGACGCGACAGTGGCGCGACACGGACGCGACAATGGGGTCATGTCGACGCACCACGGAAGCGACAATGAAACGACAGTGAAGCGACAGCCACGCGCCACTGGCGCATCGGCCCATGCCGGATCAGGGGGTGCTGGCCTGTGCATCCAGCAGGATAGATCATGAAAGCCCGGCGTAGGACAGGCCGCCCGATTCATGATGGGTGGTTAAGCGATGCCCTATTTCCTCCCGTCATCCCCGCGGATGCGGGGATCCATCTCCCCAGCCTGGTGTGACATGCACGGTCAGGAGATGGGTTCCCGCTTTCGCGGGAATGACGAAAAGGGGTGGATTTCAGTCGGTCAGGTTTTGGAGAGGTGATCGGCGATAGCTGACGTTGCGTAACCAAACATCATTCGGCAACGATCGACCGGTTGCGAACGTTCGCAGGTCAGTGCAAGACCAACCTATGAGCATTCACACCCGTCAGGATTTAGACCGGCTAAGCCGGTTTACTCGCGAGCGGTTCAGCCACGCGCTTATGTCGGATACAAAATGGCGCAAGCTATTCGTAGCAGTTAACGAGTCAGGCTGGCAAGCGAGCTTGGTAGAGGTCAAGTTCGTTGACTCTGATGACGCGGAAACAAGATACATGAGATGGCCCGGATTAAATAATTCCTGGGCTCCGCCAGAGTGGATCGATACAGCAGAGTTTGGACCGATCGAGCTTCGATCTATTGAGTGGCTGGTGATCCCTACAGCTGTAGTGACGCATGGCCAAGCCGGACTTGCGCAGCCGGGAACTTTACAGAATTTCACAGCAATCGAGGCAGCGTTGAACCAAGTGGGAGAGTTTCCGCTAGAGCAGACGCAGAACGGTTTGAAAATCACCGGCTATTGCTGAAGCTCGATTGAAAACTACTTCCCCACTGCGGGGCATTCGACCTGCGACTTGCCATCCGAATGAGCGGCCGGTTCAGAGATGCACATCATCGCGACCCAATGGCCAAAAATGGTCGCTTCCCGCCCTCAATCCTTTGCTTGAGTCCCCCCCAAGCGGTCGATGATGCGGGTGACGCCCATGTCGGCGGTGACATTGCCGACGGTGCGGAAGATGTCGGGCACGGTTTCCACTGCAAGCAGCAGCGGCAGTGCCTCTACGGGCACGCCCATGGCGAGGCAGATCGGGCCGGTGGTGGTGAAGAAGGTGATCTGGCTGGGCAGGCCGACGGCCGCCAGGCTGACGATCGCGGCGACCGCCACGCCCATGGCGATCTGGAGCGGGCCGAGCGCCACGCCGTTCATCGCCGCCACATAGAGGGCGACGCCGAGATTGGCCGGCGGGCTGGTGATGCGGAACAGCGAAATGGCGAGCGGCAGGACGATCGATCGGGTGCTTTCACGTACTTCGAGCGGCCCGTCGCTGGCCGCGATCATCGCCGGCAGCGAGGCGATCGAGCTTTGCGTCGAAAAGGCGATGAGCTGGGCCGGCAAGGCCGCACGGGCGAAGCGGCCGGGCGCGATCCGGCCCAGCAGGATCACCAGCGGATAGACCAGCGCCGTCACCGCCAGGCAGATCAGCACGATGAAGCCGATATAATGGAGCAGCGCGCCCGCCGTCGCGAGGCCGGAGCGGCTGCCGGCGACCAGCGCCAGCGCGAAGACGCCGATCGGTGCGAGCCAGAGCACCCAGCCGACCACGACCAGCAGCGTATCGACGAGCGCGGCCAGGAAGCCGGTCAGGGCGATGCGCCGCTCCTCCGTCACGCGGGTCACGGCGAAACCGAAGACGAGGGCGAACAGGACGACCGCGACCACCTGCCCTTCGGCCGCGCTGTGGATCGGGTTGGCCGGGATGAAGCCGAGCAGCCATTCGGCCGACGGACGCACGCCGGGCACTTCGGTCACCGGACCGGCACCGGCGAGCGCACCAACCGCGCCGGCCGGAACCGGCCAGAGCTGGAGCAGCAGCGGACCGAGCAGCGCCGCCACGCCGGCCGAGCCGAGCAGCAGCAGGGCGAAGAGGATGAGGGTGCGCGCCGCCGTGCCGCTGGTCCGTGCGGTGGTCGCCGCAGAGGCGACACCGGTGACGAGCAGCGCGAAGATCAGCGGGATGAGCGGCATCTGAAGCCCGTTCAGCCAGGCCTTGCCGACCGGCTGGGCGATATCGACCACCGCCGCGTCGAGCGCGCCGCCAAATTCGGACAGGGCGATGCCCGCCACCAGCCCCGCGACCAGCGCGATCAATATCCGTATCGTCAACGACATGCCCGTCCCCCGCATCTTGACGGCATCGCTCCCCTGCCCGCCAGCCTAAGATGTTGCGGGCAAAAAGAAAGCCCGGCGATCAAAGCGATCGCCGGGCCAATTTGGTCTGGCTGGGAGCCGACCGTATCCTTGTCGCTCAGCCCTTCTTTTCGGGCGGCAGGGTGATCTTCACATCCTCGCCATTCTGGCCGGGGAAATTGGTGAACATGGCGTCGATCAGGTTCGGCACCAAATAGGTCAGCTTGTTGGACAGCGACTGGGCGCTGGCCTTGCCCTCGAACAGGCGCAGATTATCGGCCGCGCGATCGATCTTCAGGCTGAGGTCGCTGGTGTAGACGGTGTAGCTCGACACGTCATTGTAGAAGCCCGGGCCACCAAACAGCCAGGGATCATAATAGCCATAGCCCCAAGGGCGACCCCAGCGGCCATAGCCCCAGGGGCCATAGGGCGCCGCACCATAACCACCGGTCGAACGGACCCGCTCGCGCCCATTATCGACATCATAGGCGACACGGACGATCAGGTCGGCCTTGGCCGGATCGCTGGCGGCGACATAGCCGGTCTGCGCCAGACGCTCGCCAACCAGCTGGGCATAATGGGAAAATTCGAGACCGCCGGCGAGCTTGGGATCGTCGGCGACGATCGTGTAGCTCTGCCCTGCGGGCGCGGGAAGCTGCTGGAAACGGGCGACGTCCGCCTTGAAGGAGGTGGCGCAACCCGACAGGCCCAGCAATGCCAGCACGGGCGCTGCAAAAAGGCCGATCTTGCGGAAAGCTATCATGTTTTCACGTCCTGAATCAGGCACATGCCTGTCAACCATCTTTGCGCCCTGCGATAGCAAAACGCAACTGAACATCGCTTGAACGCACCAACCCGTCGATTGGACGCACGCCATGTCCGGTCCATCATGGGACGGCGCGATCCTGCCCGTTCCGTAGACCGCGCACAGGGCGAGCGCGCTTTACGCACGCCCTGTGACATTAGGGCATCAGTCAGGCATTCAGCGCATCAATCCCATGGCGTCATAGGCCGCGCGCAGGGTGGGTTCGGCCGCCGCAGCCGCCTTGGCCGCGCCCTTGTCCAGGATCGCGTCGAGCGCGGCATCATCGGTGCGCAGTTCCAGGAAGCGCTGGCGCATCGGCCGCAGCGTTTCGACCAGCAATTCGCCCAGCGCCGGCTTGAACGCGCCAAAGCCCTTGCCGGCAAATTCGGCGCAGACTGCATCGGGCGTACTGTTCGACAAGGTGGCATAGATGCCGACGAGGTTGTTCGCCTCCGGCCGCCCGGCCAGCCCCTCGGCCGTTTCGGGCAGCGGTTCCGGATCTGTCTTGGCCTTCTTCACCTTGGTCATGATCGCATCATCCTCATCAGTGAGGTTGATGCGGCTCATGTCCGAAGGATCGGACTTGGACATTTTCGCGGTGCCGTCACGCAACGACATGATGCGCGCCGATTCTTTGGGAATGATCGGATCGGGAATGGTGAAGAGTTCGACGCCGAAGTCGGTGTTGAACTTGGTGGCGATGTCGCGCGACAGTTCCAGATGCTGCTTCTGGTCCTCGCCCACGGGGACATGGGTCGCCTGATAGAGCAGGATGTCGGCCGCCTGCAGCACCGGATAGACGAACAGGCCGACCGAGGCGCCCTCGCGGTCCTTGCCCGCCTTGTCCTTGAACTGGGTCATGCGGTTGAGCCAGCCGATGCGGGCCGTGCCGTTCAGCAGCCAGGCGAGTTCGGCATGGGCCGGTACGCGCGCCTGGTTGAAGAGGACCGAGCGATCCGGGTCGATGCCCGAGGCGACCAGCGCGGCGGCCATGTCGCGGACATTGCGGATGCGCTGTTCGCGCCCTTCATGCACGGTGATCGAGTGCATGTCGGCGAGGAAGAAGAAGCATTGCGAATCCGCGTCCATTTCATCCTGCATCTTCACCCAGTTGCGGATCGCGCCGAGGTAGTTGCCAAGGTGCAGATTGCCGGTGGGCTGGATGCCGGAAAGGACGCGCATTACTCTAATCCATTCTGTTGGTTATGGGGTGCCTCGCCGCCGCAGCAGCGCCTTGAGGTCGGATAGCCGATAGGCGCCGGTGACGAAGCATGCCAGCCCGTACAGCGCGACGCCCGCGCCGACAAGCAGGGCAAGGCCGATATAGCGGCTGACCATCGTGCCCGACAGCATCGGATCGAGCAGATCCTCCCCCGCCCAGAGCGCAAGCCCCATGACGACCGCCGCCACGACAAGGCGCGGGATGCGGCGGCGCAGTTGAGCATCGGCGGTGAAATGGCCGCGCGCGACCAAGGTGCGATAGAGCATCGCGACATTGACGGTGGAGGAGAGCGCAGTGGCGAGCGGCGGGCCGATATGGCCGAGCGTCGGGATCATCGCGAGATTGCCGACGATGTTGATCGCGATCGACAGCATCGCATAGCGCACCGGTGTCCTGGTATCGCCGCGCGCATAATAGCCCGGGGTCAGCACCTTCACCAACACATAGCTGGGCAGGCCGATCGAGAAGGCGGACAGCGCCCAGCCGCAGCGCATCGCGTCCTCGGCGCTGAAGCGGCCATATTGGAACAGGCCGCGCACGATCGGTTCGGCCACGGTGATAAAGGCGACGGTCGCCGGCAGGGTCAGGAACAGGGCGAGTTCGATGCCCCGGTTCTGCGTCTCCATCGCGGCCTGATCCTCGCCCTTCGACAGCATCCGCGAGATGGTGGGCAGGAGGATGGTGCCCAGGCCGATACCGATCAGCCCCAGGGGAAGCTGGTTCAGCCGGTCGGCATAATAGATATAGGTGATCGAACCCGAGGCGAGCAGCCAGCCCGAGAGCGCGGTGGAGATCAGCAGGTTGATCTGCGAGGCGCCGGCGCCGGCAGCGGCCGGCACAATCAGGCGCAGCAGCTCGCGCACATCGGCGTCGAGGCGCGGGCGCTTGAGCGTCATCGAGACGCCGGCCCGCTTGCAGGCCCAGATCAGCCAGAGCAGCTGCAGCGCGCCGCCGACCGTGACCGACATCGCCTGCACCCGTGCGGTCTCATATTCGTCGGCGCCGTGGAAGAACCACAGGCCCGCAATCATCGCGACATTGAGCAGGATCGGCGCGGCGGCGTTGACCCAGAATTTGTCGAGCGAGTTCAATATGCCGCCCAGCAGGGAGGCGAGGCTGATCAGCGCCAGATAGGGAATGGTGATGCGCGACAGGGTGACGGCAAAGGCGAATTGATCTGGCGTCGGATTCTGGCGCGAGAAGCCGCCGGACAGCGCCCAGGTGATCGGCCAGGCGGCCGCCAGCAGGACGATCGTGAAGAGAATGAGGACCGGCAGCAGCACGGCCAGCGCCCGCTCGGCGAAATGATAGCCGTCGGCCATGCCGCCGGGGCCGGCCGCCTTCTTGTTGAAGAGCGGGATGAAGGCGGCGGAGAAGGCGCCCTCGGCAAAGAGGGCGCGGAACATGTTGGGCAGGCGGAAGGCGACGCCGTTGAACGCGTCCGAGGCGAAGCCGGCGCCGACATAACGAGCAGCAAGCGAATCGCGTACCAGCGCCAGCACCCGGCTAGCGAGCGTCAGCCCGCCGACCGAGCCAAGGGCCTTGGCCAGCTTCATGGCAATCTCCGTTCGGGCTGAGCGAAGTCGAAGCCCTGCCCTGAGCGTAGCGAAAGGGCTTCGCTACGCTCTGCCGCGCCCTTCGACAGGCTCAGGGCGAACGGATGGGTATTCATGAAGAATCAGGCGTGGCCGGCGGGTTCGCCTGCGGTCGCCTGCATCTGTTCGGCCTGCTGCAGATAGAGCGCGCCGAAGTCGATCGGGTCGAGCAGCAGCGGCGGGAAGCCACCGTCGCGGATCGCATCGGCCAGCACGCGGCGGGCGAACGGGAAGACGAGGCGCGGTGCTTCGGCCAGCATGAAGGGCTGGATCTGGTCTTCGGGCACATTGCGCATGCCGAACAGGGCGGCATAGACCAGTTCGACGGCAAAGGCGGTGCCCTGTGGCGCGACGGCCTTCACTTCGATCTTCAGCGCGATTTCCAGCACTTCGTCACCGACGCGGTCGGCGCCGATGTTGAACTGGACGTCGATCTGGGGCTGGTCCTGCCACTGATAGACGGCCGGCGCGTTCGGGTTCTCGAACGACAGGTCCTTCACATATTGGCTGATCAGCGCGATCTGCGGCGCGGTGTCGGCGCCATTGCCCGTCAGGGTGGTCTGGATGGTGTCGGCTTCGTCGGCCATTGTCCTAAATCCTTGCTGATCGTTCGTTGGCGGAAAGCAAACATGCCCCCCGGATGTCGATCCGCGCGCTTAGCAGCGGCAGCAGGCCAGAGCAATGGCGACCCAGCACCCAACGGCCCGAGGCGCCGGTGCAAGCCGATATTTGAAGTATCGTGCAAACATGCCTATGTTGAGGGAACATCATCCCGAACAAAGGGTATTTGCCTCCGTGTACGTGATCGTCATCCTCGCCATGATTGCCGGCTTCCTGGCACTGCGGCTCTATTCCGTCCTCGGAAAGCGGACGGGCCATGAGCAGGAGCCTGCGCCGCGTCCGGCAGAGGAACGCGCCAAGGTTGGTGTATTGCAGCCGCGGCCGATGCCAGAAATGACGGGCGATTCGGTGCGATTGGCTGACGGATTGATTACGCCGGCCGGCGAGAATGGCGTGCGCGCGCTGATCGCTGCCGACCGCAATTTCGACGTGCCCCAGTTCGTGGAAGGCGCGAAGAGCGCCTACAAGATGGTGCTGGAAGCCTTTTGGCGTGGTGATCGCGACGAACTCGCCTGGCTGTGCGATGCCGACGTGCTCGCATCGTTCGAGGAAGCGATCACCGCACGAGAGGCCGCAGGCGACGTGCTCGACAATCGCCTGGTCCGGATCGAGAAGGCACAGATCGTCGATGCCAGCGTCAGCGGGCGGATCGCCGAAGTCGCGCTGCGGTTCGAGGCGGACATCGCCGCCGTCACCCGCGACAAGGATGGCAATGTCATCGCCGGATCGCTGACCGATGCCGTCGGCACCAACGATATCTGGACCTTCACGCGCGACCTGCGCAGTGCAGATCCCAACTGGAAGCTCAGCGAAACCGACGAGGCGGCGTGAGCCTGCGTCATTCGGGGGGGGCGCTGCTCGCAGCGCTGATGCTGTCCGCCTGCGCAGGCGGCGTCATTCCGCCATCGGCCGGAGGTCCCGCGCGAAGCCGCCCGTCCACCGGTGAGGCGGCGCGTCCGGTTCCCGCGACACCACGGCCCACCCTGCCCCCCAAATTGCCGGTCGTCTCTCCATCAGGCGGCAGCACCGATCAGGGGAATGCGGCCGGCCTGGGCATTACCCCTGGCCCCGACATTGCCAGCCTGATTCCGTCGGGCGAGCGCGCACGGCTTGCATTGCAGGCTTTCCGTATTTCCTGTCCGACGCTGATGAAGCGCACCGACCAGAGCGGCCTGACCCGCGGGTCGGACTGGAACAGTGCCTGCGGCGCCGCGTCGAGCTGGCCCGAAGCATCGGCTGCCGAATTTTTCGCCCGCTATTTCGAGGCCGCCCAGGTCGGCGATGGCGCGGCCTTCGTCACGGGCTATTATGAGCCCGAAATTTCCGGATCGCGCACGAAACAGGCCGGCTATCAGGTGCCAATCTATCGCCGACCGGCCGAACTGATCGACGTCAATCTGGGCCTGTTCAGCGACAGCCTGAAGGGGCGAACGATCCGCGGCAAGGTGCAGGGCAGCAATTTCGTGCCGTTCGACGATCGATCGCAGATCGTGGGCGGATCGCTGGCCGGGCGCGGGCTGGAACTGGCCTGGGCCGCCGATCCGGTCGAATTCTTCTTCCTGCAGGTACAGGGCAGCGGCCGGCTGAATCTGCCTGACGGCAGCGTCATGCGGATCGGCTATGACGGGCAGAATGGCCGCGACTATACTGGCATCGGCAAGCTGATGAAGGATCGCGGCCTGATCCAGGCCGGATCGATGCAGGATATCATGCAATATCTGCGCGCTCACCCGACCGAGGGTGCGGCGATCATGAACGAGAATAAGAGCTTCGTCTTCTTCCGCGAACTGACCGGCTCCGGGCCGATCGGCGCGCTGGGGGTAGCAGTGACGGCAGAGGCGACGGTCGCCGCCGATCCCAAATATATCCCCTTGGGTGCCCCGGTCCTGCTCTCGCTCGACCGCGCCGAACCCAACGGCATATGGATCGCCCAGGATACCGGCGGCGCGATCAAGGGCGCCAACCGATTCGATAGCTTCTGGGGCGCAGGAGCCCGTGCACGGGGCATTGCCGGCGGCATGTCCGCTCGCGGCAGTGCCTTGATATTGCTACCGATTGGCTCCATCGCGCGCCTCACTCAGCCATGATGCGCCATGGCACGCCGGACCCTGACCTCTGACGAACAGGCGCTCTGGGGCGCACTGACCCGCACCGTCCGGCCGATCCGGCCGGGCCTGTCCCGCCCTGCCCTGCCGGCCGCGACGAATCGTCCGATTGCGGAAACAAGGTTAACGCCAGCGCCGCCGAAGCCCATGCCCGTGACAGTTCCGCGCAGCCCGGCAGCGGTGCTGGACAATGGCTGGGAGCGTCGAATCCGTAGCGGCAATATAGCCCCCGACATGGCCATAGACCTGCATGGCCACAGCCTGGCTTCGGCCCATAGCCGCCTTAACCAGGCGCTGGCGACGGCGTTCTCACGCGACGTTCGGGTGCTGCTGATTGTCACGGGCAAGCCGCCTAAAGCCAGCAGCGGCGGGGAAAAGGCGCGACGCGGCGCCATCCGTGGCGAAATCGGCCACTGGCTGGAAACCAGCCCCCATGCCGATCGCATCGCGAGCGTCCGGGTAGCGCACCCTCGCCATGGAGGCGATGGCGCCATCTATCTGATATTGCGGCGCAAAAAATAGCAGCTTTTACATACACACTGACATTTTCTTAACCACTGTCCTTCATAACCGACCGATCCAACGGCTCCCTTTTCCGGAGCATCGAGCAGGGTAGGGAGGCACATGCAGGGCGTGACAGTGAAAAGCCGCGCTGCTGCCTTTGCCTGTGCCGCCGGCGCGCTGGTCTTCATCCTCTCCTTGATATTGGGCCATGGCCAGGGCGGCGATGCCGTCGACATTGGCCGGTCCCTCATCATCGCGATCCTGTGCGGCACCATGACCTGGGCATCGACACAACGCTCGACGGCAGCGACCGCCGCCGCCATCGATGCGGCAACCGATCGGCTGCTGGCCGCTGCCCATGGCGACCTGCAATCCCATGTTCCTGCCGAGATCGGCCTGGAACTGCCCGAACTGGCGGTGGCGCTGGAAAGCCTGTTCAGCCAGGTCCGCACCAATCTTGACCATGTCCAGACGCTGGCGCTGTTCGATCAGGTGACGGGCCTTGCCAACCGCACCAGCTTTTGCCGCCAGGTCGAGCGCCTGCTGGCCGAACGCAGCGACGACAAGCCGGCCGCGCTGTTCTTCATCGACCTCGACGGATTCAAGACGGTCAACGACACGCTGGGCCATGCCGCCGGCGACCAGTTGCTGGCGCGGGTTGCCGGGCGGCTGCGCGAAGTGGTGATGGCCCAGATCAGCACCGATGCGGGCGACGCCGTGATCGGCCGCCTGGCCGGTGACGAATTCACCATGTTCTTCCCCCGGCTGCCGGGTCGCGAGACCGCGTCCCGCATCGCGCGTGCCATCCAGTTCGCGCTGGGCGAGCGATTCGACCTGGGCAGCCAGCATGTCGATCTGGGCGCATCGATCGGGATCGCCTGTTACCCCGACCATGGCGACACGCTGTCGGCACTGCTGCGGTCGGCCGATATCGCCATGTATCACGCCAAGCATGAAGGGCGCGGCCGGGCCGAAATGTTCACCGCCGCGCTGGCGCTGGAGGCGGCCGACCGTGCCGAGTTGGAACGCGATTTGCTGCTGGGCCTGGAACGCGACGAGTTCCTGCTGGAATTCCAGCCACAGATCGAGATCGGCAGCGGCCATGCGGTCACCGCCGAGGCGCTGGTGCGCTGGGCGCATCCCGAGCGGGCGCTGGTCATGCCAGGCGCCTTCGTACCGATGGCCGAGGAGAGCGGATCCATCGTCGCGCTGGGCGACTGGGTGATGGGCCGGGTTTGCGAGACCGCAGCCCGCTGGTTCAAGAGCGGCGTGCGTCAGCGCATCGCCATCAACATTTCCACCCGCGAATTGTCGCAGGCCGATTTCTTCCTGCGCCTGCGCCATGCCATGACCACCCACCAGACACCACCGGCGATGCTGGAACTGGAAATCACCGAATCGCTGGCGATGGACATGGACCAGCGCATGCTGGACCAGTTGCGGGCGTTGCAAGCCGACGGCGTGCGCATCGCCATCGACGATTTCGGTACCGGCTATTCGAATCTGGCGCGGCTGAAGGAATTGCCGGTCGACCGGGTGAAGATCGATCGCAGCCTGGTGCGCGACATCGCCACGTCCGCCGAAGCCCGCACCATCTGCAGTGCGGTCGTCGGCCTGATCCAGGGCCTGGGCATGGAAGTGGTGATCGAAGGCATCGAGAGCGAGGCGCAGATGGAGATGCTGCGCGTCATCGGCTGCACCCTGTTCCAGGGCTATCATCTCGCCCGGCCGATGGGCGAGGCCGACTATCTGGGCCGTTATGCAGCGATCCGCCCGGCCGTACCGATCGAACGCCGCCGCCTGTGAACCGCATGCCCAACGCCGATCGCGGCTAGGGCAAACGTCGAGCGGTCGATATCCGCACTGTGGGATCGAGCATTTGCCCCTTCATCACGCCCTCGCCGGCCGTCGGCGATTTCGGGCCGGCCTGGATCGCCTTCACCACATCGAGCCCTTCGATCACATGGGCGAAGACGGCAAAGCCCTGATTATCGCCCGCCGTTTCCGGATGGGCATCCATGCTGGGCATCTTTCCCAGCACTATGAAGAAGTCGCCGGTAGCGCTGCCCGGGGCATAGCGGGCCATCGACAGCGCGCCATCATCATGGGAAAGGCCGGTCTGGCTGGTGGGTTCATGCCTGATCGGCGGCAGGATACGCTTGGGATCATTCTGCGTGCCCCCCTGGACGAAGCCATAGGCTGGGCCACCGACCGCACGGTAGAAGACCGTGCCATCAAACCGCTTCTGATCGACATAGCGCAGGAAATTGGCGGCGGTGACCGGCGCCTTGTCCGGATGAACCGCGACGATGATTCGGCCCGCGCTGGTATCGAGCGCGACCCTTATGTCCGTGGCGGCAGGTGCGGCGGCAGGCGCCTGGGCGGCGGCGGGCGAGAGGGCCGACACGGCCAGCAGCAGGAGGGCAAGGGATCGGATCATGGCCCCAGCCTAGTCCAATGCCTTGCCCCTGTCAGCCGCCCTGTTTCAGCCGCTGTGTCAGCGCCGTGGCGTATCAGCCCTCCAACTGGCGCATCAGCGTGCGAACGTCGGCATCCATATCGGGATTGCTCTCGCGCAGCTTCTCGATCGTGCGAACCGCATGGATCACGGTACTATGATCACGCCCGCCGAAGGTACGGCCGATTTCGGGCAGGGAACGCGGCGTCATCTTCTTGGAGATATACATCGCCACCTGACGCGGACGTGCCACGGCGCGTGCCCGGCGCTTCGACTTCATCTCGGACGGATCGATCTTGAAATGGGCGGCGCAGGCCTTCTGAATTTCGTCCACGGTCAGGCGACGAACGTTCGCGCGGACGGCATCCGCCAGCATGGTCTGGGCAAATTCAAGATCGATCGAACGGCCCGTCAACTGGCCATAGGCGACCAGCTTGTTGAAGGCACCTTCCAGTTCGCGCACGTTCGAGCGGATCGAACGGGCGAGGAAGTCGATGACCGCATCGGGTACCGGCGGATCGCCGGCATAGGCACGACGCGCCTCCAATATGGCGAGACGCAGGTCGAGACCCGCCGGCCGGATATCGGCGACCAGACCACCGGCCAGACGCGACAGGATGCGCGGATCAATGCCGTCCAGCATCTGCGGCGCCCGATCAGCGGTCACGACGATACGCGCGCCGGTGTCGATCAGGTCGTTGATCGTGTGGAGGAATTCTTCCTGGGTCGACCCCTTGCCGGCAATGAACTGGATATCATCGATCAGCAGCAGGCGGGCGGCGCGCAGACGGGCCTTGAACGCCATCGTCTCGTTCGCGCGCATCGCGTTGACGAATTCGACCATGAAGCGTTCGGCCGACATGTACAGCACCGGCGCGCTCGGCGAGTGCCCCGAAAAGGCCCGGGCAATCGAGTGCAGCAGGTGCGTCTTGCCCTGCCCCGTGCCGCCATGGATGAACAGCGGCGTGAAGCGGGGTTCGGCTTCGCCCGCCATCGCCAACGCGGCGGAATAGGCAAGCTGGTTGGTCTCGCCGGTGACGAACTGGTCGAAGGCATGGCGCGGCTGGAAATTGCAGGCGATGGCCGGTGTCACGGGAGCCATGGCCGGCGCTTCCACCGCAGCCGCCACATCACGCTTGACCTCCAGCAGGCGCGGACCGGACGCATCGGGCGCACGACGCAGACGCACTTCCCGCACGCCAGCCCCCGAACAGCGCCACGCCATGCGCAGGCGGTCGCCAAACTGGCCCGTCACGAAGTTCGCGCTGAAGTCCGAAGCGAAATGGAGGTCCAGGGTCTGCGATTCGGGGCAATAGTCGCCCAGCCGAGCGGGCTTCAGCCACTGGTCGAACATGCGTGCGCCGATATCACGGCGCAGGCCGGTGCGGATGGTCGTCCAGGCGGATTCCAGGCGGGCCATATCTTCTGCCGCCGCATCATCCTCCCGTTCAAACACCGCCACATTATCCTTCATTGAGCGCCGCCCCCAAAAGAAACCAAAACAACCCCTGCGGGCATAGATATCGGACACAGGAAGAGGGTTCGGAAAGGCGCCCCCGCCATTCCGAGTCTTCTGCATCAACTGACATTGTGACGACCGCCAGGAAGTGATTCGATCAGCGGCCGGATGTTCAAAATAGACAGGGCTGCTTCGCCGGATCAAGGGCGGCCCACTTCAAAAAACTGAAATAAAGACGTTGACTCAGGAATCCCGCGGAAAACCGGAGAAAGAAAAAAATTTCTTATATTTCAGATGTTTATAGAATCTATTTTCGATCAAACCCGCTCGAATCGTGGGAAATGCGCGGGTCGCCAAAATGACCGATTCGTGAATACCAGCAGAAAAAGCCCGCCCCGGCGATCCGGAGCGGGCTTTTTCACAAAAGCGGGTAGCTTAAAGCGTGCAGCTCAGGCGAGCGCGCTGACAGCCTTGGTCAGACGACCGAACTTACGGGCGGCGGTGTTCTTGTGCAGAACGCCGCGGGCAACGCCACGAGCCAGTTCGGGCTGGACAGTCTGAAGTGCGGTAGCAGCAGCGCCCTTGTCGCCGGCGACGATGGCAGCTTCCACCTTCTTCACCAGGGTGCGGATCCGGCTGATGCGGGCGCCATTGATTTCGGCGCGACGCTCATTGCGACGGATGCGCTTCTTGGCTTGCGGCGTATTGGCCATTCTATTCCTCGGTTCTCGTCAAATCTCGGGAAGAGGCCCGTCGGATTCGCCAACCAGCCTCGTGAAGGTGCGCCCCTTACAGGTGTTCCGGGGTGTCGTCAACCAGCGAGCGGCCCGCTATTTCTGACATTTGGGGCAATAGAAGGTCGAACGTCCCCCGTCGACTCGGCGCTGGACCGTACCGCCACAGGGGCAAAGCTGCCCTTCCCGCCCATAGACTCGCCACTGGTTGGAAAAATAGCCCAATTCTCCATCCGGCCGCGCATAATCGCGCAAGGTGGAGCCACCCGCGACGATCGCGGCTGACAGGACGGTGCGAATCGAATCGACCAGCAAGGCCAGTCGGGGTTTGGATATCTTTCCGGCCGCCCGAGTCGGCGCGATGCCGGCCATGTTCAACGCCTCGCACACGTAGATATTGCCCAGGCCGGCAACGACCCGCTGGTCGAGCAACGCCGCCTTGATCGAGGTTGCCTTGCCGTCGAGCACCCGCGCCAGATAGGCAGCGGTGAAATCCGGCCCCAACGGTTCAGGCCCCATGCGCGTGAAGGGGCCATAGGCCTGCCAGGCGTCGCTGCGTACCAGATCAAGCGAACCGAAGCGGCGCGGATCATTGAGCGCGAGCAGATGGCCACTACCGGTCTCCAGCAGCAGATGGTCATGAGTGCCGATCTCCGCCGGATCGATTCGCCAGCGCCCGGACATGCCGAGATGGAAGATCATCATGTCGCCGCGATCGGTTTCGATCAGGCCATATTTGGCACGACGCGACAGGCCCATGATCCGCGCGCCGGTCATCCGCTGGCGCAGGTCGACCGGAATCGGAAAGCGCAGGTCGGCACGCCGCGGCTCGACCCGGGTAAGCGTGGCATCCTGCAACACGGCGCGCAGGCCGGCGACGGTGGTTTCGACTTCGGGAAGCTCTGGCATGGCCCTTCATGTAGGGTCTAGCGGGCGGCCGCAACAGGGGCGTCGGGATCAAGATCGGGCCAGCGCGCGATCAGCGCCCGGGTGACGCCATTGGTCCAGCCAAAGCCGTCCTGCAGCGCATATTCGCCGCCACCCCCGGGCCTGCGTTCCTCGACATCATATTTTTCCAGCATCTTGCCGGTGTCTCGATAAGCGGCATCGACCGTGCCGATCCAGCGCCGGGCGATCTCCCTGGCCAGATCGATGTGGCCGGTACGCGCCAAGCCCTCCACCGCAATCCATTGCAACGGCGCCCAGCCATTGGGGCTGTCCCATTGCTGCCCGCTGGCGATACGGGTGGTCCGCAGACCGCCGGGGGCCAGCAGTTGTGCGCGGGTCGTATTCGCCACGGCTTCGGCCTGGGCGCGCGTGGCAAGGCCGGCGAACAGCGGCGAGAGCGTCGCGGCCGAGAGGATGGTGGTGGGCGCCCGCGTCGTGCTGTCCCAGTCGGCATAGCGCCCCTGCCCCGCCTGCCAGAGCCAGCGATCGATCGCGCGATGCCGCGCCTTGGCCATCGCTGCATAATGTCGTGCGCAGGATCGATCGCCCATCCGCGCGCAGCGGCGGGCAATGCTGCGCTCCAGCGTCCAGAGCAGGCTGTTGAGGTCGACCGGCACGATATCGGTGGTCCGGATGGTCGACAGCCGCTTGGGATCATCCAGCCAGCGGGCGGAGAAATCCCAGCCGCTTTCCGCCCCCGCACGCAGATGGCGATAGATGTCGGCGGCCGGACGATTGCTCTCCCTTGCGGTCGCGACATCCTCCGCCCAGCTTTCATCGCGCGGTCCCGGCCGGTCGTCCCAATAGCGGTTGAGCAGCGCGCCGTCGGGCATGCGCACGACGCGACGCGCCGCCGCGCCCTCGGCCAGCCCGTCCGCGCCGCGCATCCAGAAATCATGCTCGGCCCGCAGCGCCTTGAGGTGCCGGGTCGCGCTTACGGGATCGGTCGCTGCCGACAGGTCGACCATCAGTGCCAGATAGGGTGGCTGCGACCGGCCGAGATAATAGGTGCGCGTGCCGTTGGGGATGAAGCCGTAGCGATCGACCAGACTCTCGAAGTCGGTGAGCATCGATTCGATCAACGGCTGCTGCCCGTCGGCCTTGAGCCCCAGCATGGTGAAATAGCTGTCCCAATAATAGATTTCGCGAAAGCGGCCGCCCGGCACGACATAGGGAGCGGGCAGCGACAGCGCGGAGGAGCCGGCGGGCGATGTCAACGCCGGACGGGTCAGTTGCGGCCAGAGCGCGCGGATATGGGTGCGGAGCGGCGCGCGCTCCACCGCCTGCTCGCCCGGCACCTCGAAATGGCGCAACACGAAGTCACGCAGCGCAGTGCCTTGCGGCGATTCCCGGCGATAGGCGGCAACTATGGTGGCAGGATCCTGTTTCGGTACCGCGTCGGCAAAGCTCTTGCCGTCGGGGAACAGCCTGTCGCGCTGCACCGCCTCGAAAAGGGGGCCATAGATTTGCTGCGGACTGGCGGGCGGCGCGGCCTGTGCACAGCAAAGCAAGAGGGTGAGGACAGGCAGGGCTAGACGGCGCAAGATTGGGACTCTCCCGGCATGGTGGATGCCCAACGGAATGGTTGGCGACAGCGAAACGTTCCCAAGGGGCGCCTTCGCGCTGGAATGGCGGCGCAACAGAGTCTAGAGCGAGGGCCATGAACGACACAGCATCCTTCGGCTATCGCGACGTCGATGCCGCCGAGAAGGCCGGCATGGTCCGCGCCGTCTTTTCCAATGTCGCCGCCAAATATGACCTGATGAACGACGCCATGTCGGTCGGCGCGCATCGGTTGTGGAAGGACCAGTTCGTCAAGCGGGTGAAGCCGCAGCCGGGCGAGCAGATATTGGACATGGCCGGCGGCACCGGCGACATCGCCTTTCGCATGCACAGGCTGGGCGCGCAGGTCACCGTGTCCGACATCAATCCCGAGATGTTGGCGGTGGGTGTCGAGCGCGCACAGAAGAAGGGCTATGACGGCCTGATCTGGTCGGAACAAAATGCCGAGACGCTGACCTTTGGCGACCGGGCGTTCGACGCCTATACGATCGCCTTCGGCATCCGCAACGTCACCCATATCGACAAGGCGCTGCGCGAGGCGCACCGGGTGCTGAAGTTCGGCGGCCGCTTCTTCTGCCTGGAATTTTCGACCACCACCTGGCCGGGCTTTTCCGACGTCTATGACGTCTATTCCCACAAGCTGGTGCCGCAACTGGGCAAGCTGTTCGCCAACGACGCCGACAGCTATCGCTATCTGATCGAATCGATCCGCCGCTTCCCGCCCATGCCCAAGTTCGAGGGGATGATCCGGGACGCCGGTTTCGTGAACACCAAGGTCGAGCCGATCCTGGGCGGGCTGGTGGCGATCCATTCGGGCTGGAAGATCTGACGCCCGCATGACCACCCACGCGACCCATATCTGGCGGCTCCTGAAATGGGGTCGGACCCTCGCGCGCCATGGCGCCCTGACCGGCATCGAACGCGATCCGCTGACCCCGACGCCGGTGCGCCGGCTGGTGCGCCTGGCGCGTTTCGGTGCGCGCGTGCCCAAGCAGCCGCGCTATGCCGACGCCTTCCAGGCGATCGGCCCGGCGGCGATCAAGCTGGGCCAGACGCTGGCAACCCGCCCCGACCTGGTCGGTGAGGACGCGGCGAACGACCTGCTGCGCCTGCAGGACGCACTGCCCCCGGTGCCGTTCGAGACGATCCGCGCCCAGGTGGAACAGAGCTTCGGCCTGCCGCTGGATCAGGTCTATGCCCGGTTCGACGAAGCGCCGGTGGGTGCCGCGTCGATCGCGCAGGTGCATCGCGCCACCACCATCGATGGCCGCGACGTCGCGGTGAAGGTGATCCGTCCCGGCGTGATCGACCAGTTCAGCCGCGACATCCAGACCTATGAATGGGCGGCTGCCCATGTCGAGATGCTGGGCGGCGAAATCGCGCGCCTGCGCCCGCGTCTGGTAATCGCCAACATGAAGCGCTGGACCGCGCGCGAGTTGGACCTGCGGCGCGAGGCAGCATCGGCATCGGAACTGGCCGAGGCGATGGAAGCGATGCCCGGCTATCGCATTCCCGCCATCGACTGGGACCGCACGACCGGCAAGGTCATGACGATGGAATGGATCGACGGCATCAAGATCTCCGATCGCGATGCGCTGGTCGCCGCCGGCCATGATCTCAAAGACATTGCCGCGCGGCTGGTCAACGCCTTCCTGCGCCAGGCGATCGCCGAGGGCTTCTTCCACGCGGACATGCACCAGGGCAATCTGTTCGTGGAAGCGAACGGCGACATCGTCGCGATCGATTTCGGCATCATGGGCCGGATCGACCGCCGTGCCCGCATGTGGCTGGCCGAGATTCTCTATGGCCTGATCACCGGCAACTACAAGCGCGTCGCCGAAATCCATTTCGAGGCGCAATATGTGCCCGGCCATCATAATGTCGACGAGTTCGCCACCGCGCTGCGCGCCGTGGGCGAGCCGATGCGCGGCAAGCCGGCGAGCGAGCTGTCGGTCGGCGGCATGCTGGATGGGCTGTTCGCCATCACCCGCGATTTCGACATGCAGACCCAGCCCCACCTGCTGCTGCTGCAGAAGACGATGGTGATGGTCGAGGGCGTCGCCCATCAGCTCGACCCCGCGATCAACATGTGGGAAACGAGCGGCCCCTATGTGAAGGAATGGCTGCGCACCGAATTGGGGCCGGAGGCCAAGGCCGCCGACGCGCTGATCGAGAATTGGCGCCTGATCCAGCGGCTGCCGGCACTGGTCCGCCGCATCGAGGACGCCTTCCCGGAAAAGGGCGGCGCACCGCCACCGCTACCGCTGGGCGAGGTGCAACTGATCCGCGTGGGCGGCGGCTGGCGCTATGCGCTCGTCGCCCTGCTGGCGGCGGCGATCGGCGCCGGCGCGATGGCTGTGGCAACGACGCTGCTGTAACGTAGCGCGACTAGGAACCGGTCGGGTCGTTCTTGTCGTCGTCCGGCTTCTTGCCAAAACCACGCATCCGCCAGACCACCAGCGACGCCGCCACGATCACGCCGGCCAAGGCCAGAAGCCAGCCGCGCAGGCTTTTGAACAGGCCGGTCGTGTCGTCCAGATCGCCCTTCATGGTGCCGATCGCCGCCGATCTTTTCTGCCGATCGGTGACCGTGACGCTCACCGCGATCGGTGAACTCTGGTAGAGTTTGAGCCGGGTTGCATGGCCCTGCGCATCCTGCGCAAAGCTTTCGACCCGCACTTGCAAGGTCTGATCGCCCTCGCGCGTCGGCGTGACGTCCCATTCCCATTGTTCGCTGCCGCTCATGCCCAGATCGCGCTTCGCCTCGCCGATCGGGGTGATGGTGAACGCGCTGCCGCTCAGGGTCGCGCTCATATAGCGACCGATGCGGACGGGCGCGACCTGCGCGCCGGACGGCGGACCACCAGCCGCACGCACGGTCTCGGCGCTTTCCGCCTCGCTGCCGATCGCCAGCACCACCCGGGTCGGTTCATCGCGCATCATCGTACGTGGCGGATTAAAGGCTGCGACGCCCTGTTCCAGCGAGTCGCGCTGCTGGGTCAGCGACTGGCATTCGGCGGCCGACATGGTCGCGCGAGCGGCCGCGCACCATATCTCTTCCGATGCGCCGTTGGCGGCATTTTCCAGGCCGGTTGCGGCATTGTCGACGGCGTTTGCGCTATTTTCCGCGGCACCCTCGACCGTCATATTATCCACCGATGCGCTGGTATTTTCGGTGGGCGCCTGGGCGCTGCGTTCCGCGCTACAGGACGCCAGCCCCAGCATCATCGCCACCATCGCTATACGCTTGCCCATTATCCCAGCCCCCGGAGACGAAAATGGATGGCACATCCTATCATGTTTACCGGCCGGGGCGACGATTGATTCATCCGCTGCCAACGGGCAAGGAGAGCAGATGACCCAGCGTGTCCTTCTCATCGTCTCCGGTGGCATCGCAGCCTATAAGTCGCTGGAACTGGTGCGCCAGCTACGCAGGCGCGGCATCGCGGTGCGGGCGGTTCTCACCGAAAGCGCGCAGCAGTTCGTCACACCGCTCAGCCTGGGCGTGCTGACCGAGGATCATGTCTATGGTGCGATGTTCGACCTCAAGGAAGAGCGCGAGATCGGCCATATCCAGCTGTCGCGGCAGGCGGACCTGATCGTCGTCGCGCCGGCTACCGCCAACATTTTGGCGAAGATGGCGGCCGGCATCGCCGATGATCTGGCCACCACCATCCTGCTGGCCACCGACAAGCCGGTGCTGGCCGTGCCGGCGATGAATGTGCGCATGTGGCACCACAAGGCGACGCAGCGGAACCTGGCGCAACTCCATGCCGATGGCGTGCACATCATGACGCCCGACGATGGCGAAATGGCCTGCGGCGAATATGGCAAAGGCCGCCTGCCCGAGCCGGAGGCTATCGCGGCGCAGATCGAGCGCCTGCTGGCCGCCCCGGCTTTGCCCGATCCGCTGGCCGGCCAGCCCGATTTCGCCGGTACCGATCAGTCGCTGGCCGGGCGCCATGTGCTGGTGACCGCCGGGCCGACCCATGAGCCGATCGATCCGGTGCGCTACATTGCCAATAGGTCCTCGGGAAAGCAGGGCTTCGCCATTGCCGCCGCCGCCGCACGCGCCGGGGCGAAGGTGACCTTGGTGGCTGGCCCGGTCCATCTGCCGACGCCCGCCGGGGTCGACCGCATCGACGTCGAGACCGCGCGCGAGATGCTGGCGGCGGTCGAAGGCGCGCTGCCGGCCGACGCCGCGATCATGGTCGCCGCCGTCGCTGACTGGCGCACCGCCGATGCGGCCGAGCAGAAATTGAAGAAGGACGGATCGGGCCAGCCCGCGCCGCTTAGCCTGGTCGAGAATCCCGACATATTGGCGACGCTGGGCCATCATGCCCGTCGCCCCCGGCTGCTGATCGGCTTTGCCGCCGAGACCCAGAAGATCGCCGAACATGCCCAGGCCAAGCTCGCCCGCAAGGGCGCCGACTGGATCGTCGCCAATGACGTGTCGGGCGACGTGATGGGCGGCGACAGCAACAGCGTACAGATCGTCACATCCGTCGGCATCGAAAGCTGGGCCGCCATGGCCAAGAGCGATGTTGCCGCCAAACTCATCGAAAAGGTTGCCAATGCCCTCTCCCCTGTCACCGATTGATATCCAGCTCAAGCGCCTGCCCCATGGCGAGGGGCTGCCCGTCCCCGCCTATGCCACCGCGCACGCCGCCGGCATGGATGTGGTGTCGGCAGAGGAGATCACGCTCAACCCCGGCGATCGCCATCCGGTCGCCACCGGCTTTGCGCTGGCGATCCCGGAAGGATACGAGATTCAGGTCCGCCCGCGGTCCGGCCTGGCGCTCAAGCATGGCATAAGCGTGCCCAATGCCCCTGGCACGATCGACGCCGATTATCGCGGCGAACTCAAGATACTGCTGATCAACCATGGCGCCGATCCCTTCCCGATCAAGCGCGGCGATCGTGTCGCCCAGTTGGTGGTTGCGCCGGTGCAGCTTGCCAGCTTCGTCGAGGTGGATATGCTCGACGATACCGTCCGGGGACAGGGCGGGTTCGGTTCGACGGGAGTATGACTTTCATGATGACACCGCTGCTTTCGCTGATGCTCGCCGCCGCCACGCCGCTGGCATCGCCCCCCATGCCGACGGACCTGAGCGAGGTACCGGAAATTCCGAACTGGACGGGTCGCAAAAACTCGCCGCAATGGTCGGACGATGTCGCCAAGCTCTATCGCCGCGGCACCTGCACCGGCGCGGTCAACCACCAGGGATCGCAATATCTCGAAATCAATATGCTGTTCCTGCTGTCAGGTGACGGCAAGCCGTTGAAGATCGCGCCGGTCAACGCCAATTGCCCCGGCGTCGAACAATATGTGAGCAATCGTATCCTCAGTTCGCTCAAGGGAAGCTTCCCCAAGACCGGTTCGGCCGAGCCGGTGTGGATGCGTTCGCAGGTCCGCTTCCTCTGGTCGGATGCGCCGTGACGCTGAGCGACGATCAACTGGAGCGCTATGCCCGCCATATCGTGCTGAAGGAAATTGGCGGCACGGGCCAGGCCCGGCTGCTGTCGGCCGATGTCGCGGTGATCGGTGCGGGCGGCATCGGCAGTCCGGCGATCCTCTATCTGGCGGCTGCCGGTGTCGGCACCATCCGGGTGATCGACGATGACGCCGTCGCCCTGTCCAACCTGCAGCGGCAGGTGCTGTTCGGCGCCGCCGACATCGGCACGCCCAAGGCCGAAGCCGCAATGGCCGCGGTCGCCCGCCTCAACCCCGACATCAAGCTGATCCCGATCAATGCGCGGATCGACGCGGACAATGCCGCCATGCTGCTGCGCGAGGCCGATGTCGTGCTGGATGGGTGCGACAGTTTCGCGACCCGGCTGGTGGTCGCCGATGCGGCACAGGCGTTGCGCATTCCGCTGGTGTCGGCAGCGGTCGGCCCGTTCGAGGGGCAGCTTGCCACCTATCGTGGCTGGGAACAGGACAAGCCCTGCTATCGCTGCCTGGTCGGCAGTCCGGTCGATGCGCCGGAACGCAATTGTTCGGAAACCGGCGTGATCGGCGCGCTGACCGGGGTGATGGGCAGCCTGGCCGCGCTGGAGGTGATCCGCGCGCTGGTGCCGTTCGGCACCGACATGGCGGGGCAGTTGCTGATCGCAGATTTGCTCGCCATGCGCTTTCGCACGCTGGGCGTGCCCAAGGATCCGGCCTGCCCCGGCTGCGCGGCGGAACTGTGCGCGGGCTGAGGATCATTGTCATGACGGCCGATGCGGAGCGGTTGCGCGGCGCATTGGTGATGGCGACGGCACAGGCGGCCCTCGGCGGGGACGCCAGCCTGTTCCTGCAACTGGATGCGGTTGCGTTGCTGGCGCCGCCGCTCGCCGCGCCGGAGGATGCGGCGCATCGGGCAACGGGCCTGCCAACGCTGGCCGAATTGCTGGCCGAGGCGCTGGACATGGGGGTCGTGCTGATCGCCTGCCAGAGCGGCCTGGCGCTGTCGGGCCTGTCCGCCGACACCCTTCCGACCGGGATGGAAGTTGGCGGCCCCCTCTCCTTCCTGCAGCAGACGGGTGACGATGCCCGGTTGCTGATCGCCTGAATCAGTCGCGCAGGAAAATATCCTCGATCCTGAGGCCGAACAGGTCGGCGATGCGGAAGGCGAGCGGGAGCGAGGGATCATATTTGCCCGTCTCGATCGCGTTAACGCTCTGGCGCGAAATGCCGAGCTGGGTGGCGAGATCGCTCTGGTTCCAGTCGCGTTCGGCCCGCAATATCTTGAGCCGGTTCTTCATGCCCGGCCACCGGGAATGACCGGCGCCAGCAGCAGGCCCAGATTCCACAGGATGAAGGCGGCATAGGCGGGCGCATGGGGGGCGAGGCCCGATCCTTCGAGCAGGCCCCAGACGGTGGTGATCACCAGCATGAAGCCGGACGCGATCAGCGCGCGCCGGGCATGGACCATGCGCAGATATTCGTCGGCCTCCTCCACCAGAAGACGGCCCATCGCCCAGATGAAGCCGATCAGCGGCGGCGCCGGCAGCAACGCCACCAGCACGGCCCACACTCCCGCCGGATGCCATTCGCGCTGGATGGTGATGGCCGCGACCACGGTGACGACATTGGCGATCATCAGCGGCACCACCCGGCCGATATAGCGGGCGATCGCCGATCCCGGCACGGCCCGCGCCAGCCGCATCGCTTCCCAGATCAGCCAGCCCAGCGCCAGCAGGCCCGGGACCATCAGCGGCAATTTGCCGTTGCCGCTGATGGTGAAGATATTGGCGGCGACGGCAGCGGCCACCATCAGCACCGTGAACAGCGCGGCGGCCGCGCAGATGCGCCAGGGAAAGGGGTGGATAGGTTCCGGGGCGATCATGACTCGTGCCTCCTGCTCTGAAAGGGTCAAGCGTCCTTTACAGAAGCGAAAGGTAACGAGTCAATGATACTTTACATTTTATCCAGCACCCTTGTCAAAATCGGCTATATCGTTCATTGCCGACCAAGCCGAGATTGGTCACGCCCGAGCGTTTAATATCGGCAAGCACGGCATCGACGATGAGGTAACGCGCAGCGGCGTCGGGCTCGAACTGCAAGGCCGGCTCTACCGGCATCCGCATCGACGCGGCCAGATATTGGCGAAGCCTGAACCGATCTACCGCCGCACCGTTCCACCGGATCACGCCCTGCGCATCAATCGTCACCTTGTTCTTCACCGGATCGGGCAAGGGCGAATGCGTATCGGTCTGCGCCTGAGGCAGATCGACGCCGATACTGTGGGTCTGGATCGGGATGGTGATGATGAACATGATCAGCAACACGAGCAGGACGTCGATCAGCGGCGTCGTGTTCATCTCGCCCATCGGCACAACGTCCTGCGCGCCACGGGATTCTGCAAAGCTCAAAGCCATAAGTCCCTCCTGCACTGATAATGATATATCAGTACATAAAACATGCGCCCGAGGATGACTCTTGGCAAGAGGGCTTCTATTGACAGGGCAGACCGCCCATTTATGGGGAAGGCGCGGCTTTTTGGGCCGCGCAACCTGAACATTTCACAGAAAGACCCCCCGTGTCCGCCATGCTCAAGATCACCCTGCCCGATGGTTCCGTGCGTGAAGTCGCGCCCGGCACTACTCCGGCGGACATTGCAGCGGCGATCGGGCCGGGCCTGGCCAAGGCGGCGATCGCCGCGAAGGTCGACGGCGAGCTGCGCGACATCATGCGCCCGCTGGAACAGGATTCGCAACTGGCCCTCGTGACCGCGAAGGACGAGGCCGACGCGCTGGAACTGGCGCGCCACGATTTCGCGCACGTCCTGGCCGAAGCGGTGCAGGCGCTGTTCCCCGGCACGCAGATCACCTTCGGCCCGGCGACCGACGATGGTTTCTATTATGACTTCGCGCCCAAGGATCGCCCCTTCACCGAGGAAGACCTGCCCGCGATCGAGGCGGAGATGCGCAAGATCATCGCCGCCAACAAGCCGCTGCGCCGCGAAGTCATCGCCCGCGACACGCTGATCGCGCAGTGGGAAGCCGCCGGCGAAACCTTCAAGGCACAGTGGGCCGCCGAACTGCCGCAGGGCGAGGAGCTGACCGTCTATCATAGTGGCGACGGCTGGTACGACATGTGCCGCGGCCCGCATCTGGCCTCCACCGGCAAGCTGGACCCGGCCGCGTTCAAGCTGACCCGCGTGTCGGGCGCCTATTGGCGCGGCGACCAGAAGAATGCGATGCTGAGCCGCATCTATGGCACCGGCTGGCTCAACAAGAAGCAGCTCAATGAGCATCTGACGCGACTGGAAGAGGCCGGCAAGCGCGACCATCGCAAGCTGGGCGCCGAGATGGACCTGTTCCATTTGCAGCAGGAAGCGCATGGCAGCGTCTTCTGGCACCCCAAGGGCTATCTGATCTGGCGCGAGCTGGAAGCCTATATGCGCCGCGCGATCGACGATGCGGGCTATCGCGAGGTCAAGACCCCGCAGGTGATGGACGCGCGCCAGTGGGAGCAGTCCGGTCACTGGGGCAAATATCGCGAGAATATGTTCGTCATCCCCGACGAAGTGCCGAACGTCGAGGATGAAGGGCCGCTGGTGTCGGAGGCCGCCGACTGGATGGCCCTGAAGCCGATGAACTGCCCGGCGCACATCCTGATCTTCAAGCAGGGGATCAAGAGCTATCGCGACCTGCCGCTGCGCTTCTACGAAAATGGCTGCTGCCACCGCAACGAGCCGCATGGCGCGCTGCACGGCCTGATGCGGGTGCGCCAGTTCACCCAGGATGATGCGCATATCTTCTGCCGCGAGGACCAGATCGTCGAGGAAGTGCGCAATTTCTGTGCGCTGGCGGACCGGATCTACCGGGATTTCGGCTTTACCTATTCGATCAAGCTGGCGCTGCGCCCGGAAAAGCGGTTCGGCACGGAAGAGATGTGGGACAAGGCGGAAGAGGAACTGCGCAATGCGGTCGCCGCCGCCGGCCTCAACACGCCCGAATATGGCTGGGAAGAACTGCCCGGCGAGGGCGCCTTCTATGCGCCCAAGCTGGAATGGCACCTGACCGACGCGATCGGCCGCACCTGGCAGGTCGGCACGATCCAGTCGGACCGCGTGCTGCCCGAGCGACTCGATGCCAGCTACATTGCCGAAGATGGCGAGCGCCACCGTCCGGTGATGCTCCACCGCGCGATCTTCGGCAGCTATGAGCGCTTCATCGGCATCCTGATCGAACATTATGCCGGCAAGTTCCCGCTGTGGCTGGCGCCGGTGCAGGCGGTGGTCGCGACGATCGTGTCGGATGCGGACAGCTATGCGCTGGACGTGGTCGAGAAGCTGCGCGCCGCCGGCATCCGTGCCGAAGTCGATGTCCGCAACGAGAAGATCAACTACAAGGTGCGCGAACATTCGCTGGCCAAGGTACCCAACCTGCTGGTCGTCGGCCGCCGCGAGGCGGACGAAGGCACGGTGGCGTTGCGCGAGTTGGGCAAGGACGGCCAGACCATGCTTTCGCTGAGCGAAGTGATTGCCCGTCTTGAAAAAGACGCACGCGCCCCCGATATGCGCTGAGGCAGCAATGCCACAGGGTGCGTGATTCCGTTGCGACGGAACCACGCACCCCTTTCGGCTTTCCGCAAAAGCCGCTAAGAGCCACTCGTTTTTAACAGACTCAGGAGAAGCTGCTATACGTCCCCCTATGATGCGCCGCCCGCTGGCGCCGCCGCCGAAGTCCGGCCCCCGGTATAACGAGTTCATCACCGTGCCCAAGGTGCGCGTGATCGACGACGAAGGCGAAAATCTGGGCGTGATGTATACGCAGGAGGCGATCGACCAGGCAGCCGAAGTTGGCCTGGACCTGGTCGAGGTATCGCCGAACGCCGATCCGCCAGTCTGCAAGTTCCTGGACATCGGCAAGTTCAAGTACGAAGCCCAGAAGAAGGCGAATCTCGCCCGAAAGACCCAGAAGACGCAGGAACTCAAAGAGATCAAGATGCGTCCGAACATCGACGATCATGACTATGATACGAAGATGAAAAAGGTCCACGACTTCATCGGCGATGGTGACAAGGTGAAGATCACCCTGCGCTTCCGCGGCCGCGAACTCAGCCACCAGCAGCTTGGCATGGCCCTGCTGCAGCGCGTGGCGGAGAATGTTGCCGAGATCGCAAAGGTCGAAGCCTATCCGCGCATGGAAGGCCGCCAGATGCTGATGGTGCTGGCGCCGAAATAAGCGACACACGCCGTCTGGCAATGCCAAAAGGGGAGCGCCGCAGGGCTGCTCCCCTTTTTGCTATCTGATCTCAGTTAGGCAGGATCAGATATTTCTCACCGGTGCGTCGCGCATTATAGGCCAGCACCACGTTACGGCTCAGCGCATCGCGCAGCGAGATGCGGCCCTTATAATGGCTGGCAAAGGTCGTGGTAAGGCCATCGCGGACGCGGGCTCGCATCCGCTCCACCGTTGCAGCCCCGGCTTTGGCGAGGAAGGGCGTCAGCAGCCAGCCCGCCACACCCCAACTGAACCCGAAACTGCGACTCAATATCGTGGGCGACAGATCGAGCGCACCGTAGATATAGGCCTGTTTGAGCGTGGCCGAGCCATAGCGGCTATAGGATGCGCCCGCGCTCGCCACCTGCTCCATCGCGGCCAGTATGCGGCTGACCAGGGTGCCACCGCCGATAGCATCGAAAACGATGGTTGCACCGGTATCAGCCAGTGCAGCCGCGAGCGCATCGGCGAAATCTTCCGCCGAACTGTCGACCACATGGCTGGCACCGATCTGCCTCAGAAGCGCAACCTGGCCCGGACTCCGCACGACATTGACCAGCGGAACATCGTCTTCCCGACAAATTTTCACCAGCATCTGGCCCAGGTTGGAGGCGGCGGCGGTATGGACCAGCGCCTTGTGCCCCTCTGCCCGCATCGTCTCGACAAAGCCAAGCGCGGTCATCGGATTGACGAAGGCCGACGCCCCCTGCTCCGCCGTGGCGCCATCGGGCAAGACCATGCAGGCCCGCGCGTCGACCATCCGATATTGCGCATACATGCCGCCCGGTACGCAGGTCACCCGCTTGCCAAGCAGCGCCTTGGCCTCCGGCGCATCCCCGGCCGCGATCACGGTACCCGCCCCCTCATTACCGACCGGCAAGGGCATATTCATGCGCGAGACCATCGCCCGCACCGCCGCCGCCGGCATCTGCGCGACCAGATAGCCGTCCCCATATTCGGCATTCTCGACATCGGCCGAGCCAAGCAACAGGCCCAGATCGGACGGATTGATCGGCGCCGCCTCGACACGCAGAACGACCTCGTGCCCGGTCGGCGCCGGCAGCGTCTGCGGCGCCAGTGAAACGGTCAGACGACCATCCTGCGCCAGGGTCGAGAGAAGTTGCAGGCCTGTAATATCGGACATGGATGGCTCCCTTGGCTAAGGCACCCCCGATCTAGCCTGCCCCGCTTGGCGCGACCAGGGCCATGGAAATCAGGCAGACGGACCCGCGCGATAGAGCGTGGGATACATAGCCCGAAATGCCTTGAGCTTGGGCATGTCCCAGCGCTGAATATAGGGGTGATAGGGATAGCGGGCCATGAAGTCCTGGTGATCGGCCGCCGCATCCTGGAAGCCGGTAAACGGCTCCACACGGGTCACGACCGGGTCGCGCCACAACCGCGCCTTGTCCAGTTGCGCCAGATAGGCGCGCGCCACCTTGTTCTGCTCGGCATCGAGCGGAAAAAGGGCGCTGCGATATTGGGTGCCGCTGTCGGGCCGCTGGTAATTGAGCGTCGTGGGGTCGGCAATCACCGAGAAGAAGATCCGCAGCAACGTGCCATAGCTGACCACCCGGGGATCATAGGTGACGCGAACGGATTCAGCGAAGCCGGTATCACCACCGCTCACCGTCTCATAATCGACCTTGCGGCCCCGCGGCCCGCCGGCAAAGCCCGCGACGGCGAGCCTGACACCCTTCACATGAGAAAAAACGCCCTCGACGCCCCAATAGCAACCGCCGGCAAAAACCGCAGTTTCCAACGATCGGCCTGGTTCGACATCCAGCGCCGGGATCGGCGCCTGGACGACGGGTTCGGCATGCAATGGGACAGATACGGCGGCAAGCGCCGCAAGGGGAAGGAGGAAAAGGCGCTTAGAGCGCGGCACTGCTGCCCGGCGTTGCGGTCGAGGCAATCGCGGTCGACGTCAGCGACGGCGGTTCATTGTTGGGCTGAAGCGCGAACATCGCAACCGCCCCGATGGCAAAGCCACCCAGGAAACGGAAGAACAGTTCGGATTTCAAGAACGCCAACATGGCAAAGCCTTTCTGTTTCGCGATACGGTCGCGATCACCGCCCGGTAGAGCATGGCGCCTTGCCCCTGTCTGAACATGATCGCGCCGGTTAGCGAATTTCGACCAAGGACAGGAACGAAGCGACAAAAGGTCACCGAGTTCAGTTTCTTTACGCAACGGGCATATAGACCCTGCGGCGCCAATCACAAGACGCTGCAGTGCGAAAAAGACCGTTTCAATTTTCGAGACAATCGAAAAATCCGGATGCGCCAGACAGGATCGCACCCGGATTTTCAAGTGGTTATCGACAGCCGGCGATGCCGACCCACATTACTTCAAGGCAGCGCAGGCTTCCTGAATGCGGACGCAGGCCGTTTTGAGGACATCTTCCGACGTCGCATAGCTGATGCGGAAGGCCGGCGAGAGGCCGAAGGCCGCGCCATGGACAGCGGCCACCTTGGCCTCGTCCAGGAAATAGCCGATCAGCGTTTCGTCATTGTCGATCCTGACACCCTTGGGCGTTACCTTGCCGATCAGACCGCTGGCGTCGGGATAGACATAGAAGGCGCCCTCGGGCGTCGGGCAATCAAGGCCCGGCGCGTCGTTCAGCATGGCGACCACCATGTCGCGACGCTTCTTGAAGGCCGCGTTGCGCTCTTCCAGAAAATCCTGGTCGCCGGTCAGCGCGGCGACGGCGGCAGCCTGGCTGATCGAGCAGGGATTGCTGGTCGACTGCGACTGCAGCTTGCCCATCGCCTTGATGATCCATTCGGGACCACCGGCAAAGCCGATGCGCCAGCCGGTCATCGAGAAGGCCTTGGAGCAGCCATTGACCGTCAGGGTACGATCATAAAGGTCGGGGCAGACCTGGGCGATGGTCGCGAAAGGCGACGAGGCGTACCAGACATGCTCATACATATCGTCGGTCATCACCAGCACATGGGGATGACGCAGCAGCACGTCGCCCAGCGCCTTGAGCTCGGTCGCCGAATAGGCGGCGCCCGACGGGTTGGACGGCGAATTGAGCATCACCCACTTGGTGCGCGGCGTGATGGCGGCATCGAGCTGCGCCGGCGTAATCTTGTAGCCCTGGCTCGCCGGCCCCTCGATGAAGACCGGGGTACCACCGGCAAAGTTCACGATATCGGGATAGCTGACCCAATAAGGCGCCGGGATGATGACTTCATCGCCGGCATCGACCGTGGCCAGCAGCGCGTTGAACAGGGTGTGCTTGCCACCCGAGTTCACGCTGATCTGGCTGCGCTTGTAGACCAGGCCATTATCGCGCTTGAACTTGAAGGCGACCGCTTCCTTGACGTCGACCGTACCGTCCACGTCGGTGTAACGGGTCAGGTTGTTGCGGATGGCGGCAATGCCCGCTTCCTTGACGAAATCGGGCGTATCGAAATCGGGCTCGCCGGCCGACAGGCCAATAACATCCACACCTTCGGCTTTAAGCGCATTCACCCGCGCGCTCATGGCAAGCGTGGCAGAAGGCTGGATACGACCGAGGGCGGCGGAAGTCTGGCTCATGGCAATAATCTTTCTGAAGAATCCCCTTGCCCGCAACAAGGGCGGACGCGGCGGTCCTTAGTGCGCAACGGACGAAGGGGCAACCGCCAGTTGCGGGTTATTGGCTTCCATCCGTCATAGGAAAACTATCGCGCCAGCGAGGCCGCCACCATGCCGCGCGCCGCATTGCCGATGAAGAAGCCCCGTTCCAGGTCGTGAAGACGCAAATCGCCTTCAACCGCCTCCCCCATATCGAGCAGGCTCTGCCGCAATATGCCACGCAACAGGCCACGCGATGCCGGCGGCGTCACCAGCTTGTCACCCCGCTCGACGAAGATCGACGAGAAGCAGCCTTCGGTGAGAAAACCCTGTGCGTCGGTCATCAGCACCTCATAGGTGCCGCCCCGACGCAGCGCATCCCGATAGATTGACCGATCCGTCGTTTTGTGGCGCAAGCGAGGATCTTCGGCAGCGGCAAGACGCGGCACGACCTTGACCTGCATGATCGCCTGCGGCCAGGTTCTATGATCCCGCACCTCGATCGCCACGGAACCGCGGGACGACACCAGCAGCCGCAGCCGACTGCGCTCCCGCAGGCGAAAGGTGGCCGCCTGGAGTTCATTGCGCACACTATGGCGGTCGAAGGCAAAACCGAGATCCTCCGCGCTCGCCTTCAGCCTTTCCAGGTGCAGCTCCAGCAACCTTACGCCTTCGAGCGGATCGAAGGCCATGGTTTCGAGCAGATCGAACCGTCCGTCAGCCAATCCCATTGAACCTATTCAAGCCCCACAACAATCCATCTCAAGCCAGCGAAAGGAAGCGGCCCTTGGCCAGACATTCCGCCCATTCGGCCGATGCCTCAGAATCCGCCACGATCCCGGACCCCAGACCCAATCGGCCCACGCCATGACCTTCTTCAACGCAAATCGTGCGGATGGCAACATTGAAGGCGGCATCGCCAGCCGGATCGATCCATCCCATGGCCCCGGTATAAACACCGCGCGCAAAGGGTTCGACGGCATCGATGATCTCCATCGCCCGCACTTTGGGGGCGCCGGTGATCGAACCACAGGGAAACAGGATGCGCAATATGTCCACCGGCGACAGCCCGGGCAGTGCGCGCGCACGTATGGTCGATACCAGCTGATGCACCGTCGGATAGGTTTCGACCTTGAACAGGTCGGGCACGGTCACCGATCCGGCGCGGGCAACCCGGGACAGGTCATTACGCAGCAGATCGACAATCATCAGATTTTCAGCCTGCTGCTTGGGATCAACGGCCAGCGCCTGTGCCAACGCGGCATCCTGTGCCGGGTCCGGGTCACGAGTCGCCGTTCCCTTCATCGGCCGCGCCGTTAGCTGTCCGCGTACCTGGGTGAAGAACAGTTCGGGGGAAAAGGAGAGTATGCTGTGGCCGCCAATGTTCATCACCCCGCCATAGCCCGCCCGCGCGCGCTGGCGCAGCGCCGCATAGAGGGCCAATGGCTCCCCCGCGAAACGGACCTCGCAGGGGAAAGTCAGGTTGACCTGATAAATGTCGCCGGCACGGATCAGATCCTGCACCCGGGCGAACATCGCGCGATAGTCGGCCTCGCTGACAAGCGGCCATGGCGCATCGACACTCACGGCGGCCGGATCGGGCAGCAGCGCCTCGACGCTGTCGGCTGGGATCAGGCGACAGCCCTCGAACAGCCCGAACCAAAGCAGCGGCATGGGCTGTGGCCCATCCTTGGGCTTGCGATGGGCGATAGGCGCCAACCGATCCTCCAGCGCCAGCCCCGCTTCGTAACTCAGATAGCCGGCCACATGCAGGCCGGCCTCGCTCGCTTCCGCCACCCGATCGAGCGCGGGCTGGACCTCTTCCATCCGCCACGCCGCGATAACCGACACCGGATCGCGATACAGGCGCGCCGGCGCCGCGCCATGCACACGGGCATCGTCGAACAAGGCAAAGGCTTCGGTCGGTCCAGGAAGATGCATCGCGCCGTCTTAACAGGCTTTGGCGCGCGCGGAAGAGCCATGCCGTCCGATCCCGCCTTGCCGCAGCCATTCATCCTGCCCTAGGGAACAGGCATGACCGATCAGCCCGTTGCCGACCCAACCGACCGTCCGTTGCGCCCCGCACTGATCCGGGGATTGCGTGGCCGATGCCCTGCCTGTGGCGAAGGACGGCTGTTTGCGCGCTTTTTGAAGCCGGTCGCGATCTGCGATCATTGCAGTCAACGCTGGGACGGCCACCAGGCCGACGATTTCCCTGCCTATATCGTGATCCTGCTGCTGGGCCATTTGCTGGTGCCGCTGATGATCGAGGTCAATGCCGCGCTGGCCATTCCCCTGGGCATACAGATGGGACTATGGCCCGGCCTTGCGATCCTGCTGGGCGCGGCCATGATCCAGCCGGCCAAGGGCGCGGTCATCGCCTTTCAATGGACCCGACGGATGCACGGCCTGGCCTGAGCGGCAGGACGAGATCGTCCGGGTGGATCAATCCGGCTTGCGAATGAAGTTGAGTTCCATCGCTTCACGCAGCGTTTCATCGATCGCGCGGCGACCCTCCGCGCCATGCGTAACGACGGTGGTATCGCAGGTGGCGACGCACACGCCCTTCTGGAAGCCCGCAGAACTGATCGTCCAGCTGGTACGGCCGATATGGCCGATCGCGCAATGCACCTCGAACGGGTAAGGAAAATGCGATTCCTCGATGAAATTGAGGTTCACATTGGCCACCAGCCAGCGCACCCCCTGCTCCTGCGGATGACGGCCCATATGATGATGGAAACGGATGCGCGCGGTTTCAAAGATGCCGGAAATGGCCACATTATTGATGTGGCCCATGGTATCGAGATCCTGGAAGCGCGTATCGATGCTGGTGATGAAACGATATGCGTCGGGACTGAACCGCCAGGATTCGGGTTTGGCCATGCCCTGCCTTCCTTGAGATAATTTTATTCGCTCTTAGCCCAGCGATCCCGCGATGCAATGTTCACGGCGAAAATGCCAGCACTGCGACCTTTATGACACAGCCAATAGCATAACGATATTGTCACGATCCTGACGCCATAGCGTCTTCATAGTCACATTGCAGTGCAACATGACGCACCTAGAGCCCCCGCCAATCAGATTTTTTGGGGGACTTTATCATGCGCCATACCATTACCCTGCTGCTTGCCTCGACGGCCTGGATCGCCGTGCCTGCCTGGGCACAGGACGTCGCCCCGGATGCCGCTGCGGACGCCTCTACCGATGGCGCCAACATCATCGTGTTCGGCCGCGGCGAAACCCGCCAGGTCCAGGAAATCACCACCAAGGACATCGTCACCCTGACGCCCGGCACCAATCCGCTGAAGGCGATCGAGAAGCTGCCCAGCGTCAATTTCCAGTCAGCCGACCCGTTCGGCAGCTATGAATGGTCGCAGCGCGTCTCGATCCGCAGCTTCAACCAGAACCAGCTCGGCTTCACCTTCGACGGCATCCCGCTGGGCGACATGAGCTATGGCAATCATAACGGCCTGCACATCACCCGCGCGGTCAGCAGCGAGAATATCGGCAGCGTCCGCGTCAGCCAGGGCGCCGGTTCGCTCGGCACCCAGTCGACCGGCAATCTGGGCGGCACCGTCGAAACCTTCTCGATGGATCCGGCCGACACGCTGGAGGCGCAGGGCAATCTCACCTATGGCAGCAACGAGACCTGGCGCGGCTTTGCCCGGCTGAACATGGGCAGCGCCGACGGCATTCGCGGCTATGTCTCCTATGCTTACGGCTCCACCGACAAATATAAGGGCGAAGGCACGCAGGACCAGCATATGGTCAATGCCAAAGTCGTGATGCCGGTCGGCGCGGGCAAGCTGGACGGCTGGCTCAGCTATTCCGACCGCCGCGAGCAGGACTATCAGGACATGTCGATGGACATGATCAACCGCCTGGGCTGGAACTGGGACAACACCTATTCCGATTATGCCAAGGCGGTTCTCTATGCCGATATCGGCAATAACCGTGGCGAAACCGGCGCGCCCGTCAGCAATGCGGCGGCCGGCACCGTCTATCCCGACAATGTGACGTCGGTGTGGGACGCCTATTATGACGCCGCCGGCCTGCGCAAGGACTGGCTGGGCGCGATCGGCTACAGCACCCCGCTGGGCGACAAGGGCAATTTCAAGATCAAAGGCTATTACCACAACAACAGCGGCATGGGCCTGTGGGCGACCCCGTCGGTCCCCAGCCCGACCGGCGGCTCGCCGCTGTCGATCCGCACCACCGAATATGACATGGACCGGATCGGCGTATTCGGCAGCGTCGACTACACGATCGGCATCCAGACGCTGGAAGGCGGCGCCTGGTACGAGAATAACAAGTTCAACCAGGCCCGCCGCTTCTATGCGTTCGAAAGCCGCACCAATCCGGGTCTGTCGTTCCGCGACTACCCCAAGGATCCGTTCGCGACCCAGTGGGAATTCGACTTCACCACCGACACGATCCAATATTATGTCCGCGACAAGATCGACCTGGGCATGGTGACGATCAACCTGGGCTGGAAGGGCTTCAAGGTCACCAACGAGGCCGAGGCGATCGTGTCCAGCACCTTCCCCGAAGGCAAGATCAAGGCCGAGGACTGGTTCCAGCCCCATGCCGGTTTCGCCGTCGAACTGAGCCCCGAGATGGAAGTCTTCGGCGGCTTCACCCAGGTGACCAAGGCCTTCGCCAGCGCCACCACCACCGGTCCCTTCTCCACCAATCAGGCCGGCTTCGATGCGATCAAGGACGATCTGAAGCCGGAAAGCTCCGACACCTATGAGCTGGGCCTGCGCTACAACACGTCGACCTTCAACGGCACGCTGGGCGCCTATCTCGTCAATTTCCGCAACCGTCTGCTGGCGGTGCAGGTTGGCAGCCCGATCCTGGGCCTGGCCTCGGCGCTGCAGAATGTCGGCAATGTCCGGGCCTATGGCTTCGAGGCGGCGGGCGACCTGAAGCTGGGCGGCGGTATCGGCCTCTATGGCTCCTACAGCTATACCGATGCCACCTATCGCGACGATGTGTTCAACAGCTCGGACGGCACACTGGTCGCCGCGATCAAGGGCAAGACCGTGGTCGACAGCCCCAAGCATATGCTGCGCGGCGAATTCAACTATGACGATGGCCAGCGCTTCGCCCGGATCGGCGCAAACTACATGTCGAAGCGCTATTACAGCTATACCAACGACGTGTCGGTCGATGGCCGAGTGATCGTCGATGCCTCGATCGGCTATCGCTTCACCGACCATCTGGAGCTGCAGTTCAACGTCTCCAACCTGTTCGACAAGCAATATATCAGCACGATCGGGTCGGGCGGCTTCGGCAATAGCGGCGACGCCCAGACGCTGCTGGTCGGCGCGCCGCAGCAGTTTTTCATGACGCTGAAGGCCGGCTTCTAACATGCGCAAGGCCGCGTTGCTCGCTTCCGCCCTGTTCGTGTTGGCGCCTCTCCCGGCGCTGGCCGAACCGGTCCTGCTGATCTCGATCGACGGGCTGCGCCCCGGTGACGTGCTGGAGGCGGACAAACGCGGCCTTGCCCTTCCCAATCTGCGCCGCTTCCTGACACAGGGCGCCCATGCCTCGGGCGTCACCGGCGTGCTGCCGACGCTGACCTATCCCAGCCACACCACGCTGATGACCGGCGTGTCGCCAGCCAGACATGGCATCGTCGCCAACAACAGCTTCGATCCGATGCAGATCAACCAGGGCGGCTGGTACTGGTATGCGCAGGATGTGAAGGTGCCGATGCTGTGGGACGCAGCGGCCAGGGCCGGGCTGTCCACCGGCAATGTCCACTGGCCGGTCAGCGTCGCCGCCAAGGGCATCACCTGGAACCTGCCGCAAATCTGGCGCACCGGCCATCCCGACGACGCGCAGCTGCTCGACGCGCTGGCGACGCCCGGGCTGAAAGCCGAGTTGGAGCAAGCCGTCGGCCAGGCCTATGCCATGGGCATCGACGAAAGCCTGACCGGCGACCAGAACAGGGGCCGGTTCGCCACCGCCCTGATCGCCGCGCACCAGCCTGATTTCCTGACCGTCTACCTGACCGCACTGGACCATGAGCAGCATGGCAGCGGCCCAGACACACCCGCCGCAAAAGCGGTACTGAAGAAGATAGACGCCATCGTCGGCGACCTGATCGCAGCGGAACGCAAAGCCCATCCCGATGCGCTGATCGCGCTGGTGAGCGACCATGGGTTTGAAGCCACCCACACCGGGCTCAACCTCTTCCGCCCGTTCATCGACGCAGGCCTCATCACCCTCGGCCCGGACGGCAAGGTCGCGGCCTGGCAGGCCATGCCTTGGATCGGCGGCGGATCGGCCGCGATCATGCTGGCCAGACCCGATGACAAGGCGCTGGCCGCCAAGGTGAAGGCACTGCTCGACAGGCTGGCCGCCAATCCCGCCAACGGCATCGACCGCATCGTCAATCAGGCGGAGATGGCGAAGCTGGGCGGCAATCCGCAGGCCGCCTTCACGATCAATCTCAAGCCCGGCTTCGTCACCGACATCTTCCGGGGTGCCAATGCGCCGCTGGTCGCGCCGACGCCGGTCAAGGGCATGCACGGCTATTTCCCCGGCCCGGCCAATCTGCGCGCCACCTTCATGGCGATGGGTCCGGGGGTGACGCCGGGCAAGGATCTGGGCCTGATCGACATGCGCGCCATCGCGCCGACCCTGGCCAAGGCGATGGGCGCCAGCCTGCCCGATGCGGAGGCGGCACCGATCGATCTGCACTGATCCGGCCGGCAACCCATCGTTTCCGGCGGCAGCGATGGACTTCATTACCCCCGCGACATAATCTCGCGCCCCATCAATCAGGGTCTTTCCGGGGTAATCCACATGCCGCAGCGTTACAGCCTGGCCGCCATCATCTTGCACTGGGCGATCGCCGCCCTGCTTGCCTTCCAGATCGCCGTCGGCTGGGCGCTAGGCAGTCTGGGCGCGCGCGGCTTCGCGCTGTTCCAGTTGCACAAGTCAATCGGCATCACCGTGCTGCTGCTGACGCTGCTGCGGATCGGCGTGCGCTGGTGGAAGCCGCGCCCGGCCAAGCTGGAAGGCGGCTGGCAGGGGGCGCTGGCGTCCGGCGTCCATGTCGGCCTCTATGCCTTCATGCTGGGCGCGCCATTGACCGGCTGGGCGCTAGTCTCGACCGCCAAGGTCAAGGTGCCGACCCTGTTCTTCGGCGTCATTCCCCTGCCCCATCTGCCGCTGCCGATGGCGAGCCATGGCCTGGCCGAAGGCGGCCACAGCCTGCTCGCCTGGATCGGCATCGCACTGGTCGCGCTGCATGTCGCGGGTGCGCTGCGTCATCATGTGCTGATGCGCGATGGACTGATCTGGCGCATGGTGCCGGGCCGCTCGACCGCACTGCTGATCGGCCTGCCCGCGCTGATCCTCGTCGGCTTCCTGCTGGGCCGGGCAATCCTTCCGGGCGCCACGCCGGCCGCGCCCGAAGCGCCCGCCGCCAACGCTGTCGAGGCGGAAGACGCGTCTGCCGAAGACAATGCCGTCGAAGCCGCCAGCAATGCGAGCAGCAATGCCGCCGCCCCGGCTGCGAACGAGACCGCGGCCGTCAACGAGGAACCCGCCGGACCGCCGCCCGCCTGGACCGTACAGCCCGGCGGCCGGATCGGCTTTTCCGTCGGCAATGATGGCGAGACGATCAGCGGCAGCTTTGCCAAATGGACCGCGAAGATCGTGATGGACCCCGACCATCCCGAAAGCGCCGACATCAAGGTGACGATCGACATGACATCGGCCAGCGTCGGCGACGCCTATAAGGACGGCATGCTGCCGGGCGACGAGTTCTTCGGCAGCGCCGCCCACCCGACCGCGACCTTCGCGGCCAAGGGGGCCGAGAAGACCGGTGCCAACGCCTATCGCGCCAATGGCACGCTGACGCTCAAGGGCGTCGCCAAGCCGCAGACGATCCGCTTCACCCTGTCGGGCAGCGACAAGAGCCGCAAGGTCAGCGGTTCCGCCAGCATCGCCCGTCTGCCCTTTGGCGTGGGTAATGGCGAGAGCAGTACCGGCCTCGACCCCAAGGTATCGGTGACCTTCCGCTTCGACGCCAAGGCGCAATAAGGCCATGCGACGCATGGATTAACGTAACGGTTTCTGCCAAAGAGCGGACATGGAACGACAGAGCAGACAGCGCCGCACACAGATTGAGGACGGGGTTTTCGTTGCCCTTGTCGTGCTGGTTTCCATCGCCTTTGCGTTGGTGGTGGAGCCTTTCTTCGGAGCGATTTTGTGGGGCGTTATCGTCGCCATCCTGTTCATCCCGGTGAACCAGAGCCTGCTGAAGCTGGTGCCGGGCCATCGCAACACGGCGGCGCTGCTGACGTTGCTTCTGATCATCGCGATCGTGATCGTGCCGGCCATCATCCTGTCCATCGCGCTGGTGCAGGAAGCCACCGCGCTCTACGGCCAGATCAATGTCGGCAAGATCAACATTCCGCACATGTTCGCGCAGTTCCAGGCGGCATTGCCGGACTGGGCGTCGATCAGCCTGCGGCGGCTGGGCATATCGAATTTTGCCGCCGTCCAGCGGCTGCTGACCGATGGCCTGACCGCCAGTTTCCGTACCCTGGCTGGCCAGGCCTTCCTGATCGGCCAGGGCGCCTTCAGCTTCATCGTCGCGCTGACGGTGATGCTCTATCTCACCTTCTTCCTGCTGCGTGACGGGCTGGACCTGGCCCGCAAGCTCGATCGGGCCGCGCCGTTGCGGGTGCTGCATCGCCGCGCGCTGATGCGGCAATTCGTCATCGTCATCCGCGCGACGATCAAGGGCAGCATCGTCGTCGCCATATTGCAGGGGCTGATCGGCGGGCTCGTCTTCGGCGCGCTCGGCATTTCCGGCGCGCTGTTATGGGGCGTGATGATGGGCTTCTTCTCGCTGCTGCCCGCCGTCGGCACCGGCCTCATCTGGGCGCCGGTCGCCCTCTATCTGCTGGCGACGGGCGCGGTGTGGAAGGGACTGATCCTGATCTTCTGCGGCATGTTCGTGATCGGCATGGTCGACAATCTGCTGCGCCCGATCCTGGTCGGCCGCGACACCCGCATCCCCGACTATGTGGTGCTGATCACCACCCTGGGCGGGCTGCAACTGTTCGGCTTCAACGGCATCGTCATCGGCCCGGTGATCGCCGCCCTGTTCATCGCCACCTGGCAGATCGTGATCCGTACCCGCTCCAACGAAGCGGGTACGCCACCGCTGGTTTTCTGACGAAGGCGGGGTTCAACCCGCCTCCAGCGCCGCGCCCGCTTCCATCCAGACCTCCTCGGCCGCTTCCAGCTTCTTCTCGACCGACGCGCGCTTCACCATCAGTTCGCTGGTGGTCATCTTCGCTTCGGCACCGGTCGCGCTCTTGGGATCGGACAGCACCGCGTCGATCCGCTTGCGCTCGGCGATCAGCGTGGACATTTCCCGCTCGGCCTTGTTGACCGCATTCTTGAGCACCTTCTGCTTCTCGCGCCATTCGGCCGCAGCCTTCTTGTCCGCCTTGCGATCGACCTTGGGCGCGTCGCCACCGGACGGATTGCCGTCCGCCTTGCGCAGGATGATGTCGGTATAGTCGTCCAGGCTGCCGTCGAACGGCTGGGCCGTGCCATTGTCGACCAGCACCAGCCGGTCGGCGACCAGTTCGATCATGTGGCGGTCGTGGCTGACGATGACGACGGCGCCCGAATATTCGTTGAGCGCCTGCACCAGCGCCTCACGGCTGTCGACGTCCAGATGGTTGGTCGGTTCGTCGAGGATCAAAAGGTGCGGCGCATCGCGGGTGATGAGCGCCAGCGCCAGCCGCGCGCGCTCGCCACCCGACATGGAGCCGACCTTCTGCGTCGCGCGCTCGCCCGAAAAACCGAAACGGCCAAGCTGGGCACGCACCGCACCGGGCGTCGCGCCTTTCATGACGCGGGTCATATGCTCCAGCGGCGTGTCGGTGACGTCCAGTTCCTCCACCTGATATTGGGTGAAATAACCGACATTCATCTTGGCGGAGGTGGTCATCGCCCCCTCCATCGGCGCCAGCTGCGCCGCGATGAGGCGGGCGAGCGTGGTCTTGCCGTTGCCGTTGCGGCCAAGCAGGGCGAGACGATCATCGGGATCGATGCGTAGATTGACCCGGCGCAGGATTGGCGTGTCGTCATAGCCGACCGAGGCCATGTCCATGGTGATGAGTGGCGGGCGCAGTTCGGCGGGGCTGGGGAAGCCGAAATGCAGGCTGGGATCTTCGATGGCGGCGGCGATCGGCTGCATCCGGGCCAGTGCCTTGGCGCGCGACTGGGCCTGTTTGGCGGTGGAGGCACGGGCCGAATTGCGGGCGACATAGTCCTGCAGCTTCTCGCGTTCGGCCTGCTGCTTGGCACGGGCGGATTCGAGCTGGGCGAGCCGCTCGGCGCGCTGGCGCTCGAACGCATCATAACCGCCGGGATAGAGAGTGACCTTGCCGCCCTCCAGATGGAGGATGAAGTCGACGACATTGTTGAGCAGGTCGCGCTCATGGCTGATGACGACCACGGTGCCGCGATAGGCCTTGAGGAAATTCTCCAGCCACAAGGTCGCTTCGAGATCGAGATGGTTCGACGGTTCGTCGAGCAGCAGCAGGTCCGGATTGGAGAAGAGCAACGCCGCCAGCGCCACCCGCATCTTCCAGCCGCCCGAATAGCTGTCGAGCGGGCGGCCCTGCATTTCCTCGTCAAAGCCGAGGCCCACGAGGATGCGCGCCGCGCGCGCGGGCGCGGTATAGGCGTCGATCGTGGTCAACCGCTCATAGATATGGCCCAGGCGATCGGGGTCTTCGGTATGCTCCGCCTCCGCCATCAGCTCGGCGCGTTCCTTGTCGGCGGCGAGCACGGTGTCGAACGGGGTCGCGGTGCCCGAAGGGGCTTCCTGGGCGATATAGCCCAGGCGGGTGTCGCGCGGCATGTCGCAGCTGCCCTCGTCCGGGTCGAGCTGGCCGATCATCACCTTCATCAGGGTCGACTTGCCCGCGCCGTTGCGGCCGATGAGGCCGACCCGGCTGCGCGGCGGCAGCGCGGCACTGGCGCGGTCGAGGATGGTGCGGCCGCCCAGGCGCACGGTGATACCGTTCAAGTTAAGCATGGCCGCGCCTGTAGCAGAGCTGCGGCGGAGGGTGAAGCGGCTTGGCAGTTCGGCGAAAACTGCAAAGTATATAGTGTCGCAGAGGGCACATTTGCGCCGCTGGCGGTCCACAGCCGTGACTTCGCAATAGGAGATTTTTGCGAAGTGCCGGCCCTGCAGCGCAAAAACGGGGTGGGCCAAGGCCCACCCCGCAAAGGTCAGAGGCCGTCGACGGCCTTGCTGACGAGGATATTCACCGCAACGCGGCGATTCTGTGCCTTGCCCTCGACCGTGTCGTTGCTGGCCAGCGGATCAGCCTCCGCCATGCCGGTCGGGGTCAGCATGCGATAGGGCTTCCAGCCGCACGCCTGCTGCAGATAATTGACCACACGCGCGGCGCGCTTTTCGCTGAGCTCCTGGTTCAGCTCCTCGCCGCCGGTGGAGTCGGTATAGCCCACGACCAGCAGCAGCGCGTTACTCATGCCATCGGCCGAGGTCGCCGCAGCGCAGAGGTCATTCTTCGCCTGGGACGAGAGCACCGCCTTGCCAGTGTCGAAATTGACGTTGGTCGTGCCCTTCACATTATATTGGTCGATCTCGCCCATCCGGCCGCGCAGCGCCTCGGTCGCGGCGGTCTGCTCGTCGAAGCGCTGGGCGGTGCCGGTGTTGATCATCGACGCGGTCTTGAGATCCTTGCCCGTAAGCTTGATCCGGCTTGCCAGCAGGCCATCGCCCGACTGCATGGTCTGCACGGTCACGGGCAGGCCATTGAGCAGCGACGTGGCAGCCAGATGATCGCGACCCAGGCCGAACAGCCCCTTGCTGGCGCTGATCTTGGTCTCGTCATTGATGGTAACGACGCTCTTGCTGCCATCGGCGGCGGTGACCTGCATCCGGTCGCCGCTGCGCGCGGAAATGATTCCCTTGACCTCTGGCCCTTCGGTCAGTTCGGCCGCCGGCATGGCGACGCTGGCCGAGACATCGGCGGCGGGCGCTTCCTGCGCCGGTTCCTGGGCCTGATCCTGTGCAACGACAGCGGCCGGGGCGGCCCCGGCCAGCAGGGCAAGCATCACCATATATTTTTGATTCTTGGACATGATAGGCATCACGCTGCTCCTTCACTTCTCGATCGGTCGGGCCTGCAGCATTGCAGCTTGTCGTCCGACGGCGGCCGCATGGGTGCGTTACCAGCCGTCAGAACCCCCTTTTTCCAACCCTCACAAAATGGACGTCTTGGCGCCGTGGGTAAGCGCCAGACCACTTGCCTGTTCGCCGTCAGCTTTCTGCTGCATGAACAGCCTGTGTCCACTCCGTGTTGCTTGGCCCAGATGAGTGGATGGCGCGACGAATCGATCGAAAATATGGAAAGTGTTAACGCCGCCTACTTGGCTATCATCAGCTATAGATTTCGGCCACACTTACCCACTCCGCAGACTCTTGTTGTGAAACAAAAAACATGGATTCCGTGGAACAAATTCGAGAATTCTATTTTTGCTATTTGCACATATTGACTTGGCCCGATCTTGGTGCCGGTTCGGGATCGGGGATCGGGAGGCGAAGGGTCGGCCTGCGGATGGCGGGTGGAAACCGCGCCAATCCTCAGTACCCCCGGCCGTGATAATATTACCACAGCGGGAAATATTGTCGCATTTTGCGCAAAAATGACACTGCGAGGCATTCGCATTCCTATTGCGATTGCCTCGCAACATCTCCTAGGAGGCCCCCAATTCCTTCATCCAGAAACAGGGGCTCATCATGCTGTCGAAATATCACTGGCTGGCCAGCGCCGCGCTATGCGCCATCGCCCTTCCCGCCGCCGCCCAGACCGGCGCCGCGCCCGCGGAGCAGAGCAGCGACGACCAGATCATCGTCACCGGCACCTATACCCTGCCCGACAAGATCGACACCGCGACGGGCCTGGGCCTCACCATCCAGGAAACGCCGCAGTCCGTCAGCGTGATGACCGCACAGCGCATCATCGACCAGAATCTGATCAGCGTGAAGGACGTGATCGTCAACAGCGTCGGCGTGTCCGCCAACGAGGTCGACGATGTGCGCAACAATTTCTACGCGCGCGGCTTCGAGATCCGCAACACCCAGGTCGACGGCGTGCCCGCCGCCTGGACGCTGGCTGGCGGCAATGGCGAGACCAGCATCGACGTGTCCATCTATGAGCGGGTCGAGATCGTGCGCGGCGCAACCGGCCTGCTGTCGGGCGCGGGCGACCCATCCGCATCGGTCAACCTGGTGCGCAAACATGCCGACGCCACCGACCTGACCGGCTATGCCAGCGCCAGCATCGGCAGCTGGAACAGCTGGCGCCTGTCGGGCGACATCGGCGGCGCGCTGACCAGCGATGGCCGCATCCGTGCCCGCCTGGTCGGTCGCTATGAGGAAGGCGACAGCTATATCGACCTGCAGCACAAGAAGAAGTGGGTGCTCTATGGCGTGGTCGAGGCGGACGTCACCGACAGCACGCTGGTCCGCGTCGGCATGAGCCACCAGGACACCAAGCCCAAGGGCGCGACCTGGGGCGCGCTGCCCACCTTCTACACCGACGGCACCACCACCGACCTCGCCCGTTCGCAGAGCACGGCGGCCGACTGGACCTATTGGAACACGACCAACCAGAATATCTTCGCCACCGTGCGCCAGGAATTTGGCGAGAAGTGGAACCTGACGGTCAATTACAACCGCCTCTACAACACCGCCGACACCCAGCTCCTCTATCTCTACGGCAATGTCGACAAGGCGACCGGCACGATCGAGTCGAGCAACCCCTACAAGTCGAAGGGCAAGAGCACCCAGAACAGCATCGACGCGCAGCTGAAGGGGTCGGTCAGCCTGTTCGGCCGCGACCATGAGATCGTGCTGGGCGCGCTGCACAGCGAGCTGAAGCGCCACACCGACAATTATGTCGCGCCCTATACGCAGAATAACCCGGCCTGGGGCGACGGCCTCAACAGCTGGGCGACCAATGTGCCGGTGATCGGCAAGGGCGGCGCCGCCTTCCCCGAGCCGGTCTGGGGCACCGACGCGGTGCGCAACGAGCAGGAGAAGATCGAGCAGACCGGCTATTATGGCGCCTTCCGCCTGAACGTCTCCGACCCGTTCAAGGTCATCCTGGGCGGCCGCCTGTCGAGCTGGAACCAGAAGGGCTTCGCCTGGAGCGGGCCGAGCGACTATGGCGACGACAATGTGTTCATCCCCTATGTCGGCGCGCTGTACGACATCACGTCGAGCCATCGCGTCTATGCGAGCTATACCAAGATCTTCCAGCCGCAGAATCTCTATGACCGCAATCTGCAGCTGCTCGATCCGCTCGACGGCAATGCCTATGAAATCGGCCTCAAGAGCCGCTTCTTCGGCGACGCGCTGCAGACATCGATCGCGCTGTTCCGCATCGAGCAGGATAATGTCGGCCAGATCGGCGACGTCATCATCGGCCCCAACGGCCCGCAGCAGACCTATGTCGCGGCCGAAGGCGTGACCAGCAAGGGCTTCGAGCTGGAAGCGACCGGCCAGCCGCTGCCGGGCTGGAACATCAACGCCAGCTACAGCCAGTTCAAGGCCGAGGATGCCGACGGCGTGGCCGCCAACACCAACCAGCCGCGCAAGCTGCTCAAGATCTTCACCACCTATGACATGCCCGGCGTGCTGACCGGCCTGACCGTGGGCGGCGGCATCAACTATCGCTCCAAGGCCTATTCGGAAGGCGACAATCCTGTGACGGCCGCGCCCTTCCGCTTCCAGCAGGACGGCTATACGCTGGTCAGTCTGATGGCGCGCTATGCGGTGACCGAGCAGTTGCAGCTCCAGGCCAATGTCGACAATCTGTTCGACAAGAAATATTATAGCCAGATGGGCTTCTTCAGCCAGTATCGCTACGGCGCCCCGCGCAATTTCACGATCAGCGCGAACTACAAGTTCTGATACAGGAAGGGCGCCACGGGAGACCAGGGCGCCCTTTTGTTTGAGGGCGGATGGATGCTGACGCAGGTTCAGCTTGCGGAATGGCGCAACGCTGTTTTGGGTGGGCAGCGGACTGCCCCTTATCCCGTCATGCCAGCGAAGGCTGGCATCTCTCTATTCTTTTCAGCGCTAAAAGAAGTGAGATCCCAGCCTTCGCTGGGATGACGGAGTGGGTGGTTAGCGGACGGTCAGGATGCCGAACTTTGAGCCAGAATTCTCTTAGCGATAATGCATAAGACGGAGCGATTGGTCCATGCGGATATGAAAGAATACGCATGAAAATCGTGTGGATTGGCGTCGCCAAGAGCCATACAGGCAATATCAATTAATGGATCAGTGCTAACATATGCGCCGTGACTGAGGCTCGTTCCTTCTGCGCAAAAGACTTGATAGCCCGCAATGTCCTTGAAAATAAGGCTATGATGCTGCTCCCGCCAGTCCTTATACTCAACCAACAGATCATCCACTATCGGACGGATGGAGATGATTTCCGCATCGCTAAGGCGACATTCTGCGAAGTCGATCTCAGCGCCTGCTACGGATGGTATCTGATCGGCCATCAGGCAGTTTAAATACGTTTCGGCAATGTCCACAAGTGGTCGTTAGCCGTCAAAGCCCAACATCGTCATTGCGAGCGTAGCGAAGCAATCCACCGGCGCGAGATGGATTGCTTCGCTACGCTCGCAATGACGGGAGATAGTCGCTTCCGGCCAATCCGATACGAAGAACCCGGCAACACCCTGCGCCGCCGGGTTCCTCACGCCTTAGAAGCGGTCCGCGTTCATGACCTTGGTCCAGGCGGCGGCGAAGTCGGTGACGAACTTCTCCTTCGCGTCATCTTCGGCATAGACTTCGGCCACGGCGCGCAGTTCGGAGTTGGAGCCGAAGATAAGGTCGACCGGGGTCGCCGTCCACTTCGCCGCGCCGCTGGCCCGGTCCTTGCCGTCATAGAGGCCCGGCGTCGCCGACTTGCTCCACACCGTGTCCATCGTCAGCAGATTGACGAAGAAGTCGTTGCTGAGCGTGCCCGGACGGGTGGTCAGCACGCCGTTCTTCGATCCGCCGCTATTGGCGCCGAGCGCACGCATGCCGCCGACCAGCACGGTCATTTCCGGCACGGTGAGGTCGAGCGCATCGGCCTTGTCCACCAGCGCATCGGCCGGGCTGACCTCCGCCTTGGGGCCATACCAGTTGCGGAAGCCGTCCGCCTTGGGCTCCAGATAGGCGAAGGAGGCGACATCGGTCTGCGCCTGCGCGGCGTCGACCCGGCCGGGCGTGAAGGGCACGGTGATGCTGTAACCGCCCTTCTGCGCTGCCTGCTCGATTGCGGCGTTACCGCCCAGGACGATGAGGTCGGCCATCGACACCTGCTGACCCGATTTCGCGAAATCCTTCTGGATCGCGGTCAGCTTCGTCAGCACCTTGTTTAGTTCCGCCGGGTCGTTGACCGCCCAGCCCCGCTGCGGGTCGAGCCGCAGGCGCGCGCCATTGGCGCCGCCGCGCATGTCGGTGCTGCGGAAGGTCGCGGCCGAGGCCCAGGCGGTGCGCACCAGTTCCGGCCCGGTCAGGCCCGACGCCAGAACGGCGGCCTTGAGCTTGGCCTGATCGGCGGCGCTGACGGGGGCGAAGCTCGCCTTGGGCAGCGGATCCTGCCAGCTATAGGTTTCGGACGGGATGTCCTTGCCGAGATAGCGCGCCTGTGGGCCGAGATCGCGATGGGTCAGCTTGAACCAGGCACGGGCGAAGGCCTTGCTGAACAGCTCGGGATCCTTCTGCCAGCTTTCCAGCACCTTGCGGAAACCGGGATCCTCCTTGAGCGCGATGTCGGTGGTGAACATGATCGGCGCGTGCCGCTTGTCCTTGAGATGCGCGTCGGGGACCATGTTGGCGGTGGCGGGATCGGTCGGGATCCACTGGGTCGCGCCGGCCGGGCTCTTGGTCTTGACCCAGTCGAAGTTCAGCAGATTGTCGATATATTGGGTGGTGAACTGGGTCGGCGTGGCCGACCAGGCGCCTTCGAGGCCCGAGGTCAGCGTATCCTCCGCATTGCCCTTGCCGCACTTGTTCTTCCAGCCGAAGCCCTGCTGCTCGATGCCGGCAGCGGTGGGTTCTTCGCCCAGGCATTCCTCGGGCTTCTTCGCGCCATGCGCCTTGCCGAAAGTATGGCCGCCCGCGATCAGCGCCAGCGTTTCCTCGTCATCCATCGCCATATTGCCGAAAGCGCGGCGGATGTCGGCGGCGGCGCCCTTGGGATCATGATTGGCGCCGGGGCCTTCGGGGTTCACATAGATGAGGCCCATGGTGGTCGCGGCGAGCGAGCGCTTGAGCGAGCCGTCGGGATTGGAGCGCTCGGTGCCCATCATCTTGGTTTCCGGCCCCCAATAGACGACGTCCGGCTGCCAGGCGTCGATGCGGCCGCCGGCAAAGCCCACGGTCTTGAAGCCCATATCCTCCAGCGCGACGTTGCCGGACAGAACCATCAGGTCGCCCCAGCTCAATTTGCGGCCATATTTCTGCTTGATCGGCCAGACCAGGCGGCGGGCCTTGTCGAGGCTGACATTGTCGGGCCAGCTATTGAGCGGATCGAACCGCTGCTCGCCGCCATCCGAGCCGCCACGGCCGTCGCCGACGCGATAGGTGCCGGCGCTGTGCCAGGCCATGCGGATGAAGAAGGGGCCATAATGGCCATAGTCGGCCGGCCACCAGGGTTGCGACGTGGTCAGCACCTTGCGGATGTCGGCCTTGACCGCTTCCAGGTCGAGGCTGCTGAATTCCTTCACATAATCATAGTCGGCGCCATAGGGATTGGCGCGGGTCGCTTCATGCTGGCGCAGTGCGGTGAGGTCCAGGCGATTGGGCCACCAGTCCTTGTTGGTCATGCCGCCGGGCTTCTCGGCGACGGGCGGCTTGGGCGCCTCGGTCACGGTGTCGGCCTGCGGCGCCGGCTTGGGCTTGGGATCGGCGGCAAGCGCCGGGCTGGCGAGCAGCGCGCACGCCATGGCGAATGTGGAAATGCGGGTCGTGGACATATTTCTCTCCCCTGTCCTGTTCTGCCTGTTCAAGGCGCGAAAAGGGGTAGTCCTGCGCGGCGGCGGATCGAAACGAATCGATTCCGTCACAGTGATCGGATTTTCCTATGAGAGAGGGTGGATCGGAGAGTTCAGCCTTTCGCCGGCGATGCAGTTGGAGGCGCCGCATAGAGGGTGAACTGGCCGTGCAGGCCGCCGGTCGAGGATTGGCCGACCCACAGATCGAACAGACCGGGTTCGGCGAGGCGGCGATTGCCGGCGCCGACAAATTCGAGGTCGGTGCGCGACAAAGTGAAGCGGACCTGGGTGGAATCGCCGGGCGACAGGGTAACCCGCTGGATGCGCTTCAATTCGCGGATCGGGCGGGTGCGGCTGGCGACGCGGTCGCGGATATAGAGCTGTACCACCTCGCTGCCCTTGCGCTTGCCCTTGTTGGTAAGGCGCGCGACGATCTCGACCGCGCCGTCCCAGCGCAGCGCGGCGTCGGAGAGCTTGAGGTCGCTGAGTTCGAAATCGGTGTAGCTAAGGCCATGGCCAAAGGGGAAGCGCGCGCTGTTGTCGGTGGTGGCATAGCGCGCCTTATATTCGGTACTGCCATTGTCGAGCGTGGGCCGGCCGGTCGACTTGCGGTCGTAGAAGAAAGGCTCCTGCCCGCTTTCCCAGGGGAAGCTGACCGGCAGCTTGGCCGAGGGATCGACCTTGCCGAACAGGATGTCGGCCAGCGCATGGCCGGTTTCCGAGCCCAGGAACCAGGTCGCGAGCAAGGCCTGGGCATTGGCGACGCCGTCATGCAGGGCGAGCGCGCGGCCATGGCGCAGCAGCACGATCACCGGCTTGCCGGTGGCGGCGATCGCATCGGCCAGCGCCTGTTGCGAGGATGGAAGTTCGATCATCGTGCGCGACTGCGCCTCGCCCGACATCGCCTGGGATTCGCCGACAGCCAGAATCACCACGTCCGCCGCCTTCGCCGCCGCGACGGCGCGGGCGAGGCCCTCGTTGATCGGACCGTTGACCGCGCAGCCCAGTTCGACCGTCAGTTTCGCGGGATCGGGCATCGCCGCGCGCAGGCCGGTGGCGATGTCGACGCCCTTGTCGGGATCGCCGTAAAAGGCCCAGGGGCCGTAGAGATTGGCCGTGTCCTCGCCGAACGGACCGATCAGCGCAATCTTCTGCCCGGCGGCGGAATCGAGCGGCAGCACCCCGTCATTCTTGAGCAGCACCACCGACCGCGCCGCCGCCTCGCGCGCCAGCGCATGATGGGCGGGCGTGCCGATGCGCGCCTTTTCGACCTCTTCGTCGAGCGAGCGCCAGGGATTGTCGAACAGCCCCATCGCGGTCTTCACATAAAGGATGCGGCGCACGGCGACATCGACCGTCGCCATCGGCACCGCGCCGCTCTTCACCAGATCGGGGATGTGGCGGATATAGAGGCCGCTCTGCATCGACATGTCGACCCCGGCCAGCACGGCGAGGCGGGCGGCGTCGCGCTCATCCTCGGCAAAGCCATGGGCGATCAGTTCCTCGTCGGCGGTATAGTCGGAGAAGACGAAGCCGCGAAACTGCATCTCGCCGCGCAATATGTCGGTCAGCAATTCACGGTCGGCGGTGGCGGGCACGCCGTTGATCTCGTTAAAGGCGGCCATGGTGGTGAGCGCCCCGGCGGCAAAGGCGGCGCCGAAGGGCGGCAGATGGGTCTCGCGCAGCGTCTCGTCGCTGATGTCGACGCTGCCATATTCCAGGCCCGCCGCCACCGCGCCATAGGCGGCGAAATGCTTGGGACAGGCGAGCAGCGAATCGTCGCGGCGCAGGTCGCGCCCCTGGAAGCCGCGGATGCGTGCCGCCGACAACAGGCCGGTCAGATAGACATCCTCGCCCGCGCCCTCGACCACCCGGCCCCAGCGCTGGTCGCGCGCGACATCGACCATCGGCGCGAAGGTGAGGTGCAGGCCGGCCGCCGTCGCCTCCACCGCCATGACCCGCGCGGTCTTTTCCACCAGCACGGGATCGAAACAGGATGCTTCGCCCAATGGCACGGGAAAGATGGTCTTGAGGCCGTGAATCACGTCGCCGGCCAGCAAAAGCGGAATGCCGAGACGGCTGTTCTTGACCGCGATTTCCTGGGCGCGGCGCGCGCCGGCGACGCCAATGCCATTGAACAGGCAGCCGACCCTGCCCTTGCGGATCTCGTCGGCCAGACTCTTTTCGTCCTGGATGCCGGCCGCGGGGTTGGGCGGATTGAACGGGCGGAAGCTGTCGGCCAGGCAGGTCATCTGCCCCGCCTTTTCCTCCAGCGTCATCTTCGCGATCAGGTCATCGACGCGGGCGACGTCGGCCTGCGCCAGCGCGCCGCGGGGAATGCCAAGGGCGAGGACACCGCCCAGGGTGCGGATGAGAAGGTCGCGGCGATCAAGAGTCATGCGGGAGAGAGCGTAACCGGGAAAAAATGAACGGGGCTTGTCCGAAGACAAACTTCCTTCCGCCGATTTTGTTGCGCTGCGGCAACAAGCCTGCGGCGCGATGCCCCGTCCGCGCGATCAGGCCAGCGCCCGCTTCAGGCCTGAGCCGTCAATTTGGTTCCGACCACACCGATCAGAATCATCGCCATGAAACCGATCTGCATCGCGTTCACGCGATCGCCATAGAGAATCACGCCACCGATGATGACCCCGACCGCGCCCAGCCCGGTCCAGATCGCATAAGCGGTGCCGGCCGGCAGATCCCGCATCGCCAGTGCCAGCAGACCCATGTTGAGGAAGCTGAGAGCGATCGGCACGGCCGAAGCCTGCCAACTGCCGACGGTCGCGGCCCATTTCAGGCTCAAGGCCCAGATGATTTCGGAAAATACGGCGATGCCGAGAATGACCCAGGCCAAGCGGCGTTCCTCTTGCGGTAACGGGCTCGGCTGAAGCGGCGCGCGGACCGGAAACCCGAAAGAGGCGGCGCGCCGACAAGGGCAGTGGTGGACAGGGCTGGATTCGAACCAGCGTACGGGAAACCCGGGCAGATTTACAGTCTGCTGCCTTTAACCACTCGGCCACCTGTCCAGTGCCCTACGCGAAGGAAAAATGCTCTCCCGCCGCGCTGGAGGCGGCTCAATGGCGAAAGGAGGCTTGCCTGTCAATGGGGTGATGTGAAAAGAGCGAAAACATGAAAAGAGGACATCGTACCGGTAAGCCGAAAGGCGCCTTCCCCCGCTTTTACGGGCGCCACGCCATCACGGCCGCGCTCGCCAATCCCAACCGCATCGTGCGCAAGATCTGGGGCACCCGCGAAGCCATCGGTGCACTGGAGCTGCCACCGGTCCTGCCGATCGTCTATTCCGACGTGGCGGACATGGGCCGCATGGTCCCGGCCGATGCGCCCCATCAGGGCATCGTGGCAGAGGTCGAGCCGCTCGACGATGTCTGGCTGGGCGACGTGCTGGAGCAGGGACAGGACGACAAGCGCCCCATCCTCGTCCTCGACCAGGTGACCGACCCGCATAATGTCGGCGCGATCTTGCGCTCTGCCGCCGCTTTCGACGCGCTGTGCATCGTGACGCAGGACCGGCATGCGCCGCCCGAATCGGGCGTGCTGGCCCGCGCCGCGTCGGGCGCACTGGAAATCGTGCCCTGGGTCCGCGTCGTGAACCTTGCCCGCGCGCTCGAAGAGATTGCCGAGGCGGGCTATTGGCGCATCGGCCTGGATGGCGACTGCGACACCGTGCTGTCCGACGCGATCGGCGAATCGCGGGTCGCGCTGGTGCTGGGCGCCGAGGGCGAAGGGCTGCGCCACAACACGATGGCGCATTGCGACATTATCGCTAAGCTGCCGATCAGCCCGCGGATGGAGAGCCTGAACGTCTCCAATGCCGCGGCGATCGCCCTTTACGCCGCCACCGCCGGGTAAGCGGCCGACGGGCACCATCTGCGAAGATCCGGCCGGGCGCCCCCCGCCTGGGTCTTCGCGCAGACGAACGGGGGTTCGCCATGGTCCTGCTGTCCCGCGCCATGGGCGCGCTTGCCGCACTGCTGATGCTGCCGGGCTGCCTGGTGACGCCCGGCACGTTCACATCCACCCTCGACATTCGCGCCGACCGCAGCTTTGCCTTTGCCTATAAGGGCGAGATATTGGCATCGGACATGGACAAGGCGCTGGGCAGCGGCGGCGAGGATGATCCGCTGGAGGGCGTGGCGCCGCCCGAAGGCAAGGACAGCGCCTACAGCCAGGCCATGCTGCAGAACATCGCGCAGGGGCAAAGCAAGGCCCCGGCCGAGCCCGCGTTCGACAAGGGCAGCGACGATGCCGCGCAGATGCAGGCCATGGCCGCCGCGCTGACCAAGGAAAAGGGCTTCCGATCGGTCCAGTATCTGGGCGATCACAAGTTCGCGATCGACTATGCGATCAGCGGCAGGCTGGATCACGCCTTCCTCTTCCCGTTCAACATCGACGCACAGATCGTGCTGCCCTTCGTCGCGGTCGAGATGCGCGGGACGGACCGGATACGGGTGAAGGCGCCGGGCTTTGCCAATGGCTTCGACAAGAGCCAGGGTCCGGCCGGCATGGGTGGCGGCGGCGATGATGCGGCGAAGGCCCTCAACGGCACCTTCACGCTCACCACCGACGCGGAAATCGTCAGCCAGAATCAGGAAGATGGTGCGACCAGCGTGCCAGAGGGCAAGCGCATCGTCTGGACCGTGACGCCGCTGACCAGCGATGCCCCGGCCGCGACGCTGCGGATGAAGCCCTGACGGGCCGAACTCAGTCTTCCGGCGCGATCGTGACGCGCAGGCCGTCCAGCGCGTCGCTCAACACGACCTGACAGGACAGGCGGCTGGTCTCGTTGCGATGATCGGAACTGTCGAGCAGGTCATTTTCGTCCTCGCTCATCGCCGGCAGGACATCGGCAAAGGCCGGGTCGACATAGACATGGCAGGTGGCGCACGAACAGCAGCCGCCACACAGGGCCAGCAGCTCATCGAAACCATGGTCGCGAATGACCTCCATCACCGAGAGACCCTTGTCCCCCTCGACAGTCTGTTCGGCACCATCACGGTTGACCACGATCAGCTTCGGCATCTACCCATTCCCCTCGGACTTATCCCGCCGCTCTGACCGAGAGCGGTCTCGAAATCAAGGGCTGGCTGGCTGGCATGGTGACCACGGCAGAAGAATTGCGCATCAGCCTGGACATTATCGCCGCGGCGGAACCCGGGTTCGGCGCGGTGATCGCCCGTGTCGGCTATCCGGCGCCGCGCGTGCGCGAACCGGGCTACGAAACCCTGCTGCGCACCATCGTCGGCCAGCAGGTGAGCGTGGCGGCGGCAGCTTCGGTCTGGCGCAAGCTGGAAGCGGAACTGGGCGAAGGCTGCACGCCCGAGGCGCTGCTGGCGCGCGATTTCGACAGCTTGCGCGCCTGTGGCCTGTCACGCCAGAAGCAGGGCTATGCCCGCAGCCTGGCCGAACTGGTGGTGGCGGGCGCGCTCGACCTGCATGCCCTGCCGCGCGATGACGAGACGGCGATCGCCCAACTGGTCCAGATCAAGGGAATCGGCCGCTGGTCAGCGGAAATCTATCTGCTGTTCGCGGAAGGACGTCCGGACATCTGGCCGGCCGGCGACCTGGCGGTGCAGATCGCGGTCGGCCGCATCCTGGGCCTTGCCGAACGGCCGAGCGAGAAGCTGACCCGCACCCTGGCCGAAGCCTGGCGCCCCCATCGCAGCGCGGCGGCGATCATGGCATGGCATCATTATAATAACGGGATGGATATGCTGCAAAGCTGAAGGTTTTCATCCATGCCGCCAGCACCGATTTCGCCCGCCGCCCCACCGTGACGATTATTTACAATAAATGCCATCTTCTTCCCTCTACCGCCTGATCCGGGGACAATGACGGGGGATGAAATTTCATGGGAAGACGCCATCTATTCTTGACCACTGCCGCGATATATTATGCGGCAAGCGGATATGATGTATGGGCACAATCGCCGCCGCCCGCCTGCGGCACCGCGACCGTCGCATGCGCGAGGGCGGATCTCGATTTCCTCAACTGGCAACATGGCGTCCTGACCCGGGAAAAGCAGGCAGCCGAACGCGCCGGCGACACGCCGACGCAGACCAGTCGCCAGGTCGCCTTCAACGAACAAACCCAAGCCCTGCTGAACCAGTGGTTCGCGGCAAACGCCGCATCGACCAAGGCAGGCGATGCGCTGGATGCGGCGCAAAAGCGCATCACCCAACTGGACGCCATGCGCGATGAAGTCCAGGACAAGCCGGCATTCGACACGCTGATGCAGGCGGAACGGGATGCCCTGCCGGCTTTGACGCAGGCCGTGGGTACCGCCAATATGGCGCGCGACACGGCATGGAACGCATATCTGCTGCGCCGCAATGTGGCGGTCGCACTCATTCTCCCGCTAAAGGAGCCGGCACCGCCGCCACAGGTCGCGGCCAGCCGGGCACCGACGCCGGCCTGCTCGATCGACGACGCGACATCCCGTGCCGGCCTGAAGCCCAACGACTGCGTGCAGCAGGCATTGGCCCTGTCGACATCGCTCTCGGCCAGCGCGGTGACGATCCCGGGCCGTCCGCTGGACCGGCGCGGCCTGTTCACATCGATCACCGGCAGCAAGGATAGCACGACGCTGTCGCTGGGCTGGGCCGACGAGTTCAAACGGCGCATCCCCTTCCAGGATGGCGCACAGCGGGTATTCACCATCGGCTATGGCCTGAGCGTGAAGAGCGATGGCGGCGACCTGCTGTCGTTCAAGCCGGAAAAGGATGGCGAGACGATCGGTGCCCTGGATCGCCTGGCGACCAGGTCCAGCATCAGCGGCACTGTGTCGCTCAACTGGTATCCCTATGAATCCGCCGTGACGCGCGTGGCGCGGGGCGAGGCGATGGCGTCGGCCGCCCGCACGGACTGCCTTGCGGAACAGGGCAAGGCCGGTGCTACGCCCTCGACCTGTCAGGGCCAGGACCTGATCACATGGATTTTCGCCAAGGATGCCAAGGGCGGCTATGCCCATGTCACGCATGCCGAGGCCTTCAACGGCTTCTATTTCGGATCGCCTGAACAAAATGCCCGACGCGGACTGGGGCTGACCGTCGAATATGCCCGGCCCGGCTTTGCCTATATCGATGCGGCCAGGGCCACCCCCGATCAGATCGGTACCAAGTTGGCGGACGGCGGAACCAGCGACCGCCATTCCTCCTGGGGGATTACCGGCTTCGCCTATTGGCGCCTGCCCGAAGCCATGCCCAATTTCGATGTCACGCTGGTCGGGTCATTGACCTATAAGGATGGCTGGAAGGAAGCGGACGAAGCGCTGTTCTGCCCGGCGATCGACACCAGCCAGCCGTTCAGCACCGCCGCCTGCGCCAGCTATCAGGTCGCGGCCCCCAAGCATGTGAAGAGCCTGGTGCCCGGGATCGAGGCGCGGATGATCTGGAACGGTTTCCGCCTGGGTCGATGGCTGACGCCACAGGTGGCGATGGCGCCCAAATTCACCTGGGATACCGAGGATGATCGCAAGGGCATCGAACTGCCGCTCTATTTTGGCGTCACCGATGACAAATCCCTGACCGCAGGCTTGAAATATGCCCATGGCTGGGACGGGACCAAGGCCGACGGCTCCCCGCGCGACAGCGAATCCGCCATTTCCATCGTCGTCGGCAAGACCTTCACGCTGAACCCGAAATGACAAGCAGGCGGGTCTTTCCTGTCGGAAAGGCCCGCCCGCGAGCGGCAGGGGAGCAAGGGAGTCCCCGGCCTATTGGCCCAAGAGCGCGATGTTGAAGACCATGCCCAGCACCGCCGCGACCGCCAGCGCCAGCAGACAGATCGCCACGACCAGCGAGACCGAGATCGGGAAACCGCTATCGGCATGGACGAGTCCATCCCGGGCCATCTCCGTTCGGCGGTCGCGCAGTTCCAGCCCGAACTGGACATGACGCACGATCCCGCCGACCAGGATCATGATCCCAAATACCAGCAAAGCCATGCCGAAATTGCGTGGCGCGCCGGCATGTTGGATGCTCCCGGCAACGCGCAGCTTTTCGAACGCCTGATAGATGGTGAAGCCGAAACCGATCAGCGACAACGCGGTACGGATTTCCGACATCATCGTCCGGTCCGCGCTCATCCGGGTGCGCTGGAACGACATGCCGGTCCGCCGCATCGACATTTCGGTGCGGTTGTCGGACAAGTGGGTACGATGTTCCGACAGGTCGGTGCGGTGCTGGGACAGGTCCGTGCGAAACTCCGACAGGTCGGTACGATGTTCCGACAGACCCGTGCGGTGGCGCGACAGGCCGGTGCGAAAATGGGAATATTGGGTCGATGCCCCTTCCGGATCATTGGGATCGACCTGCGGGATGGGCGGCACTGGGCCGCCCACATTGCGTTCAGGCCGCTGCGGCGCGGCGGACGGATCGATATGGTCGGCCATGCTGCCTCTCCTCACTTGGCCTTGGGCGGAGGCGGCGGGAAATTGGCGAGTACGGCATTGACCACCGCATCGACCTTGGCCTGGTCGGGACTCTGGCCGCTGACCTCCTGCGTCGCGGTGCCATGCCAGACCGGCTGCTTGCTCTTGGTATCATAGATATCGATCGTCAGCGTACCGTCGGTGACGTTGCGGACATCGACGTCGCGATAGCCGCCCCATCCGCCCCAGGGCCGATAGAAAGCGCCATAGCTGCCAAAGTCGGTGACCTGGACCCGGTCGCGCGAACCCAGGGTGAAGCCGACGGCGAAGTCGCCCGGATTGCCCTCGCTATAGCCGCGCGCGGCAAGGCCACTGGCGATCGCGGTCTTGACCCGTTGGAAGATCAGCGGGTTCATGCCTTGCGGTACGGTCGCCGAAGCCCAGCTATAGCTGCGATAGCTGCTGAAGTTGGCGGCCGGATCAGCGTCATATTTGATCGTCGGCGTGGTGGCACAGCCGCCCAGCACCAGGATCAGACCCATGACAAAAGCGCGTCTGGACATGTTGCAGTCTCCCTGTCGGAACCAGGTCTGAATATCCAAGCATTTGCGCGCGCAACCATCGGGATTCACCCCTAGGCCATGGGCCGCCCGACCCTAAGGTACAGGCGATGGAATATTTGTACGCGCGCCGGGAAGTAGGTGGACCAAAGCAGGACGCAGGTCGTTATCCGGGTAAATACGCTATGGCATGCTGGCTCCATATGCGCGATCATTCCTATTCCAGCGTACGGGTCTCGAGTCGCCTGCCGTTCGCAACCGCCTCCGTCCCGCCGCCGCCCAGCAAGGGAGCTGCGTGCCATGGTTAGAGATTGGTCTGCCTTCATCGCCGCCGGTGCCGGTATCTGCTTTGCCATCGCGACGGCCAGTCCCAATGCCCTGGTCGAGGCTCCTCGTGCCATTGCGCTCGCCATGCCGGTATCGGTGCCATGGATCGACGATCTCGGCAGCGCCGTGAAGGTTCCGCCCAAGGCCAGTTCATCGCACCTCGTCGCCACGGCATCTGCCCGGCCATAGCGCTGCCTATCTCTCCTTACGGTCAATCCTGACGGCAGATTCGGGTTTGTCCCGATAGCGGATAGTCTCCCGACGCGGCAGCGTAGCGGTTGCCTTCAAGGAGATATGCGATGCCCAAACGCCTATCCGGACTGGCCATCGGCCTGTCCGCCATCAGCTTCTGCATCGCCGCCGCTGCGGCACCGCCGCTCACCGCCCAGACGCCTCCGGCAGCCCCTGCCGCCTCGCCCCCGGCCGGCAAGCTGGATCCGGTCGCGATCCAGGCGCTGACCGGCATGGGCAAATATCTCATGACGCTCAAGAGTTTCGAGCTGAACACGAAGGCGACGCTGGAACGGCAGATCGACGAATCCGACATGAAGCTGAGCTTCAGCTATGAAGGCCATTATGAGGTCGCGCGGCCCAATGGCTTCCATATCGAGATGAAGTCCGATCGGCAGGTGCGCGACTTCTATTTCGACGGCAAGAATTTCACCGTCTTCATCCCTCGGGAAAAGGCCTATGCCACGGTCGCCACGCCCGGCAAGATCGTCGATGCCGTCGATGCCATCTATGATAAATACGGCATCTCGCTGCCGCTGGCCGACCTGTTCTACTGGGCCGATGCCGGGGCGCCGACCGACGGGCTGAGCACCGCGATGCATGTCGGCTATGCCAAGGTGAACGGCCAGGAGGCCGACCAGTTCTTCTATCGTGGGGATGATCTCGACTTCCAGATATGGATCGCGCGCGGAGCCAAGCCGCTGCCGCTACGGATCGCGATCACCACCCGGTCGAGCCCGGCCAAGCCCTCCTATGTCGCCGACCTGACATGGAACACCGCGCCCAGCTTTGCCGCATCGTCCTTCACCTTCCGGCCCGGCGCCGGCACCAGCGCGATCGACCTCGCAACGGTCTCGCAAGACGGGGAGCAGTGACATGACGGGCAAGACAAAGCCGACCCAATGGCTGCGGAGCGGTTGTACCGCAGGCCTGACCCTGATCCTGCTGGCGGCCACCACCGCCGGCGAGACCCGCCCGCGCTTTGGCGGCCCGGGGCTACGCGGTGGCTCAATGCACGCTGGCACCGCCATGAACTTCCACGCGCCGGGAAGCGGAGGCGGCGGCATCCATCACACGCCTTCACCGCGCCCGGGCGGCGGCGGCGATGGTCCCCGGCCGCATCCCAATCCTGGTCCTGGCCCCGGTCCTGGCCCTGGCCCTGGCCCTGGCCCGGGTCCGCATCCTGGTCCTGGTCCTGGTCCCGGCCCCGGTCCACATCCTGGCCCCGGTCCAGGTCCGCATCCGATGCCTCCACCGCCGCCTCCGCCCGGCCCCTACTGGTGGGGATGGGACGATGATCCCTTCTGGGACGCGGCAGCCGTTGGCATTGTCGCCGGCACGACAGCGGCGGTGGTTGCATCGGCAGCCCAGCCTTCGACCACGGTGGTCATCGCCGACCCGACGGTCGGATCGACAGTCTATGTGCTGCCATCCAATTGTCCGCAGGTGATCCGCAGCAGCATCACCTATTATTCGTGCAACAATATCTGGTACAAACCGCAATATCTGGGATCGGGCGTGACCTATCTGGTCGTCGCTCCACCTGGCTGAGACAAGGCGAACCAGGCACGAACAACAAGGCCGTTCCCGGCATCGATCGGGAGCGGCCTTTGCGTGTCATGGCACTCTTGCTCCCGGCCCGCCCGTCCGCGATGATCGCGCCGTCATTCCGCCGAGGTACCGATGGATTTTCTACGCCTGTTCCAGTCGCTTGAGGAATTTCTCTATGAGGCGATGAGCTGGCTGGTCTTCTATCCGCGCACGCTGTGGCGGACCATCCGCCATCCGATCCAGATGTTGGGCTATTCAGACAGGGAATTGCGGGACGCGCCCGAACAGCAGTTCACCGACATGCTCAGTCCCCCTCTCTTCCTGATGCTGACGATCGTGATATCCCATCTGATCGAAGTGGCGGCGCACCAGAAGATGCCGGAGGTGGCGACGACGGGCCTTGGCAAACAGATTACGAGTTCGGAACTGAACCTGCTGGTGCTGCGCGCCTTCCTTTTTTCCATCTATCCGCTGATGTTTGCCGTGCGGCGGCTGAAGGCGCAGGGACTGGCGCTCAACCGCGACACGCTGCGCCGTCCCTTTTACGCGCAATGCTATATTGCCGCGCCTGCCGCGCTGGTCCTGGGCATCGCATCGATCCTGGCCCGGCTGAACCATATGGAGGTGACCGTCGCCGCCCTGGTCGTCAGCCTGATCACGATCATCTGGTACCTGCGGATCGAAACGATCTGGCTGCGCAGCCGCACCCGGAAATCGACCGGCAAAGCCTTTCGATCCGCGCTCGGCACCTGGATGCTCGCCTCGCTGATCAACAGTCTGGCGAGCTTCCTGATCCTGGGGAACTGACCCCCTATTCGCCGTCCGGCGTCAGCGCCATCACATCGACGAAGCGGCTCTTGGCATCATAGCGGCAACGGAAGCGCTTGGTCCCTTCGCTGCCCTTGTCGACCGTCCCATCGATAGTGAAGCCGCCGCCCGGCGCCTTCGCGATGGCGCCGGTTTTCACATAGGTCGGGCGGGTGCCATATTGGCTGGATGCCTCCCCCCGGCAATAGGCCGGCATATTGCCGGGGGTAATCGGTGCGCCAGTCCCGGCCGGCATGGCCTGTGCCGCCGTCGCGGCGCCGGCCGATATGCCGACCGTCAGTGTATAATTGGCGACTTCATTGCGGCGCGCGGCATTGCGCATCAGATAGACGCGGATGCGATAATCGCCATTGGCGGGCAGGCGGCCGGAAAAGCTGTTGCCGGCGGTCGAGCCGACGAACATCGCCGTCTCCCCTGCGCCGGGTGCCATCAGGTTGAAATAGCTGGAGGCATTGCTGGTCTTGAAGGTCACATTCATCGTCTGGCCGGCGCGCGCGCCGACCAGATAATCGACGATGTCATAGCCCTTGAGCGATGCCTTGATGACCTTTGACGCTGCCCCCTTGGCAAATTGAACCCGCTCGCTGCGCACCGGCGCCTGGGCAATGGCCGGCATGGCCAGTGCCGCCAGTGCGCCGGCCGCGATCATTGCATTCCTCATGAAACGCCTCCTTCCGATCAATAGGGGTCCATCGCAATGACATTGCCATTGCCGGTCACGGTACAGCGCGCGCGATAATGGCCGGACGCGACGATGATCTCGTACCGGTCGCTGCCTTGCGGATAGACGCTGACCGGGACGGAGCTGCCCGCCGGTACATTCTGATAGTCATCGCCCCGCCGCGCGCAGGCCCGCTGCGCCGCCGCCGGCGCGCCGCGCACGATATGACTGTTGGAGGCGAGGCGGTTGTCCCGTTCCGCCTCACCCGCGGAATAGCCCGAATGATAGGCCTCGCTGTCGTTGCGGTCATAATCGCCGCCATAGAGGCCGTCATTATAGCCCCGCTCATATTCGCTGTCATGCTGGGCCGAGCTGTCATTATGGCTCTTCTTGTGACTGGCGAGCGCCGCGATCAGGCCGATCGCCGCGACCCCGGCTACGGCGGCAGCCGCCGTGCCACCGCCGCCGCCATGGCCGCAATCGCCGTCCGACGCGCTGTCGATCGCATCATAGCGGCCATTATAGGTGACGACGCGGATGCACTGGTCCTTGGCGCTGTTCCACCAATAGTTGGTAAGGCCGTTCTGCTTGGCGATGCGATAGCCGCGCGACTGGAGCGCGCTTTCGCCCGAGGAGCCGCGCGCGCCGACCAGGTCACCGACATCGCCCGGCGGGGCCGCCATGGCAGGCGAAAGTGGAAGGACGGCTGCCAACAATGCGGCCATCGACACAAAGGTCGTGATGCGTTTCATGCCTTGTTCCCCTGTTCATACGGACGCTGACAGCCGTCCCTATGGCGCCGAAATGCTACAGCACCGCGCCACAAATACATCAGATATCAATATGGATGCACGCTGGGAGAAAACCCGGAGAGAAATGTCCGGGAGCGGCGTTCGGACCGCTCCCGGATGGCCATGCCACCGCCACGAAAGGGGATAAGTGGCGGCGCGGACCCACGCGTCGATTGGGGCGACGCGCGTATCTTGCAATGTCAGGCGACCAGCTTGGCCGCGTAGATCAGGCTGCCCTGGCCGAGTTGCGCCATCACCTGCGCCTTCACGCTGTCGCCGACGGCGAAGCAACCCTGGCTGCGGCCCAGCTTGCCGCGGACCGATGCGACGGCCGGTTCGGCATACCAGGCGCCATGCAGCACGATCGCCCGGCTGAGCGCATTGCTGTTGGTCGGATCGAGTCCGATCAGCCGCTGCGAGGCACCATGCTTGCCGACATAAGGGTCGGCGGTCAGGAAGGCCCCGGCGCAGGAGGCATTGGAGCCGGGCGCGTTGGAAAAATGTTCGAGCCAGCCGCTATGATCCGGATCGGACCCGCTGCCATGCGCGACCAGATAGGAGGTCGCTGTGCCGTCCAGCAGGTTGACGATGTGCAGCCGCGGATCCGACGAGGGGGCGGCGAAATCGACCAGGGCCATGCGCTGGCGGTTGATGATTTGGGGATGGCGCTCCATCGCGGCACGCGCCTGGGCAAACAGGGCAGGCTTGACCAGCGCGGGCGGCGTTGGTGTCAGGGTCGGCGCAATCGACTGGGCCGGCAGCATCGGTTTCAGCGCGCGCATCGGCCCCGGCGCGGAAGCACGCGCGGTGCCCACGGCGCCCGCGACCAGAACGGAAGCGGAAAGGAGAAAACGACGGCGATCCTGATTCATGATCGTGGAACTAGGCAAGGCACCGGGCCAAGGTCTTTCCGCAAATCGGCGGCCACGCACAAACTCTTGCGCGCGGCACCGGAGACCGCCAAATCTGACGCAACGGCGACAGGACGGCGCGGGAGATACCGAATATGACCGGATCGCGGCTATCGAACGGGGCCTATAGGGAAGCGGTCGCAACGATCGTTCGGCGCGTCCAGAAACGGCATGGCCTGTCCGACAGCCAGCTGGCCGACCGCATCGGCTGTTCCGCCGGGACGGTCAAAAATGCCCGCAACCAGGCCAGCAATCTCGACGCGGTGACCCTGGCCAGTATCGAACAGGTCTTCGGCCCGGGCGCGATCGACCCCTATCTGGCGCTGGCAGAGGTACGCGCGGTACCGCTGACCCCGCCGGTTTCGGTCGAGCGGCTGCACCCCACACTGGCGATCGTCGAGGCGCTGCACCGGATCATCGAAACGCAGATGCCCGACAGCGAGGGCGGCACGCGCATCACCTCGCACGAGCTGCTGGCGATCCTGACCGAATTACGCGAGGCGCGCGGCGTGTTCGATGCCCTCATCATGATCGCCGACCCGGCGCTCGACAGCGGGGAACGCCGCTTCCGCGACAAGGGGCGCAAACGCCTGGCCGTGGTCCATACCCAGGGCGGGCAGGTCACTCGGGCCGATATCGTGCATACCGATGATGAGGAGGATTGATCGCTAACGGCAATCCATCTGGACGCCATCCAGCCGACGCAAGCGTAGCGTGCCGCCGCGCAGCTCGACCGTCACGAATGGACGCCAGGGCGAGCGGGACGATGGCAGCGCCACGGCGACCAGCCGGCTGTCGTCACGGATGATGGCCGCGTTGCCCACCTGGCCGATCCGCACCGGCACCTTGCCGCATAGCCCAGGCCGATCCTGCGCGGGATCATGGGCCAGCGCCGCCAGCACGGCCGTGCGTTCGGCATAGGCGTCGCGCAGACAGGCCGGCTGGTCGGCGGCGAAGGCACAGCGGTTGCGACGCTGGAACCAGGCGTCCTGCGGCTCGACATAGTCGGATGCAGTGTCGAGCAATCGGGCCTGATCGGCGTCCGGCACGCGGGCGCGGGCATCGGCCGCCTTGAGCGCCGGGTCGGCGCAGACGAGCTTGTCCACGACGAAAGCCGATCCTTCGCAGCCGGCGAGATCGGCCGGGGTCGGCGGCGGCACAGCGTCAGCGGCGACCGGGGCGAGCAACAGGAGCAGGGAGCAGTGCCGGGTACGCATCATGACGTCCGCCTTTCGCACGGGGCGCGCCGACCATAGGCCAGCGCCGCCCCGCCCGGCAATCGCCCGTCGTCAGTGCGCCGGCTGCTTGGCAATCTCCGCCGCGTAGATTTGCGGCGCGCCGTCCATGTTGGAGCGGAAGATCATCCATTTGCCGTCAGGCGTGAAGGTGATGTTGGGCTCCAGCCGATAGTCATGCTTGCGCATGTCGACGATCTTCTCGACGCCGAAGGTGCCCGGCGCGATCAGGTCGGCGGCATTGTCGGCATGGATGCCGGCGACGTCGGGAATGGCCTGAGGCGTGAAGAGATAGAGATATTTGCCGTCGGGGGCATGGGCGACCATTTCGCTGTCGCCGCCGTCGCCGGAGAAATGCTGAAGGTCGGGCGCCTGGTTATAATGGACCGACCATTGGTTGCGGTCGACCTTGAACCACTGGCGATGCCCGGTCGCCAGTTCATAGCCGGCGAGCCAGAATATCTCGCCGCGCGGCGTCTGCAGATCATACCAGATCCACTTGCCGTCGGGCGAGAAGAACTCGTGACCGGCGATTTCCATGTTCATGGTCCGCTTGTGGACCAGTTGCTGGCCGCTGCCGTCGGTGCGGATCGTCCAGATCCGGTCGACCTTGTGCCAGGGGCCTTCATGGCAATACATGATGAGACCTGGGTCGGTCGGCGAGAACTGGATATGGTTGAGCCAGTCGGTCGAGGCGACCACCACCTTGCGTTCCCCGGTGCGGATGTCGATGGTGAAGATCTCCATCGGTATACGCGCTTCCAGTCGCTCGTTGAGGCGCACTTCCTTCGCCTCGGCAAAGCTGAGCGGCTTTCCGTCCGGGCCGTTGGCCGCATAATTGGCCTGGCCGAACTGCTGCTTGATTTCCGGCGCGGCGCGCTTCTGCGTGCCGTCGGGCTGGAGCGGCTTGTCGCTGGCCGCCCACTGGCCGAGCAGCAGCGTCTCGTCCGCATTGATCGAGCCGATCGAGCCGCGATCGACGGTCGCGATTCTGCGGACCTTGCCGCTGTCGATGTCAGCGGCATAAAGGGTCGTTGCGCCGGCACCATCGTCGCGCCTGTGGCTGGCATAATAAGCGGTGCGCGTCTTGCGCCCGGTGAAGAGCAGCTGGATATCCTTGCCCTTGACCAGCGGCCTGATGCTCCAGTCGGCCAAGGTCAGCACCGAAATGCCGTCAGGCGTGGAGATCACCATCTTGTCGCCCTGCGGCGTATAGCTGTTCTGGTGGAAATAGAGGCTGGCGCTGCCCGGCGTGTCGGTCAGCCGCAGCACGCGGTGGCCGGTGGTCTGGTCGACCCATTCGGCCACGGGCTTGGCCAGCGCCGGGGTCGCCGCACTCACCGTCAGCGCCGCCATCAGGCCAATCATCATCGTCTTCATCTTAAGGCCCTTCATCACTTGGCAACGTCGGCGAGCGCGTCGGGAATGAGCGCCAGATTTTCGATCGCGGCAAGGCCCCATTGCGCCGCCGCATTGGTGGAGACGTCCGGCCATTCGACGATCGGGCGGACATAGGCCGGCCCCTTCAGCGCCACGCGCGGATCGCCGGTCGACAGGCCGAGGCCTGCTTCGCCGCCGAGGAATTCCTTCCAGGCCCGGACCGCCAGTTGCTTGTCGCCGGTCTCCCGCGCGACATAGGCGGTCAGGCGCGAATGGCCTTCCTTGAGGTTGCGGCGGCCGAAGGGCTGGTCGAACTTCGCCTTCCACTCCTGCGGAGAGGCATTGAACCAGCGGCAATAATCGAGCCAGGCGGTGCGATAGCGCGGCACGTCGAGCAGTTCCAGAAGCTCGGCATTCACCTCCAGCGCGCCGAACACGGCGTTGAGGTGGGAGATGGAAATCTTGTCCCCCGCGCCCATGAAGCGCCCGGTCTTGAGGTCATAGGGCGCGCTGCCCGCGAGCCAGCCATATTTCAGGCGTCCGATGCTATCCATGCCGTTCAGCAGTCGCTCGCGCCACTTCCTGTCGCCGGTCCGCTCCCATTCGGTGAGCCAGGCCGATGCGACCGAACACCACATGGTGCCGAAGCTCAAATCGATGACGCCGGCCGGCAGCGGATTGCGCTCGGCGCCCGGTACCTTGCGGCCGATCTCGACATGCTCCAGCGCCAGGTCGGACGTGACCAGATCGCGCATCAGGTCGCCGGCGCGCTCGTCGGCGGTCAGATAATAGAAGATGCGGCGATACATGGCGTTGCTGACGCGCGGCTGCTTGCTGCTGTCGCTCCAGTGCTGGACGCCATGGCGGGTGCCCAGCCCCTTGAACCGGCCGAGATGATAGACATCGACTTCGCCGGTATGGCGGGTCAGCGCCTCGGCAAAGCGGAAGGCGGCGGCATTGCCGGTGCGCAGCACGCTGGTCCAGAACCACAGGTCGGGCGACAATTCGCTATTGTCCCAGGCGAAGCCGCCAATGTCGTAACGCCAGACATGCCGGTCGAAATCATAGGTGTGCATGATGTCGCCATGGTTCCAGAAACCATACCAGCGGCGGCGATCCACCTCACCCACATAGAAGTCGACCAGATTGGCATTCTGATCCTCGATCCGCGCCTTCATGGGCGTCGAGCGGTCCGGCAGGCTCCAGATGCCGAACACGCCGGCTTCATGGATGCGATCGGGCGTCACCATCAGTTGCGGCGGCACGGCGTTCGCCTGCGCCATCGCCGCCAGCGCATCGGCCGAAGGAGTGGCGGCGCAGGCCCAGAGGGTCAGTTCGCTGGTGCGGGCGATGCCGGTCGCGGCATCCCAGCCCGGCTCATAATCCTCATAGGTGATGTCGAGCCCTTCATTCTGGGCGTCATAGCCCTCCATCCCCAGGACGCCGCGATAGGAGCGCATGTCCATCGGTTTCGCGTCAGGCGACCAGAGCCAGGCGGTCAGCGTCGCGGTGTCGCTTTCGGCGTCCCGAATGCTGATCTGGGACGGGTGGCGCTGCCAGAAATAGCGGGTGGCGATCGCCGCGCCGCCCTGGGGCGAGCCGATATAGCCCAGCCCCTGCGACCGGCTGCCGGCGACGGAATCGACCCAGGCATGGCCGTCCTGCGTGCGCTTGGCGATGGCAAAGCCGTCGGCCGACAATTGGGTCAGGTCGAAATCGCCCCAGGTCGGGATGCGATCGAGCAGCTTGGACACGCCCGGTGCCATCGCGTCCATCGGCACCGCCTTGCCGGCGATCTGCGCGGCGCGCACCTTCTTGCCCGGATCGCGGCGCAGGCCGGTGAGCGGGCGCACCGCTTCGCTGAACAGGCCGTCGTCGGCGGTGGCGAGGCGGACATGGCGGTCATGCGGGGCGCCGGCCATCGGCACGGCGGCGGTCAGGCCGATGCCGCTGATGAAATCCTTCGCCGGATCGCCATCGAAGATGAAGCTGTGGACAATGCGCAGATGGTCGCCGCCGGCATGGGCATAGAGGCGCAGGGTGAAGGGCAATATCTGCCGCCCATGCCCTTCATGCACGCCCGTCAGCTTGACGACGGCGCGGACCGGCCCCTTCTGCTCGACCGTAGCGCTGGTGATGCGGCCGGTGAAGGGCGTGCGGGTGCCACCCTCCGGCGCGCTGTCGACGCTGGCGACCAGGGTCAGCGGGCCTACCACGGTGCGACCGCCCTGCTGCGCCGACTGGATGATCGCATTGCCCGAGCGGCCGATGCTCCAGCGCAGCGCGCCGACCTGAATCTCGATCCGATCCGCCAGTTCGCGCACCAGCACCGGCGCCTGCGGCGCGGCCGGCTTGCCCGGCACCACCTTCAGCGCGCCGGGCTGGCCGCTGCCCGCCGGCAGCGCATGGGCAGTCCATTTGATCGAGCCGTCGGGCCAGGTCGCCAGCGTCCAATGCTGCGACGGCAGAACCGCGCCATCGGCGCCCTGCATCGACAGCGGCTTGCCCGCGCGCAGCACGCCGCGCGGCCATGGCACGCCGAAGGTCTGGCCGAGCGAAAGTGGCGGGGCGGCATCGTCGATCCAGCGCACCGGCGTTTCGGGCATGGCGCCACCGCGCGCACCCGTCGCCGCCTGCGCCGCGCCCGGCAACAGCGCGGTCGCGCTCGCCATCAATCCGGCTTTCAGGCTGTCGCGCCGGCTGATCCCCGCCCTGATATCCACGTTGCTCTCCCTTTTTATGTTGTTCAGATCTTGGTGATGGTGAAGTTGCGGACCTGGAGATGGCTCTGCGTCGTGCGCAGGCCGAAATGGCCGCTGCGATAGGGATCGGGATCGTCGAGCGTGAACAGGGTCGCCCCGTCCCGCTCCACCGCGATATGAGAATCGTTGGCGATCAGGCCGATCGAAAACCAGTGATTGGGCACCAGCATCGCCGCCTGGTCGGTGCGGTCATGTTCGGGCAGCAGCGGGCGATGGCCCGGCTCGCCGACATAGCGGCGCATCCGCGTGGTGCTGTTCCGGTTGCCGCCGATGCCGACATAATAGGTTTTCAGGCTGTCATAGTCCTCGAACGTGCCACTGCGCGGGCGGCCAAGCGCCGATCCGCCGGGCGCGGACGGGTCGCGCGCCATCCAGAAGGCGTTGACGTCGCTGACCTCGTCATAGCGGCCGCCTTCGGACACGGCACGCACATCATAGTGGATCGCGACCGGCCCCTTAAGCGCCTGACGGAACCACAGCGTCAGCCCCTTGGGCGCGATGATATCGAGCAGGCCATCCTGTGCGCTGACGCGCGCGTCGCCCACCGCCTCCAGCTGCCATTGTTTGAGGCCATGACGGAAGTCATCGCGCCAGAGCGGCCCCCGCGCCGCAGCCATTAGCGGGCCGGCGACGGGCATCAGGCCCAGCGATGCAAGGACGGTACGACGAGCGAACATGGCGGCATATCCCGCGTCTGCTGAAAAAATCGGACTGCGGGCCGGGACATGCCCGACCCGCAGCCTGCCTCATGTCCCGGGGGAGGCCGGGTCATGAGCGCGATCAGATCTTGAAGCGGACACCACCATAGACGCGGCGCCCGAAGGTTTCGATGATCGTGCGGCGATAGATGCTGTTGGCATTTTCCTTCCGCGTGGCATCGAGCAGGTTCACGCCTTCGAGGAAGAAGGAAATGCCGGGCATCACGGTGATGTTGAGCGAGGCGTCGAGCTGGCCATAGGCTTCGCCGAACTCCGGATTATTGCCGCGGCCCTGTGCCGTGATCAGATATTTCGAGCGCCAGTTATAGGCGGCACGCAGGCTGACGACATCATCCTCATAATAGCCGGCGATATTGTAGCTGTTGCGCGACAGCCCCTGGAAGGGCAGCGCATCGCCGGTGAAATAATCCTTCCCTTCATAGCCGCTATCCTTGGAATAGGTATAGTTGGCCATGACACCCATATGCTTGATGACCGGCACGTCGATGAAGTCGAACGCGACCTGCGCGCCGGCCTCGATGCCGTTGATCGTGACCTTCTGCGTGCCGTTGGAGGGCACGGTGATGGTATAGGTGACGCCGCTGGCATCGGTATAGGGCTCGGTCGTGTTCTGAATGAACGAACTGATTTCCTTGCGGAAATAGGTCACCGACGCGAAGCTGGTCTTGTTGATATAATATTCCAGGCCCGCATCATATTGGCGCGCGCGGAAGGGTTCGAGACCCGGATTGCCGCGCGAACCGGACAGGCCGACCACGTCCAGCGTGAAGCGCGGCGCCAGCTGCTGAGGCAGCGGACGGGCCATCACCTCGGTCGCGGTGACGCGGGCCATCAGCTTGTTGGGCAGCAGTTCCGCCTTCAGGTTGAGCGAGGGCAGGAATTCGGTGGCATCACTCTTGTAGGCAACCGGTGAGATCACGCCCGCGGTGTTGAGATAGCCCGAGGTATTCACCTTGGTATTCACCACGCGCGCGCCGATCACGCCGCTGACCGGCACCGCGCCGACGTCGAATGCAAAGGCAGCCTGCGCAAAGCCGGCCAGATTGCGTTCGCCGACCTTCCAGGTGTCGGTATAGACCTGGCAGGTGCCGTCGGCATTGGCCGGGCAACCGCCTTCCGCGAACGGATCGGGCACGCCGACCGCATCGGCCACGCCCTGGGTCATGTTGAGCCAGGCGGTATAGCCATTGTCAAAACCCAGATTGCCGGTGTTGAAGAAGGGCGATGTGCCAAGCCCCGCATTGCCCGCGACGATGCTGTTGATCTGCTGCTGCACAGCGGGATCGCTGAAGCCGTTGAGCGTGGTGGTGCGGGTATAGAAGCGGCTCTTGACCGTCAGGTCGCGATACTGGCCACCCACCTTGAACGAGGTGAAGACTCCGCCGTCGGGCTTATATTCCGCGTCCAGCTTCGCCATCTTCTCGGCCTGGTCGTCGTAGCGCGGGCGGCGCAGCACGGTCAGCTGGTTGATACCGCTGATGGTGGTCGGGTCGTTGGGCAGGATGATGTTGGGCGCCTGCTGGCCATTGGCATAGTCGACGACCAGCCAGGGCATGCCGGTCACGGCCGAGGTCGCGTTGATCTCGTTATTATAGGCTTCGGCCTTGGAGTAAGAGATTTTCGGCGTCAGGGTGAGGTTGCCGGTGGTCCATTCCGCGCCGATCGCCGCATTATAGGTGGTGCGCTTGATGTCGCCCAGAATGTTGCGATAGGACACGCCCAGCTGCGCGGTCTGGCCCAGCGCAGTGTTGTTGGTCATCTCCAGGTGGGTGACCGTATTGTCGGGACCAACGACCGTGTTCGCGGTGTCGAGAATGCCGCCGCTGGTGCCGGTCTGCAGATATTGCGACGTCACCGACTGGGTCGACTGCGTCCAATTGCCCTCGACATAGGCCTTGAGGTCATCGCTCGGCCGCCATTCGACGATGCCGTTCAACGCATAGCGGCGGGTTTCCAGGCGGTTGATGACATAGCGCGGGATATCGGGGAAGAAGTCGCCCATGCCGTCATTGTTGAGGTCATAGGCCTGCATGCCCGGCGTGGCGCGATCGCTGTCCAGCTGGACCCAGCCGGTGGTGCGGGCCTGATGGCTTTCGACATTGCGGTTCTCGAACGTGCCCGACAGCAGCACGCCGATCGTGCCATTGGCGAAGGTGTCGCTGCCGATCAGCGCCACGCGCGGATCCATATGGTCGCCGATATCGGCATAGATGGCCTGGGCAGAGCCGGCCAGATAGGGCTTGCCGCCATTGTCGAACGGCCGGCGCGTGATGATGCGCACGGTGCCGCCGACGCCACCTTCGGTCATGTCGGCGGTGGCCGACTTCACCACTTCGAGGCGGTTGACGAATTCGGAGGGCAGATCGCGGAAATCGACGTCGCGGCCGCCACCCACGGTGGTCGACAGGGCGGTCGTGCCGTTGATCTCGACGCGGTTGAGTGACGGATCGGCACCGCGAATGGTGACGCCCGCGCCTTCGCCGTCGGCGCGCGAAATCTGCACGCCGGTCACGCGCTGCAGCGCTTCACCGATATTCTTGTCCGGGAATTTGCCGATATCCTCGGCCGAAATGGCGTCGAGCACCTGCGGTGCGTTGCGCTTGGCGTTCAGCGCGCCCTGCAGGCTGGAGCGGATGCCGGTGACGACGATGTCTGCATTTTCGCCCGCGCCATCCTTGGCGGCACCCGCGTCCTGGCCGTGGGCGGGAACAGCGCCAATCAGGAGGAGCGCCATGGCCGACGTTGAGGCCAGGGCATAATTTTTGGAAAACCGCACTTAAACATCCTCCCGACATTCATATACCTGCCCATTTTTGAGGCAGTCTTCTTCCAGCGGGTGGCACGGTTCATACCGTTCCGCCCGCTCATATGTTCCATATATTGGACATATATATCTATATATGGACATTGCGCCGGAGGTTAGTTTTTTCGACGAAGCGAGCCAGATGCACGACCAGATGTGCAACATATGGACATTTCCCCACAATGTGGAACAATTAAAAATATCAATCGCTTAGGACGCGATTCCAGCTCCCGGATAATGGGATGGACGCGCGCGGACATGTCCAGGGCGGATGATTTGCCCGGATCGAACCGGGAATGCGGGACAAAGGTGCCCGGGGTTGGGGCTCAGTCGGTGGGACGCGCCAGGAAAGCGTGCATGTCGGCGTCAACCATGAGCGTCGCCCGATCCTGGATCAGCCAGCATTCGCCCGCCTGCCAGGCCGTGCCATCGATTGTCCCATGACCACTGAACGGAATGAACCAGCACAGCCCCGTGTCGAACATGATCGCTTCTCCAGCCGGACAGACCCGGCTTTCCAGCAGGAAGGGCGCGCCCGCCTCATCAACCAGAATGGTCGATCCATCCACCGCGACATGCTGCACCGGCCGATCATAAGGCTCAGGCCGGCTGACCGCCATGCCTGCATCCAGATGCAGTTCGCGCGGGCGGCCATAATCATAGAGGCGATAGGTGACGTCGTTATTCTGCTGTACCTCGACCAGGGTGATGCCACCGCCGATGGCATGGATCGTGCCCGCCGGGATATAATAGAAGTCGCCCGGCCTGACCGGTTTCCAGTCCATCAGATCCTCGATCGAGCCGTCCAGCGCAGCCGCCCGCAGCGCGTCCGCATCGACCGCATGGCGCAGGCCAATGCCCAGCCGCGCGTCGCCCTGGGTATCGAGTACGTACCAGCATTCCGACTTGCCACCGGCCAGCCCAGTGGCACGTGCCTGCCCGTCATCGGGATGGACCTGCACGGACAGGCGCTCGCTGGTGAACAGATATTTGACCAGCAGCGGTTGAGGCACATTGTCGGGGCCGGTGAACCAGATCTCGCCGACACGCCGGTCGGGGTCGGCCCCATATTGCGGCGACAGGCCCGTGCAGCCCCAGGGTTTTTCGACGGCGTTGAGAATCAGACGATGAGCGCTCATGGCCGGTCCAATAGCAGAAAATCCGTTGTTATCATGCTGCTGTCGCAGCCTGCGCCAACGCCATACACGCAAGCGCGATCGATCCCATCGGGCCGGCCTGCGCCCCCAGCGCCGGCGCTACGACATAATGGTCGGGATTGGGCAGATGCATATAGCCCGCCAGACTGTCGCGCAGCGCCGCATTGATACGCCCGATCAGATGGGGCTGCCCGGCCAGCACGCCGCCGCCCATGGCGATGCGCAACGGCCCGGTGGAGCACACCATCGCATGCGCCATCGCCGCCAGCGCATCGACGATCGGCGCCCAGACCGGATCATTGGGTGGCAGATCCGATGGCAGTCGATCCCCCAATCGGGCGCGCAGCGCGGTACCCGACGCCAGTCCCTCGACACAGTCGGGATGATAGGGACAGGCACTGACGAAATCGTCGCCGGCCAGGCGCGGCACGCGAATATGGCCGATTTCGCTATGGCCGATGCCCCGGGTCGGCGCACCATGGACGATCAATCCCACGCCGACGCCCGTTCCGACGGTCACATAGGCGAAGTCCTGCATGCCCTGCCCGCACCCCCACAGCATTTCCGCCAGCGCCGCGCCATTGACGTCGGTGTCGAACGCCACCGGCACGGCAAAAGGGCCAGCCAGCGTGCCGACGATATCGGCACCCGGCCAGCCCGGTTTGGGCGTCGCCAGGATGCAGCCATAATCAGCCGCCGCCGGATTGAGCTGGAGCGGCCCGAAGGACGCAATGCCAAGCGCGACGAAACCGCCCCGCGCATCCCATTCTTCCAATATGGCAAGGATTGCCGGCAGCGTTTCTTCGGGCCGGGTGGTAGGGACCGTCCGCTGGTCCAATATGGCGTCGGGACCCGTGGCCAGGGTGCAGACGCACTTGGTCCCGCCCAGTTCCAGACCGGCAAAGGGACGCCCGGCGGCGGCGATCAGGGAAGCGTCAAGCATGATGGACACCGGTTGCCATGGAATGCGCGCGCCGCCTAGCCATGTCCGATCGCTGTCCGATGGACATGCCGCCCCATTTTGCCACGCCCGCTCTCCCGTTCCACCGCGCCGACTGCGGCATAATATCGATTGCGTCGGCTCCGATCAATTAATACATTAAATTGCATTATTCAATCCGGCATGCAAGCCGGGCGATATGGGAGCAGGATGATGACAGGCAGAATGGCCGGTTCGGCCAGCATAAGCGCGGTCATCGCCGCAGCCATTGGCGGACTCCTGTTCGGGTTCGACACCGCCGTGATTGCCGGTGTCACGCATGCGTTGAGCGATGCCTTCGCGCTGAGTGTTACGGGACTGGGAGCGGCCGTTTCGGCTGCGCTGATCGGGACGCTGATCGGCGCGCTGGGAGCCGGGAAGCCTGGCGACCGCCTTGGCAGCCGCACCGTGCTGATCTGGATCGCGATCGCCTATGGCGTGTCCGCACTCGGCTGTGCCCTCAGCACGAACCTGCCGATGTTCATCGCCTTTCGCCTGCTCAGCGGGCTGGCGATCGGCGGGACATCCGTTCTGGCGCCGGTCTATATCGCGGAGATAAGCCCGGCCGACCGGCGCGGCCGACTGGTCGGCGCCTTCCAGCTCAGCATCGTCATCGGCATTCTGGCGGCTTATGTCAGCAATGCACTGATAGGAGCGGTAATCGATATTCCCGATATCTGGCGCGTCAAGCTGGGCGTCGCCATGATCCCCGCCATCCTGTTCCTGGCGATGCTGCTGCGCATTCCCGACAGTCCGCGCTGGCTGGTCCAGCAGGGGCGGATCGACGCCGCGCGCCGGGCGATCGGCCGCCTCGCGATGGGCAATGCGGACGCATTGATCGCCCGTTTCGCCACCGCCCGTGCCGCGTCCGGGCCGGCGCGCCTGTCCTGGCGCGCGCACCGCACGCCGATCCTGCTGGCGCTCGCGATCGCCGCCTTCAACCAGCTCTCGGGCATCAACGCGATCCTGTATTATCTGGGCGACATCTTTGCGATGGCGGGCTTCAGCGCCCTGTCCGCCGATCTCCAGTCGGTGGCGATCGGCATCGCCAATCTGGTCGCGACGCTGATCGGCATGGCGATGATCGACCGGGTCGGCCGCCGCCCGCTGCTGCTGGCCGGCGCTGCCGGCACCGCGATCGCGCTCGCTGGCGTGGCGACGATCTACACGACCGGGCGCGGCGAGATGCTGCTGCTGCCGGTGCTGATCGGCTTCATCCTCTTTTTCGCGGTGTCGCAGGGGGCGGTGATCTGGGTCTATCTCTCCGAAATCTTCCCCACCGCCGTGCGCGCACGCGGCCAGTCGCTGGGCAGCGCCGCCCATTGGGCGCTCAACGCACTGATCGCCTTCGGCTTTCCGGTTGTCGCCCAGGGATCGCGGGCCTTGCCTTTCTGGTTCTTCGCGGTCGCGATGCTGGTCCAGTTCGTCATCGTCTGGCGCTATTTTCCCGAAACCCGGGGCCTGTCGCTGGAAGATGAACTGTCACCATTGACCGGCGCGTCACAGCATGGGAAGCCGACACATGACGATGACCCGCGCTGATTTCGCCCGATCCTATCCGTTCCTGACCGGGCCTTCGGCATGACCGGCTCGTCCCTCCGCCAGCGCCCGCGCCTGTCGGGCACCAATCTGGAACGCGCCGCCGATCACAACCAGCGCATCACCCTGCACGCGATCCGCGTCTGCGGCATGCTGACGCGGGTGGAACTGGCCGGCATCACCGGCCTCACCGCACCGGCCATCGCCAACATCACCAAGCGGCTGCTGCAGGACGGGCTGATCGAGGAGGCCGGGCAGCGGCGCGGCGGGCGTGGCCAGCCGCCGACCAAGCTCGTGATCCGCAGCGACGCCTGCTATTCGGTCGGGGTCAATATCGACCGCGACCATATCACCATCGTCCTGGTCGATTTCGCCGGCCAGACATTGGCACGGGTGTCGGAAGAGATCGACTATGCCCTGCCCGCCGATGTGCGCGCCCTGTATGACCGGTCGATCGCCGGCATGCTGGCCGGCGCCGGGGTCGATGCCGCCAAGGTGGTGGGCCTGGGCGTCGCCATGCCCGACGATCTGGGATCGGTCGACCTGCCCGGCCGCCCCCTGGCCTATGGCGAATGGGAACAGGTCAGCATGGCGGATCTGTTCGCCGGTCCGCATGACTGGCCGGTCTTCCGCGAGAATGACGCCGCCGCCGCCGCCATGGGCGAAATGCAGCTGGGCAAGGGGCAGACCAACACCAGCTTCTTCTACATATTGATGTCGTCGGGCCTGGGCGGCGGCCTGGTGGTCGATGGCAATTATGTCCGCGGCGCCAGCGGTCGATCGGGCGAAATCGGCTTCATGCTGGCGCAGCGCGGCGACGGCCCGGCCGAACCCCTGCAGAATATCGTCTCCCTCTCGGCACTGGCCAAGGATATGGGCGCGCAGGGTTTCGCTTTGCGCGAAGCGCTGCACGCGACCGACGGCGTGGCGGCCGACGCGATCAATCGCTGGATCGAGATGGCGGCTGAGCAACTTGCCGCACCGCTGGCGGCGGTCAATTGCCTGGTCAATCCGGCCGCCATCCTGCTGGGCGGGCGCCTGCCCACCCGGCTGATGGATCTGCTGGCCGAGCGGATGAACGCGCAGATGCGCGACATCGCGGCGCAACTGCCCGCCGTGGCTCCGGTATCGCGCGCCGCCCTGTCGGAGGATGCACCGGCCGTGGGCGCGGCAATCCTGCCCTTCAGCCATTTCCTGCTGCCGACGCCGGGCGCGCTGTGGAAGCCGTCGCGCGGTTCGGTGACGATCGGGGCGGACGGCTGATCCGCCCCTGACCGGAATTTACCCCGGCTGGATGCCGAAACTGGGCGGCCGATCACGCTTCGCCATGCCAAAGCCCGATGGCCGCGCGCCCATGACGAAGACCAACTCGCCGCCCTGCATCAGCGCCGCATGGCTGATCCAGTTGCGCGTGTGGGCGCGGCCGTTCCAGGTCACCGACTGGACATAGGGCCGGTCGGGGCCATTACCCTGCGCGCGCACCACCAGCCGCCGGCCCCTGCCCAGATCGACGGTCGCCTCGTCGAACAGCGGCGATCCCAGCACATAAAGCGCGCTCACCGGATCGACCGGATAGAAGCCGAGCGCGCTCAGTACGAACCAGGCGCTCATCTGGCCGCAATCATCATTGCCGATGACGCCGTCGGGCGCGGCCCTGTACATCTCCGTCAGCAGCTGGCGGACCATCGCCTGCGTCTTCGCCGGCGCGCCGCAATAGGCATAGAGATAGGCGGCATGCTGGTCGGGTTCGTTGCCATGGGCATATTGGCCGACCAGGCCGCTGATGTCGGGCGGCGCATTGTCCGGCAGGGTCGACGGCGCATTGAAGAAGGCGTCCAGCTTCGTCTCGAACGCCGCGTCGCCGCCGAAATGGTCGATCAGGCCATAAATGTCATGCTGGGTGAGGAAGGTCGCCTGCCAGCCATTGGCTTCGGTATAGTCGCGATGCCGTTTGGGATCATGGCCGATCTGGATCGGGTCATAGTCCTGCCACCAACGGCCATCGGCAAAGCGCGGCCGGGCAAAGCCGATCTTCGGATCGATCACGTTGCGATAGTTGCGGCTGCGCGCCTTCAGCCGCGCCGCATCTTCGTTCGCGCCCGCCGCCTGCGCCAGCCGCGCCATCGCCCAGTCATCATAGGCATATTCCTGGGTCCGACTGACCGACTCCCAGATCTTGTCAGCCGGAATATAGCCCAGATCATAATAGAAATTGCGGCCCAGCGTGCTGTCGACATCGGGCATGGCCGGATCGAAGGCGCGCCGGCGGATCGCCGGCCAGGCGGCGGCATAATCCGCCTTGATCCCCTTGGCCTGCGCCTCGGCCAGCACCGACACCGCATGCCAGCCGATCATGCAGCCGGTTTCCTTGCCCTGCAGCGGCCAGACCGGCGGGCCATAGGGGCTTTGCTGGGTCTGACGGATCAGGTCGCGGGTCATCAGCGCGGCCCGATCGGGCTGGATGATCGTCAGCAGCGGATGCAGCGCGCGATAGGTGTCCCACAGCGAATAGGCGGTGAAGGCGCGCTCGCCCGGCGGCAGGCTGTGCACCTTGCCGTCCATGCCCATGGTGCGGCCGTCGCGATCGACGAACGATTGCGGCGCCAGCAGGCAATGATAGAGGGCGCTCGCCATGATCCTGCGCTGATCGGCGGTGCCGCCGCGTACCACGATGCCGGCCAATTCCTTGCCCCAGGCGGCGCCCGCCGCCACCCGCGCCGCATCGAAATTCCAGTCCGCCGCTTCGCCCGCCAGCGCCGCCTGCGCGCCGGCGACGTCGACGGCGGAAATGCCGGTGCGGATCTGGATCGGCGCCGCGCCCGCATCGTCGAAGAACAGGGCAACCTTCAGCCGCTGCCCCTTCACCGATCGCGCGCCGTCGGGCAGCGGCTTGTCGCCATCACCGAAGAAGGCGACCCGATCGGGCTTGCGCGACATTTGCAGCGCGAAATGGATGCGGCGCCCTTCGGCCCAGCGAAATACCTGCCGGCTGCCGGTCAGCGTGCCGTCCTCGGCCAGGTCCAGCGACGCATTCTCGATCCGGATCAGTTCGTCCGGCTTCTCCTGCTTGCAATGGGCAAAATCGATCAGGATATGGCCGGGGCCATCCGGGAAATGATAGCGGTGCAGGCCGGTCCGTTCGGTCACGGTCAGTTCCGCCAGCACGCCCGATTCCAGCTTCACCCGATAATAGCCCGGCTCGGCATGTTCGTCGGAAAAACGCTGGCGATAGCCCTCGTCCGGCTTGCCGACCGGGCCAGGCTGAAGCTGAAGCGGCCCGCGCGTCGGCACCACCAGCACGTCCAGCATATCGCCGATGCCGGTGCCCGACAAATGGGTGTGGGAAAAGCCCATGATCGACCCGTCATCGACATGATAGCCCGAACAGGCGTCCCAGCCGGCATTGTTGGTATCGGGGCCAAGCTGCACCATGCCAAAGGGCATGGAGGGACCCGGAAATGTGTGGCCATGGCCGCCGGTGCCGATGAACAGGTCGGGCCGGGCGGCAGCATCGCCCTGCCCGGCTGCGACCGCCGGCCATGCCTTCCCGAGCGCAACCATCCCTACGCCGGCCAGCAACTGGCGGCGGTTGGCGGTGATCATCCTGTCCTCTCCCTTATCTTTCCTATGCGAAGCGCTCGGCCAGCAGCGCGGGCTTGCGCCGCTCCAGATCCAGGATCAGGTCGCCGAACAGGCCATTGGCCCAGGCGAACCAGGACCGGGTGAATGTGGCCGGATCATCCTTGTGGAAGCTTTCGTGCATGAAGCCGGTGCCGCCATGGGTGGCGCGCAGCCAGGCCAGGCACTGGCGGATCGTGGCATCGTCGGCGCTGTTGAGCGCGCGGGTGACGATCGACATCGGCCAGATCATGTCCATGCCGATATGCGGCCCACCAATGCCCTGCGCCGCGGTGCCGGTGAAGAAATAGGGGTTACGCCCGCTCCAGGCGAGTGCGGCCGTGCGCTGCCACAGCGGATCGCCCCGGTCGGCCGCGCCCAGCAGCGGCAGGCCCGACAGGCTCGGCACATTGGCATCGTCCATGAAGATCGCATTGCCATAGCCATCGACCTCATAGGCCCAGACCCGACCGCCCTGCCCGTCGTCCATCTGGCCATGGGCCTTGAGCGCGGCATCGACCTCGGCAGCGAGCGCGGCGCAATCCTGCGCCGCCGCCGCGTCGCCCCGCGCCTCGCCCAGCACCTGCGCCAGCATGCGCAGCGCCGACACCGCAAACAGGTTGGACGGGATCAGGAAGGGATAGAGGCACGCGTCGTCCGACGGGCGGAAGCCCGAATGGATGAGGCCGACCTTGCGCGTGGGCGCGCCATAGCCGTCGAACATCAGCGTCTCGGTCGGTGACTTGTCGACCCGCTGGAAATGATAGGGGCCTGGCCCGTCCTTGCGCTGCTGTTCGCGCAGGGTCGCGACCGCCAGCGCCATCGCCTTGGCCCAGAGCGCGTCGAACGGCGCCTTGTCACGGGTCGCGGTCCAATAGGCATGGGCCAGCCGCATCGGATAGCAGAGGCTGTCTATCTCCCATTTCCGCTCCGCCACGCCCGGCTTCATGTCGGTCCTGTCCGAAATTGCCGGCAGGCTGGACCGGGCGGCCGGATCCTTCATGAAGGCATTGGCATAGGGATCGATCAGGATGCAGCGCGCCTGCCGCTGGATCAGGCCGTGGAACAGCCGGCGCAACCCCGCATCCCTGGGCGTCAGATGGACATAGGTCTGAAGCTGCGCCGAACTGTCGCGCAGCCACAGCGCGTCGATGTCGCCGGTGATGACGAAGGCATCGGGCCTGCCGTCGACCATGCCCAGTTCCGCCGTGGTATCGAGCGTGTTGGGATAGCAATTCTCGAACAGCCAGGCGAGTTGCGGGTCGGCGATCTTCGCCTTCACCCGCGCGATCTCGCCCTCCACCGCCGGGCTGGTGAAGCGCCGCTGCCCCTTGGGCGGGCGCTTGGATGGGAATGCGCTGGCACTGGCGGCACCAAGGGGGGAGGTGGGGCTGGTAGCGGCCAGTGCCAGCGCTCCGGCACCGGCGATGACGTCACGGCGACGGAAACTCATCGGGTCATTCCTCTCTTGTGTCTTTGTCTTTTATTGCGGCTTGCTCATGGAGAAGGGGGCATCCACCTTGGCCGCGCCCCAGCTTTCATTGGGCTTCGGCCCCATGATAAAGCGCAGCGTGCCGCCCTTCTGCAATTCCTCGCGCGGCAGCCATGGCTTGTTCCAGGGCTGGCCGTTCAGCGTCGCCGACTGGATATAGACATTGTCCGCGCTGTTATTTTCCGCCTCCACCAGCAGCTTGCGGCCGCCGGGCATGGTCAGGGTGACGCGGCGGAACAGCGGGCTGCCGATCGCATATTGGCCCACGGTCGGCGTCACCGGATAGAAGCCCAGGGCGGAGAAGACATACCAGGCCGATGTCTGGCCATTATCCTCGTCGCCCGGATAGCCGTCCGGCGTGGGCGCGTAGAGTTTGCGCATCACGTCGCGGGCATGGAACTGCGCCTTCCACGGTGCGCCCGCCCAGTCATAAAGATAGATCATGTGCTGGATCGGCTGGTTGCCATGGGCATATTGGCCCATGTCGACGATCTGCATCTCCCTGATCTCGTGGATCACCTGGCCATAATAGCTGTCGTCGAAGATTGGCGGGGTGGTGAAGATGCTGTCGAGCCGGTCGACGAACGTCCGGTCGCCGCCCATCAGGTCGATCAGCCCCTGCACATCCTGCATCACCGACCAGCTATAATGGAGCGCATTGCCCTCGGTGAAGGCATCGCCCCATTTATAGGGATTGAAATTGGCGCTCCACGACCCGTCCTTGTTGCGGCCGCGCATCCAGCCGGTCTGCGCGTCATAGAGCTTGCGGTAGTTTAGCGCCTGTTCGGCATAGCGCTTGGCGTCGGCGCTCTTGCCCAGTTGCGCGGCGAGGCGCGACAGGGCGAAGTCGGCGGTCGCATATTCCAGCGTGCGCGCGGCATTCTCGTTGATGCCGACATCATAGGGCACATAGCCAAGCTGGTTATAATATTCGACGCCCTCGCGGCCGACGGCGGTCAGCGTCCGGCCCTTGGCATCGGTCGGCCGCCCCTTCGACGTGGTCGCATTCTTGACCATCGCCTCATAGAGCGTGTTGACGTCGAAGCCGCGCACGCCATTGGCATAGGCGTCGGCGATCAGGATCGCGCTGTTCGATCCGATCATGACGTTGCGATGGCCCGGGCTTGCCCATTCCGGCAGCCAGCCCGATTCCTTGTAGGTGTTGGCCAGTCCCTGCATGATCTCGCCGTCGCGCTCAGGATACATCAGCGCGAAGAAGGGGAATACCGCGCGCCAGGTGTCCCAGAAGCCGTTGTCGGTATAGAGCGGGCCGGGATGCACCTTGCCGTCATAGGGGCTGTAGTGGACCTGCTTCCCCTGCGCGTCGATCTCGTGGAAATTGCGCGGGAATTGCAGCATCCGGTAGAGCGCCGAATAGAAGGTGCGGCGATTGTCGATGTCCGGATCCTCGACCGCGATGCGCTGGAATTCCTGTTCCCAGACCTGCTTCGCCTTCGCCTTGGTGCCATCGAAATCGTCGCTGCCGACCTCGCTCTGAAGATTGCGCAGCGCCTGTTCCGGGCTGATGAAGGAGGATGCGACCTTGACCCCGATCTGCTCGCCGGCCTTCGTCTTGAAGCTGATGACGGCACCGACATGGTCGCCCTCGCGCTGCGCCGTCGCGTCCAGCTTGCCATCGTCGCCCCAGCTCTGGCCGATGCTGAAATCATGGTCGAACTGGGCCACGAAATAATTGTGGAAATTGCCCGGCACCCCGCCCTTGTTGTTGCGGACATAGCCGGTGATGCGGCGGTTGGCGGCGTCGATCGTCACCATCGACCCGCCGGCATAGGCGTCGAGCAGGATATGGGCCTGGTCGCTCTGCGGGAAGGTGAAGCGGAACTGGGCGGCGCGATTGGTCGGCGCGACCTCCGCCGTCACATCATAGTCGGCCAGATAGACCTTGTAGCTATAGGGCCGGCTTTCCTCCGCCTTGTGGCTGTACCAGGATGCCCGCTCCTCCTCCTTGATCTTGATCGCGCCGGTCTCGGCGAACAGGGCGAAGGCGGCATAGTCGCCCATCCAGGGGCTGGGCTGGTGGGTCTGCTTGATGCCGTTCAGCTTGTGCGCGTCATAGGTATAGCCCCAGCCATCACCCATCTTGCCGGTGACCGGGGTCCAGAAATTCATGCCCCAGGGGACAGCGACCGCCGGATAGGTGTTGCCATAGGACAGTTCATAGCTGGAATCCGTGCCCATCAGCGGATTGGCGAGATCGACCAGCGCCGGCGCGGAAGGCGCAGACGCGGCGGGCTCGGGGACCGACTGGCCGGCCGCCGCCGAAGCCAGCGCCAGCAGCGAGCCACCCAGGATCAGCGCCATCGTGCCGCGCATCGTCTTTACACCCACCATCTTCCCCTTCTCTCTCATTTGCGCGGCGGCTTTTGCGGCGCCACGCCATCCCTGGTCATCACCACCGGCCGGATGCTGCCATCGGCCTCGAACAGCAGCCGCTCGATCGCGACCTGCCGATGCTCGCCGACATCGTCGCCCAGCGGTCGGCGATGATAGGCGATGAACCAGTCGTCCGTGCCTGGAATATTGAGCACCGAATGATGACCCGCGCCGCGCGCGATGTGGAAATCCTGCGCCAATATCCGGCCGCGCGGAGTGAAGGGGCCGGTGGCACTCGGCCCGGTCGCATAGGCGACGCTATAGTCCGGCCCGGTCCAGCCGCCTTCCGACCACATGAAATAATAGACGCCCTTGCGCTTGATCAGGAAGCTGCCCTCGACATAGCCGGGCGGCGTAATCTCCTTATAGGTCGTGCCGTCGGCGAACGGCTCGATCCGGCGCAGGTCGGCGCTCAGCCGCACGACGTTGCAATGTTTCCAGCCGCCGTAGAACAGATAGACCTGCCCATCCTCGTCGCGATAGGCGAAGGGATCGATCGGCTGCGCGCCATTGTGGAAGGCGCCGATCAGCGGCTTGCCGATCGCATCGCGGAACGGCCCGCCGGGCTTGTCGCTGACGGCCAGGCCAATGCCGCCGCTCTCGCCATCGCTCTGAATGTCGTTGGCGCTGAAGAACATATAATAGCGCCCGTCCTGTTCGATCACCGAGGGCGCCCAGATCGCCTTGTTCGCCCAGGCTATGGTGGCGACGTCCAGCACATGGCTGTGCCTGGTCCAGTGCACCAGATCGGGCGATGAAAAGGCGTTGAAGAAGGTCTGGTAGAGATAGGACGGGCGGATCGATGCGCCGCTGCGCGCCTGTTCCTGTTCCGGCGTGAAATGCGCGGTCAGGTCGGGCGTGCCGTCATGATCCGAATAGGTCGGATAGATCCAATATTGTCCGTCAAAGGCGCGGATTTCGGGATCGGCATACCAGCCCGGCAACGCCGGATTGCCAGCCCAAGCGACAGCCGGCAGCAAAGCCGCGCCGATCAGTGCCAGGGCCTGTTTGCGGCCGATCATCCTTCGTCCTCCCGATAGATAAATGGAGGTGGGCGCGTGCAGTCGCCCACCTCCTTCGGTGCGACCCGATCAGAAATTATAGGTCACGCCGACATAGGCACGGCGTCCGGCATAGACGTTGGAATAGAAACGATCCTTCGTGTCATTGCCCAGATGCTGCCGCTGTTCCGATTTGGTGAGGTTGATGATCGACGCCGTCAGCGAGAGCTTGTCATTGATATTGTAGGAGGCGTTCAGGTCGACCTGCTCATAGGGATCATCATAGATGTTGAGGCCCGATGCGATGCCGCGCACCACTTCGCCGCGACGGTTGTAGGACGCGCGCACCAGGAACTTGTCGGTTTCCCAGAAGACCGACGCATTGACCTGGGTCTTGGCGCTGCCGACCAGCGGCGATGTGCCCACCTTCTGCCCGTCGATCGCGATGTCCGCCACCGACGTGTCATTATAGGTGAAGTTGACCTGCGCGCCGAGGCCGAAGGAGAAGGTGTGCTGGGCGTAAAGCTCGATGCCCTGCGACTTCGCCTTGGAGCCGTTGGCCTGAGTCGAATATTGCTGCACCACCACGGTCTCGCCGGCCACGGTCTGGGTCAGGTCCAGCACCACCGGCACGATGAAGTCCGACACATCCTTGCGGAACAGGGTCGCGCCCAGCACCGATCCCTGGTGGAAATACCATTCGACGCCAACGTCATATTGCCAGGCGGAGAAGGGCTTCAGGTCGAAATTGCCGCCATTGCCGAACCAGCCCGGACGGGCGCCGAACTGCTGCCGGTCATAGACGAAGGCATCGGAATTATAGGTGAGCGAACGGGCGCCGGCGAGGTCGTTATAGCCCGGCCGTGCGATCACCTTGGCGATCGCGCCGCGCAGCACCAGGTCGGGCTGCACTTCCCACGACACGTTGAAGCTCGGCAGGAAGTCGGTGTAGCTCTTGGACTCGTCGTTCGGGCTGAAGACGCGCCGTTCGCGCTGGTCCTGCGGGATCACCTGGCAATTGCCGTCCGGCCCCATGGGCGGTGGCGAGAAGGGACCGCCCGGCCCGTTCACGCAATAATCATCCTCATAATAGAGCGTATCGGTGGAGGTGCCGGTCTGCTTGGTATTGACGATGCGCATGCCCAGATTGCCGCGCAGACTGTCGGTCTTGAAATTCAGCTGGGCATAGCCGGCCCAGATCTTCTCGCCGATATTGTAGATATTCTGATCGTCGGTGACATGGACCGGATCGCCATAGGTGCTGTTCAGATAATCCAGATAATTCCGGAAATTGATCCCGGGGAAGGCACTGGCGGTGAAGCCGCCGTCGATATTGCCGATCGGCTTGTCATAGAAATATCCCGGCTGCGCGACCGCCCCGGCCGGCGTGTCCTGATAGCGCAGCTTGGTCGCCGGATCGGCATACCATTCGACGCGCCCGGTCTCGCGGCGCACCTTGCCGTCGCGATATTTGCCACCGACCTGCAGCGAATTGAAGAAGCCGTCAAACTCGCGGGTCAGGTCGATCTGGGCATAGGTCTGCTGGATCGTGCTGTTGGTGAAGCTCGACCCGGTCGACCCGGTGTCGATCTGGGCGATGCCGTTCATCAGATTCTGCTGCAGTTCGGGCGAGAACTGCATGTCGAGCGAGCCGTTCTTGAACGACCAGTCGCTCATGAAATTGCCGTTGGTGCTCTGGCTCGCCGTGGTCAGGCGCGGCTTGGCCGCGACGCTGAAGCGCATCGAGGGGCCACCGGTCGCCTTGGTCTTGCCGACCACGAACGATGCCTTCAAGCGGTCATGCTCATATTCGCCGTTGATGTCGAAGGTGTTCGACGTCACCTTCTCGCGGCTATACTGGCCCGACAGCTGCGGCGTTTCCATGGTGCAGGCCGGGGTCTGGGTCAGGCAGCCCGTGCCCGCAGCCGGCACATGGAAATTGGCCCCCTGCATGATCGTGCCGCTGTCGTCGAAACTCGCGCCGGTGAAGAAATTCCTATAGCCCCATTCCGGGATCTTCAGCACGTTCGACTGGAAATTGTTCTTGATCTGGAAGCGGAAATAATTGGCGGTCAGGGTCAGCTCGTCGGTCGGCTTCCACTGCGCCGTCGCCTGGATGCCCAGCCGCTTGCGCTGCTGGTCCAGCACCGATTCCGTCACCGATTGCGGCGCCCAATAGCCCGAATAGCGGGTGCCGTCCTGGGTGGTGCTGCCGGTATTTTCCGACCAGTAGCTGATCGCGCTGTCATTGGCATAGGGGTTGCCGTTGACGTCGGTCGCCGGTTCGTTCGCCCGGTCATAGGTCCACCAGGCCCAGGTTTCCGTACCGGCCGTCAAGGTGCGGTTGCGGCGTTCCTGATAGGTGGCACCCACCAGCACGCCGAACGTGTCGTCGGGATTGTGCCAGGATAGCTGGCCGGAAATCTGCGGCTCGAACTTGTCGGATACGTCGGCATAGACGCCCTCGGCCGACAGGAAGCCCGACCAGGGCTCCAGATCGAGCGGGCGACGGGTCTTGAGGATAACGGTACCGCCGACGCCGCCTTCGTCCATCCGCGCCTCGGGCGACTTGAAGACGTCGACGCTGGCGATCATGTTCGCCGGCAGCAGCGTGTAGTTGAACGAACGCGACGGATCGCCGCTGTCGGCCGACGCGATGAAATTGCCGTTGAGCTGGGTCAGGGTCAGGTCGGAGCTGAGGCCGCGAATGCTGACCTTCGATCCTTCGCCACCATCACGCTCGATGATGACGCCCGGCACGCGCTGCAGCGAGTCCGCGACGTTCTTGTCGGGGAACTTGCCGATATCCTCGGCGGTGATGACGTCGACAAAGGCATTGGCCTCACGCTTCTGGCGCAGGCTCTGCTCGATCGACTGGCGATAGCCGGTGACGACGATGCTCGCTTCCTCGCCGGCGGCGCCCTGCGGCGCGGCCGAAGCGGGCGCATCCTGCGCCTGCGCCGCTACAATGCTGCCGGCCGCGCTGGCGGACATCAGCAGCACACGGATCAGCCGGCCACGACCCGAACCGACACGAGACTCCTCACACGCAATAGTCATTTTGGCACCCTCCCAGGGCTAGGGCCTGTTCGCCCTTTCGCTCTTATTGATGGATGGGGATGCCGGCCGTGGAACCGACCATGATCCTGCAACCCTACCCGACGCTGATATCAGATTAAAAAAAGCAATTTGTCAATTAGATTAAGACATGTTTTGAAATATGAAATATCCATTTGAGAAACATGGATTTTGTTGGAAACTGCTTAGGGTTTAGGCGTCCACAAAGGCGCAGCAATCTTCGCCAGATCGGCGGCCGATGCCTTGGCCTGCGCCCGGTCATAGGTCAGCAGGCCGTTGATCTCGTCCTCGACATCGCTGGTCTGGGTATAGACGGATGCGCTCAACCCATGGTCGCGCGCCTGGCGGATCACCTCCTCCATCTTGGCGCGATAACGGGTCAGGTAATCACCGTCGCCGCCGGCCACCTGATAGCTCCACAGCGACTTGCCCGGCTTCCACAAATGGCCCTGCACCGGCAGGCCGACGCCGCCATATTCGCCCAGCACGATCGCCCGGTCGGCATGGCGCGTCGGCACGTTGGGCTTGTCCTCATAGCTGTGGATGTCAAACACATCCGACACGCCGGGCGCCACATCCATCCAGCCGCTGTCCGCATCGACCAGCCGGCTGGGGTCCAGCCCCTTGACGGTGCGGGCCAGGGTCGCGCTGTCGAACTGGCCCCAGCCCTCATTATTGACCACCCACAGGACGATCGAGGGGAAGGCGCGCAGATTGCCGACCATCCGCGTCAGTTCGCTGATATGGTCGGCCATGGTCGCGGCCGGGAAAATCGCCTGCCCCTGGCTGGTGCCGGCGACGAACTGGTCCTCGCCCCCGCCCGAGGGCATGTCCTGCCAGATCATCATGCCCAGATGATCCGCGTCATAATAGTAACGCGCCGGCTCGACCTTGATATGCTTGCGCACCATGTTGAAGCCGGCCTGCTTGAGGAAGATCAGGTCGCTCTTCATCGCCTCCTCCGACGGCGGCGTCAGCAGCCCGTCCGGCCACCAGCCCTGGTCCAGCGTGCCATTGTGGAAAAGCGGCTTGTTGTTGAGCAGCAGCACCGGTTGCCCCCGTACCGGCCCCTGCCCGACCGAAATCTTGCGCATGGCGAAATAGGTCTGCACCGTGTCGCGCGGCGCGCCGACCGGCTGGGCATCGGCATAACGCCGCGTCTCGCCGACCGTGAAGCGCGCGTCATAGGCGTGGCGATCGCGCTCGGCCATGCCGGCATAGGGATCGCGCACATCGATCAGCTCGGCCTTGAGGTCGTAGAGGAAGGGATCGTCGGGCGACCAGAGATGGGCGCCGGGGATCGCCAGCGTCGCATGGCGATTGCCGCGCAAAATGGTGCTGGCCACGGTCTTGCCGCCGCTGCTGGCGGTCAGGCGTACCGCATCGGTGTCGCTCGCCCAGTTGCTGAGCGCGACGTCGACCTCCACCACGCCCCGGTCGATATCGGCGGTCGCGCGGACGTCGGCGATGTGCAGCCTGGGCACCGGTTCGATCCACACCGTCTGCCAGATGCCGCTGACCGCCGTGTACCAGATGCCGCTCGGCTCCAGCGACTGCTTGCCGCGCGGCTGGGTACCGGCCGAATTGGGATCGGCCACCTGCACCATCAGCTCGTTCTGGCCGGGCTTCAGATAATCGGTGATGTCGAGGCCAAAGGCATCGAAGCCGCCCTTGTGCCCGCCGACGATCGCGCCGTTGACCATCACCTGCGCGGCATAGTCGACCGCGCCGAAATTGAGCATGATCCGCTGCCCCGCCCAGCCGGCCGGCACGGTGAAGGCGCGCCGGTACCAGAGCCGCTGTTCGGGCGTGAGCTTGCGCGCCACTCGCGACAGGCGGGATTCGACCGGAAAGGGCACTAGTATCTGGCCATCCATCTTCGCCGGCCGCGCGACCGCCGGATCGGTGATGGCATAGTCCCACAGGCCGTTGAGGTTGCGCCATTCCTTGCGCTGCAATTGCGGCCGGGGATAGCTTTGCCAGGCATTGTCGGGCGTCACCGCCTTGCCCCAGCGCGTCACCAGATCGCTGGTATAGACATGGTCGTCCTGCGCATAGGCGATCGGCGCGGTCGCCGCCGTCAGGGCCAGCAGGGTCGGAACCAGAAGGCGCATCATCATCCCCTTATCGTGTCGCGTCGGACATGGACGGCGCGGTATCGGCCGGCGCGCTGCCCCATTTCGGATTGGGCTTGTTCCCCATGACGAAGGCGATGCGCGCGCCATCCTTGATGTCGGCATGGCGGAACCAGGGCCGGGTCCAGGGCTTGCCGTTCAAGGTCATCGACTGGATGTAGATATTGGCGGCGCCGTTGTTCTTCGCCTCGATCTCCAGCGCCTTGCCGCCGCCCATCTCCAGCCGGACATGATCGAAGACCGGGCTGCCGATCATGTAGACGTCGCTCGACGGATCGACCGGGTAGAAGCCCATGGCGCTCATCACATACCAGGAGGATGTCGCCCCCTGATCGTCCATGCCGGCATAGCCATAGCCGGCGGCATCGCTGCCATACATCTCGTCCAGGATGCGCCGCACCAGCGCCTGCGTCTTCCAGGGCTGGCCGGACCAGTCATAATAATAGGGCACCTGCTGGTCGGGCTGGTTGCCATGGACATATTGGCCGATCAGGCCGGTGCAGTCGCGGCAGATGCCGGTGGGCGCATAGGGCGTGGCGAAGAACTGGTCGAGTTTCGCATTGAACGCCTCGCGCCCGCCAAGCAGGGTCATCAGGCCCTTCACGTCATGCGGCGCCAGCCACAGCGTCGACCAGCCCGACGCCTCCTTCATCATGAAATTATAATAGGGTTCCTGCTGGTCGAACGGGGCGATCCATTTGCCGTCCGCCGTCCGCCCGCGCACGAAGCCGGTCGAGCGGTCGAAGACATTGGCATAATTGCCCGCCCGCTTGAGGAAGCGGCGCTGGTCCTCGCCTTTGCCCAGCCGCCCGGCATAGTCGGCCAGCGCATGGTCGTCCCACGCATATTCCATCGTCGTCGCCGCGCCCGCCTTGCCCCCGGCATAGGGCGGGCTGGGATTGCCCTGCGGCACGATGTCGGCGATCCAGCCCTGGCGGTCATATTCCGCCAGATAGCCGCGCGGCCCCCTGGGATCGGTGGCGTTCTTGCGCAGATAGGTCCAGACGCCGGCATAGTCGAACGGGATGCCGCGCTTCCACGCCCCCAGATACAGGAACACCGCATTGTCGCCGTGGAAGGAGGTGTTCATATACCCCTTCTCCTGCGCCATCTCATATTCGGACTGCATGATGTCCTGCACCACCTCGGGCTCCATCAGCGCCAGCAGGACGATCTGGTTGCGGCCGGTATCCCAGAAGGGCACCGGGCCATAGCGGTCATGGGTGGCGACCTGCACCTTGCCGTTGCTGTCGGTGAAGGGCTCGCCCTTCTGCGCGATCAGCCGGGGGCTGGCGAAGGACTGGAACAGGGTGGAATAGAACAGCGCCCGCTGCTTGGCCGTGCCGCCGCTGACCTGCACCCGACCCAGCAACTTGTCCCATGTGCCGCGCGCGGCCGACCGAACGGCGGCGAAATCCCAGTTGGGCAATTCCTGGCGCAGCCGCTGCGTCGCCTGTTCATAGCTGGTGCCATGCGCCATGCGCACCAGCACCTTGTCGCCCGCCTTGGTCTGGTAGGTGACATAGGCGCCGGCATAGTCGCCCTCGATGCTTCGGCCGGCCGGCACGACATCCTTGTCGCCGATGCCCCAGCCCTTATTGTCGCCCGGCGCCCGGCGGAAGGTGCCGAGTTGCGCGAAGGGCCGGGAGAATTCGGCGACGAAATAGCGGCCGTCGATCGATTCCCGTCCCTTGGAAATGCCGCGAATGGTGTGGTCGTCCACCACTTCCACGCTGCCGCCATGATCCAGCAGGTTGAGCAGGATGTTCGACCGCGCGCTCTGCGGGAAGCTGAACTGCATCAGGCTGGCCCAGCGTGTGCCGGTGAGTTCCACCTGGGTGCGGAAACTGTCGAGATAGACCGAATAATAGCCCGGCGCGGCGATCTCGCGCTTCTTGTCATAATAGGCCTGATTATAGGCCGGGGCGGCCGACCAGTCGCCCACCACCGGCATGATGATCGGCTCGGCATTGCCGCCATAGGTCTGGCCACCGCCGCCGGTGAAACCGATCATCGTCGGGTTGGTGTAATAATAAGGGGTCGGCACGCCATTGGGGTAGGTCAGCGCGATATTGTTGTTCATCGGCGCCGCCTCGACCGAGCTGTGCGGCAGGCGCGCGCCGGGGGAGGTCTGGCCCGAATAGACCGGCTCGCCGGGCGGCGGCGCATTGCCGATCAGATCCTGCCGGTCGAGCGGCGCGGTACCCACCAGCGGATTGGCGATGTCGACGCCACGCACACTATCCTGCGCCGGCAGTGCCTGCCCAGCCCCGGCCAGCAGCAGCGCCCCGAGGCTTGCCTGCATCGCCCGCTTTGCACGACGGGAAAAACCATGCCGATCGGCGTCGGCGCCCTGATGGCCCATGCGTCCCTCTCCTCTTGTCCGGGCGGTCTGGCGCCGCCCCGTTTCGATACGAGGGAATTTATTAAATTAATTTGTTTTGTCAATTAGGGATGCGGGCGATCGAAAGCGAACGGCGCATCGCCGATGCGCCTTCACCCTGTCAGCTTCGCTGTCATGTTCGTTGCGGTGATTAGCCAGCCAAGCCCTTGATATCGGCGGTCAGATCCAGCACCGCGCTCGCCTCGAAACTGGCGACAGGATAGGCGCAGTAATCGGCGGCATAATAGGCGCTGGGTCGGTGGTTGCCCGACGCGCCCAGCCCGCCGAACGGCATCGCGCCGCTGGCGCCAGTGGTCGGCCGGTTGCGGTTGACCACACCCGCCCGGCTTTCCAGCAGGAACCGCTCCCACAGCGCATCGTCGGCGGAAACAAGCCCTGCCGCCAGGCCATAGCGGGTCGCATTGGCCGCCGCGATCGCGGCGTCGAAATCGGCGACGCGGACCACTTGCAGCAGCGGCGCGAAAATCTCCTCGTCGGGGGCATCCACGCCGGTCATGTCGATCATGCCCGGCGTCAGGAAGGCACCGCCCAGGCCCGCCGGCTGCTCCAGCGGCAACAGGTCGACGCCACCCAGCGCGAGCAGCGCGGCATGGCGCGCCCTGGCATGGGCCGCCGCCTGCGCCGAGATCAGCGCGCCCATATAGGGTTCGGGCTGACTGTCCCAGGCGCCGATCGTCAGTCGCCGGGCCAGCGCCACGGTCGCGTCCAGGATGGCGTCGCCCGCCGCGCCCTGCGGCAGAATCAGCCGGCGCGCGCAGGAACAGCGCTGGCCCGCGGTGATGAAGGCCGACTGGACGATGATCGAGGCGACCGCCTGCGCATCGCCATCCCAGGCGACCAGCGGATTGTTTCCGCCCAGTTCCAGCGCCAGGATCACCCCCGGCCGGTCGGCCATCACGCGCGAGAAATGCGCGCCCGCCGCCGCCGATCCGGTGAACAGCAGGCCGTCGATATCCTGTGCGATCAGCGCCGCACCAGTATCCCGCCCGCCCTGCAACAGAGTGAAGACGCCATCCGGCAGGCCCGCGTCGCGAAACGCCTGCGCCATCAATTCGCCGACCAGCGGGGTGAGTTCGGACGGCTTGAACAGCACGACATCGCCCGCCAGCAGGGCCGGCACGATATGGCCGTTGGGCAGGTGACCGGGAAAATTATAGGGGCCGAGCACCGCCATCACGCCATGCGGCTTGTGCCGCAGCACGGCCCGGCCGAACGGGGTCGCCTGCTCGCGCGATCCGGCGCGTTCGGCCTGGGCGGCGATGGAGATGTCGACCTTTCCGATCATCGAGGCGATTTCCGTCTTCGCCTCCCACAGCGGCTTGCCGGTCTCGCGCGCGATCGCATTGGCAAAGGCATCGCTGCGGTCCGACAGCAGCGCCTTGTAGCGCCGCACATGACCCTCGCGTTCGGATTGCGGCAGCGCGGCCCAGGCCGGAAAGGCAGTGCGGGCGCGCGTCACTGCCGCCGCGCAGGTCGCGGCATCGGCCGCCTCCCCTTCCCACAGGAGCGTGTCGCTGGCCGGGTCGATCGAACGGAAAATCATATGGCCTCCAGAAAGCGGGTCAAGGATAGCGCACCCTTTTCCAGCCTCCTAGCGCCATGCGGGCGCGACGGGATAATGAATCCCGCCGCGCCCTTCATGCTGATCCGGAATAAGCGGTGCTTATTCCAGATAGGTGGTGCGCAGCGCCGCGATGTCCACCGGCGTCAGGCCGATTTCCTGGGCCAGATAGGCATCCACCGAACCCCATTTCTGGTCGATCGCGGCAAAGGCATAGGTCAGGAACGGGGTGCCGTCGGGCAGCACCAGCGGATTGGCCTTGGCCATCGCCCCGCCCTTCTGCATCTGCGCGAACATGCCGGCGATCGGGCTGCTCTGCGCGACGGCATCGCTCATCGGCGGCACTTCATATTGCGGGCGGCGCGAGGGCGTCGACAACACATAGTCGCGATAGATGACGTCGCGCGGCACGCCCAGCGCCGACAGGATCATCGCGCTGGCAAAGCCGGTGCGGTCCTGCCCGGCCGAGCAGTTGTAGAGCAGCGGCCCGTCCTTCGACAGCAGGCGGGCGAAGAGGATGCGCAGTTGCGGCTTCAACTGGGTCGGCAGGCTGCGATAGGTGCCGGCATAAGCTTCGACCTGCTTGGCCGGGTCCATATTCTTGGGGTCGAACTTCATGCCCTGCATCATCGCGGCCATCGAATAGCCGACCGCATTATAGGGGATGCCGTCCAGCTTCGTCGGGGCGAACAGCCGCTCCTCGTCCGACCGCAGGTCGACCAGATTGGCGACGCCCAGCGCCTTCACCTCGGCCACGTCGGCCGGCGTCAGCATGGCCTGCCCGCCCGAACGATAGATCTGGCCCCAGCGGACATGCTTGCCGCCCGCCGCGGGGTAGCCGCCAAGGTCACGGAAGTTGGAGGATTGCTCCATCACCAGCACCCGTTCGGCCACGCGGGTGACTGCGCCGCTCTTGCTGTCGCGCAGCAGGAAATAGGGTCGGGTGCCCGGCGCCACCTGCACCTCCTGCACGCCATCCTTGTCCCTGGCCGACACCAGCGTCGCGCTGGCGATCGGTGCATCGGCGCGATCGGCCTGCAGCACGTCGACCGCATCGGCATCGCTCCAGCGGATCGCAATCCGGTCGGGCGCCACGCGCTCGGCAACCGGATCGGCGATGGTGCCGGCAAGGGCTGCGGCCGGCATCATCAGGGGCAGCGCCGCGAGTGCGGCGCGCGTCATCATCTTGCGCATATTCTTTTCTCTCTCCCTGATTTTAGAAGCGGACCGTGGCTTCCAGGCCATAGGTGCGCGGTTCGTTATAAATGCCCAGCATCAGCGATTGCGCCGTGCCGGTCTGGAAGAAGGTGTGCTGTTCGTTGAACAGGTTGCGCGACCAGGCCGAGACCTGGAGCTTCGCGTCGCCCTTGAGCGCAATGTCGGCCAGAGACAGGCGCCCGTTCACCAGGAAGGACGAGTCGGTCAGCAGCGGATCATTCGACTGGGCATGATAGCCGTCACCGCCATTGGCATCGACATGCGCGCGCAGCGTCGCCCAGTTGAGCGGCAGGCTATAGTCGATCGCACCGCTGAAGGCATTCTTGGGCGTGTAGACCAGGAAGACATTTTCCAGCGCGTTATTCTTGAACGGGTTGGCCGCCTGATCGAGATCGCCTTTGGTATAGGCATAGCTGGCGGTCAGGGTCAGGCCCTCGACCGGCATGATCGTCAGGTCCGCCTCGATCCCCTTGATCGTGCCGTTGCCGGTGGCGTTGACGGTCTCGATCGTGGTGCGGGTCGGGCCGCCCGGCACTGCCGACAGCACGGCGTTGAAGTCGATCTGCTGGTCCTTGTAGATCGTCTTGTAGGCGGCCAGATTCAGGCGGACATGCTTGTCGAAAAATTCGCCCTTGAAGCCGATTTCAGCGGTTTCGACCTCCTCGGGATCATAGGAGCGATAGGTGATCGAGCGCGAATTGGCGCCGCCGGCGCGATAGGCGGTGCCCCATTTGGCATAGACATGAATGTCGTCGCTCGCATCGAAGGCGGCGGTGACGGTCGGGTCGACCCGGCTGTTGGAAATGTCGAAGGCATAGGGCGTGTCGACGCCGTTGACCTTGAACAGGTCGCCGCTCTTCTTGTCATGGGTGTAGCGCGCGCCGCCGGTCAGGTGAAACGCATCGTTCAGGATCGCCGGGGTCCAGGTCGCCTGGCCGTACAAAGCAAAGCTGTCCGCCTTGGCGTCGCTGGCACGATCGGGATAGGGCGACACCTGGCCCGCTTCCAGCGTCGGCAGGCGGGTCGGTGCAGCGCTGGCGGTCGCGCCCCACTGCATCGTGTAGGGCGCCCAGGCCCAGTCCTCGCCCTTTTCATGATAATAATAGGCGCCCGCGACGAAATCGATGCGCGAGGTCGAACCGACCAACTGCACTTCCTGGCTGAACTGGTTCTGGTCGAGGCCCGCCAGGCTGTAGCGCGCGAATTTGGCGAAGGGCGCGAAGGCGCCCTGATGCGCGCCGCCATTGTCATACTGGCTCTGGCTCAGCTCGCGATAGGAGGTGATGGAGCGCAGATTGATGCCGTCGGCAACCTGCCAGTCCATATGCAGCGCATGGCCATGGGTCTTGCCGATGCTCTTCTGTTCGGGAACGCCGACATCGGCGGTCTTTGCACGGCCGGTGCCGACGTCGACCATGTCGGCAAAGGGCAGCAGCGGGTTCTTGGCCAGCACCTGCATATAATAAGGCGTGCTGGCGTCGTAGGAGGTGTCGAAATCATATTGGGCGGAAAAGCTGCTGCTCGGTTCCCACAGGATCGCGCCGTGCATGCCGCGCTGGTCGAGCTGGTTATAATCCTCCTCGCCCGCCATCGGATTGTCGAGCGTGCCGCCCCGCTTGGTCACCAGCGCGTCCAGCTTGACGCTGAAATTGGCGAAGCTGGGCAGGTCGAGATGGGTTTCGACCTTGTAGCCATCATAGTTCATCACGCCCATGGTCTGGGTCAGGTGGAACTCACCGCTCGGCTTCTTGCTGACGATGCTGAGCGCGCCGCCGGTCGAGTTGCGGCCGAACAAGGTGCCCTGCGGCCCCTTGAGCACTTCGATCCGCTCGACGTCGAGCAACGCGGTGCCCAGCCCCTGCGAACGGCCGAGATAGACCCCGTCGATATAGATGCCGACGCCCGAATCACGGCTGGGCTGGTTGGCGTCAAACGGCACGATGCCGCGGATACCCACGGTCAGCGCCGAATTGCGCGAGGCAAAGGGCGCGATCCGCAGCGAAGGCACGGCACCATCGGCCAGATCCTTCAGGCTGACAACGCTGCGCGCCTTGAGGTCGTCGCTGCCCAGCACGGAGATAGAGATCGGCGTCTTCTGCAGATTGGTTTCCTTCTTCTGCGCGGTGACGACGATCGCGCCAAGGCCCGCATCGCCTTCGTCACCCGGCGCTTCCTCCGCATGGGCCTGGGCCGTGAAGCCAACGCCGATCAGCATGGCACCAGCAAGAATGAGCGCGCGACGGCGCAGGACGGACGAACGGTTCATGATGCTTATCCCCCGAATGATGTTGAATTCGGAGGCGCATCTAGAACGACTGTATGCAGTCGCAGTTACATATGTATCTCAGTTTAGTGACAGCCGCAGCGCGTATATTACCGTTGCAAGACTCTTGAAACGGCCGAACAGCCACTTTGCCGACCACCCATATTATGGCATAAAGGTCACCATGGCGACGGCTAGCAACTTGGAAAAAACACCGGAAACCGGTGCGATGCAACGACTTGTCCAGGCGGTCCTGGACATATGGGAATGCGAAGGTGCCAGCGGCGCATCCGCGCGCGCGATCAGCCGCCTTGCCCAGACTCCGGTCTCGGGCATTTATCACCACTTCGGATCTCTGGAACAATTGTTTCTATCCGCCCATGAACAGGCGCAACGCGATTCGGAACGTTGGTGCGCAGCCCGGCTGGCGGAACTGGACGGCGTCCTGCCGCTTTCGCGTGATGCCTTCCCCACATTGCTCGCGGCGCTGATCGACCAATGGTGCGAGACAGAGCGCCGACTGGCCTTCGCCTGGCGCGAGTGCCAACTGATCGCCGCGCGCGAACTTCACTATGCGCCAGTCTGCGATCGCTGGGCGGCCATGTGGCGCGCCTTTTGGGAAGAGGTCTGCACCCGCTGCGGCCATCCGGGCCGCGGCGCCCATACCGCCTATCTGTTCGACGGCGAAGCCTCGCTGCACCTCATGCGCTGGCGCCGCCCGGTCGATCGGGCCGGACTGGAGGAAATGTGTGCGGGCTGGAATGACTGGCTGTGCGGTCGCCCGGTGCGCGACAGCGACTGGCGCCGATTCGCCCGCGAGCAAGCCGACCTCGCCTTGCCGGAGCCGACCATCACCAGCGGCACGATGGAACAGATTGCCGACGCCGCTGCCGATGTGCTGGCACTGGACGGCATGGCCGCACTCACCCACCGCGCCGTCGCCGCCCGTGCCGGCCTGACCCTGGGCGTCGTTTCCTATAATTTCCGGTCAAGCGCGGAACTGGTCCGCGCCGCGTTCGAGATGATCTATCGCAAGGTGGTGGCATCGGGCGGCTGGACGCCTCCCCCCGAGGCTGCGATCATGACGGATGAAGAACTGTTCGCCCGCTATAGCAATCCTCCACCGCGCAACGACCGAATCCTGCCCGCGCTCGATGAATTGATGCTGGCCGCCGCACGCGATGCCGATCTCAGGGACTTTGCCCCCCAGCTGCGCTATCGACGCGGCCGCACCAGTGGCGGGTTGCTCCGCGCGATCCTGGGGCGTGACATTTCTCCCCTTGAAGCAGCGCTCTTTTCCGGCTTCGTCTCAGGCCACCGCAAAACCTGTTTCAGCATGACAGCAGGCGAAGCAGCACAGGCAGGCGCGCGCGCCATGCTCGACCTGCGAACCATGCTCGGCACGACTGCGGCCTCAACTCAGGCCAAGAGCGCCTGAGCCCGCGCGGCCAATATATCCTCCAGATGGTTGACCGGGTCGCCGGCGACCACTCCGCCTTCGACCGGCATGGCGATGCCGGTGATCTGCCGCGCCCGGTCGCTCGCCAGGAACAGTGCCGCCTGCGCCACATCGTCGGGCACGCCGCGCCGCTTCAAGGGCTGGTTGGACAGATAGACCGCATCGATCGCGGCATCGACCCGCGCCGCCGCATCGGCCGCCGCGCCCTGCGCGCTGAAGGCGGACAGGCTGGTACGGATATGGCCGGGCACCAGGCAATTCACGCGAATGCCATATTGGGCAAGATCGATCGCCACCGACTTGGAGAATTGGATCAGCCCCGCCTTGGACGCGCGATAGCTCATCATCGCCTGTCCCGCCAGGACGCCGGCGATCGAGGCATTGTTGAGGATGACCCCGCCGCCATGATCCTTCATGTGGCGCGCCGCCGCTTGCGTCCCCAGCATCGGGCCAAGCAGGTTGACGCCCATAACCCGGTCGAAATCGGCCAGGCTGTCGTCGAGGAATTGCGGGAAGGGCGCGCAGCTGATCCCGGCATTGTTGAACAATATATGCAGCCCGCCAAAGGCATCGACCGCGCGCGCGACCATCGCCTGCACCTGCGCCCGGTCGGCGACATCGACCGCCAGGAACAGGGCCGACGCGCCCAGCGACGATGCCAGCGCGGCGCCCGCCGCCATATCGCGATCGGCGATCACCACTTTCGCCCCTTCGGCCACGAACAATTCCACCGTGGCCCGGCCGATGCCGCCCGCGCCGCCGGTGACGATGGCGACCTTGCCCGCCAGTTCCCCTGCCATGCGCCTCAGCCCCGCCGCGTGAAGCGGATCGGCAGCCGCTCGATCGACTGGGTCGCGACCGTCGGCAGATAGCGGATATCCTCCGGCGCGATCGCCAGTTCGATATCGCCGATCCGCCGGACAATCTCCCGCGCGGCGACCTTGATCTCCATCCGCGCGAGCGCGAGGCCAATGCAGCGATGCACCCCGCCGCCGAACGACAGATGCCGCCCGATATTGGGCCGGTCGAGATCGAAGCGGCGCGGATCGGGGAACATATCCTCCTGATCATTGGCCGAGGCGTACATCAGCAGCAGATGCGCGCCGGCGGGCAGCGTCTTGCCGCCCAGTTCGACTTCGCGCGTGGTCATGCGGGAGAGGCCGCGCACCGGCGGCTCGATCCGCAGCAATTCCTCGACAAAGCGGTTCATCAGCCGGTCGTCGTCGACCGATGCCTGCAGCAGGGTCGCGATTTCCGGTCGGGTCGCGAGGATGTAGAAAAGATTGCCGAGCGCGGTCGCCGTCGTCTCATTGCCGGCGATCAGCAGCGCGCGGATCAGCGACACCGCCTCAGCGAAGGTCAGCGCTTGGCCCTCGGTATCGCGGGCATGGACCAGATCGGAAATCATGTCCTCGCGCGGGTCGGCCTCGCGCTCGCGCATCTTGGCGATCAGATAATGTTGCAGGTCGCAAATCTCGCGCGCATGGCCCAGCATCTGATCGCGATCCTGCATCCGGCCGATCTGCGCCGTCACCGCGATCGACCAGCGCGCGATGCGGTCCTTCATGGCCCAGTCGAGGCCCAGTTGCTCGCAGATGATCCGCACCGTCAGCGGCACGGCGAAATCCTGCACCGCATCCGCCTCCCCCCGATCGGCGACGCTGTCGATCAGGTCGGTCACGACCTTGGTGATCCGCGGTTCCAGTCCCTTGACGCGATGGGCGCTGAACGCCTTTTCCATCAGCTTGCGGATGCGGGTGTGATAGGGCGGGTCGGACATGATCGCGTCGGTAAAATAGCCGCCGCCCTCGCGCTCCAATATCGCCTGGAACTCCGCCTGGAACCCCTTGGCCTGCTGGCTGTGATAGCCCTTGTTGACCGAATAGGTGATCGGGTCCTGCTGGATCGTCGCAATATCCTCGTAGCGCGACACCAGATACATGCCCAATTTCTCGTCCCAATGGACCGGGTCATGCGACCGCATCGCCGCATAATAAGCGCGCGGCCGGGCGGAGATGATCGGATCGGTCATCGATGCGCTGTCGAGCAGGTCGCGCTCGTGCGACGCCATGGCGCTGTCGGTCATTGTCGCCTCTCCGCTCATTGCTGTGCCACCACGACGCGCAGGCCGTCGAGCATCGTCGACAGGCGGATCTGACAGGCAAGGCGGCTGCTGTCGGTCGCCACGTCCGACACCATGTCGAGCATCGCAAATTCAATATCGTCGGGCGTGCCGGTGCGATCGGTCCAGGCCGGATCGACATGGACGAGGCAGGTCGCGCAGGAACAGGCGCCGCCGCAGTCGGCCGCGATCCCGTCGACCCCGTTCGCCTTGGCCAGTTCCATCAACGACAGGTCGCCCTCGCCCGTCACGCACCGTTCCACGCCATTCACGTCCACAAAGGTGACCTGCACCATCGACATTGCTCTCCTTTTGCCCGGCAGGATGGCGGACGGGGGCCGGGGCGGAAAGGCATGGCGCCGCGCAGTGGCTTGACTGGCGCGGCAGGCCGGGCGGCGGCGAGAGGAAACGCCAAGTGCGCGTGCAGTCATTGGGCGGCGGACGGGCGCGGCCTAGTCTGGCGGACAGAAGAGGATGCCATCCGTGCCGACCACGCTTATCGCCAACGCCACCATCTGGGACGCCACCGGTGCGCCGGGCTTTGTCGGCGACCTGCGGGTGGAAGGAAACCGCATCGCCGCCATCGGTCATGATGCCGCGCGCAGCGATGTCGACCAGATCATCGACGGCACCGGTAAGACGCTGATGCCAGGCCTGACCGAAGGTCACGCCCATATCTCCTTCGGCGACGCCGCCTCGACCGAGGATCTGATCGCCCCCTCGCCCGAAGCGCACACGCTCATCACCGCGCGCATGGCCCGGCTCCTGATCGATCAGGGGTTCACCAGCTGCTATGGCGCATCGGCGGCCAAGCTGAAGCTGGACGTGGCGGTGCGCGACGCGGTCGACGCCGGCCATATCCCCGGCCCCCGCATCCGCGCCGGATCGACCGAGATCACCGTCACCGGCGGCATGGGCGACGAGAGCAGGCTGCACAATCCGCGCATCGGCATTTCCTGTGTCGTCGACGGGCCGGAGGAGATGCGCCGCGCGGTGCGGCTCGCGATCCGCGAGGGCTGCGACAATATCAAGCTCGATGTCTCGGGCGACCCCTTCTATCCCGGCAGCCCGGCCCATGTGACGCCGATGGCGTTCGAGGAAGTGCAGATGGCGGTCGACACCGCCCATGCCTTCGGCCGCAAGGTGAACGCCCATAGCCGGTCGATCGAAGGCAGCAAATATTGCGTCCGCGCCGGGGTCGATGGCCTGTTCCATGTCGAATATGCCGACAGCGAATTGCTCGACATGCTGGAGGAAGCGAAGGATCGGATCGTCATCGCGCCCTCGATCGGGCTGTTCCATGCGATGATCCATCATGGCGAACCCTGGATCAGCCGCGCCGCCTGCGACGCGATGGGCATCCCCGCGCTGATCGAAGCATCGGTCGAGACCCATAGCGCGTTGCGCAAGCGCGGCATTCGCCATCTGATCGGCGGCGATTATGGCCTGGCCTGGAACCCGCAGGGTACCAATGCCCGCGATATCCGGCTGCTGATCGACTATTATGGCTATGACGCCGCCGGCGCGCTGACCTGTGCCACCCGCAACGGGGGACAGGCGATGCGCGACCAGGGCGATCTGGGCACGCTGGTCCCCGGTGCGCTGGCTGACATGCTGCTGGTGGACGGCGATCCGCTGGCCGACGTCACCATCCTCGAAGACAAGAACCGGCTGGCCATGGTGATGAAGGACGGCGCGATCCACAGCATCGCGCCCGGCCTGATCGACACTGCCACCCCCGACCAACGGAGAGTTGCATGAATATGGAAAGCGGCCCGATGGCGGCGGGCGATGCCCGCTGCCCGGCGATCAGCACGCAGGATATCATTGCCCGCGACAAGGTTGCCGCGCCCGGCTGGGTCCGCAGCGAATCCTATGCGTTTCTGGGTAGCGAGGACGTATCGACCGACCGCTACATCGACCCCGATTTTGCCCGGCGCGAGATGGAAAGCCTGTGGACCCGCACCTGGCAATTCGCCTGCCGCGAGGAGCATATACCGGAAATCGGCGACTATCAGGTCTATGAGATCGGCCGCCACAGCTTCATCATCACCCGCGTCGCGGCGGACGATATCCGCGCCTATTACAACGCCTGCCTGCATCGCGGCACCAAGCTGCGGGCATCAGGCTCAGCGGGCTATGCCAGCGAGTTCAAATGCAGCTTCCATGGCTGGAGCTGGAACGTGGATGGGTCCAGCAAGAGCATCACCTGCCCCTGGGACTTCCCCCATGTCGATCCGGCGAACAACGCCCTGCCCCAGGCTCGTGTCCAGACGCTGGGCGGCTTCATATGGATCAACATGGACCCGGACGCGCCCAGTTTGGAAGACTATCTGGGTGCCGAGGCGCTGGCCCATATAAAGGCGTGGAAGCTGGAGGACCGCTATATCCACCTCCATGTCCAGAAGAGCTTTCCGGCCAATTGGAAGCTGACAATCGAGGCCTTCATGGAAGCCTATCATGTGATCGAAACCCATCCGCAGGTCGCCCCGTCCAACGCCGACGCGAACAGCCAATATGATGTCTATGGCGACCATGTGAACCGCTTCATCTCCTGCCTGGGTGTCGCCTCGCCGCATCTGGAGGGGTGCTTTTCGGAGCAGGATATTCTCGACCAGTTCACGCTCGGCGACGCGTCCGTGCTGAGCGAGGACCGCCCGCAGGTGGGCGACGGCACCGCGCGGCAGGCGATGGCCGACCTGTTCCGCACCATGTTCGGCGCGGCCACCGGCAGCGACCTGAGCGCTACATCCGACAGCGAGATGCTCGACTGCTTCTCCTACACCCTCTTTCCCAACACCTATCTCTTCCCCGGCGTGTCGCTGCCGATGGTCTATCGCTTCCGCCCGGACCCCGGGGATCATCGCCGCTGCATCTATGAGGTCTTCTTCCTGCGCCCGGTACCCAGCGATGGCCCGCGCCCCGAACCGGCCGAGCCGATCCTGCTGACCGACGAACAAAGCTTCTGCGAGGCGCCGGGCATGGATGCGGGCTTCGGCAAGATTCTCGACCAGGATACCGACAATCTGTTCCTGCAGCAGGAAGGCATAGAGGCGAGCGCCAAGCGCGGCCTGACGCTGGGCAATTATCAGGAAATCCGCATCCGCCATTTCGAGCAGGCGGTCGACCGCTATGTCGCCATGCCGCCGCTGCGGCCCGGACGCTGAGGCAGGCCCATGTCCTTTGCCCTCAACGCCCAACTGGCCGCCAAGCGCCCCCCCCTGCCGACCGCGACGGTGATCGATCCGGTCACCGCCAGCATCATTCGCGGCGCACTGGAAACCGTCTGCTACGAGGCGACGACCCATCTCGGCCGCGCCGCCTCCTCCCCCATCATCAATCAGTCGAACGAGCGCAATGCGGCGATCGTCGATGCCCATGGGCGGCTGGCCATGGGGTCGATCGGCACGCCGCATCTGACCTTCGTGTCACAACTCACCGTCCGTTATGGTCTGATGCAGCAGCAAGATTATGACTGGGGGCCGGGCGATGTCTTCGTCGGCAACGACCCCGATTATGGCGGCGGCCACCTGCCCGACTATAATGTCTATGCGCCGGTCTATGACGCGGCGGGCGAGCTGGTGCTGGTGCAGGCGCTGCAGGCGCATCAGGGCGATACCGGCGGCAAGGATCCGGGCGGCTTCACCCTCGACGCCACCGACATCTTCACCGAGGGCCTCGCCATTCCCTGCCTGAAGCTGGTCCATCGCGGCGAAAAGCGCCGCGACGCCATCCACCTGCTCGAACGCAACAACCGCTTCCCCAGCTTCGCCGGCGATCTCGCCGCGATGATCGGCGCGGTCGAGAAGGCGACCGCCTCGATCCGCGCGATCCTCGACAAATGGGGGGCCGACATGGTGCGGGCGGCGGTCAATCATGCGATCGACCAGTCGGAACGGCAGATGCGCGCCACCGTCTCCGTCTGGCGCGACGGCCGCTATGACGCGACCGTCCATATCGACCATGACACGATGGGGACCAAGGATATCCGCGTCCAAGTGGGTTGCACCGTCGCCGGCGACCAGTTGACCGTCGACCTCAGCGGCACCGACGATCGGCAGGATCTGGTCGGGGTGTGGAACACCTTTGCCAATTCGCGCGGCTATATCATGACGCAGATCGCCGCCAGCATCGACCCCGACATCGTCAAGAATGAAGGGCTGTTCAACGCGGTCGAGATCATCCTGCCCGAAGGCTGCATCGCTCATCCCGCGCCCAACCGTCCGGCCGCGCTCGGCTCCTTCCACCCCGCCTGCGAAATTACCGAGGCGGTGTGCGTCGCGCTGTCGCAGGTCGCGCCCGACCGGTCCGCACCGCAAGTCTACAAGATCGGCATGCCCAATGCCGTGATCGGCTTCGATCCGGGCGGCCAAATGTGGATGGACCAGGGCGTCGATTGCCGGTCGATGGACGTATCCGCCGTGCAGGGCATAGACGGCTGGGGCAGTTGCCCGGTCTCGCTCGGCAATCTGCTGCTGTCGCAGGCGGAGGATGGCGAGGCGCGCTTCCCCGTCATCAACATCAGCCGCGAACTGGTCACCGACAGCGGCGGCGCGGGCCAGTGGCGCGGCATGCCGGGCAGCCGCAATGTGAAGCAGATATTGGAACCGGCGCTGGCGATGGCGTGGATGGTCAGCCATGATCATCCGATCAGCGGCCTGGCCGGTGGTGCCGACGGCACCCCCTATCTCAATCATTTTCAGGTCGGGACGCCCGATGAATATCGGGTCGAACTGACGGCGCGGGCGCAACTGCCGGCCGGCGCGGTCATTGCCTATCAGCATGGCGGCGGCGCCGGTTTCGGCCCGGCGCTGCGCCGCGATCCGCAGGCGGTGTGCGAGGATGTGCTGGACGAACTGGTGAGCATCGCCGCCGCCCGCGACCTTTATGGCGTGGCGCTGACCGGCAGTCTGGAAGATTACAGCCTGGCGGTCGATCCTGCCGCCACGGCAGCACTGCGCGGGGAGCGGATCGCGGCATGAGCTATCGCGTCGGCATCGACATTGGCGGCACCTTCACCGATTTCGCGCTGTTGAAAGAGGGGGTGAAAGACGGACAGGTCATCCTGCACAAGAATCTCAGCACCCCGCACGACCGCTCGATCGGCGTGATGGAGGGGCTGGAGACGCTGGCCGGCAAGGAGGGACTGTCGCTGGGCGATTTCCTCCAGCGCTGCGAGGCGATCGTCCACGGCACCACGGTCGCGGACAATATATTGATCGAGATGGACGGCGCCATCACCGGCCTCATCACCACCCAGGGCTTCCGCGACGAGATGGAATATCGGCGCGGCTACAAGGAAAGCATCTGGGACGTGCGGCTGGAGCCGCCGATTCCGATCGTGCCGCGCCGCCGCCGCCTGACCGTGCCCGAACGGGTGCTGGCCGATGGCAGCGTACATGAGGCACTGGACGAAGAGGCGGTGCGTGAGGCCTGCGCCAGGCTGCGCAAACAGGGCGTCGAATCGGTCGCGATCGGCCTGATCTTCGCCCATGTGAACGGCGATCATGAGGATCGGGTGGCACAGATCGTGGCGGAGGAAATGCCCGGCATCCCCGTCTCGCTCGGCCACCGCATCCTGTCGCGCGCGCCGGAATATGACCGGATCAGCACGACGGTGGTGAACGCCTATGTCGCGCCGCGCGTGAATGCCTATCTCGAACGGCTGGTCAGCCGTCTGGCGCAGGCCGGCTATGCCCGGCAGTTGATGGTGATGCAGGCATCCGGCGGCGTCATGACCCGCGCCTATATCGAAGCCGCGCCGATCCGCCTGCTCGCTTCCGGTCCCGCCGGCGGCGTCATTGCATCGGCGCGCACCGGCGGCGCCAAGGGCTATCGCAACCTGCTATGCGTCGACATGGGTGGCACCAGCTATGACATGTCGGTGGTGCGAGACGGCGCCGCCCCGGCCGAAGCGGGATGGAACATGCATCATCGCTATCTGGTCGGCGTGCCGATGGTGCAGGTGGCAACGCTGGGCGCGGGTGGCGGATCAATCTGCCATGTCGACAAGGGGGAGCTGAAGGTCGGCCCTGCCTCCGCCGGCGCGGCGCCGGGACCGATCTGCTATGGCCGGGGCGGGCTGCGGCCGACCGTCACCGACGCGCTGCTGATGCTCGGCATTCTTTCCACCGGCGAGGGTTTTGCCGGCGGCAGCTTCCGCCTGCGCGACGAGGGCGTGGCAGAGGCGTTCGCGGCATTGGGCGCGGAGCTGGGCTATGACGCGCAGCAGGCGGCGTTCGATTGCTGGCGGCTGGTCAATGCCAATATGACCCAGGCGGTGCGGCGCACCACGGCGGCCAAGGGCATGGACCCGGCCGACATGGTGATGCTGGCCTATGGCGGCAACGGCCCGGCCTTCGCCGCGATCCAGGCGCAGGATCTGGGGATCGACCAGGTGCTGGTGCCCCGCGCTTCCCCCACTTTCTCCGCGCTCGGCACGCTGGTCGCCCATCCGGCGATCGACGAGGAACGCTCCTGCAGCGCGCGCGCCGATGCGCTCGACCTCGACCGGCTGCGCAGCCTGTGGGCCGATCTGGCCGCCGATGCCGGGGCGCATTTTGCCGAAGCGGGCTTTGCCGCCGATGCGGTGCAGGCGCGCTGGCGCGTGGCGATGCGCTATGCCGGGCAGAATTGGGCGCTGACCTTCGACCTGCATGAAGGCCGTGGCCTCGATGATCAGGGCTTCGTCGACGAAACGCTGTCGGCCCGCGCCATCTCTGCCTTCAATGCCCGGCACCTGGCCGAATATGGCCATGTCCGCGACGGCGAAGTGCCGGAAATTACCGGCGTGCGCCTGACCGCCCAGGTGGAAACGCCGATGCCACCCGCAGGCGGCGGCTTCACCGCGCCGGTCGTGCACCCCGCCGCCCATGGCCATCGCCGCGCCAATCTGGGCCACGGCTTTGCCGATATCGCGATCCACAAGGGACCGGACCTGATCCCCGGCGCCCGCGTCACCGGACCGGCGATCATCGAGGAGGTGTTCACCACCATCGCCGTCTATCCCGGCTGGCAGGCACGGGTCGATGATGTCGGCGACTATCTGCTGGTGCGCCAGACATGACGGCGCTGGCCGGGCTGGTCATCGTCGAGACGGCGCAGCGGGTGGCGGGCGAATTTGCCGCCCGCCTTCTCGCCGATTTCGGCGCGGAGGTCATCAAGATCGAGTCGCCCGGCGGCGCCCCGACCCGCGCCATGGGGCCGTTTCATGACGGGCAAAGCACCCTGTTCCGCTATCTCAACAGTAACAAGAAATCGGTGCTGCTCGATCTGGCGGCGCCTGGCGATCGCGCCCTGCTCGACCGTCTGCTGGCGCGCACCGATGCGCTGATCGACGATCATGCGCCGGACTGGGCGGCGCAGCACGGACTGGCGCTGGGCAGCCAGCCCGCGATCGTCCATTGCGCCATCACCCCCTTTGGCCAGGACGCCTCGCCCCATTGGCAGGTCGCGCGCCCGATCAACGTCATGAATGCCGGCGGCTGGGCCTGGCATACGCCCAGTGAAAGCGCGCCCGACCGACCACCGCTCATGGGCGCTGGCCGCTTCATGAGCGATTATGAGGCGGGGCTGGAGGCCGCGCTGTGCACTGCGGCCTCGCTGCTACGCAAGCGGCGCACCGGTACCGGACAGGCGATCGACATCAGCGAAGTCGCGGTTCAGCTGTCGCGCGCCGACTGCGTGCTGGGGCGGATGCTGGCGGGCGATGCGGAGCCGGGGCCGGAGCGCACCCGCTATGACATGGGCGGGCCGGGCGCCGCCTTCGCCTGCGCCGATGGTCATGTCTATCTGCTGATGACGACGCGCGCGCACTGGCGCGGGCTGTGTGCGCTGATGGGCGATCCCGAATGGGCCATCGCCTTCCCCGAGGACTGGCTGGAATATCATTGCACGCCTGACCGGGTCGCCGATTTCCGCCGCCATTTCCGCGCCTGGATCGCGACCCAGGCCAAGGATGTCGTGGCGCAGGCGGCACAGCAGGCGGGCGTCCCGCTGGTGCAGGTCAACAGCGCCGCCGACCTGATCGACCATGCCCAGTATCGGCATCGCGGCTTCTTCCGGTCGCTGGGCGGTGCGCTGCATCCCACCGTGCCCTATCGCATGAGCGCCTCGCCGGTGCGGCTGCACAGCCCGGCTCCTGCGGCGGGCGCCGATCAGGCGATGCTGGCATGAGCCGGGGCGGACCGCTCGCCGGCGTCCGTGTGCTGGAGATCGCCAAGGTCTGGGCCGGCCCCTATGCCGGCAAGCTGCTCGCCTTCCTCGGCGCGGAGGTGATCAAGGTGGAAAGCCGCGCCAATCTGGACGAGATGCGCGCCTATGGCGGCGTCGACATCGACAGCGCGCCCTATTTTCGCAGCATCAATCAGGAGGTGCTGAGCGTCCAGCTCGACATGAAGTCGGACGAGGGCATGGCCCATCTGCGCGCGATGATCGCCGCGTGCGATGTGCTGATCGACAATCTGCGGCCCGGCGCGATGGAGCGATCGGGACTTGGCTATGAGGATGTCCGTGCGATCCGCCCCGACATCATCCAGCTCTCGATCAAAATGTATGGCAGTGACGGGCCGCTCGGCTACCAGACCGGCTATGCCCCCTGTTTCGCGGCGCTGGGCGGGCTGAATGCACTGGTCGGCCATGCCGACGAGACGCCGGCGGGGATGAGTATCCGCTATGGCGATTCGACCGTCGGCGCCGCCGCCGCACTGGCGATCGTCGCTGCGCTCCATCATCGCGAGACGAGCGGCGAGGGCCAGTTTATCGACCTGTCAGCGGTCGAGACGCTGTCGATGATGGTCGGCGACAGCCTGTTCGCCTATGGCCTGACCGGCGAGCTGCCGCAGGCAACGGGCAATGCCCATGCCGACATGGCGCCCCATGGCTGCTATCCGTGCGCCGAGGGGCAATGGATCAGTCTCGCCATCGCCGATGACCGGGAATGGCGCGCCTTCTGTACCATATCTGGTACGCAGGCGCTGGCCGCCGATCCCCGCTTCGCCCAGGCGTCCGACCGGCTTGCCAATCGGGACGCGCTCGACGCGGCCATTGCCCAATGCACTCCCGACTGGGATGCCGAGGCGATGGCGCAGGCGCTGCTTCTGGCGGGCGTGCCGGCCTTTCGCAGCCAGTCCTCGCTCGACCTGATCGGTAACGAGGCGCTCTGGGCATTGGGGGCCTATCGCATGGTCAGCGACGCCAAGGGCGAAGCCCGGCCGGTCATCGGGCCGGGCTGGCGCATGACACCGGACGAGGCCAGCATCACCCGTGGCGCACCTTTGCTCGGCGAGCATAACCATCTGGTCTATGGCGAGATATTGGGATTGAGTGACAGCGAAATTGACAAGCTGATCACCCGTCGCGTCATTTGGTAATCACCCGCTCTTGCATGTTCATCGCCAGCCATTAGAAATTTGCGAACGATTCGCAAAAAGGAAAGAAGATGGCGCAGCCCAATGTCTATCAGGTCTCGGACTGGAACGGATCGAGTGGCGAACGCTGGGTCATCCACCGCCAGCGGCTCGATGCGATGCTCGCGCCCTTTGGCGATGCGGCGATGGCAGCGGCGGCGGTCCGGCCGGGCGAGCGTGTGCTGGATATCGGATGCGGCGCGGGCACCAGCAGCATCGCCCTTGCCCGCCAGGTCGGCGCGACCGGTGAAGTACTGGGCCTCGACATTTCCGGGCCGCTGATCGCCCTGGCCCAATCGCAGCAGCCCGCCGACCTGCCGGTCCGCTACGCCCTGGCCGATGCCGGCAGCGCGGCGTTGAACACCCACGGATTCAACCTGCTCTTCTCCCGCTTTGGCGTGATGTTCTTCGATGATCCGGTGGCCAGCTTTGCCCATATGCGGCGCTGGCTGCGTCCGGGCGGGCGAATCGCCTTCGTCTGCTGGCGCGCGGCGGCGGACAATGACTGGGTGCGCCTGCCGATGGGCGCGATCCGCGACATCGTGCCGCCGCTGGCGCCGCCCGATCCCGAAGCGCCCGGCCCCTTCTCCTTCGGCGACGCCGCACGGGTGACACGCATATTGGGCGAAGCCGGCTTTGCCGAGATCGCCCTCGCCCCGGTCGATGGCGCCATTCCCTTCGGCCGGGGCGCCCATCGCGAGGCAGCGCTGGACGATGCGCTCGCCATGGCGTTCGAGGTCGGCCCGCTCTCCCGTGCGCTTACCGATCAGCCTGTAGAGGTGCGGGATCGCGCCGCTCAGGCGGTGCGCCAGGCATTCGCCACGCGACCGGGCGAGACGGCGATCCTGATCGACGGCGCTGCCTGGATCGTCACCGCCACCAATCCGGGCTAGAGTAGCCGCACCGGCCGGGATATAGGCGCGCCATGACCGAGCATCCCGCCTACCGCCAGATCGGCCTCATCGGCACCGGCCGGGTCGCGTGCGCGCTGGGGCTGGCGCTGACCCGACACAGCGCCGCGCCGGTCCTCGTGCAGGGTCGCAATCCGGATCATGCCGCTGCAGCGGTTGCCGCGATCGGCCGTGCGCAGGCCGTTACCCTGTCATCTTCGCTGTCATCCAATTGCGACCTGATCCTGCTGGCGGTGGCGGACGACGCCCTGCCTGCGGTGATCGCGGACCTGGCCACCACGCCCCTGTCCGCCACCATCTGCCATGTCAGCGGGCGCAGCGGCGCGGCGCTGCTTGACCCGCTGCGAGCGCAGGGCGCGACCACCGCCGCCGTCCATCCGGCGATGACCTTCACCGGCGATCCGGCGGCCGAAGTCGCCCGGATGCAGGGCGCCCGCTTCGCCATCACCGGGCCGGACTCTCCCGCACTGGCGGCAGCCCATAAACTGGTCGCGCTGCTGGGCGGCGTGGCGGTCGAGGTCGCGGAAACGCATCGCGCCCTCTATCATGCCGCGCTCTGCCATGCGGCCAATCATCTGGTGACGCTGATCGCCGGCGCCTCCGGCGCGCTGGTGGCAGCCGGTGTCACCGAACCCGGCGCGCTGCTGGCGCCGCTGGTCCACGCCGCACTCGACAACAGCCTGGATCGCGGGATCGACGCCCTGTCCGGCCCGTTGCTGCGCGGCGACCGGGAGACGATCGGCAATCATCTGACGGCGCTGACCGCGCACGCACCCGAACTGCTGCCGGTCTATCGCGCCATGGCCATCGCCACGCTGGACGCACTGGACCGGGACGAGGCCGCGCTGCGCGCCGATCTCAGCCGGTAAAACGGCTGTTGATCATCCGCGTGGTCGACCAGCCACCGTCCACCGCGATCACCTGGCCGTTGATATATTCGCCTTTGTCGGAGCAGAGGAAAGCTACGACATTGGCCACATCTTCGGGGAGACAGTCGCGGTAGAAGGGGGTCAGCCCCTGGTTGATCCGCTGGAAGGCGGGATAGTCCCAGGCGGCATCGGTCATCGGCGTGCGCACCACGGTCGGCGCGACGATGTTGGATCTTATGCCCTGTTCGCCATATTGCGCCGCCATCGTCTGGGTGAGGCCGGTCAGCCCCGCCTTCACCGCGCAATAGATGCCGCCGTCCATGCCGCCCATGATGCCAAAGGTCGACCCGATGGTGACGATCGCCGACCCCATGCCCATGTGGGGTAGGACAGCCCGGCACAGGCGAAAGGGCGCGCGCAGCGACAGGCCGATCACCTCGTCCAGCATCGCGTCGGTCGTTTCATGCACCGGCGCCCACACCCCGGCCCCGGCATTATTGACCAGATAGTCAACCCGGCCGAACCGCGCCAATGCCTCCGCCACGATCCTGTCCGGCGCATCTTCGTCGCCAATATCCGCCGCCACCCAGGCAAAGGTCGCTTCCTTGGGCAAGGCCGCTGCCAGCGCCGCCAGCTTGTCGCCGCTGCGCCCCGTGCCCAGCACCGCCACGCCATCGGCGCACAAGGCCCGCACGATCGCCTCGCCAATGCCGCCCGCCGCGCCGGTGACGATCGCGACCTTCTGTTCCGTCATGCCGTCATCCTCTGCTTGTCGTTCGCCCGCGCTGCAATGTCCTCGGCGGCGACAAAGCCGAAGGTCAGCGCCGGGCCGATCGTCGCGCCGGCGCCGGGATAGCAGTCGCCAAAGGGACTCGCGGCGCAATTGCCGGCTGCATAAAGATGCGGGATCGGCCGGCCGCCGCCATCCAGTACCCGCGCCTGTGCATCGCAGCGCAGCCCGCCCTTGGTGCCCAGATCGCCATTGTTGATCGGCACGGCATAGAAGGGGGCGGTGTCGATCGGCCCCAGATTGGGATTGGGGGTGACGACCGGATCGCCGAAGAAGCGATCATAGATATTGCCGCCCCGACCGAACTCGGGATCGACGCCGGTCCAGGCATAGCCGTTCATCATCTGCACGGTTTCGCTCAGGGCTTGCGGCGCGATGCCGATCTTGCGCGCCAGTTCCTCGATCGATCCGGCGCGAAAGACATAATGGTCCCACCAATGGCCCGGAATGCGATGGTCGGGCGTATGCACCGTGGGCATCAGCCCGCCGGCGCTGAACTTCGCCCGGAACTTGGCGTCGAAGATCAGCCAGCAGGGCATGTTGGCGCCGGTCTTCACCTGATCTTCCACCATGGCCTGACCGAACCGGTCATAGCCGGTCGCTTCATTGACGAAGCGCAGCCCCAGCCGGTTGACGCAGACGCTCCACGGCCGGCCGACATCAAAGGCGGCCTGGTGGATTTCGTGGAAATTGGCGGCGTCCGGCGCCGGCAGGGTCATGGTCGGTATCCACCAGCCCTGATCGGTATGGGCCACCGACGCGCCAATCGCCTCCGCCGCGATCAGTGCGTCGCCGCGATTGCCTTCCTCCGGGGTGGAACTGTGGCGAGCCAGCCCCGGCACCGGGTAGAAACGCTCGCGCAGCGCCTGATTCCATTCAAAGCCGCCGGAAGCCAGCACTACACCGTGGCGCGCTGCAATCTGTTGCACCTGCCCGAAGCGGCGAACGGTGACGCCCGACACGCTGCCATCGGTACCGAGCGTCAGCCCCTCCAGTGCCGTTTCCAGCCGCAGTTCGACACCGCGCGCGAAGACCTGATGATAGAGCGCGCCCATCAGCCCCGCGCCCTGGGTGAAGCGGCGATCGCGCGCCGACAAACGCCGCGTGCTTAGGTCCAGCCAGTATCGCGCGATCATCTTCGCCGCCGTCCAGCGCCAGCCGCGCTGCTGCATCATCAGGGCGAAGGTCTGGCCAAGGTCCATCGCGTAGCGCCGGAACAGCGTGAACCGGCCATATTGCGCCCGCATCAGCAGATAGCGTTCGTCGCCCAGTTGTCGTCCGTCGAAGGTCGGGCAGATGATGGACCGGTCCGCCCGCGCACCCGGTGCGTCGGGAAAATAATCGGGCCAGGCCGCCGCCATTACCGGCACGCCGCTATCCTTCAGGAAGCGCAGCATCTCTGGTGCGCGGTCGACATAGGCGGCCAGCCTGTCTTCATCCACCGGCACGCCGATGACGCTGCGCAAATAGCGCAACGCCTCGGCGGCGCTGTCGCCCTGGTCCCCGTCCAACCCATGGCCCGGCACCCACATCACCCCGCCCGAGGTCGCGGACGTGCCGCCAAATTGATGCGCCTTCTCCACGATCAGGACGGACAGGCCAAGGTCCGCGCCGCGCAAGGCCGCCATGGCACCCGCCGCGCCCGATCCCACGACGATGAGGTCGAAGCTTTCCATCATCAAAAACTCGGCACCGCTTCGAGATGCGATCCGGGTGGGAAGCAGAAATATTCGAGAAAATGCCCCAGATCCGCCCGCGCATCGAAATAGGCATAGGTGCCGCCCATCGTGTCCCAGGCGATCGGCATCGCCCAGCGCGCTTTGGCCGCCGCGACAGCCGCGTCGAAGGCCGCGCGATCGCCGAAATGCCGGCCCTGATGGTGGAAATGGGTACCATAGCCCTCCGCCGGCAGGCCCCATTGATAGACGCTGATATCGCCCGACAAGGGCTGGATGATCTCGAACTGCAGTTCATCCTTGGTCCCCAGCGCGAAATGGGCGACCGCCTGCCGATCCTGCCCGGTATCGAACAGCGCGTCGGGCATCTCCATATAATGGCCGATGCCGTGCAGTGCGGCGATCTCGTCCATCGCCCGGCGCCAGTCGGTGGTCACATAGGCATGTTGATAATAATCCTGGCGCACGCCCCCGTCTCTCCTGCGGCAACTCTCCTGCTCGCCACTATCGAAGGGGCGGCTGCGAACCGGAATGACCCGCGCGGCAGCGCCGCTTGCACCCGCGCGCGCATCGGCCCGGGCCGGATTGCAGGCCGGCACGCGCTATGGTGAGTGGAGGCCATGACGCTGATCACCTTCACCCCCGTCGCCCATGTCGATGATGTGCCGCCGGGCACCAGCAAGGTCGTGGATCTGGATGGCCAGAGCGTGCTGATCTGCCACAGCAATGGCCGGCTGTTCGCGATCGCCAATCGGTGTTCGCATGCCGACGAGCCGCTGGCCTGCGGTCGCATCCGCGCCGGCTGGATCGCCTGCCCGGTCCATGGCGCCCGTTTCGACCTGGAAACCGGCCGCGCCATGAACCCGCCGGCCAAGGCGCCGATCCGGGTCTATGAGGTACGGATTATCGGAGAGCAGATAGAGGTTGCCCGTTAGGCGCCTTCAGGGGCGCTGACGGATGTCAGCCCTCCCCCCTTTTCGCGTCACCGGGTCATCCGCCATGTCCGCTGCGGCAGCTCTCCGTTACCACGCTGCGGCCCAGCGAGGCGGTGGAGAAGATATCGGCCTCCGGCAATCTGTGGCTATAGGATAGGGCCGCACTGTTCAGCCGTTCGGTTTCGTCCTCCACATTATCCCGGATCGTCGCGGCGATAATCGCGCCATCGTCGAGCACATCATAGGTCCGGCGATTACCGTCATCCTCCACCGCGATGCGCGACACCGGGCCATAACGGCCTCCGGTTTCACGCCCCAGAAACTGCTTGGCCATGAGCTTGCGGTTGGCGTCCACGCCACAGGCAGCGGCGGCGAGTGAGGGCGAAGTCGATACCGCCCCGGTGCGCACATCCAGATGCTGGGCCTCCCCGGTGGCGCAATTGGCGATGATCCGGTCGCGCGGCGTTTCCACCCTGTGACGGTCACCCTGATGATATTCCGCCGCCCACTCCTTCACCTGCACATCCGCGCTCGGGGTCACGACATTCCAGGTACAGACAGCATATGTCGCCTTCGTCGTCCGCGTCAGCGCCAGCACGGCGTCAACCGTTTCGGGCGGGGCCGGGGCCGCCGCCATCAGCAGCAGTGCCAGGAAATATTTCCCATGACGTCCCGCCGGTCCCCGCATGCTTGCTGCCTCCTCGATCGATCGGAACCAAGCTAACGCCCCATCGCCGGCTGGCAATGGGCAATGAAAAAGGGCGGACCTTTCGGCCCGCCCTCTTCACATGTCCGGCTTCATGCCCCGGACTTAGTATACGCGCGCCTTCGGCTTGATATACTCCGCCTCGTCGGTCATCGTATAGTCGTGCACCGGACGGTAATCGAGCGTCACCTTGCCGCTCGTACCACCCCAGCCCTCGAACCAGCTGATGGTGTGCTTCATCCAGTTTTCGTCGTCGCGGTTCGGGAAATCCTCGTGCGCATGCGCGCCGCGCGATTCCTTGCGGGCCTCGGCGCCTTCCATCGTGCAGATGGCCTGGCTCATCAGGTTGTCCAGTTCCAGCGTCTCGATGAGGTCGGTGTTCCAGATCAGCGAGCGATCCGACACCTTGACGTCCTGCAGCCGCTTGTTGACCGCCTGCATCTGGGTGACGCCCTCGGAAAGCAGCGCGCTGTCACGGAACACGGCGGCATGCTTCTGCATGGTCCGCTGCATGTCCATGCGGATTTCCGCCGTCGTCGTGCCGCCATCAGCATTGCGATAATGGTCGAGGCGCGACAGCGCCAGATCGGCCGAATCCTTCGGCAGCGGCCGATGCGGCGCGTTGGGCTTCAGATTGTCCTTGAGGAACAGACCGGTCGCGCGGCCGAACACGACAAGGTCGATCAGCGAGTTGGAGCCGAGGCGATTGGCGCCATGCACCGACACGCAGGCCGCTTCGCCGACCGCGAACAGGCCCGGCACCACGACTTCCGGATCGTCGCCGACCTTGGTCACCACCTGGCCATGATAGTTACAGGGGATGCCGCCCATATTGTAATGGACCGTCGGGGTCACCGGCAGCGGCTGGCGGGTCAGGTCGACACCGGCAAAGATCTTGCCGCTTTCGGTGATGCCCGGCAGGCGCTCGGCCAGAACCTTGGGGTCGATATGGTCGAGGTGAAGGAAGATATGATCCTTGTGCTCGCCGACGCCACGGCCCTCACGCATTTCCATCGCCATCGAGCGCGACACGACGTCACGCGACGCCAGATCCTTCGCCGACGGAGCATAGCGTTCCATGAAACGCTCGCCTTCCGAGTTGGTGAGGTAGCCGCCTTCGCCGCGCGCGCCTTCGGTGATCAGCACGCCCGCGCCATAGATGCCGGTCGGGTGGAACTGCACGAATTCCAGATCCTGCAGCGGCAGGCCGGCGCGCAGCACCATGCCGCCGCCGTCGCCGGTGCAGCTATGGGCCGAAGTGGCCGAGAAATAGGCGCGGCCATAGCCACCGGTCGCCAGCACGACGGCATGGCTGCGGAAGCGATGGATGCTGCCATCTTCCATGCAGATGGCGATGACGCCGCGGCATTCCTTGCCGTTCGGGCCATCTTCCATGATCAGGTCGATGGCGAAATATTCGATGTAGAAGTCGGCATCATACTTCAGGCTCTGCTGGTACAGCGCGTGGAGCATGGCGTGGCCGGTACGGTCGGCCGCAGCGCAGGTGCGCTGCACCGGCGGGCCGGCGCCCATATTCTGCATGTGGCCGCCGAACGGACGCTGATAGATGGTGCCGTCCTGGTTGCGGCTGAACGGCACGCCGGCATGTTCCAGCTCGATCACGGCCGCCGGCGCTTCGCGCACCATATATTCGATCGCGTCCTGGTCGCCCAGCCAGTCCGACCCCTTGACGGTGTCGTACATGTGCCAGGTCCAGTGGTCGGGGCTGTTGTTGCCAAGCGAGGCGGCGATGCCGCCCTGAGCCGCCACGGTGTGGCTGCGGGTCGGGAACAGCTTGGTGATGCAGGCGGTCTTGAGGCCCGCTTCGGCGCTGCCCATGGTGGCGCGCAGGCCCGAACCGCCAGCACCCACGACGACGGTGTCGTAGGTGTGGTCGATGATCTTATAGGCTTCGGTCATTATTTCACGATCCCCGTGAAGGCGATCTTGGCGATCGCGAAGACGCCCGCGGCCGCACCGCCAAAGGCATAGAAGTTCAGCAGCAGCATGGAGAGGAAGGCCAGTCCCTTGTCGTGGACATAGTCTTCCAGCATGACCTGCATGCCCAGGCGCAGATGCCAGAAGATGCTGACGATCATCAGCATCAGCGGCACGGCGACCAGCGGATTGTGGATCCAGTTGACCACGCTCTCATAGTCGAGGCCGGGCAGGCTGAGCAGGCTGAAGATCAGCCACAGCACCAGCAACAGGTTGCCGACGGCAGTGTAGCGCTGCGCCAGCCAGTGATGCGCGCCATGATGGGCCGAGCCCAGGCCACGGACGCGGCCGATACCAGTACCAGTGCCCATCAGAGCGCCTTTCCGAAGATGGTGAGCCAGACCAGGCCGGTCACGAGCAGCGAGAGGATGAAGGTCGCGATCGACCAGTTCTTGTTCTTCTTCAGCTCATAGCCCGCGCCCATGTCGAGCACGAAGTGCCGCAGGCCCGAGAAGAGATGCTGGAAGAAGAACCAGGTCAGGCCGATCATGACCAGATAGCCGATCGGCGACGTCGCGCACTTGACGAAGGTGGCATAGGCTTCCGGGCCGGTCGCGGCAGCCATCAGCCACCAGATGAGGCCCAGCGCGCCGGCGGTGGCCAGGCCATTGCCAGTCACGCGGTGCATGATGGAAACGGCCATGGCCGGTCCCCATTTCCAGATCGTCAAATGCGGCGAGAGTGGCCGGCTGTTGGATCGCGCCATGTCTACCCTAGTCCCTGCTTCTATCCTTTGAGTCCGCTCCCCTTAGGAGCGAAGACGCGGGAGGGCAAGCCACGCAAGGCGAGTCTGTCGCCCCGTTCAAATAAGAAGTGATTAACCAAATGGCGCTATCAGACCCTGGTTCATCCTGACACCAATTGGGGTTCTGCCATCCATGACTTCCGCTGCCGCACCCAGGAACGCCATCGCCCAGATGCTGGCCGAGGTTGACCCCCGAGGCGATCTGGCACGAGGCATGCTCGAAATCGCCGAACTGGTCGGCGATGACAGCAAAATTGCGGCACAGACCTTCTTTTCGACCTATGTCGATGGTTCGGGCCTGCGCGCCAGGCTGGAGCCTGAAACGCTGGCCCGCATGGAAGACGCGGCCCATGACTATGTGCGGCAGAAACTGAAACAATATAGCGCCGGCGAATGGGCATTATCGTCCACGGCCTGCGTTCGTCATGCCCGCAAGCACGGCATCCCGGTCCGCGCCGTGCTGCTGCCGGTCGCGGCTGCCAACGGCAAGCTGACCGACCTGATCTGGGATCGCTGCAGCGACGACCGGATGCGCCGCCGGCTGGTCGATGTCATCGCCCAGGTCGGCATGGTCGATGCCGGACTGATGGCCAATGTCATCGCAATCGATGATGCGGAATCGCAGCGCAATGCACGCCAGCAATTCGGCGTGCTGTTTGAACAGCGCATCATGGGCGAGATCGACGGCGCCTCGCAACTGGGCGAATCGCTGCGTGAACAGGCCAAGGACGCTTCCGCCGCGACCCGCGGCATGCTGGGCAAGGCATCCGAAGTCGCCGCCGCCGCCGAACAGTCGGCGCTCGCCATGCGCGAAGCCGCCCGCACCTCGGCCGGCCTGATCCGCGCGATCGAGGATGCCCGTACCGAAGTCGAAAGCGCAGCCGAAGTGGCCCAGCGCGCTGCTGCCCAGTCGGGCGACGCGGTGGCGATGTCGGCCACCCTGTCGGAACATGCCAAGTCGATCGAATCGATCCTGGGCCTGATCCGCGACATTGCCGGCCAGACCAACCTGCTGGCGCTCAACGCGACGATCGAGGCTGCTCGTGCCGGTGATGCCGGGCGCGGCTTTGCCGTGGTTGCACAGGAAGTGAAGAGCCTGGCCAACCAGACCGCGCGTGCGACCGACGAGATCGCCGGCCGCATCGCCGATATCCAGGCATCGACCCGCCAGTCGGTCGACACCAACGAACGCATCCGCGATACGGTGGGCGAAGTGCAGGCCAGCGCCCAGCGCATCCGCCATGCCATGGATGCCCAGGCCCAGACCGTGACCATGATCACCGCAGCCGTCGACGAGACCGCGCTGGCCGCCGATTCGATGTCGACCACCATTTCCGCAATCCGCCAGGATACCGAAGTGGTCGCGTCGGAGATCGACCAGCTGGAACGCGGCTTCATGAGCGTGGAAGGCAAGCTGTCGAGCCTGCGCCATGCCTCGACCGACTTCGGCCGCCAGGTCGCCTGACCCTTTTCCTCCCTTCCCGGCTGGTCTAAAGGCGGCGGCATGAACGATGCCGTCGCGCCAGCCGCCCAGAGCTGGAAAGTCACCCTGCCCTGCACCCGCGCCGAAGCGGAGGCGCTGGACGGGGATATCGCGGCCTTTGCCCTGATGGATCGCCCCCCGGTGCTGATGACCAGCGAGGCCGAACCGGACGATGAGAATAAGTGGCAGCTGGATGCCTATTTCGAGGGCAAGCCCAGCCCCGCTGCGATCAAGCTGCTCAAGACGCTGGTGCCAAGCGCAGCGGGCACGAAGCCGCTGGTCGAAGCGCTGCCCGACGAGGATTGGGTGACGATCAGCCAGCAGGGGCTAGAGCCGGTCACCGCCGGCCGCTTCCATGTCCGCAACCTGGCGTCCGACCCGACACAGCCGGGCCATGTCAATTTCCTGATCGAGGCGAGTCGCGCCTTCGGCACCGGCCAGCATGAAACGACGGCCGGCTGCCTGGCCATGCTCGACCGGATGCGCCGGGTCGGCATGCGCTATCGCAATGTCGCCGACATCGGCACCGGCACCGGTCTGCTCGCCTTTGCCGCGCTGACGCTGTGGCCGCGCGCCTATGCGATCGCATCGGACATCGATCCAGTCGCGGTCGACATCACGCGCGACAACGCGCTGGCGAACGGCATCATCCCGGGCGCAGGCCCCGGCCGGCTGGCGCTGTGCACCGCCGCCGGCGTCGACCATGTCGCGCTGGTCGGTCGGGCGCCTTATGATCTGCTGATCGCCAACATATTGGCCGGTCCGCTGATCGAACTGGCTCCCTCGCTCTGCGCGCTGGTGGAAGATGGCGGGACGATCGTGCTCGCCGGCCTGCTCAACGAACAGGCCGATGCGGTGATTGCAGCCTATCGTGCGCAGGGCATGCGCCTGGCCGAACGCAGCGATCGGGGCGACTGGCCGACCTTGCGCCTGCGCAAGCGCCCGCAGATCGGCTGGAAGCGGCCGCGCCGCATCGACAGTGCCGCACGCGGCGAGGCGCCCGGCTTCGGCAGCATCTGATCCTATCGACCTATCCACAGGAGACGCTTTCATGGCCATCACTCGTCAGACGATCATCCATGACGGTCCGGATGGTCCGTTTGAAAGCGTCGCCGTGGTCGACGATGCCGCCACGGGGCCGGTGCCGGGCATTCTGCTGCTGCCCAATGTCCTGGGCACGAAGGAAGCCGACTTCCGCTATGCGGAGAAGGTCGCGGCGCTCGGCTATGCCGTGCTGGTCGCCGACGTCTTTGGCCAGGGCAAGCGCACCACCCGCGCCGATCCCGATGCCGGGCGGTATATGAATGCGCTGAATGCCGACCGTGCGCTGCTACGCGACCGGCTGCAGGGCGCCCATGCGCTGCTCAAGACCATGCCGGGAGTCGATGCCGCCCGCACCGCGGCGATCGGCTTCTGCTTCGGCGGCCGCTGCGTGCTCGACCTCGCCCGCAGCGGCGCGGACATTGCCGGCGGCGTCAGCTTCCACGGCGTCTATGAAGCACCGCCCTTCCCCAATGCGACGATCACCGCAAAGCTGCTGATCTGCCATGGCTGGGACGATCCCTATGCCGCGCAGGATGCCACGCTGGGGCTGGCGAAGGAACTGACCGAGGCGGGCTGCGACTGGCAGATCCACGCCTATGGCCATACCGGCCATGCCTTCACCGACGAGAGCGTCCATATGCCGGAAAAGGGCTTGGCCTACAGCGCCGACGCCGACCGGCGCAGTTTTCGCGCGATGGTGAATTTCCTCGACGAACTATTTGACTAGGCCGCGAGCAGCTTTTCCACCGCAGCCGCGATCGCGAACAGGCGCTGGTCCTGCCCTGCCCGTGCCATAAGCATCAGGCCGACCGGCAGGCCGCCCTGGCGCGGCAGCGGCAGGGAAATGGCGCATAGGTCGAAGACATTGCCGAGGCCGGTGTTGCGCAGCAGCAGCCGGTTGCGCGCGACGAAGATGTCCGGGTTCGCCACCTCCGCCTGGGTCGGCGCAACGATCGGCGTGGTCGGCAGGACCAGCATGTCCAGCCCGGCCAGGCGCGCATCCATCGACCGGACCAGCGCGGTGCGTTCCGCCAGCATCTGCCGGTGGCGTTCGGGCGTCACATCACGGCCCGCCTGCATCCGCGCCAGCACGATTGGATCGAAATCCTGCGCACGGGTCGCGATCCGGTCGCGATGGATGGCATAGGCCTCGATCGAGGCGATCGGCACCGGCGACTGGAGCGCCTGCATCGCATCGAATTGCGGGAAGACTTCGTCGCTGAGCGTCACGCCCGCCTTGCCCAGCCGCGCCAGCGCATCGGCGAAACGCGCCGCCACGGTCGCGTCCAGATCGGCCAGCGGCAGGCCCTGCGGAATGCCGGCGCGCAGCCCCTTGAGCGGCGCGAGGTCAAGCCGGCGGGGTGTCTCGCCCGCCAATATCGCATCGGTGCGGAAACAGGCATCCACGCTGGTCGCGATCGGCCCGATCGAATCGAGCGTGGGCGAGAGCGGAAAGGCGCCGTCGGTCGGTACCCGCGCCTTGGTCGGCTTATAGCCGACGACGCCGCACAGCGCCGCCGGGATGCGGCACGACCCGCCGGTATCGGTCCCGATCGCGATCTCGCACATGGCATCGGCCACTGCGACACCGCCACCACTGGTCGATCCGCCCGGTACGCGGGCGCGGTCGGCCGGATTGCCCGGCGTGCCATAATGGGGGTTGGCGCCGACGCCGGAAAAGGCGAACTCGACCATGTTGGTCTTGCCGACGATCACCGCGCCGGCCTGCTTCAGCCGGGCGACGACCGGCGCATCGACAGTGGCAGGTGAGGCATCGGCCAGAATCAGGGAACCCGCGCGAGTCGGTTCGCCTGCGACGTCGAACAGATCCTTGATGCTGACGATCGCGCCGTCGATCGGCGAGAGGGGCGAACTAGCGCGGGCATCGGCCGCATCCGCCGCCGCCCGTGCAGTGTCAGAATAGAGGGTGAGGTAGGTACGCTTGCCCTCCCCCGCCGGGTCAGCGATGCGCGCCAGCGCTGCCTCCAGCCGTTCGCGCGATGGCCGGGCTTTGGCAATGGCCGGCGCGCCGACGGTGCCGAGGGCCATGGCGCCACCGGCACCGTGCAGGATCGTCCGTCGCGTCACGCCGTCATTCCCCATCGCTGCCCCCAGATTGCCCTCGTCAGATATCGTCGATCATCTCCGCCAGCACCGCCAGGCAATCCTTGCCCAGCTGGGCCGACCGGGCGGGCGACCAGCCGAAATCCGCGTCGGGCAGATCATCATTATCCTTGAACGGCATTTCCAGCGTCATCGCGACGGCGCCGAATCGCTCAGCCAACTGGTTGGTCGACATGGCAAGATTGGCCTTGCCGCCACCCGCCACCGGATAGCCGAGGCGCGTCTGGAAATCGGGCGTGCGGGCCGCCAGCGTGTCGCGATAGCGATGATAGAGCGAGAGCTGCCGGTCGGTGATCGAGGGAATGCCCTCGAACCCGGCCAGGAACACCGCCGGGATCGCCTCGTCGCCATGCACGTCCATGGCGAAATCGATACCGGTCTCGTCCATCGCCGCGCGGACCAGAAAAACTTCCGGACTCTTGTCCATCGACGGCTCATGCCATTCGCGGTTGAGATTCACGCCCGCTGCATTGGTGCGCAGATGGCCGCGCCGGCTGCCGTCCGGGTTCATGTTAGGGACGATGTGGAAGGTCGCCTTCTGCCGCAATTTGCGGGCGACGGCGTCCTCGTCGTCGGTCAGCCGCTCCAGCGCGCCTTCCATCCACCATTCCGCCATGCTCTCGCCGGGATGCTGGCGGGCATAGAGCCAGATATTCTTGGGGCCTTCGCCGACGCTCAGCATGTCGAGCGGCTGGCCGTCCAGCGTCAGGCCCAGCTCGCGATGCTCGACGCCCGGCTGGCAGGCGGCCCAGGCGACGAGGTCATGATGGCGCTCCATCGAATAGGGCGCGAAATAAGCGAGCCAGACGGCATTGCTGTCGGGCGAGAGGCGGATGGTCAGGGTGCCATCGCTATAGTCGGTATCGGCCTGCAGCCAGTTCTCGCGATCCTCGCTCATCCGCGCCTTGTAGCCCGGCCAGCCATCCGGATAGGCCGAACCCGCGCAATTGACGATCGCCAGTTCCACCTCCCGTCCGGCGGCGCCCGCCAGACGGAAATGAAACCATTGGTAGAAGTCGCTGTCCTTGTCCTTGACGATCTCCAGTTCGGCGCGGACGCCGGCGGGGCTATCGGTGATGGAAAGAACGCGGATGTTGCCGCTGTCGAAGGCGCTCGAAATGGAGATGGTCATTTGACCGTTATAGTGCGCCCCGATTCGCCCGGATAGCCCCCGATGAGGGCGGCAGCGAGCTTTTGCGCGGCGGCGGCCGGCTGGGCTGCGGGCGAGCCCTCGCGTGCCTGGGTATAGGCGCGGCCTTCCCAGATGGCGGTCGAATCGCTGCGCTTGCGAATCTGCACCTGCATCTCGGTGGTGACGATATCCTTGGGCTTGCCCGACAGGTTGATACCCACGCCCAGGCCCAGGCCCGAATAGCCGCCGCTGCCCACCGCGCCACCGACGCCGACACTCACCGGCTTGTCGTTATAGCCATTGCCGGTCGGGCGGAAGCTGCGGCTGAACGCCACGCGCGCGACATAGTCGCTGGCATTGCCGGTGACAGGGCTGAAGCCCACCTGCTGCAACTGCTGGCCGACGGCAGCGGCGTAGGTTCGGAATTCCAGGCTGATGTCGGGATTGCCGGGCATTTCCTCGATCGCGATCGTCCCGGTCCGGGCCGGATTGCCGGTATGGAATCGCGTGACCTCGGCCGACGGGACAGTCGTACAGGCCGCCAGCGACAAGGCCAGAGTGGATGACAGGATGATCTGTTTCAGCATCGAACTTGAACTCCAACGGGGCTAGACCCTACACGCCGCGCCCAGGCTATTTCCTTCCAATGCGTGAAGCCACGACTTGGCTGCACGCAGGATGAACGGTGGCAAAAGAAGCTTGGCTACCCTTGACTTTCGGCGCCCTCCCCCATAGGGGCTGCGCTTCGATTTTCCAATCAAGCAAGATTCCAGAAGGCTCACAATGAAGATCCGCAACTCGCTCAAGTCGCTCAAGGGCCGCCACCGGGACAACCGCGTGATCCGTCGTCGTGGCCGCACCTACGTCATCAACAAGACCAACCGCCGCTTCAAGGCCCGCCAGGGCTAAGCTGCGCGCGGGGATCGGCTTGCCGATCCTCCCGGCCCAATGAGGCCTGTTTGAGCGCCCGATCCTCCGGATCGGGCGCTCAACGTGTAGGTGCATATTACGCCGGCAATCGATTCGCCGCCCCATGAAAAAGGCGCGGCCACCCGGATGGATAGCCGCGCCGAATCGGGCATGCTCCGGGAATCAGCCCTCGTCGCGTCCCTTGAGCTCATCGCCGCGCACGGTGGCGACATGCAGCACGTTGGTTGAACCGGGCGTACCGAAGGGAACGCCGGCCAGCACCACGATCTTGCCACCCTTGACCGTCATGTCATGGCGCAAGGCCATGCGCCTGGCCTTGCCGATCATCTCCTCGAAATTGCCGATATCCTTTGTGCGGATGGCATGGACGCCCCAGGTCAGCCCCAGCTTGCGCGCGGTATCGGCGCGCGGCGTCAGCGCCAGAATCGGCGCGGAAGGCCGTTCGCGCGCAACCCGGCGCACAGTGCTGCCCGACGAGGTGAAGCAGGTGATGGCGCTTGCCCCCACCACCGACACGATGCCGCCGGCCGCCTCCGCCAGTGCGTCGGCGGTCGTGGGGTCGGGGCGTGTCTCGGTAAAGTGCAGGCGGGCGAAATAGCCCGGGTCGCGCTCCACGCTATGGGCGATGCTATCCATCATCGTCACCGCCTCGACCGGCCAGTCGCCCGCCGCCGTCTCGGCCGACAGCATGATCGCGTCGGCCCCGTCATAGACAGCGGTCGCCACGTCCGACACTTCCGCACGAGTCGGCGTCGGCGCCTTGATCATCGATTCGAGCATCTGCGTCGCGACCACCACCGGACGGCCCATGCGGCGCGCCGTGGCGACGATCTGCTTCTGCAAAGGCGGCACCGCCTGCGGCGGCAGTTCGACGCCCAGATCGCCGCGCGCGACCATCACGCCGTCGGCCATCTCGATAATCTCTTCCAGCCGCTGCACGGCCGAAGGCTTCTCGATCTTCGCCATCAATGCGCCATAGCCGCCCATCAGCTTGCGCGCTTCGGCCAGATCTTCGGGCCGCTGCACGAAGCTGAGCGCGATCCAGTCACAGCCCTGCTCAACCGCAAAGCTGAGATCGCGGCGGTCCTTGTCGGTCAGCGCCGGCACCGGCACGACCACGTCGGGCACATTGACCCCCTTGCGGTTGGACAGGGTGCCGCCAATCTCCACGATCGTGTCGATCCGCGTATCGGTGACCGCCTTCACCCGCAGCACCAGCTTGCCGTCGTCCAGCAACAGCCGGGTCTCAGGCACGAGCGCAGCATAGATTTCCGGATGCGGCAGGTTTACGCGCTGGACATTGCCCGGCGTATCGTCGCGATCCAGCACGAAGGGCGCGCCGGTTTCCAGCACCACTAGGCCCTTTTCAAAGACGCCCACCCGCAACTTGGGACCTTGAAGATCGGCGAGGATGGTCGTGGGTCGCGCAAATTCCTTTTCCAGCCCCCGAATCGTCGCGATCCTGGCGGCATGGTCTTCATGCGCCCCATGGCTCATATTGACTCGAAAGGCGTCGGCACCCGCGACGAACAAGGCGCGAATCATCTCTGCGCTCTCGCTGGCGGGGCCGAGGGTCGCGAGAATGCGGACCTTGCGCGAGCGGGGCGGTAGCTGTGTCATGTCTTCTCCTGGCCGTCATGATCGCCTCTGGCTTGCCAGGGCGTCGTTATCGATTATCCGTGCTGCACGACAGGATGATGTAGAAAAGCGAAAGGTTTCGCCTGTGACCGATAACATACTCAGCGACGCCGTCGCTGCAACCGCCTTCCGTCGCTTGATCGCGCATTTGCAGCATCGCACCGACGTTCAGAACATCGATCTGATGGGAAATGCGGGATTTTGCCGCAACTGCTTGGCCGACTGGATTGCCGAGGCCGACGGCAATCTGACGCGCGACCAGGCGCGCGAGATCATCCACGGCATGCCCTTTGCCGATTGGAAGACGCGCCACCAGGGCGAGGCAACTCCCGAGCAGATCGCCAGGATGCAGGAGAGCGTGGCGAAGAACGCCGACAATCATTAGGTGCTCAACGAGTCTGGCGGACCGATCGAAGCGCAAAGCGCTTCCACCTCAAACAATCAGGCTCTAGGAGCATCCGCCAACCGATTCACACTGACACGGAGATTCCCATGAGCGAGGGCAATATCGCGGCCGACCAGCTGCGCCTTCTGATCGAGCGCATCGAGCGCCTGGAAGAAGAAAAGAAGGGTATCGGCGACGATATCAAGGACGTCTATCTGGAAGCCAAGGCGACCGGTTACGATCCCAAGATCATGCGCCAGATCATCCGCCTGCGTAAAATGCAGCCGCATGATCGCCAGGAAATGGAAGCGATTCTGCAGACCTACCTGTCCGCGCTGGGCATGGAATAAATGGCATAAGGCGGCCGCCGCCTTATTCCCGCCGGTGCGCTGCACCGGACCTTGCCGAGGGGCGCTGTCGACCTACATCAGGTCCGGCCCCCTCGCGCCAGGGGCGCCACAAACCGAGAGGACGCCCCATCATGACCGACATCATCGTCAGCACCACCAGCCGCCTGGAAGGCCGTCCCGCCCAGGATTATCTGGGCATCGTCACCGGCGAGGTGATCTTGGGTGCCAATCTCTTCCGCGATCTCTTCGCCAGCGTGCGCGACATCGTCGGTGGCCGATCGGGCGCCTATGAGGATGTGTTGCAACGCGCCCGGGGCGAAGCGATCGAGGAGATGAAGGGCAATGCCCGCAAGCTGGGCGCCAATGCCGTCGTCGGCGTCGACCTGGATTATGAAGTGATCGGCGCCAATGGATCGATGCTGATGGTCTCAGCCTCGGGCACCGCCATTCGCTATTGAACCCTTATCCCGGTTATCCTCTAGCGTTGCAGGATGGCCACGCGCTCGCTAGAGAGCGCCCTTCGGTTTCACAGAAAATGTCAGGAGAAGGCCGTGGCCGGCCATTCCAAATTCAAGAACATCATGCATCGCAAGGGCGCGCAGGACAAGAAGCGCTCGTCGATGTTCTCCAAGCTCAGCCGCGAAATCACCGTCGCGGCCAAGATGGGCATGCCCGATGTGGACATGAACCCGCGCCTGCGCCTGGCGGTCAACGCGGCCAAGGCCCAGTCGATGCCCAAGGACAATATCCAGCGCGCGATCGACAAGGCGATCGGCGGCGACATGGAGAATTACGAGGAAATCCGCTATGAGGGCTATGGCCCTGGCGGCGTCGCCATCATCGTCGAGGCGCTGACCGACAATCGCAACCGTACCGCGACCAACGTCCGCACCGCCTTCGCCAAGAATGGCGGCAATCTGGGCGCGTCGGGCGCCGTGAGCCATGGTTTCGATCGCCTGGGCCTGATCACCTATCCCGCCAGCGCCGGCGATGCCGACGCGATCTTCGAGGCAGCCCTGGAAGCGGGCGCGGACGATGTTTCGTCGAACGAAGACGAGCATGAGATCTGGACCGCAATGGACGCGCTGCACGAAGTCGCCAAGGCGCTGGAAGCCAAGCTTGGCCCGGCAGAGGGCGCCAAGCTCGCCTGGAAGCCGCAGACCACTCTCGAAGTCGATGAAGCCAATGCTGCAACGCTGCTGAAGCTGGTCGACACGCTGGAAGATGATGACGACGTCCAGACGGTCTGGGGCAATTACGAAGTGTCCGACGCGGTGATGGAGAAGCTGGGCTAAATGCCTGCGGCTTGCATCGCATGATCATCCTGGGCCTGGATCCAGGCCTCGGCACGACGGGCTGGGGCCTGATTTCCGCCGACGGCAACCGTCTGGCCCATGTCGGCAATGGCCAGATCAAGACGGATAGCGCCATGTCGCTGGCGACGCGGCTGATGGCCCTCGACCTGGCCTTGACCGACCTCATCCTCGAACACCGGCCCGACGGCGCGGCGGTCGAGGAGGTGTTCGTCAACGTCAATCCGCAATCGACGCTGAAGCTGGGCCAGGCGCGCGGCGTCATCCTGCTGAACGCCGCACGTTCCGGCATGGAAGTCGGCGAATATGCCGCCCGACTGGTCAAGAAATCGGTCGTAGGCGTCGGCAATGCGTCGAAGGATCAGGTCCATGCCATGGTCCAGCGGCTATTGCCGGGGGTGAAGATCGTTGGATCGGACGCCGCCGACGCCCTTGCGGTGGCAATTACCCATGCCCATCATCTGGCGAGCGCACGACGCATACCCATGCGTTGACCACCCCTTGTCGAGGTACATCGGATCATGACCAGCCTACCCCATGCCCGCTACATCGTGCTTGCCCATGAGGGCGTGTGGAAGATCAATCTCAACAACAGCTATTTTGGTCCGTTCGACAGCCAGCAAGCCGCCGTCGACAGCGCGACCGACACAGCCCGCAAGGCAGCGGACAGCGGCTATCCGGCATCGGTCCTGCTGATGAACGGCACGGCGTTCGACATTGTGTGGTCCAGCACGGAAAAATGAGACGCTATAATTTTCTTAACCCGAGGGAACCGATACTGTCCTGCAGCATTTAAGGGCACCAACTATATCGGGCGCGGGAATGGCCAAGAAGATTCTCATCGTCGAGGACGAGATTTTCGTCGCATTGGAAATTGAGCAGATCGTGCAGGATGCCGGCTTCGATGTCGGCGCGATTGCGGCTGACCGGGAAGCGGCGCTTGGTGCTGCGGCGGAATGCGATATTGCGCTCGTTGACCTCAATCTGCGGGATGGGCCTACCGGTCCGAGCATCGGCATGGAATTGGCCAGCCGCTTCGGCATCCGCGTGATCTATGTGACCGCCAACCCGGCGCAGATCGGCACGGCATCCGCCGCAGCCCTGGGCGTCATTACCAAACCCTTCCGCGCACATAGTATTGCCGCCACAATCCAGCTAGCCGCGAGCGACATGCCCGCACTCGAAACGGCGGAAATTGTCGGCTTTACGCCGTTCCTGCCGCCGCACGGCTCATGGAGCGCCGCGGGATCGAGAGGGTAACCTGCAGACCGTCGGCTTGCCATTGGCGCTCGACCCGACCACCTAACTGACGCTCGATACTCAGCGCGATCAGCCGGCTGCCAAAGCCTTCCACGACACTCGGCACCACAGCAGGGCCGCCTTCCTCCCGCCAGTCGACACGGAACGCCTCTGCCCCTGCAGCGATATGCAGCCGGACCTGGCCCTGGGGTCGGGACAAGGCACCATATTTGGCGGCATTGGTCGCCAGTTCATGAAAGACCAGTGCCAGGGGCGTGGCCGAACGATCATCCACTGCGGGATCTTCACCGGCCAGGATTATGCGCCCGCCATAGGGGGCCAGAATCTGTGCCAGGACGCCATGCAGACTGCCCTGCTTCGGCGTTGGCTGGAAATTATCGCCGTGGGGCCGTACGAAATCATGCGCGCGCCCCAGCGCCAGGATGCGGTCGCGCAGATCGTCCGCCCCTTCACGCATGCCAGAATGCTCGCGCGCTGTCAGGGCGATCAACCCGGCAATCACCGAAAAGATATTCTTGATCCGATGGGACAGTTCATGCGCGATCAATTCGCGCTCTTCCATCATCAGCTTCTGTTCGTGAATCTCGGTACAGGTGCCGATCCAACGTATGATCGCGCCATCGGGTCCCCGGATCGGCAAGGCCCTGCCCAGCGTCCAGCGATAGTCACCGCGGTGGTGGCGCAACCGATATTCGATCTCATACGCCTCTCCGCTTGCCAGGCTGTGACGCCATCTTTCCCAGGCATGCGGCTGATCGTCCGGATGGAACATGCCGTTCCATGCGTCACCGTCCGTGGAACCGGCCGGTACACCGGTATATTCATACCAACGGGCATTATAATAATCATGATAGCCGTCGGGCAGCGTCGACCAGACCATCTGCGGCATGGTATCGGCTAGCGTCCGGAACATCCGATCGCTATCGGCGACCGCCGCCGCATCCAACCGTTGCTGCAAGATCACGTCGCGATCGCGCCGGCGCCCCTCCAGTTCCACCATCACCTGCCGAGCAAGCAAAGCCAACCCCTGTCGCTGCAAAGGCGTCAAGTCGGCGCGCGGTACGGTATCGATCACGCACAGTGCGCCCAGCGGCTCGCCGTCCGCGCCCCATAAAGGCGCACCGGCATAGAAACGGATATGCGGCGGACCGGTGACCAGCGCATTATCGATGAAACGTACATCGCCCGTAGCATCGGGAATGACGAAAATATCCTGGCCCAGCATGGCAAGAGCGCAGAAGGAGACATCGCGCGGCGTCTCCTCGGCATCGAGCCCCGTACGCGCCAGAAAGCGCTGGCGCACATCCTCCACGATGCTGACCAGCGCGATCGGCGCGTTACATAATTGCGCCGCAAAAGCGGTAATGTCGTCCAGGGTCTGGAAACCGCCGGCATCCAGATCATAGAGCGCCAGTAGCGCCGCCCGATCCGTTGCCAGGCCCCGCCCCTCAGCCATCGCTGACCCGCTCGATATCGGCGCCGACGGCGGACAGCTTTTCCTCCAGTCGTTCATAGCCGCGATCGAGATGATAGACCCGATTGACCTGGGTCTCGCCCTCGGCGGCTAGGCCCGCCAGGATCAGGCTCATCGACGCACGCAGATCGGTCGCCATCACCGGCGCGCCCACGAGCCCCGACACACCGCGCACCACGGCGGTCCGCCCGTTGACCGCGATGTCCGCGCCCATGCGCGCCAGTTCGGGCACGTGCATGTAGCGGTTTTCAAAGATCGTCTCCGTCAGCACCGAAGCGCCGTCGGCCAGCGTCAGCATCGCCATGAACTGGGCCTGCATGTCGGTTGGGAAGGCCGGGAAGGGCGCGGTCGACAGGGTCAGTGGCTTGAGCTTGCCATCGGACGACACCTTGATGCCGCCCTTATATTCGTCCACCTGCACCCCCGCATCGCGCAGCGCAGCCAGGATGGCATGCATATCTTCGGCATTGGCGCCAGCCAGGTCGAGCGAACCGCCAGTGATCGCCGCCGCACAGGCATAGCTGCCTGCCTCAATCCGGTCGGGCATCACGCTGTAGGTCGCGCCGTGCAGCCGTTCGCGGCCATGGATGACCAGCTTGTCGGTGCCAACGCCTTCGATATCGGCGCCCATCGCGATCAACAGGTTGCATAGATCCACGATTTCCGGCTCGCGCGCGGCATTTTCCAGAATGCAGGTGCCCTTGGCGAGGGCCGCCGCCATCAGCGCATTCTCGGTCGCGCCCACCGACACGACCGGGAAAGTGTAGATGCCACCGGGCAGACCGCCGTCGGGCAGGCTCGCACGGACATAGCCGGCAGCGATCTCGATGATCGCGCCGAACGCTTCCAGCGCCTTCAAATGCAGGTCGATCGGACGATTGCCGATCGCACAGCCACCAGGCAGCGACACCCGCGCCTCACCCTGGCGCGCGAGCAACGGCCCCAGCACCAGAATCGACGCGCGCATTTTGCGCACGATGTCATAGGGCGCTTCCGTCGAGGTGACCCGACCGGCGCGCATCGTCAGGACGCGGCCAAAATCCTCCGGCCGTGCCCCCTCGATCATGGTCGACACGCCGAGTTGGTTGAGCAGATGACCGAAGCTGTCGACATCGGCCAGGCGCGGCAGATTGCGCAGCGTCACCGGCTCGTCGGTCAGCAACGCGCATGGCAGCAGCGTCAGGGCAGCGTTCTTGGCGCCGGAGATGGGAAGGCGGCCGTTGAGTTGCTTGCCGCCGCGAATGTGAATGCGGTCCATTGGCTAGGGTTCATAACGCCTATTGCGCGCCGTGCAAGGCGGACGGGGCGCGATTTGACGTCAAATCCGACACGACAGAGCATGGAAAGAACACAATTTGTGCCGATCCGCACAACCTTGATCGAGTTTAGTGCACGACACGAAAATGCAGCCAAAAGACGCTTGGGGCGTTCTGCCAACGAAACGACAATTTCAGGAAAAAGGTTTTTTGGGTGGCAACAAGTTGTTTCGCGGAAAGGTTGGCCAAGCATGTTCCTCTGTCCGAAGCGGAAAAGACGGCACTAGCCAGGCTCGAGGAAAATCCGCGTCGGGTGAAACGCGGTGCAATGATCCAGCGTGTAAATGACACCGTGACGGAATTGTTCGTCCTGCGCGAAGGGCGCGTGATGAGCTTCGTCATCCTGCCCGATGGCAGCCGCCAGATATTGCGTGTCTATTTTCCAGGCGACTTCATCGGGTCGGCCAGCACGGTCTACAACAAGGCCCCGGAATCGCTGATCGCCCTGTCCGACGCCATCGTCTGTCCATTCGACAAACATGCGCTGCGCCGACTGCTGGAGGAATATCCCCGGGTCGCAGCCCTGCTGTTCCTGTTGTCGAACACCGAACGGGTCGCACTGACCGACCGGCTGGCATCGCTGGGACGCACATCCGCCAAGGCCCGGGTCGCGTCCTTCCTGCTCGACATGTTCGATCGTCTACGGGTGACGGACGACAGTATCACCGACAGTTTCGAGCTGAAGCTGACGCAGGAGGAAATTGGCGACGCGATCGGCCTCACCTCGGTTCACGTGAACCGCATGATCCGCCAGATGGAACAGGAACAGCTGATCAGCCGGGCCAATGGCCGCATCACGTTGCTGGACATGGCCGGACTGGAGGAAATCGGCCACTACACCAATCGGCACAAGGATATGGACCTGGACTGGCTGCCGGGGATGAACTGATGCCGATTCAGGCGATCAATTCGACGTCCCAGTAAAGCCAGTCGTGCCAGCTTTCGTGCAGATACCCGGGTGGGAAGGCGCGCCCATGTTCCTGCAGTTGCCAACTGGTCGGCCGGATCGGCTGGACATGGAGCTGCATACCGGCCTCCCGAGGGGTGCGCCCACCCTTTTTCAGGTTGCAGGGTGAACAGGCCGTGGCGACATTTTCCCATGTCGTGCGTCCGCCCGCACGTCGCGGCACGACATGGTCAAAGGTCAGGTCATGCGTCGTCCCGCAATATTGGCAGGAAAATTTGTCGCGCAGGAACAGGTTGAAACGGGTGAAGGCGGGATGTTCCGATGGCCGGACATATTGCTTGAGCGCGATGACCGAGGGGATCTTCATCAGCAGGCTAGGGCTGTGGACTTCCCGTTCATACGAAGAGACGATGTCGACCCGCTCCAGAAAGACCGCCTTGATGGCAGTCTGCCAGGGCCACAGGCTCAAGGGGTAATAGCTGAGCGGCGTATAATCCGCATTCAAAACCAGCGCCGGGCAGTTTTCCGGATGCCGTATCAGGTCGGGATGGTACATAAACGCCTCTACCCCCTTGCCGACGCCGCTGATCCACCAGCAACATGACAAGGGCATGACAGCATTAACGAATATCCGCCGTCAAGGGCCTGTATGACTCAATCCGTCGCACCACTGCATCTAGTGACTCGTTTCGCACCAAGCCCCACAGGTCGATTGCATGTCGGGCATGGATGGTCGGCATTGATGGCGATGGACCTGGCCCGCCGCGAGGGCGGTGCATTTCGCCTGCGTATCGAAGATATCGACGGGACCCGCAGCCGACCCGAACATGTCACGGGCATCGTCCAGGATCTGCGTTGGCTGGGCGTGGAGTGGGACGGAGACATCATCTTTCAGTCGCAGCGGCTGGACCATTATGATGGGGCACTGGTGCGCCTGCGCGATATGGGTCTGCTCTATCCCTGTTTCTGCACCCGCGCGGATATCCAGGCGAGCCTGACGGCACCGCACGGGCCGGAAGGCCCCGTCTATCCTGGCACGTGCCGCACGTTGCCCCAGGCCGAACGGGATCGGCGGCTGGCGAGCGGAGCCCCCCACGCCTGGCGGATCGACATGGCGGCGGCGACCGCGCGCGCCGCGCCTCTGCATTGGCCTGCACTTCCTTATCCGCCGCGCCGCGCCGCCATGGTGGAGGATGTGCTGGCGGACCCGCTTGCCGCTGGCGATGTCGTGCTGGCACGCAAGGATGCGCCAGCCAGCTATCACCTGTCCTGCACACTCGACGATGCCGCCATGGGCATCACCCATGTCCTGCGGGGCCAGGATCTGCGTGCCGCCACCGATATCCATCGCCTGCTGCAGGCGCTGCTCGACCTGCCGACACCGGTCTATGTTCATCATCCGCTGCTGATGGGTCCGGACGGCAAGCGTCTGGCCAAGCGCAGCGGGTCGATCGCCCTCGCCGAACTGCGCGACCAGGGCATCGACCCGCTCCGCCTGGCCGATGACCTGCGCGCCGGACGCTTTCCAGTTGGCATCGCATTGGTACAAGCCTAGTCTTTGGCCATGACCGCCATACTCATCATCGCCCTCATCCTTGCCATGGCCGCGACCCTGTTCACACTCATCCGCGGCATCATCGCCTTCCTTCAAGCGACCAAGGAAGAACTGAACCTGCCGGAGGGTGCGCCCCGGCCATCCAGCCTGAAACAAAATCGGATGATGATGAATCGCATCCTGTTCCAGGCCGCCGCCGTCATCATCATCGCCCTGCTACTGATGATGAAGGGGCAGGGTTGAAGGCGGAAGGACCGATCCAGTGGTGAAACTGAATAAGATCTACACCCGCACCGGCGACGCGGGGACCACTGGGCTGGTCGATGGATCGCGCCTGCCCAAACATGCGCCCCGGATGCAGGCGGTCGGCGACATCGATGAAGCCAACAGCGCAATCGGCCTGGCCATATTGGCGATCGGCGACCGCGCCGAGGCGCCATGGCTGACCATGATCCAGAATGACCTGTTCGATCTGGGCGCCGACCTGGCCACGCCGCTGCCCGAAGGAGCGGATGAGCCCTGGGCGCTGCGGATCATACCCAGTCAGGTCGTGCGACTGGAAGAGCAGATCGACGCGATGAATGCCGAACTCGCTCCGCTCGACAGCTTCGTCCTGCCTGGCGGATCGCCCGCTGCCGCCGCTGTCCATCTCGCCCGCGCCATTACCCGGCGCGCAGAACGCAGCGCCACTGCAGCCGCAAGCGTGGATCGACTGAACCCCCAGGCCCTCGCCTATCTCAACCGCCTGTCCGACCTGCTGTTCGTGCTGGCGCGTCGGCTGAACGACAATGGCGCAGGCGACGTCAAATGGGTGCCGGGCGCATCGCGCTGAGCCCGCGCCCATTCTGACTCGCCGCGGGCACGGCCCGTCCGCACGGCCAGGCATTAACCCTGTTTCTTCAGGCTGCATTTATATTCGTCCAGGAACTTGCGCTTCATTCGCAACAATGAGGACAGGCAATGCAATTCTATCTCGCGACGTCCTTCATCTTTCCGCGCAGCCTGCGATTACGACTCTTCGCATTATGCTTCTTGGCCACCCACCTGCCGCTGCTCGGCTATATCGGCTGGGGCTTGGCAACCGGCCGGATCGCACTGGCCGAATTTCTGCTGCTGACCCTGGCTACCCTTATCGGCACCGGGCTGGCCTTGGCGGGAATCGGGGCGATGCTGAGCCCGATCCAGGCGTTAGCCGACACGCTGAAGCCGAACCAGGACGACGCCCCGGCCCTGACCGAGGTCGGCGATGTCATCCGCTCCCTCTTTGCCGGGGTTCATCGCGCCGCCACGACGACCCAGACGCAAATGGACGAACTACAGGTCGCGGCGCACGAGGATGTGCTGACCGGCATCGTCAACCGGCGCGGTTTCCTGGCCCAGATCGAGGCGCTGCCGCCCGAGCGTCGCCAGGGCAGCATCGCGATCATCGACATCGACCATTTCAAGCTGGTCAACGACCGGCTGGGCCATGACGAAGGCGACCGGCTGCTGCGCGCCTTCGCTGACCGCCTGTCCGCCCAGATGCGCCGTGTCGATCTGGTCGCCCGCTGGGGTGGTGAGGAATTTGTCGTCTTCTTCCAGGATTGTATCGAGGATGAGGCCTGTTGGTCGCTGGCGCGTCTGGCCGAACGGATGCGGACCCAGCCGCTGAGCGAAGTCGATGGACGGGCAGTTACCTTTTCCGCTGGTATCTGTCGATGGAGCAACGGGCCAGTGGACGATGCGCTGCGTCACGCCGACCAAGCGCTCTACGATGCCAAGCGCGCGGGGCGCAACCAACTGCGCCGCGCGGAAACGACCCGCAACGCCGCCTGATTCCGGCGAGCGGCTGGAACCTGGCCCCCTTTCATGCGCTTATCCTGGCGAGAACGGCGCAACCGTATCAAGAGGGGCGTGCATGGCCAAAATCTGGATTCAGCCGGGACAGGATGACCTTGCCAGCCGGTACCGGGCCGTTCGCGGGTTGACCGAGGCATTGACAGCGCCCCTGTCGGATGCAGACGCCACGGTGCAATCGATGCCCGATGCATCCCCTGCCAAATGGCACCTGGCGCATGTCAGTTGGTTTTTCGAGACCTTTGTCCTGCGCGACCATGTTTCAGGCTATCGTGCCTTCGACGATCGCTACGCCTATCTGTTCAATAGCTATTATGAGGCGGAGGGGCCACGCCATGCCCGGCCGATGCGTGGCATGCTCACCAGGCCGAGCCTGGCGGAGATACGGGCCTATCGCGCCCATGTGGATAACATGTTGCTCGCCGCGCTCCCATCGCTGCCCGAGGGCGCGTACGAACTCATCACGCTCGGCCTGCATCATGAGCAACAGCATCAGGAACTGTTGCTCACGGACCTGCTGCATCTCTTCTCGCAAAATCCCATCGCACCGGCCCTGTTTACCGCCCCTGCTCCCACGCCCGTACCGATCCCCGGCCCCTTGCACTGGATTGAGGGTCGGGAAGGGCTGGTAGAGATTGGCGATGACGGCAAGGCCGGCTTTGCCTTCGATTGCGAGGGGCCACGCCACAAGACATTCCTGCGTCCACATGCGCTGGCCCATCGGCCAGTCACCAATGGCGAATGGATCGGCTTTATCGAGGATGGCGGCTATCGTCAGGCCGCGCACTGGTTGTCGGACGGCTGGACCTGGGTCCAGGCCGAAGCGGTGGAGGCACCGCTTTACTGGCAACGAACCGAACAGGGATGGACCCGGTTCAGTCTGGACGGCCGCCAGCCGGTCAACCCGGCCGCCCCCGTCACTCATATCAGCCTCTATGAAGCGGATGCCTACGCCAATTGGGCCGGTGCACGTCTGCCGACGGAGGCCGAATGGGAGAGCGCGGCGCAAAATATCGCGCCTACCAGTGGCGAACAACTGGACGGGGCGACATGCCCCCGCCCGCGCGCTGCGGACGATGGGACGGCGCTGACCCAGATGTTCGGCGATGTCTGGGAATGGACCGGCAGCGCCTATCGTCCCTATCCCGGTTTCCGCAGCGCAACCGGCGCGGTCGGTGAATATAATGGCAAGTTCATGTCCGGGCAGTTCGTGCTGAAAGGCGGCAGCTGCGCCACCCCGCGCGGCCATGTCCGCGCCAGCTACCGCAATTTCTTCCATCCCCATCAACGCTGGCAGTTCACCGGACTGCGGCTGGCCAAGGATCTGTGACCGCCATGTTGCTGACCCAAGACATGCCCATTGCAACCCGAGCCGGCGATCTGGCGTTTCGCCGCGATATCCTGACCGGCCTGGCCCGTTCACCCAAGGCCACGCCGCCGGTGTGGTTCTACGACCAGCGCGGATCGGAACTGTTCGAGGCCATTACCGACCTGCCCGAATATTACCCGACCCGGACCGAAACCGCCCTGCTCGCCCATCATGGCGCCGATTTCCTGGCGATCGCCGGACCGGGTCGCGCCATCGTCGAATTTGGCGCGGGCAGCGCGCGCAAGACCCCACATCTGCTGCGTGCCATCGCACCGGCCGCCTATGTACCGATCGACATCAGCGGCGATTTCCTGCGCGCCAGCAGCGCCAAACTGGCCGCGGCTTTTCCGGGATTGCCCGTGCTGCCGGTCGTGGGTGACTTCAATGGACCGCTGCTTCTTCCGCCGGTGATCGATGGCCTTCCGCGCCTCGGCTTCTTTCCCGGATCGACGATCGGCAATATGGAACCCGACGCGGGCGTCGACCTGCTGCGCGCCATGCACCGATTGCTGGGTGACGATGCCATGCTGCTGATCGGCATGGATCGGATCAAGGACCGTGACCGGTTGATCGCCGCCTATGACGATGCCGCAGGGGTGACGGCCGCCTTCAACCGCAACCTGTTGGTTCGCATCAATCGCGAACTGGAAGGCGACCTGCCGGTCGACGCCTTTGCCCATCGTGCCATCTGGAACGACGAACTGGCGCGGATAGAAATGCACCTCGAAGCGACGCAGCCGCTCCATTTCCATGTCGCCGGCCATTGTTTTCATATGGCCGCAGGCGAGACCATCCATACCGAAAGCAGCCACAAATATGGCGCACGCGACGAAAGACTGCTGCTGCGTGCGGGCGGTTGGGAGCCCGTCCAGGAATGGACCGATGCCGAAGGGCTGTTCGCACTGGTGCTCGCCCGGGCTAAGCCCAGCGCTTAATCCGGGGCGGGCGTTTCCAGCAGCAGGTCGCGCAGTGCATGCAGGCTGGGCAGCACCGCAGTAGCAGCCAGCATCAGCTCTTCCGTCGGCGGCAGCAGATCGGGCACCATGATGGTGGCGATACCGGCGGCAACCCCCGCACGGACGCCGGCATGGCTATCCTCCACCGCAACGCAGTCCACCGGATCAACACCCATCAACTGCGCCGCCAGCAGATAAGGCTGCGGATCGGGCTTGGGCCGATCAACATCATTGCGAGTAACGACGACCTGGAAATAATGGAGTAGCCCGGCCGCCTCCAACCGCTGCTGGGCATAGGGCGCCATGGTCGATGTCGCGATCGCCATCGGAATGCCAGCGCGCGCCAGATGCTCCAGAATCAGCTCGGCGCCGGGCCGCAGCGGCACGCCGGCCTGCAGCGCGGCCACGAACAGTGCATCGCTATCGGCATAGAATTGGTCGACCGGAAAATCCTGCCCCATCCGTTCCGCCAGCATCCGCAGATTTTCGTCGCGATGGATCCCGACCATCGACAGCAGCAGTTCGTCCGACATCGGCCAGCCCATCGCTTCGCCGGTCCGGGCAAAGGCATCGCGATGCGCCGCCTCCGTGTCCAGCAGCGTACCATCCATATCGAAGATGACAGCGCGTATTGGATTGGGCAGCGCAACAGCGCTCAAGGACGGTGCATCGGAACGGGGGACTGAACTTGCCATGCCCCCCATATGATGGTTGCACCGCAATATTTCCATTGCAAAGCGCGCCAATAAGCTTGCGTCCTGCTTATTGCGGCTGCGCCTATTCCGTTACCTGCGCGGTCCAGGTGGTGATCCAGTGCCAGGCGCCCCGGCATTCGCCCATGCTGGTCGCTTCGGTCAGGCGAAAACGGGTGCCGTCCCAGACATAGGTCTGGCTGGCTCCACAATCACCAAGCCCACGCCCCTTGGCAAAGCTTTGCAGCAGCGACTTTTCCGGCACCCATCCCGCATTCACCAGGGTGGGATGGCCGATCTCCTCCATCCCCCAGCCAGGCGCATAGTCGAACGGCGCGAAGCGGAAGCTGCGACGGCCCGGAATGCCGCTGGCGATCACCGGCACGGTGGTGAAATTATAGGCGCCCGATCCGCAGGGGACCAGGATCAGCGTGTCATTCTTCGACAGGCGATGCAGTTCGGACTGGCCATTGGCCATTTCGTCGCTGCAGCCGGTGAACTTGCCCAGCGCGGTGCGTTCCTCGCGCCACAAAGCAGCGGGGGCATCGCCCGCCGAGATGACCGCGCGATGAATCTCCGGCGTCGACGGCGCGACTCGAACGGCCAGCGACCCGAGCGGTCCAGTCGCCACCAGCGCAGTGGTGGTGCCGGCCCGCCCTTGACGCGCATCCATATAGCGGATCGCCGCCCCCGCGCCGGCCAGCGAGGGACGACCGAGCGACCGGTTGCCGGTGCGCACTTCCATGATGCTGCCGCGCGCCATCGCGATCGCCAGCGCCGACGCCTGCGGCCCGCGCAGGGTCGCATCACCATCGCGCGCCGTCACCGTCGCGACCTTGCGGCCGTCGACCAGGAAACTGACGTCGGAGGAACCCTTGGCATCGCGGCTGACCCAGACTTCGGCGGCGGCATCGGGGCCGGCCGAACGGGCAACGCCGACCATCACCGGATTGTCGGACCAGTCGCCCCCGTCGGGCAGCAGCGACACCGCCTCGCACCGGTTGCGATTGTCGCAGCCGATGGTCCAGTCCTTGTAGGTTTCAAGCGTACCGGGCTTCGGCGCCGGCACATTTGTCTGCGCCGTCGCCATGCCAATGGCGCCGATGGCCGTTAAGGCGGCCGCGAAAAATCTAAATTCCCCCATCGGTTAACCATAACCGATTTGTTAAGTGGAGGGTAGAGCTTCTGTTAAGGAAACAGAATGATCCCAATCACAGGCTGAGCATCAACCCGGCCAGCGCGGCGCTCATCAGGTTGGCAAGGCTGCCCGCGACCAGCGCCTTCAAACCCAGCTTGGCGATCATCGGCCGTTGGTTCGGCGCAAGGTTGCCGGTGACCGCCATCTGGATCGCGATCGAGCTGAAATTGGCAAAGCCGCACAGCGCGAAGGTGATGATCGCGATGGTCGAGGGCGACAATGCGCCCTGTACCTGGCCAAGATTGATATAGGCGACGAATTCGTTGAGCACCACCTTGGTACCGAACAGGCCACCCGCCACCTGAGCTTCGTTCCAGGGGATGTTGAGCAGATACATGACCGGCGAGAAAACATAGCCGAGCAACTGCTGGAAGCTGAGGTCCGGAAAACCGAACCAGCTGCCGATCCCGGCAAGAATGCCATTCGCCAGCGCCACCAGCGCGACGAAGGCCAGGACCATGGCGCCAACCGCGACGGCGAGCTTTACACCCGTCTGCGCGCCCTGCGCTGCTGCCATGATCAGGTTGGCCGGCTTTTCCTCGTCATGGGTAGCGACCGGCATCGGCTCGCCCGGCGTGGTTTCCGCGTTCAACACCGCCGGACCGGCTGCGCTGCGGCGGGTTTCGGGCAGATGGATGTCATCTTCCAGCGGCAGTTCCGGTTCGCATTCCGGTTCGTCCGGCATCATGATCTTGGCCATCAGCAAACCGCCGGGTGCCGCCATGAAGCTGGCCGCGAGCAGATAGTCGATCTTGATCCCCATCGAGGCATAGGCGGCCAGGATGGTGCCGGCCACGCCCGCCATGCCGCTGGTCATCACCGCGAACAATTGCGGGCCGTTGAGGCCGGCGAGATAGGGGCGGATCACCAGCGGGCTTTCGCTCTGGCCGACGAAGATGTTGGCCGCCGCGCACAGGCTCTCCACCTTCGACACGCCCGTCACCTTCTCGATCGCGCCGCCGACCCAGCGGACGATGAACTGCATGATCCCCAGATAATAGAGGATCGACACCAGGCTGGCGAAGAAGATGATGACCGGCAGCGCCGCGATGGCGAAGCTGGCGCCGCCGATTTCCGGCTTGGCCAGCGGGCCGAAGATGAAATTGGTCCCCGCTTGGGCATAGCCCAGCAGATTGGCGACGCCGTGCGACATGCCCGCGATCACCGCGCGTCCGGCCGGCACATAGAGCACCAGCAGCGCGATCCCCGCCTGCAGCAGGAAAGCCGCGCCCACCACCCGCGGCTTGATCGCGCGGCGGTTGGAAGAGAGGGCAAAGGCAATGGCAAGGATCAGCAAAATGCCGGCGAGGCCGATGAGAAGATGCATGAAACGCTTTCGCGGGAATGGGCAAACCGCGCGACTATACAGCGCTGGCGCAGGGAGGCCAGCAGCGAATCCCGCCCCACGATATAAATGAGATAGCCTCGCTTTTTGCCGGTAAATCGGTCAGAACCATCGCGACAAATAGGGTATGACGGGGAGAGGCGATGCTGATGGAAGCCGAAAAGCCAAGCGCCGCTACGGAATGGCGGCGCCACTATATGCTGCCGATCGCCGCTGCGCTCGGCTACGCCACCAGCGTCATCCATATCTATGGGCTTGGCCCCTATATCCAGCCGATCAGCGACCAGTTCGGCTGGACGCGGACGCAGGTGACGGTCGGCCTAACCCTCTCCACCCTGGTCCAGGCGGTCTTTTCCATTCCCATCGGGCTGATGGTCGACCGGCTTGGGCCACGGATCTTCGGGCTGGTCGGGGTGCTGCTGACCTGCGGCGGCTTTGCCCTGCTGGGCAGCGCCAGCGGCAGCCCGGGCCAATGGTATCTGCTCTGGGCATTGCTGGCGCTCGCCACCCTGCCGGTGCAGGCGACGATCTGGACCAGCGCGGTCGCTACCCGGTTCGAGGCGTCGCGCGGCCTGGCCTTCGCCATCACCTTGTGCGGCGCATCGATCGCGGTCGCCATCTTCCCGCTGATGGGCAGTTGGCTGATCGGCCACTATGGCTGGCAGCGCGCTGCGCCCATCCAGGCGGCGATCTGGGCGGCATGCAGCTTCCCATTGATCTTCCTCTTCTTCCGTGGCGCGCGCGACCGGCGGCGCGGCGAAGCCGTTGCCGCCAGCGCCGCAGCGCCCGCGATCGGCGCCACCCTGGCGGAGGGCGTGCGCTCCTCCATCTATCACCGCCTGCTGCTCGCCAGCCTGCTGTTCACCTTCACCATCATTGCCCTGGTCGTGCATTTCGTGCCGATCCTGACCGATCGTGGCGCCGATCCGATGCGGGCGGCCGGCATCGCCTCGGTCGTCGGCCTCTGCTCGATCATCGGCCGGCTGGCGACCGGGCTGCTGCTCGACCGGTTCCGGGGATCGCTGGTCGGTGCCTGCGTCTTCCTGCTGCCGGCGGCCGCCAGCCTGCTATTGCTGGGCGCCGGAAACAATGTCGCGCTGCTGATCGCGGCGGCCGCGCTGATCGGACTGACATTGGGCGCGGAGGTCGACGTGATCGTCTATCTCACGACCCAGCATTTTGGCCTCAAGACCTTCGGCGGCCTGTATGGCGGATTGTTGATGGCGCTGTCGGTCGGCACCGCCACCGGACCATTGGGCGCGTCGGCCATTTTCGATCGCTTCGGTAACTATGCGCCGTTCCTGTGGATCACCCTCGCCCTGATGGTCGCCAGTAGCCTGGCGCTCGCCAGCCTGCCGCGCCCGGCCTTTGCCCGCCCCCGCCACGGTTGACATAAAGCGCTACAAAGCCGTCACGTCGCGACATCGCGGGGATATATGTCCCGCCTAGTCCTGCCCTTCTGACAGTCCAACAAGGCGACAGAAGGGTAGAGCGAGATGATGCAGGATGGTGCGCAGGACCATGGCCACGGCCTGGCCGACGATCTGGCGCAGATGCGCAAGTTGGCGGGCGAGGCGATGGGCCGGCGCCGGACGTTGCGCCTGCTCTTTTCGGCCGGCAGCGCCGCGCTGATCACCGCCTGCGGCGGCGGCGGCAGTGACAGCGAAAGTGACACATCGACGGCAACTCCGACGCCCACCCCTACCCCGACGCCGACACCCACGCCGACCCCGACGTCAAGCAGCTGCATCGCCGATCCGGAGGAGACCAACGGCCCCTATCCGGCGGACGGGTCCAACAGCAGCAATGGCAGCGTCGTCAATGTGCTGGACGATAGCGGCATCGTGCGCACCGACATCCGGTCAAGCTTCGGATCGTCGAGCGGCACGGCCGAGGGCGTCTATATGCAGCTCACCATCACGGTGGTGAACGTCAATGGCAGCTGCGCGCCGCTGGCGGGCTATGCCGTCTATATCTGGCATTGCACCCGCGACGGCCTTTATTCGCTCTACACCGTGCCCGGCGAAAATTACCTGCGCGGCGTGGGCGTCACCGATGCCAATGGCCAGGTGACCTTCACCAGCATCTTCCCCGGCTGCTATGACGGGCGCTACCCGCATATCCATTTCGAGGTCTATCCCAGCCTGGCCAAGGCGACCAGCTATGCCAACCGCCTGCTGACCTCGCAGTTCGCGATGCCGACGGCGGCCTGCAACACGGTCTATGCGACCAGCGGCTATTCCAGCAGCAAGACCAATTTCGCCAAGATCACCACCAGCAGCGACAATGTGTTCGGCGACAACACATCGGCCCAGGTCGCGGCGATGACACCCACCATGACAGGCGATGCGACCAACGGCTTCACCGGCACGGTGACGGTCGGCATCGCCATCTGACAGGAAATATGCGGATGACTTTGCAGGGATCGCCTTCAGTCGATATGCTGACCGCCAATATGGACGGATCGCGCATATTGGTGGTCGACGATGATGCGGACATCCGCATCCTGTTGTCGGATTTTCTGGAACAGCATGGCTTTGCCGTGACCGCCGTCGCGGACGGCGTGGCGATGGATCAGGCGCTCGCCGCGCAGACATTCGACATCGCCGTGCTTGACGTGATGATGCCCGGCGAGGACGGCCTGTCGATCCTGCGCCGGCTGGCCGCGAGCGGCGACCTGCCGATCATCATGCTGTCGGCGATCGGCGGCGATATCGACCGGATCGTCGGACTGGAAATGGGGGCGGAGGATTATCTGCCCAAACCGTGCAATCCGCGCGAACTGCTCGCCCGCGTCCGCACCGTGCTGCGCCGCAATCGCCGCCAGCCATCGGAGCTACAGGTGCCAGCCGGCCAGCGGCTGCGCTTTGGCGGCTGGCAGGTCGACATGGGCGTGCGCCTGTTGACCGACCCTGACAATGTCGTTGTCACTTTAACCGACGGCGAGTTCCGCCTGCTGCGCGCCTTTATCGAGCATCCGCGCCGGGTGCTGAGCCGCGACCAGCTGCTCGACTATTCGGCCGGCAGCGACGCAGAAAGCTATGACCGGGCGATCGACGTCCAGGTCAGCCGCCTGCGCCGCAAGCTGGAGCGTAGCGGCATGGGTGACGAACTGGTCCGCACCATCCGCAACGAAGGCTATATGTTCACCGCCGAGGTCCGTACCGCGTGAGCCCGGCGACGTCGCAGCCCGCTGGCGACGGGGGCCGCTACAACCCATCGATCCTTACCCGGATCGTCTTCCTGGTCGCTGCCACCCTGCTGCTGGCGCTGGGCGCGATGATGCTGGTCGCCTTTCGCGGCCCCCCGCCCCATGCCCGGCCGATGATGCTGGTGGAAGCCGCCGGCCTGCTGCGCGGTGGTACCCAGCCGCCCGGCAGCTGGCAGATCAGTCGCTATGAGTCGGATCGTGCCCCTGCCGCCGATGCGGGGCAGGAAAGCAATCGTCCCGGCGCCGAGCGCATTGCCGGTCTGCTGGGTGTGCCGGCCGCCGCGGTGGCGCTGATCCAGGAACGCCCCCCCATCGGCATGCCGCGCCCCGGTCCGGAAGCCGGGCCACGGCCGGACATGGGCATGGAATTCGATCCCGGCCGGATGATGCTGCGCGGCAGCTTTGCCCTCGCCGTGCGCGAGGACGGCAAGAACTGGACCGTGGTGCTGGGCCGACAAGGCCCGAACTGGCGCTGGTATGCGATCACCCTGTCGCTGATGGCGGGCATTTTCATCCTGCTGCTGCTGCCGGCCTATTGGGTCGCGCGGCGCATCACCCAGCCGATCCGCCTGCTGTCCGAAGGGGTTGCGCGCGAACGTCCCGAACGGGCCGAGCCGCTGCCGATCGGCGGGCCGCCCGAGGTGCGCGCCATGGGCATCGCCTATAATCACATGCGCGCGCGGATCGCCGATTATGTCGCGGAACGCACCGCCATGCTGGTGGCGATCGCGCATGATCTGCGCACGCCGATGACCCGCCTATCCTTTCGCCTGGAGCAATTGCCCGACGGCCCGCGCGCCAAGGCCCAGGCCGATGTGCAGGAGATGCGGGCGATGGTCACCGACCTGCTCGACTTCATGCGCGAGGGTACGGAAGGACGGCAGCGCAAACGCATCGACCTGTCCGCGATCATCGAGACCCTGGCCGACGATCTGGCCGACATGGGCCATGACGTCGCCGTCACCGACAGCCAGCGCGCTGTAATAGAGGGCGACGCGCTCGCGCTGCGCCGCTGCATCGGCAATATGGTCGAGAATGCGGTCCGCTATGGCGGATCGGCGCGCGTCAGCCTGCGGATCGAGGGCGCGCGCGCAATTGTCGATGTCCTCGATTCCGGTCCCGGCGTCCCGCCCGAGATTCTCGACCGGCTGTGCGAACCCTTTTATCGCGGCGAAGCGTCGCGCAATCGCGAAACCGGTGGTGTGGGCCTTGGCCTCTCGATCGCACGCACCATCGCGGAGGGGCATGACGGCGCGATCAGCTTTGCCAACCGGACCGAAGGCGGCCTGCGCGCGACCTTGACCCTTCCCCTCGGCCGCTAGACGAGCAGCCCCTTCAGTTCCTGCAACACGACCATCGTCGGCATCGACAGGAACATGGCCGGGACGAAGGGCGACAAGGTGGCCAACCCCAGGATCAACAAGCTGCGCAGGTCTACCGGCAAGAAGCGCATCGAATAGACATTGGAAACAACGCCATAAAGATCCGCTGCCGCCGAAAAATCCGGGGCCGATAGCAGGTCCGGCTGGTCCTCTGCCGGTCCGTCAAACCAGCGGCTTTCAAACGATCGGCCCAGCGCCACCGCCAGTGCGCCATAATACATGGCATTGCGCCGCCATGCCCGCGCCATGGTGGGGGCAAAGACGAACAGCGGGGCAACGCCAAGCACCAGCACCAACACTGCCGTACCGCCAATCAGAAAACCGTCGGTCAGTTGCGTATTGGCGCCCTCCAAATGGACATTGGCAAAGCGCCCAGCGGTAATGCAGCCGATCCCTGCGCCAAAAAAGGCGAAGGCCCGTACCGCCTGGGCCAGGAAGCCCAGGCCACCGGCATTATCGGGATGGGCAACAACCAGCCTCAATTGCATCCCAGCGATCCGGTGCAGCAGCCGTGTCCAGATCAAGATGCGCCACAACCACCCCATCAGCAGCGTCAGCAACAACGGCACGCTGATCAGCAGGTGCCACCAGCCCGCAGCCGAAGGCTGGTGCACATCGCTGGTAAGCCAGGGTGCCAGCCCATGATCGGACAGGCCCGTCGCCCATAGCGCAAAGATTACGGAATAGGACAGCAGCAGCACGATCGCCTCCGCCCAGGGCGACCGCACCAGTTGGCGCGCCCGCACGACCTCCGCTTCCAGCCGGGCAACATGTTCGGGCGGCACCAGGCCCGAAGTCGCGAAATGCCGGACCAACGTCCCCAATCGCCGCGCCGTCTCGATATGGGCAACCAGCAGGATCGGCACGCCAAAGGCAAAGCGGGCATGAACGCCGACATCGCGCAGGAAGCTGCGCAGGTCGCTTGCCAGGTCATGGCTGGGCGCCACGATCACCAGCAGCAGCAACGGCAGCCAGCCGATTGCCAGCGCCACCAGCGCGCGCGGGGCGACATGGGGAAAGATTGGCGCGGGCAACCGGAACAGCAACGGCAGTCCGCGTGGTGGCCCCCATTCAAACAGGTCAGGCTCCTCCACGTCCGCATGCTGCGCCTGATCCTGGGCCAATCGCCGCCTCCCATTGTCGGTGCCGAACCGGCAAGACGATAGGAAATGCGTTCCTCCACACCATCGGGGTTTGTGCGGAGTCGGCGTAGAAATGCGCCGGGTTCGCGGAAATGCGCTGGCCCGGGAACTCTCGTACGGCTTGACGGTTGGCTGTCAGCCGGTCGACCGATCTGCTAACTCTCATCCCCCGCCCCGCTTCAGAAGGCTCGCCCCTTCTCGGATCGGAGCCGCTGTAAGGAGCTTTCCGATGCGCTTGGCACGTTTCTGGGGCATGATGATAGGGAGCCTCGCCATGTTGCTATCTCCCGCGGCGTCCGTAGCCGCTCCGGCTGCAGCCGATTCCTTCCGTAACCCCCTGTTGCCGTCCGGGCCGGACCCGTGGGTGATCCAGAAGGATGGCTATTATTATTATATGAGCACGCTGGGCAACCGGCTGGCGATCCGCAAGGTCCGCAACATGGCGGATCTGGCCCGGTCCCAGGCAGTGACGATCTGGACCCCACCTGCGACCGGCCCCAATTCGGCGTCGATCTGGGCACCCGAGTTGCACTGGATCGGCAATCGCTGGTACGTCTATTATTCCGCATCGGACAAGGCGCGCGACAAAGCAGGCAATCGCCATATCTTCGTCCTCGAAAATCCATCTGCCGATCCGACCAAGGGGCAATGGACCGATCGCGGCATGGTCAATACCGCCAATCCGGGCATCGACGCCACCGTCTTCCAGGTCGGGGGCAAATGGTATTTCGCCTATTCCCCGTTCATCTGGCCCGACAGCCTGCTGGCCATTGCCGCGATGAAAAATCCCTGGACGCTGAGCGGTGAAACGATCATCGCCCGCCCCGACCAGCCCTGGGAGCGGGTCGCCGGCGCCCAGATCGTGGAAGCGCCGCAGTTCCTCTCCGGCCCCAAGGGCGACCTGTTCCTCATCTATTCGGGCGGCACCTGCAAATCCGACGATTATGGGCTGGGCATGTTGCGCGCCAAGCCGGGCAGCAACCCGCTAGATCCCAAGGCATGGCAGAAGACCAAAAGGCCGGTCTTCACCAAGAATATCCGGGCTGGTGTGTACGCGCCCGGCCATGCCGCCTTCTTCACCGCGCCCGACGGCCAGAATTGGATCATCTACCACGCCAATCCCGGCCCCAACATGCAATGCACGCAGAAGCGCTCACCGCGCATCCAGCCCTTCACATTCGATGCGACCGGCGTGCCCAGCTTCGGCCCGGCGGTCGGGGCACCCCAGGCACTCGCCCGACCGTCCTGAGCGGGTCAGAAGATGTGGGCATCCTTGAACGGGGGCCAGCGCGCTTCGGGCAGGGCGACCAGCGCGCCTTCATCGTCGAGCGTGTGGCACCCGTCATTTTCGATGAAATAGTCGAAACGGCGGGCGCCGAAGACCCGGTTGTCGCGGAAGATGCAGCCGATGCTGGTCGGGCGGACGCGGAAGCCGCGTTCGCGTGCGATCAGTTCGTTGGCGAACAGGAAATTGAAGGATGACCCGAAATTGCGGTTATCGAAATTCTTGCGATAGCCGATCCCCTTGGTCCCTTCCGAACTGGAATTGCCCATGTGCATTTCGGCAAACACATGGCGGTCATTGTCGCCGCGCGCGTTGTTCGACAGATAATTGTGGGCGATCAGGTTGAACTGCGCGGACCGCACCGCCTTGATGCCGCCGCCATAATTGCCGATCACCCGGTTCGACGACACGCTGTTCATGTCCGAATAGTCGATCGACACCGCCGGCAGCTTCGCCTTGGCACCCAGCTTCTGGTCGAAATCGGCCGCGTCGATATGGTCGAGCCGCAGTTCCTCTTCGGTCTGGTTGAACCGGCCGCCGCATTCGGTGAAGAAATTCTCCTCCACCAGGTTGAAGCAGGACTGGTGGTCGACGCAGATCCCCTCCTTGTCGCACTGGATCACCATATTGCCCCGGACATGGGTGAGCAGCGACCCGCTGAGATAGATGCCCTGCGAACGTGACCGCAGGATCTTGTTGTCCAGCACATGGACATGGCGCGGACGCTTCGCTCCGATGAAATGGGCGAACACGCCATTATGCAGCTGGTCGTCGGCGGTAGGCTCGCCGGCCTTCAGCGTGACGCCGTCGTCATATTCGTCGCGCAGATGCTCCAGCGCCTGGATGCGGATCGCCGCGGCATAATTGCCGATCTTCAGCTCGCGCTGGTAGATATCCTCGAACAGGTTGCGGCGGATCATCAGATAGGAAATGTCGCCCCGCACCATGAAGCCGCCATAGCCGGTGCCGCGTACGGTGCAGTCCTCGATCAGCAGATGGTGGCAGGCATCATCGACGTGCATGGCGTAGCGCCCGGCATAGTCGACCACCACATCCGCAATGCGCACGCCCTTGGCCGACTGGACCCGGATCGCGGTCGCCGCCTCGCAGCGCAGGGTCAGATGCGAGATGGTAATATCGTCGCAGCCTTCCACCGCGATCGCCGTGCTGGTCACGCTGCTTTCGACATAGGTGCGGCCCGAACGCGACCCCCGCAGCGTGCAACCCGATTTCAGGATGATCGGAAAATCGAGCCGATAGCGGCCCGGATCGAGCAGATATTCCACACCCGCTTCCAGATCCTGCAGCAGTTCGGCGGCATTGTCGCGATTGACGCGGATACGGCGGCGGCGAGGCGCCGGATCGATGAAGCGAAAGGCGTCGATCGCCTGGAAGGCCAGTGGCTGCCGTTCCAAGGCGCATCGTTCCAATATCTGCCGGACGAGGCTTTCATCCTGCGCCAGCGCGCCACTGAACAATGTATCGACCGACGGTTCCAGGATCATGCGGGCTTCCCGAACAAGAAACGATGAATAACGGGTCGCGCGTCAACATGATCGCGCCCCCCAACACAGATACAATGCAGATAAAGCTCGCGAAATCCATCCCTATTCCCGCGCGATATCGTGGCATTCAGGGACAGAAAAATGGCCCGCCCTCGCAATCGAGGACGGGCCGTTTTCATGCCGAAGCGGTACGATGTCAGGCCGCAGCCTTCGAGCGGCTCATGCGCTTGCGCTCGTTCGGATCGAGGTAGCGCTTGCGCAGACGGATCGTCTTGGGCGTCACTTCGACCATTTCATCATCGTCGATATAAGCGATCGCCTGCTCCAGCGTCATCTTCTTGGGCGGGGTCAGGCGGACGGCGTCGTCCTTGCCGCTGGCGCGGAAGTTGGTCAGCGCCTTCGACTTCATCGGGTTGACTTCAAGGTCTTCGGGCTTGGCGTTCTCGCCGATCACCATGCCTTCATAGAGGGCTTCGCCCACGCCGACGAACAGGATGCCGCGATCTTCCAGCGGACCCAGCGCATAGGCGTTGGCTTCGCCGGCACCGTTCGAGATCAGGACGCCGTTCTTGCGGCCTTCGATCTTGCCCTTGTGGGGGCCGTACTTCTCGAACAGGCGGTTCATGATGCCGGTACCGCGCGTGTCGGACAGGAATTCGCCATGATAGCCGATCAGACCGCGCGAGGGCGCCGAGAAGGTGATGCGGGTCTTGCCACCGCCCGAGGGACGCATGTCGGTCATCTCGGCCTTGCGGATGTTCATCTTGTCGACGACCGTACCCGAAAATTCATCGTCCACGTCGATGACGACGGTTTCGTACGGCTCGGTCTTGCCGCCATTCTCGTCCTCGCCGAACAGCACGCGCGGACGCGAGATGCCCAGTTCAAAGCCTTCGCGGCGCATGGTTTCGATGAGCACGCCCAGCTGCAGTTCGCCACGGCCAGCGACTTCAAAGCTGTCCTTGTCGTCCGATTCCGTCACCTTGATGGCGACGTTCGATTCGGCTTCGCGGGCCAGACGGTCGCGGATCATGCGGCTCGTCACCTTGCTGCCTTCACGGCCAGCCATCGGCGAATCGTTCACGGCGAAGCGCATCGACAGGGTCGGCGGATCGATCGGCTGCGCTTGAATCGGTTCGCTGACCTGCGGATCGGCAATGGTGTTGGCGACGGTCGCGACGGTCAGACCGGCCAGCGAGATGATGTCGCCTGCCTTGGCTTCGTCGACCGGAACGCGGTCCAGACCCTGGAACGACATGATCTTCGAGGCGCGGCCGGTTTCGATCACATTGCCATCCATGTCGAGCGCGTGGATCGGCTGGTTGACCTTGACCGTGCCCGACTGGACGCGGCCGGTCAGGATGCGACCCAGGAAGTTGTCGCGGTCGAGCAGCGTGACGAGGAAGCTGAACGGCGCGTCCTGATCCAGCGACGGCGGCGGGACATGGTCGACGATCTTCTGGAACAGCGGCTCCAACGTACCTTCACGGCGTTGCGAATCTTCGCTGGCATAGCCGTTGCGGCCCGAAGCATAGAGGACGGGGAAGTCGAGCTGTTCGTCGGTGGCGTCGAGCGTCACGAACAGGTCGAACACTTCGTCCAGCACTTCCTGGATGCGCTCGTCGGGACGGTCGACCTTGTTGACGACGACGATGGGCTTCAGACCCAGGGCCAGCGCCTTGCCGGTCACGAACTTGGTCTGCGGCATCGCGCCTTCCGACGAATCGACCAGCAGGATCACGCCGTCGACCATCGAGAGGATGCGCTCCACTTCACCGCCGAAGTCGGCGTGGCCGGGCGTGTCGACGATGTTGATGCGGGTGCCGTTCCATTCGACCGAGGTGGGCTTCGCCAGAATGGTGATGCCGCGTTCCTTTTCCAGGTCGTTCGAGTCCATGGCGCGTTCTTCGACGCGCTGGTTGTCGCGGAAGGTGCCGGACTGACGGAAAAGCTGGTCGACGAGCGTGGTCTTGCCATGGTCGACGTGCGCGATGATCGCGATATTACGCAGGGACATGTCTTGCCTTTGGGATATGGGGCTCCCCTGGCCGACACAAGGCCGCGCAGAGGCTTCGGGCGCGCCCCTACAGGAAATGACGCGTTGCGGCAAGGGCAGCGGAAGGATCGGCCGGAGGGCAGATGAATATCCTGTCATGTTATGATGTTTCCCTTGCCCCGCTGTGGCAGCCGCCTATGACACCGCGTCAGGTTCGCACCCTGAAAAGAAAAGGACACCCCATGCGGCTGACCGCCACCCTTGGTTTTGCTTCCCTCCTCGCCCTTTCCCTGTCCCACCCCGCCCTCGCCCAGAAGGATGGCGCGCCCGACGCCGCCAAGCAGCATGCCGAGCAGACGGCGGACGAGATCGCCAAGAACTGGGCCAGCGCCCCGGTCGAGGAAGTGACTAAGACCAGCAAGGGCACGGCCAGCGTCGACGGCAAGTCGATCGCCTATACCGCCACCGCCGGCACGCTGACCATCCGCGACGCCCAGGGCAAGCCGACCGCCAGCGTCTTCTACACCGCCTATACCGCGCCGGGTAAGCATCGCCCGCTGACCTTCTTCTACAATGGCGGTCCCGGTTCGGCCTCGCTGTGGCTGCGCATGGGCAGCTTTGCCCCCGACCATGTCCGCACCGGCAATCCCGAACCGGTCGCGCCCGCGCCCTTCGATGTCGGCCCCAATCCCGACAGCCTGATCGGCAGCACCGACATGGTGTTCCTGGATGCGGTGGGATCGGGCTATTCGCGGCCGCTGGGCGATGCCAAGGGCGCCGACTTCTATGGCGTCGACCAGGATGTCGATGCCTTTGCCAAGGCGATCCTGCGCTACACCACCAAGAATGGCCGCTGGGGCGACCCCAAATATATTTTCGGCGAAAGCTATGGCACCACCCGTTCGGGCGCGCTCGCCTATCAGCTGGAAGATCGCGGCATGGCGCTGAACGGCGTCATCCTGCTGTCGTCGATCATGAATTATGGCGTGCGCCAGTCGGGCTTCGACACCATCCATATCGGCTATCTGCCCAGCTATGCCGCGACCGCCTGGTATCATAACCGCGTACCCGGCGGCCGCCCGGCCAGCCTGGAAGCCTTTGTCGAGGAAGCACGCCAGTTCGCCAACGGCCCCTATGCCGCCGCGCTGCTGAAAGGGCAGGACATCAGCGCCCAGGAAGAGGACGCCGTCGCCCAGCAGATGAGCCGCTTCACCGGCCTGTCGGTGGACTATCTCAAGCGCGCAAACCTGCGCGTGAGCCTCAGCCGCTTCCGCAAGGAATTGCTGCGCGACGGGCGCGAGACGCTGGGCCGGTTCGACAGCCGCTACAAGGGGATCGACGAGGATGCGGCGGGCGAGGATCCCGAATATGATCCGTCGGACACCGCGATCAGCGGCCTCTATGTCGGCAGCTTCCTCGATCAGCTGACCAACAAGCTCGGCTATCAGACCGACCTCAGCTATCGGCTGAGCGCACGAGAAGGCGGCACCTTCAACTGGGACTGGAGCCATGAGCCGCCGTCGGGCCGCAAGCAGAATGTCGCCGACGTCACCGCCGACCTGTCGACCGCGATGCGCATCAACCCGCATCTGCGCGTGCTGTCCTTGAATGGCTATTATGACATGGCGACGCCCTTCTTCTCGACCGAGCGGGACCTGAAGCACATGATGCTGGAGCCGGCGCTGCGGCCGAACCTGCAGTTCAAATATTATCCGGCGGGCCACATGGTCTATCTGAACCCGGAAGCACTCCACCAGATGCGCCTCGACATGGAGCGCTACTACGCCGAGGGCGCGCGTTAATGCGTATAAGGGGCGGTGGTCATCCACCGCCCCATTCAATGGGCCGCCATCGGCGTGCCGGCGCAGGCTTGCGCTTTGATCCCAGTCGCGGTGTAGTAGCGCGATGATCACACGACGGCACTATCCGGCATGAATGGCGACGATCGCTTCGTCAGCGCCCTGCCCAAGGCAGAATTGCACCTGCATATCGAGGGGAGCCTGGAGCCCGAGATGATGTTCGCGCTGGCACAGCGCAACCGTGTCTCCATCCCGTTTGCCAGCGTCGATGATGTCCGCGCGGCCTATCGCTTTTCCCGGCTGCAGGATTTCCTCGACATCTATTATGCCGGCGCCGATGTCCTGCGAACCGAACAGGATTTCCACGACCTGGCGCTCGCCTATTTCGACCGGGCGGCGGCAGACGCCGTAGTTCATGCCGAAATATTCTTCGATCCGCAGACACACACCGATCGCGGCATTCCGTTTCAGGTGGTCGCCGATGGCCTGTTGAGCGGCATGGCCGAGGCCAAGCGCAAGCATGGACTCAGCTCAGGCTTGATCCTGTGCTTCCTGCGCCATCTGGACGAGGAGGCGGCGCTCCGGACGCTGGATCAGGCCGAACCCTGGCTCGACCGGCTGCTGGGCGTTGGCCTCGATTCCTCCGAAGTCGGGCATCCGCCGTCGAAATTCGCCCGTGCGTTTGAACGCGCGGGGGCCATGGGCCTGAAGCGCGTGGCCCATGCCGGCGAAGAAGGGCCGCCCGCCTATGTCCACGAGGCTCTGGACATATTGCGGGTCGACCGGCTGGACCATGGCAACCGGTCGCTGGAGGATGCGGCGCTGACCGCGCGGCTGGCCAGGGAGGGTATGACGCTGACCGTGTGCCCGCTGTCGAACCTGAAGCTGTGCGTGGTCGACAGCATGACGGCGCATCCGATGGCGGACATGTTGCGGCTGGGTCTGCGGGCGACGGTCAATTCGGACGACCCCGCCTATTTCGGCGGCTATGTGAACGACAATTACCGGGCGCTCGCCGCCACCGAGAAGCTGAGCCGGGAGGATTTCGTCACGCTGGCCCGGAACAGCTTCACCGGCTCCTTCCTGGACGAGGCGACGATTGCAGGGCACCTGGCAGCGGTGGATCGCTATGTTGCCGGGTTCGACGCGGACTAAAGCGCGAAGCCTATCCGCGCAGGGCGCAGGGGACGATGCTGGACGGATCGGGGCGCGCCGTGCTGCGGCGGAAGCGGGCCATATAGCCGCCGGCCGTCGGCTTGGAGATCATCTCCTCCAACCGGAATCCCATCGCCGCAAGTTCGCAGGTCAGCAGGCGCCGGGGCGTGCCGTGCTGGTCGGTCGGCCGATCGGCATCGACCACGATCAGTTCGCCGTCGGGCTTGAGCGCCGGGCTGAGATGCCACAGGAAGGCATAGGGCTCGGCGATCTCATGATACATATGGACCATGAAGATGCGGTCGAAGCTGTTTTCGGGCAACTTGGGGTCTTCCGGCGCGCCCAGCTTCACGCTGACATTGGTCCAGTCCTCGCGGGTGATGCGGCGGCTCAGCGCGTCGATCACCTCGGGCAAGATATCCTCGGCCAGTACCCGGCCCCGGGGACCGACGCGCCTGGCCAGGCGCACGGTATAATAGCCCTCCCCCGCGCCGATATCGGCGATCGTCATGCCCGGACGGATGCCGGCCCGGTCCATGATATCCTCGGCTTCATTGACCCGATCACGCGCTTCCTCGCTCGACCAGCGGGTCGACACGATCGGCGCCACCGGCCGGTCTGCACGGGGAAAGGGTTCGGCCGTGGCCGAGCGATCCGACTGATTGCCGCCCGCCAGCGGCCCGCAGGCTGCCAGCAGGAACAACGGCCCCGCCAGCATCATGCGGATCATGAGCATATCGACGAAGTCAGAAAAGAAAGGACCATGTTCGCAGTCTCTTTTTATTTCCCGCATTTTCCGAGCCGCCAGGCAAGCCTGGCTCGAAAATGCTCTTAGTCGACATCCTCCACATCCACCTTCTCGCCCGTGACCTTCTGCGACAGGGCGGCGGCCATGAACGGATCGAGCGCGCCGTCCAGCACATCGTCCGGTGCGGTCGAGGTGACGCCGGTGCGCAGATCCTTCACCAACTGATAGGGCTGGAGCACATAGGAGCGGATCTGGTGGCCCCAGCCGATCTCGGTCTTGGCCTGATAATCGGTGCTGGCCGCTTCTTCGCGTTTGCGCAGTTCCGCCTCGTACAGGCGCGCCTTCAGCATGTTCATCGCGGTAGCGCGGTTCTTGTGCTGCGAACGGTCGTTCTGTGAGGCCACGATGATGCCCGAGGGAACGTGGGTGATGCGGACCGCGGAGTCGGTGGTGTTGACGTGCTGGCCGCCCGCACCCGATGCGCGATAGGTATCGATCTTGAGGTCGGATTCCTTGACCTCGATATCGATATTGTCGTCGATCACCGGATAGACCCAGACCGACGAGAAGCTGGTGTGGCGGCGCGCAGCGCTGTCATAGGGGCTGATGCGGACCAGGCGATGGACGCCGCTTTCGGTCTTGGCATAGCCATAGGCATTTTCGCCCTTGATGAGGAAGGTCGCCGACTTGATGCCGGCGGTTTCCCCCGCCTGATAGTCGACCAGTTCCACCTTGAAACCGCGCCGTTCCGCCCAGCGGCGATACATGCGCGACAGGATTTCGGCCCAGTCCTGGCTTTCGGTGCCCCCAGCGCCGGCATGGATTTCCAGATAGGTATCGCTGCCGTCGGCTTCGCCGGCCAGCAGCGCCTTGATCTTGTCCTCGTCAGCGCGCTCGGCAAGGGCCTTCAGCGATGCGATCGCCTCGGTCACCATATCCTCGTCGCCTTCGGCATCGGCCATCTCGATAAGCTCGGCGGTGTCGGTCTTCTCGGTCTCGATCGCACGGGTGGCGCTGATCGCGCCGTCCAGGCGGGTACGCTCGCGCATCACCTCCTGCGCCAGCTTGGCATTGTCCCACAGGGTCGGATCCTCGACGCGGGCATTCAGCTCGTCCAGCCGGCGCAGCGCCCGGTCCCAGTCGAGGAAGCGGCGCAGCAGGTCCAGTGCGGCGTCGATACGGTCGATATATTGCTGCGCTTCGGCGCGCATGGGAGGTCTCCAGAATCTCGTGGCGTCCAGCGTCAGCTACCCGAACGCATCAAACGCTTGCCCCTATCCCAGGCCGGGCTTTTTGGGAAGATCAATCCGCCGGACGGCCGGGTGCGGCAACGCCCCGAAATCTGCGGGACATAATCGCATCTTAGCCCGGCGGTGCAGACCGCCCCGATCGAGGACGGCGCATCAAAGGGGGAAAACCTTTTCGATGAAAGGCGATCCCATGCCCCCAACCACCCCGATGCCGGCCGCGCACAGCCCGGCCACCCTCTATATCCTGCTCGGCGCCGTGCGCTGCTGGGCGGCCGCACGACGCAGACGCAGGCCGGCGATGGCCCAGTTGCACCTGCGGCTGCGGCGCTATGGCTGCGAACAGCTATCCCCTGCGCTCGACAGCCTGCTGCGCCTGGGCGAACAGGTGACCGGCCATGGCCTGCGTACCGGGCGGGGGACGCGACTGACCGAAGACGAAAATCTGCTGATCGACCTGTTGCAGGCGCGCTGGACTGGCCCCGTTCCCTACACCTGCAGCGACGCGATCGCCTGCGCCTTCTGCTATGCGGTGCGGTCGACCCAGATATTGCTGGCGCAGGCGCTGGAGGACCGGCGCAGCGGCACGGCCATGTCGATCCGCAACGCCGATCCGCATCACTGCTGAGAAAAAGAGGGCGGGCGCAAACGCGCCCGTCCCTCAATAGATGCCGCCCTGATCCTGCAGGAAGTCGGCGTCATTGCGCTGGCGGGTGCGCACCGCATCCGCCTTGGCCGCGACCTTGGCCTGCGCCTCTGCCTCTTCCTTGCGGATGGTGCGGCGCGGTTCGGATTCGGGCTTGAACGCTTCCCAGATGACGGCGGGCTTAGGCTCGTCGGTCGGCCAGGCGCCATAGACGCGCTTACCCGAACGGCGATCGATCGCGACCATGCGGATACCGGCCGGGGCGATGAACGGCGTCTTGGGCATGGTCTCCAGGACCGGCGCCATCGCCTCCTTCCAGATCGGCGCGGCGATACGGCCGCCCTGCGCCCAGCCACCCAGGCTGCGCGGCTGGTCATAGCCGATATAGACGCCGGCGACGAGATCGGGAGAGCCGCCGACGAACCAGACATTGGTCGGGCCATTGGTGGTGCCGGTCTTGCCGAACAGCGGACGCTTGAGGTCCGCGAGCACGGTTGCAGTGCCGCGCTGGATCACGCCTTCGGTGATGTGGACGACCTGATAGGCGGTCATCGGGTTCATCACCTGCTTGCCCTCGAAGCCGAAGCGCGGCATCGCCTTGCCGTCCCAGTTCGCCATGTTGCAGCCATCGCAGGCATGCCAGCGTTCCGGCCAGATCACCTTGCCGCGCCGGTCCTGCACATAGTCCATCAACTTGGGCGCGAACTGCCGCCCCTGGTTGGCGAGCGTGGCATAGGCGTTGACCATATGCTCCACCGTCGTCTCGCCCGCGCCCAGCGCGAAGGAGAGATAGGGCTGATAGTCGCCGATGCCCATATTCTTGATGGTGCGCACCACACGATCCATGCCGGTCTGGCTGGCCGCGCGCACGGTCATCAGGTTGCGCGACTGTTCCACGCCCCAGCGCATCGTCTGCGGACCGGCGCTGCCGCCCGAGAAGTTGCGGAAGCATTTCTGGCCAAGGCCCGCGCCCTGATAGACGCACAGCGGCCCGTCGACGATGATCGAGGCGGGGGTCATGCCATTGTCGAGTGCAGCGGCGTAAACGAAGGGCTTGATCGTCGAGCCCGGCTGGCGCTTGGCCTGGGTCGCGCGATTATAGGAGGAGAGCCGGTAGTCGAAACCGCCCTGCATCGCGCGAATACGGCCCGAATGCACTTCCTCCACCACCATGCCACCCGACACTTCGGGAATGTTGCGCAGTGCCCAACTGGCGCCGTCGCGCGCGACGATGATCAGGTCGCCCGGCTTCATCGCCGAGATGGCGGGGCCGCCGGTGCGACGATAGGGCAGCTGGGCGAGGCCGGCCGGCAGCGTGCCGGTGGTGCCGTCGGCAAAGCCGATCTGCGCGCCGCTGCTGTCGCGGCTGATGACAACGGCGACCCGCCAGCCGGCATAATCGACGCTGATGAAGCTGGCGGCGAGTTCGCGTTCCCAGCCCTTGTCGATATCGACATGGCCGACCGGGCCGGACCAGCCGCGCCCGGCGCCAAAGCGCAACAGGCCGTTGCGCAACGCAGTCTGGGTGTGGTCCTGCACCACCGGATCATAGGGACTGCGTACCCACAGGCCGCCGGCATAGACGCTGTTGGGGCCATCCTGCGCCTTTTCGCCGAACTGCTGGATCAGGCGACGGCGCACCTCTTCCATATAATAGCCGCCGGCATTGGCGTCGAAGCTGGAGCCGTGGGCCGCAACGGTGCCAAGCGGCTGGGCGACGGCGGCATCGCGCTGGGCAGCGGTGATCCAGCCATTTTTGAGCATCTCACCCAGCGCCCAGTTGCGGCGATCGAGCGCGCGGGCGTGGCCGGTCGTGCTTTCCGGCCGATAATTGGCCGGCCCCTTGGGCAGGATCGCCAGATAGGCCATTTCGGGCAGTTGCAGGTCGGCGACATCCTTGTCGAAATAGGCGCGCGCCGCCGCCTGCACGCCATAAGCATTCCGGCCGAGGAATATCTGGTTGAGATAAAGCTCAAGGATCTGTTCCTTGGTCAGCACATTTTCCATGCGCCAGGCCAGGATCATCTCCTTGACCTTGCGCGTGGGCGAATATTCGTCGCCGATCAGCAGATTCTTCGCCACCTGCTGGGTGATGGTCGAGCCGCCCCGCGCGCGCTGGCCCGAACCAAGCTTGCTGGCATAGTCGAACACCGCGCCGGCAAAGCCGGGAATGTCAACGCCATGATGTTCAAAGAAGGTCTTGTCCTCCGCCGCCAGATAGGCGTGGATCAGCAATTGCGGATAATCGCTATATTGGAGCTGGACGCGGCGTTCGCGGGCATAGCTGTGGACCGGCTGGCCGTTGATGTCGCGCACCATGGTCGGCAGCGGCGGCTCATATTCCAGAAGCGTCGCCGCATCGGGCAGCCCGCGCGCGAAGATCAGCCAGAACAGGAAGATGGCGAGCAGGACCCCACCCAGCAGGATCGCGGCCCAGCGGAACAGGCGGCGTTGCCATAGCCCGCCCAGCCGACTGGCGAAGCCCCCCGCGTCGCGACGCAGGCGATAGGCAAAGGACGATGCGGGCGGATTGGAACGGGCCTCTTCCATGGTGAAAGAGGCTCTAGGGTCAAAAACCGATCAATGCCAGCACCGATCGGCAAACGGACCCGTCAGCCGCCCGATCCGCCATCCCGCATCGCCAGTTTGCGTGCGAAATGCACCTCGATCGCGCGTGTCACGCCCCGGGCGATGCTCTGCTGCCCCTCCCGCGAGGCAAGGAACGCCGCATCCTCCGCATTGCTGATATAGCCGGTCTCGAACAACACCGATGGCGTATCCGGCGCCTTGAGCACCATCAACGAGGCAAAGCGATGATAGGCGCTGCGGAAGGGCACATAGGGCGCCGCTTCACGCTGCAGCAGACGCGCGAAGTTGGCCGAGATGTTCATCGATTCGCGCTGTGTCAGGTCGATCAGGATCGAAGATACGTCACCTGACTGGCCGCCCAGATTCACCCCGTTGATGATATCCACCTTGTTTTCGCGGGCCGCCAGGCGTGCAGCCTCGCGATCCGATGCGGTTTCCGACAGCGTATAGACGGTGGCACCATGCGCTTCGCCATTTTCCGCCGAATCCGCATGGATGGAAATGAACAGGTCGGCGTTGAGCTTGCGCGCGATGCCATAGCGTTCCTGCAGCACCAGGAAGCGATCATCGTCCCGGGTCAAAGCCACACGAACACGTCCGGACCGGATCAACTGGTCCCGGATCGCCTGTGCGATCGCCAGGGTCACGTCCTTCTCGCGCTTCCCATTTTCGGGATTAATCGCACCAGGATCATGGCCGCCATGGCCGGCATCGATCACGACCAAGGGCCGTGCGCCATCGCGCGCGCCTTCGATCGGCGGTAGCGATACGCCGCGCGCCACTGGCGGAATCGGCACAGTAATCGAATGGATACGCTTTTGCGGTCGCGCGCTCATATCGGCGGGCGCATCGAAGCGCAGACGCCCCTGCCCCACAGCCGTACGGAAGCGCGTGTCCGACACCCCTTGCAGCAGGAAGCTGAGCGATTTGCCATCCGGCGCGATCTGCGGATCACCCAGCATCGTCGGCGCAGCAAGATCCAGCACGATCCGCGCCGTTCCTTCGGTGAGCTGCCCCTGCCGAACGGCAGCGATCGCGGCGCTGGAGCCCGCATAACGGCCACGGCCCGCCTGCGCCCCGGCGATATCGAGCGCGATCCGGCGTGGCCCATCGAGCAGAAAGGCCGATGCGCCTTCCACGCTGTCGTCAAAGCGGACGACAACCCGATCATCCCGCACATCAACGGCTGATATGCCGCCGGCATTGCCCGGCGTCGCAGCCAGAACCGTGCTCGCCAGCGCAAGAATATTAAGCATGCGCTGCTTGTGCAACGCAGCCCTATCGGCCGTCCAGCCAATTTTCATGACGTCTATCCGCCCAGCGTCCCCACGCTAAATCCCGGATTAAGCATCGGGCCTTGTATCGGGGTAAAATGAGACGGTTAACGGCCATTTCAGGATGAATCAGGAAATAGCCCCAGTCATATAGAAGACATAATCTTTTTGGGGACCGTTGCTCCCCGCCCCCATGACTGCTACCCCTTCATATTCCGGGAGGACCAACCATTTCAAAAAGGTTCTTTGCGGATCTTGATTATATACATCGGCGCGCGCCTGTCGCTCGAGCCGATGTTCAACAGGTTGACGCTGCATGAGGCATGATTTCCATTCCCCACTGACCCCGGTTCCGGGCGATGTGGCGTGGATGGTCCGGCCCGGCGCCTTTTCCGGCCCTGCCGACGCAGCAGACACGCACTTTTTCCTTCAAACCTGGACGATGCCGCCTCGCGCGCCGACCTCGGCGCGCGCACGGCCGTCCCTTCACTATCGCGTGGCGGCCCGGCTCAGTGCCTGCGGCCGCCTTCGCCGGAGAAACATAAATGACAATGCGTATGCTGATCGATGCGCGCCACCGGGAAGAGACCCGGGTCGCGGTCGTCAAGGGAAACCGGATCGAGGAATTTGACTTCGAATCCGCTGAGCACAAGCAGCTCAAGGGCAATATCTACCTCGCCAAGGTCACCCGCGTAGAGCCTTCGCTCCAGGCGGCCTTCGTCGATTATGGCGGCAACCGTCACGGCTTCCTCGCTTTCAGCGAAATCCACCCCGATTATTATCAGATCCCGCGCGAAGACCGCGAGGCACTGCTGCGCGAAGAGCGCGCGCATGCCGAAGAAGAGGCCGCCTTGCGTGCCGATTTCGACGAGGAAGATGAAGAGGGCGTCGAAAGCGAAGCTGCCGACGATGGCGTGGAAGTTGTCGTCGCTCCGCATCACCATGACGATGACGAAGGCGGCGAGGAAAATGCGGAAACCGAAGGCGGCAACGAGCGCGGCAATCGTCGCGGGCGCGGGCGCAGTCGTGGTGGCGACGACGCGGCCGACGAGTTGCGGCGCAAGCGCATGGCGTTGCGCCGCCGCTACAAGATCCAGGACGTCATCAAGCGCCGCCAGGTGCTGCTGGTCCAGGTCGTCAAGGAAGAGCGCGGCAACAAGGGGGCGGCGCTAACCACCTATTTGTCGCTGGCCGGCCGCTATTGCGTGCTGATGCCCAACACCAGCCATGGCGGCGGCATTTCGCGCAAGATCAGCAATGCGGCCGACCGCAAGCGGCTGAAGACGATCATCGCCGAAATGGCGCTGCCCTCGTCGATGGGCTGCATCGTGCGTACCGCCGGCCTGCAGCGCACCAAGCCCGAGATCAAGCGCGACTTCGACTATCTCGCCCGGCTGTGGGACGAGATTCGCGAAAAAACGCTCAAGGCCGCCGCGCCCGAGCTGATCCATAACGACAGCGACCTCATCAAGCGGGCGATCCGCGATATCTACAACAAGGATATCGAGGAAGTGATCGTCGAGGGCGAGCATGGCTATAAGGCCGCCAAGGACTTCATGAAATTGCTGATGCCCAGCCATGCCCGGCGGGTGAAGCAATATGCCGATGCGGTGTCGCTGTTCCAGCGTGCCAGCGTCGAGGACCAGCTGGCGGCGATGTACAACCCCGTCGTACAGCTCAAGTCCGGCGGCTATCTGGTGATCAACCCGACCGAGGCTCTGGTGTCGATCGACATCAACTCGGGCCGGTCGACCCGCGAGCATGGCATCGAGCAGACCGCCGTCGCCACCAATCTGGAAGCGGCGCGCGAAATCGCCCGCCAGCTGCGCCTGCGCGACATGGCCGGCCTGGTCGTCATCGACTTCATCGACATGGAGGTGAACTCCAACATCCGCAAGGTCGAGAAGGCGATGAAGGAGGCGCTGAAGGACGATCGTGCCCGCATTCAGGTCGGCCGCATTTCGGGCTTCGGCCTGATGGAAATGAGCCGCCAGCGTCTGCGCACCGGCGTGCTGGAAGCGTCGACCCGCCAATGCCCGCATTGCGAAGGCACGGGCCTGGTCCGCACCGCATCGTCGGCGGGCCTGGGCGCGCTGCGCATGCTGGAAGAAGAGGCCGCGCGCGGCCGTGGCAGCGTCATCACCCTGCGCGCCAGCCAGGAAGCCGCCTTCTACGTTCTCAACAACAAGCGCCGCGAGTTGGACGAAATCGAGCAGCGCTATGGCGTCGCCATCATTGTCCTGCCCGATGGCGAGATCGAGGGCGCCCGCATGTCGGTCGAGCCCAGCGGTCCGCGCCCCGAACGCGTCGTCACCTATGCCCCGCTTGCGGAGGAAGAGGATGACCTCGACGTGATCGAGGAAGAGGAAGAGGAAGAAGAGGTCGAGGAAGAAGCAGCACCGGAACGTCAGGAACGGAGCGAGCGCAACGACCGAGGCGAGGAACGCGAAGGTGGCCGCCGTCGCCGTCGCCGCCGTCGCCGTCGTGGCGGCCAGCGCGATGAATCGCATGGCGAAGCCAGCGAGGAAAATGGCGCCGAGGACGGTGAAGAAGACGAGGAAGCGGCCGAGGTCGAGACCGACGCTGACGCCGAAGCCGTTGCTGCCGAAACGGCTGTCGAAGGCGAAGACGAAGGTGGCAGCCGCCGTCGCGGTCGCCGTGGCCGTCGTGGTGGCCGTCGCCGCCGCGAAGGTGGCGAGGCTGGCGCCGAAATCGCTGTCGACGACAGCGCCGAACCGGTAAGCGAAGCCGAAGCGGCAGCCCCCGCCGAGGACGCGCCGGTTGCCGAAGCGCCGGTTGCGGAAGAAGCGCCGGCCGAGGACGCGCCCAAGACTCGCCGTCGCCCCCGCGCTCGCAAGGCCAAGGAAGCAGTTGCCGAACCGGCCGCTGCCGAAGCGACCGAAGCCTCCGCCGAAGCACCCGCCGTCGAAGCGGTTGCCGAGGAAGTGGTCGAAAAGCCCAAGCCCAAGCGCACCCGCAAGAAAAAGGCGGATGTCGAGGCGGAAGCCGCAATCGCCGCCGAAGCACCGGCCGTCGAAGCGGTTGCCGAGGAAGCGGCTGAAAAGCCCAAGCCCAAGCGCACCCGCAAGAAGAAGGTTGAACCGATCGCCGAGGAAGTCGCCGTCGTAGCAGCACCCGCCGCGACCGAAGCAGCCCCTGCGGTCGTCGAAACGCCGGCCGTCGAAGCCGTAACCTCCGAACCGAACGAGGAGGCCGAAGGCGAAGAAGGCGGCGAACCGCGCCGCGGCTGGTGGCAGCGCACCTTCGGCCAATAAGTCCAAGGCACAGGCCTGAATGAAAAACGCCGCCATCCAGCCCAAGGGGTCGGATGGCGGCGTTTTTCGTGGCTTCACTTGATGTTCAGGGCGAGAAGGACATAAATCGGACCAATGCCTGCTCCCCTCCCCCATCGAGGCTTTGCATGATGACACGGTGGTTGCGCCTTGCTGTGGTGCTGCTGGCGTCGCTGATGCTGATGGCGCGCCCGGCGCTGGCCCAGAGCATATTGCGCGATGCCGAGACCGAAGCCTTCATGGCCGACATGTCGGGCGACCTGGTCAAGGCGGCGGGCATGCAGCCGCGCAATGTCCAAGTGCTGGTCATCAATGATCCGGAGATCAACGCCTTCGTCGCGGGCGGCCAATATGTCTGGGTGCATAGCGGCCTCATCGCGCAAGCCGACAATGTGAACCAGTTGCAGGGCGTGGTCGCGCATGAACTGGGCCATATCGAGGGCGGCCACGTCATTCGCAACGACGGCATCAAGGAAGCGACCGGCATCACATTGTTGAGTCTGGTTCTGGGTGCGGCGGCGATCGCGGCCGGCGGCGCGGAAGCAGGCATGGGCTTGATGGGCCTGGGCCAGCAGGCCGCGATGACCAAATATCTGGCCTTCTCGCGCGCGCAGGAAAGCTCGGCCGACCTCGCCGGTGCACGCTATCTAAGCGTTGCGCATCTCAGCGGCCGGGGCAGCCTGGAATTCTTCAAGAAGCTGCAGAATCAGGAATATCGTCTCGCGATCCCGCAGGACAACAGCTATGGCCGCACCCACCCGCTGTCGGGCGAGCGCATCAATGTCCTTCGGGAGGTCTATACCGTCGATCCGGCATGGGACAATCCACCCAACCCGCAGCTGGAAGCGCGGTTTGAGCGGATCAAGGCGAAACTGATCGGCTTCGTGTCCGAGCCGCAGCAGACGTTGCTCAAATATCCCGAGAGCGACCAGACCATCCCGGCCCATTATGCCCGCGCCTATGCCTGGCATAAGAGCGCCTATCCGGACAAGGCGCTGAGCGAGGCTGACGCGTTGCTGGCCGCGGCCCCCCATGACCCCTATTTTTTGGAACTGAAGGGCCAGATCCTGCTCGAAAGCGGCCGCCCCGCTGATGCCATCGCGCCGCTACGCGAGGCCGTTGCCGAAACCCAGGCGCCCCTGATCGCGGTCCTGCTGGGTCACGCCCTGATCGCAACCGAAGATGACCGGAATTTCGCCGAGGCCGAAAGCGTGCTGCGCAATGCGATCGCACGAGACCGGGAGAATCCCTTCGCCTGGTACCAGCTCGGCGTCGTCTATGAGCATCGCGGTGACACGCCCCGCGCGGCACTCGCCAGCGCCGAGCGTTTTTCGATGATCGGTCAGGACAGCATGGCGCTGCGCAGTGCCGATGCAGCGATGCAGGGATTGAAGCCCGGCACGGTTGACTATCTGCGTGCGCAGGATATCGCGATGGTCTCGCGGGCTGCCGTCGAGCAGAAGCGGAAGAGAAGATGACAGATCAGACCCGGCCCAGCTTTCGTGCGGCCCTATCCAACAGGAAAATACAGATGACCCTGGGCGCCCTCGCCTTCCTTGCCGGCGCTGCCGGCACCGCGCTCGCCGTCCAGGCGCCCAGCAGTGTGGCCCCGACCGACAAGGCGGCGATCGAGAAGATCGTGCATGACTATATCCTCGACCATCCCGAGATCATCCCGCAGGCGATCGAGAAGCTGCAGGCCAAGCGGATGGAAGGCACGATCGATGCGAATCGCCAGACGATCGAGACGCCCTATGCCGGCGCCTGGGAAGGCGCGGCCAACGCCGACGTCACCGTGGTCGAGTTTTTCGACTATGCCTGCGGCTATTGCCGCGCCTCGCTGCCCGACCTGGCCAAGCTGGTCGGCGCCGATGCCAAGGTGAAGATCGTCTATCGCGAACTGCCGATCCTGTCGGACGAAAGCTCCGATGCCGCCAAGGTCTCGCTGCTGGCGGCCGAACGCAATCGCTACATGGCCTATCACAAGGCGCTTTATGGCGCCGGCAAGGTGACCCGCGAATCGATCATCGGCGCCGCCACCCAGGCCGGAATCAGCAAGGCCGATGCCGAAGCGGCGATGGCATCGAGCAAATATGATGCCGAGCTGCAGTCGAACATCGCGCTGGCCCAGAAGCTGCAGGCGAGCGGCACCCCAACCTTCGTCATCGGCAATCAAGTGCTGAACGGCGCTGTCGGCTATGATTCGCTGAAGGACGCGGTGACGAGCGCGCGCGGGAAATAGGGTCTGCATGGGCCACGGCCGGGATCGGCAAGGGATTCGGGGAAGCGGGCCGCAGCGCCATTGACTTCCCCGCCCCATTTCCCTATCGGACGGCCCCTGACTTGCGGTCGCCCCGTGTGGCGGCCCTTTTTTGTCATACCCGATTCTCTAGTTTGTTTGAGGAATGAACGATGAAGCGCACTTTTCAGCCGAGCAATCTGGTTCGGAAGCGCCGTCACGGTTTTCGCGCTCGCATGGCGACCCCCGGTGGCCGCAACATCATGCGCGCCCGTCGTGCCCGCGGCCGCAAGAGCCTGAGCGCCTGAGCGACCTGACGCCGCCGGCCGCGCCTGCCATCATGGGCAAGCGCGCGGATTTTCTGGCGGCGAATCGGGGCCGACGCGCGCCCATGCCGGGATTCGTCCTGCTGGTGCGTGAGCGCGGCGATGGCGATCCGGCGATGCGTATCGGCATCACGGTGACCAAGAAGATAGGCGGCGCTGTCATCCGCAATCGGATGAAGCGCCGTTTTCGCGTCCTGGCACGCGAACTGCTGCCAGTGCATGGCGTTGCGGGTGCCGACCATGTGCTGATCGGCCGTGCAGAGGGCGTGGAACGCGACTTCGCGCTGCTGCGCGGCGAACTGGAAAAGGCGCTGGGCAAGATATTGACCCGGCCCGAAAGCCAGGGTCGCCCGCCCCGCCGCAAGGGCGATACCCGTCCCGCGCCAACAGCCGCGAAAACCGGCAGCCCGGCATGATCGCCCGGCTGCTGATCCTGATCGCGCGCGCCTGGCAGCTCGGCCCTTCCCGCATTCTCCCCCCCACTTGCCGCTATGCCCCCTCCTGCTCGGAATATGCGATCCAGGCGGTCGGCAAATATGGTGCGATCAAGGGTAGCTGGCTGGGGTTCAAGCGGCTAATGCGTTGCCATCCATGGGGTGGTTCGGGCTATGACCCGGTCCCCTGAGACATTGACGAGTTTAGACGGCGGAGCCGAATAGCGTGGACGACAAGAAGAATATCATTCTGGCGGTGCTGCTGACCGGCGCGATCCTGTTCGGCTGGCCTTATATCTCGGAACATTTCTTTCCCGCTGCCAATCCGCCCGCGACCAAGATCGAGGGTGGCAAGACCACGCCGCTGACCCCGGCAGGCGAGGCGCCGGCACAGGATGCAACAACGGCGATCCGTGATCGCACGCTGGTGCTGAAGGAAAGCCCGCGCGTCGCGATCCGCACGCCCAAGCTGACCGGATCGATCAACCTGAAGGGTGCGCGCATCGACGATATCGTGCTGCCGACCTACAAGGAAACGATCGCCAAGGATTCGCCGGCAATCCGTCTCTACAGCCCCAGCGGCACCAAGGAGGCCTATTTCGCCGGCTTCGGCTGGCAGGGCGAGGGCATCAAGACCCCCGACGCCAACACTGTCTGGACTGCCAGTGGTAGCGAACTGACCCCCACCAGCCCGGTCACGCTGACCTGGAACAATGGGGCAGGCCAGAGCTTCGAGATCCGTTACGCGATCGACGAAAATTACATGATCTCTGCCGCGCAGAAGGTGTCGAACAGCGGCACCGGCACGATTGCGGTCAAATCCTTTGGCTATGTCAGCCGCGCGGCCCCCTCGGCCGATCCGGACACCTGGACGATCCATGTCGGCCCGATGGGCGTGTTCAACGGCGCAGCGAATTACGACGTGAACTACAAGGATCTCGAAAAGGGTCCGGCCAGCCAGAGCTTCCAGTCGACCGGCGGCTGGATCGGCTTCACCGACAAATATTGGCTGTCGGCGCTGATCCCCGACCAGAAGGATGCCTTCACCGGCCAGATGCGCAAGGGCGCCGGCACCCAGTTCCAGACCGACATCGCGCTGGCGCCGGTCATGCTCGCCCCCGGCAAGGCGGTGACGCAGACCAACCGCCTGTTCGTCGGCGCGAAGGAAGTGAAGACGCTGCAGGCCTATGAACGCGCCGGCGTACCACTGTTCGACCGCGCGATCGACTGGGGCTGGTTCTACTGGTTTGAACAGCCGATCTTCGCCCTGCTGCATTGGCTGTTCGAAACGCTTGGCAATTTCGGCGTCGCCATCATCTGCCTGACCTTCTGCGTCCGCGCCCTGATGTTCCCGGTCGCCCAGCGCCAGTTCGCCAGCATGGCGGCGATGCGCGCGGTGCAGCCCAAGCTGAAGGCGCTGCAGGAAAAATATAAGGACGACAAGCAGCAGCTGCAGCAGAAGATGATGGAGCTGTACAAGCAGGAGAAGGTCAATCCGCTGGCCGGCTGTCTGCCCATCTTCCTCCAGATTCCGATCTTCTTCGCGCTGTACAAGGTGCTACAGTTGACGATCGAAATGCGTCACCAGCCCTTCGTGCTGTGGATCAAGGATCTGTCCGCGCCCGACCCGCTGCACATATTGAACCTGTTCGGCCTGCTGCCCTTCACCCCGCCTTCGTTCCTGGCGATCGGTGTGCTGGCGCTGCTGCTGGGTATTTCGATGTGGCTGCAGTTCAAGCTGAACCCGGCCCAGATGGACCCGATGCAGCAACAGGTGTTCGCGATCATGCCATGGATGATGATGTTCATCATGGCACCGTTCGCCGCCGGCCTGCTGGTCTACTGGATTACCAACAACTGCCTGTCGATGGCGCAGCAATGGTGGCTGTACAAGCGCCATCCCGTGCTGAACACCGCGACGGCCACCAAGTAAGGACAAGGAAATCCTCCCCGAAAGGGGGGGATTTTTTCGATATGACAGAAGACGAAAACATCGCCCTGATCGAGGAAGCCCGCAAGATTTTTGCAGGGCCGATCAGCTTCCTCAAATCCGCGCCGACGCTCGACTATCTGCCCGACATGGCGGTGAACGAGGTGGCCTTTGCCGGCCGTTCCAATGTCGGCAAATCGTCGCTGCTCAATGCGCTGACCAACCGCAATGGCCTGGCCCGCACGTCGAACACGCCCGGACGCACGCAGGAGCTCAACTTCTTCGACGTCGGCGATCCGCTGCGCTTCCGCCTGGTCGACATGCCCGGCTATGGCTATGCCAAGGCGCCCAAGGACATCGTGCGCAAGTGGAAGTTCCTGGTGAACGACTATCTGCGTGGCCGCGCGGCATTGAAGCGTGCGCTGGTACTGATCGACAGCCGCCACGGCATCAAGGATGTCGATACCGACATGCTCGACATGCTGGACGGCGCGGCCGTCAGCTATCGCATCGTTCTGACCAAGGCGGACAAGATCAAGGCGAGCGAACTGGTCACCGTGACCCAGCGCACTGCGGATGCGATCCGCAAGCGGCCGGCCGCCCATCCTGACATCATTGCGACGTCGAGCGAAAAGGGCATGGGTATTCCCGAACTGCGCGCCGCCGTGCTTGAAGCCGTCAGCCAGGGCTGATCGCCATGACCGACGACGACTATGTCTATGACGAGGCAAGCGGCGAGTGGATCAGTGCCGCTGATGCGGCGGGCAAGGCCGATACCGCCGATGTGGTGGAAGTGCGCGATTCGGTCGGCAATCTGCTGGCCGATGGCGACCAGGTGACGCTGATCAAGGATCTGGTGGTCAAGGGTGCCGGCCAGACGCTGAAGCGCGGCACGCTGATCAAGTCGATCCGCCTGACCGGCGATGCGCAGGAAATCGATTGCCGCTATGACGGCATCAAGGGACTGGTGCTACGCGCAGAATTCGTGCGCAAGCGCTGAGCGCCATCAGAACAGGCTATATTGATCGCTGCCGCGCAGCGGCCATCGGCCCAGCATTTCATGATGGGTGTGGCCGACATGGCTGCATATCAATACGAAATCCTCGACCCGCCAGTGAAAGCCGCTGATCCGCTGGGTCGCCGGGGAAGCGTCGCGATAATAGAGCGTCTGGTGCGGGCTGAACTTCCAGTCCAGACGCGCCCCTACCCCTGCCCGCTTCATCGCGACGGCAATCTTGCGCTGTAAATCCTTGAGCGGCGGCAGCGCATGGCCCGGCCGCAATGCCGTGGAGCGTCCGCCCTCGCTGAGTTGATCGAGCGACAAGTTGAAAGGCTCGGCCATGATCGTGGTGAAGCTGCGATGCAGCGCCTTTACCAAAGTATAGGGATAGTCGCGCCAGTCGTCGGTGATCCCCATCGTGATATGTTGGTGCGCAGGACGGATGCGGTCTGCGTCGGGCGCGATCGTCTCGGCGAAATGATCGATCTGCCGCGTGATGATGGTCGGCGGCTTCAGCGCCACGATCAGGCGATAATGGGGCGCGGTGCGAGTAGACATAGCGAACCTCCTCCGAATCGGATCATTTGTTCACTATACGTTCTTTTTGTCTTGCTGACGAATCCGACGCATCCGAATCCGCTCTGTCGGCGTTGAACCGGGCAGAAGAGGAGAGCGACCATGGCCCACCAGACCATCGCCACCCTGGCAGACAAGATGCAGCATATCGATTTTGCGATGCTGTCGACCCATACCGAGGACGGCCAGATCGGCGCCCGGCCGATGAGCAACAACCAGGATGTCGCCTATGGTGGCGACAGCTATTATTTCACCACCGAAGACACGCTGATGGTAAAGGATATCGAGCGCGACCCGCGGGTCGGCCTGTCCTTTCATGGCAAGGGCGGTCTGTTGGGACAGTGCCCCCTGTTCATCGCAGTCGAAGGTCGCGCCGACCTGATCCGCGATCGCAGCGCCTTTGAAGCGCATTGGAACCCGGACCTGGAGCATTGGTTCGCACAAGGTGCGGACACGCCCGGCCTGGTGATGATCAAGGTCCATGCCGAACGCGCCCATTATTGGGACGGCGAGGATGAGGGCGAACTGGAGCTGTAGCCGTTACCGCGCGCGCCATCGCCCGCACCGTCCTGGCTCTTGCATATGCGATTGCGGGCGCCGCGCATCTGATGCGGCCGGCCGGTTTCGTGGCGATCACGCCGCATTGGGTGCCAGAGCCGCAGATTGTCGTCGCGCTGACCGGCATCGCCGAACTGGCCGGTGCCGTCGGGCTGATGATTCCGGCCACGCGCCGCGCCGCCGCGATTGCCCTGGCGCTCTACGCCCTGTGCGTCTGGCCCGCCAATTTCAACCATGCCCTGCATGACATCCCGCTGGGCGGCATGCATCTGAGCTGGTGCTATCATGGCCCCCGGCTGGCGCTGCAGCCGGTGATCATCTGGTGGGCGCTATGGGCCGGCGCGGTAATCGACTGGCCATTCCGCCGGCGATAGCGGTCAGACCTTCGCCAGCAGGTCCGCGATCAGGGCGATCTCGTCGGCGCTGTTATAGATATGGGGCGAGAAGCGGATGGTCGGCTTGCCGTCCGCCTTGGACGGGGCGACCACCACCTTGCCCTGCGTCCACAGATGGTCGCGGATCGCCAGTACGTCCTTGCCGGCAAAGGCCGGGGTGATCACCGGGCCTGTCAGCCCCTTGGTGGTCGTGCCGACCAGCTTCGCGCCGGGCAGGCGCAGCACCAAGTCGCGCATCTGGTCGCCGATGGCGAACGCGCGGCGCTCCACCTCCGCCTCGCCGATCGCGTCAAGCGCATCGAGCGTCGCATCGATCGCAATCAGCTTGGGATCGTCGCGCTGGCCGAGAATTTCATATTTCTGCGCGGTATCGAGATTCTTCTCGTCGGTCAGCCAATAGCCATGGCTGAGCATGATCGGCTGAAGCTGTGCCTGGCCTTCGCGCCGGACATAGAGGATGCCGCCCTCCAGCGGCCCCATCATCCATTTATGGGTGCTGCCCGAATAGGAATCGACGCCGAGCGCCGGCAGGTCGAGCCGCAGCCAGCCGAAGGTCTGGGCGCCGTCACCATGCAGCCAGATACCCTTTGGCCGGGTCAGCTGCGCGATCTGCGCCAGCGGAAAGATCATGCCGGTGACGTTCGACATGTGCGACAGGAAGATGGCGCGGGTACGCGGGGTGATGGCGGCCGCGAACTGATCGACCACCGTCTGGGCCGAGGTCGCATAGACCGGCACCGGCAGGATCTTGAGGAGCAGCCCCTCGCGCGCGGCGCGCAGCTTCCATGTCTCCAGGGTCGAGGGATGATTGTGATCGGTCAGGATCACCTCGTCCCCGGCCTTGAGCGCCAGGCCGCGCACCGCGACCGTGTTCGCCTCGCTGCTGTTACGGACGAGCGCGATTTCCTGTGCGCTGACGTTCATCCGCGTGCCCAGGCGCGCGCGCAGGGCATCGGCGGCGACCGGATATCTGGCGCGGAACTGCGGCGAGGGATTGGCCTGGAACGCCTGCGTCTCGCGCTCATGCGCGACGATCGCGCTGCGGAAGGCCGGTCCGATATTGGCGGCGTTGAAATAATGGATGTCGGGCGCCAGCAGCAACTGGTCGCGCATCGCATTGCCCGATGATGCCGCGCGCGCCGTCAGCGGCAGCGCTGCCCCCGCGACTGCCGCCGCCTGCAACAAGCCCCTGCGCGAAACGCCCTTGCCCCGGTCGGTCATGCGATGCCTCCTGCCCTGTTCACTCCGATGGACGAACGAGCGGCGGCAAATCCCCTAACCCCGACAAGCGGTTGTCTTTCGGGGGGAGCGGCCTAGTGTGGCGCCCAATCCCTATCCCGAACCCTTGAGAGAGCGATGACCCGGCACATTCCATGGATACTGACTGCGCTGGTGGGCGCGGTGTCGCTGGCGGTCGTCGCAGTCTCGCGCGGCGAAACGGTCAATGCGCTGTGGATCGTGGTCGCCGCCGTCAGCTGTTTCCTGGTCGCCTATCGCTATTATGCGCTGTTCATCGCGCGTGAGGTGATGCGGCTCGATCCAGCCCGGCCGACACCAGCGATCCGCCGTGCCGACGGGCTGGACTATGTGGCGACCGACCGCACCGTCCTGTTCGGCCATCATTTCGCCGCGATCGCCGGGGCGGGACCGCTGGTCGGGCCGGTGCTGGCGGCACAGATGGGCTATCTGCCCGGCACGCTGTGGATCATTGCCGGCGTCGTGCTGGCCGGTGCGGTGCAGGACTTCATGGTCCTGTTCATCTCCATGCGCCGCGACGGCAAGTCGCTGGGCGAACTCATCCGCATGGAAATGGGCCAGGTCGCCGGCGCCATCGCGCTGTTCGGCGCCTTCATGATCATGGTCATCATCCTGGCCGTGCTGGCGCTGATTGTGGTCAAGGCACTGGCGGAAAGCCCCTGGGGCATGTTCACCGTCGCCGCCACCGTGCCGCTGGCCATGGCGATGGGTGCCTATACGCGCTGGGTTCGTCCCGGCCGCATCGGCGAAGTGTCGATCCTGGGCCTGATCGGCCTGCTCGCGGCGATCGTCTATGGCCAGGCGATCGCCCAATCGCCGGTCTGGGGGCCGATCTTCACCTTCACCCCGGTGCAGCTCTGCTGGATATTGATCGGCTATGGCGCGGTGGCTTCGGTGCTGCCGGTCTGGCTGCTGCTGGCGCCGCGCGATTATCTGTCCACCTTCCTCAAGATCGGGGCGATCGCCGCGCTGGCGATCGGCATCGTCATCATGGCGCCGCCGCTCAAGATGCACGCCGTCACCCAGTTCGCTGCCGGCGGCGGGCCGGTCTGGTCGGGCGGCCTCTTCCCCTTCCTGTTCATAACCATTGCCTGCGGCGCGGTGTCAGGCTTCCACGCGCTGATCGCCAGCGGCACCACGCCCAAGCTGATCGCGACCGAGAGCGACGCGCCGCTGATCGGCTATGGCGCGATGCTGATGGAGGCATTCGTGGCGATCATGGCGCTGGTCGGCGCGTCGATCCTGGACCCGGGTATTTATTTCACGATGAACAGCCCGGCCGCCGTGATCGGCACCGATCCTGCCAGCGTGTCCGCCGCCGTCACCGCCATGGGCTTCCCGATCAGCCCGGACCTGATCGCCCAGACGGCCAGGGATGTCGGCGAGCACACGATCATCAGCCGGGCCGGCGGCGCACCGACCCTGGCGGTCGCGATGGCGGAAATCTTCAGCCATGTGTTTGGTGGCCCGGCGATGAAGGCCTTCTGGTATCATTTCGCCATCCTGTTCGAGGCGCTGTTCATCCTGACCGCCGTCGATGCCGGCACCCGCGCCGGCCGCTTCATGCTGCAGGATCTGATCGCGCTCGCCGTGCCGAGCTTCAAGGACAGCAAGAGCCAGTTGCCCGGCTTCATCGCCACGGGCCTGTGCGTCGCGGCATGGGGCTTCTTCCTCTATCAGGGCGTAACCGATCCGCTGGGCGGGGTGAACACGCTGTGGCCGGTATTCGGCATTTCCAACCAGATGCTCGCGGCGATCGCGCTGATGCTGGGCACCGCCGTGCTGTTCCGCATGAAGCGCGACCGCTTCGCCTGGGTGACGATGGTGCCCGCCGCCTGGCTGCTGATCTGCACGCTGTCGGCCGGCTTCCTGAAACTGTTCTCGGCCGATGCGAAGGTTGGCTTCCTGGCCCATGCCGCCAAATATAGCGCCGCCCTCGACAAGGGCGAGGTGCTGGCGCCGGCCAAGGCGATGGCGGAAATGCGCCAGATATTGTTCAACGATTATGTCGATGCCGGGCTGGTCGCGATCTTCCTGGCGGTCGTCCTGTCGCTGCTGGTCTTCACCGTCCGCACCTGCGTTGCCGCGCGGCGCATTCCAGCCGCGACCGCGCGCGAGATTCCGGCGCAATTGGTCACCGCGCCATGAGCCCGTTCCTGCAAACACTGCGGCGCATGCTGCATCTCATGGTCGGCCAACCCGACTATGACACCTATCTACACCACATGCGTGAGCAGCATCCCGGCCACGCGCCGATGGACCGCATCACCTTCTTCCGTAATCGGCAAGAGGCGCGCTATGGCGGCAAGAATGGCGGAAAATGCTGCTAATCAGCGCTTGGCGTTGAAGCCTGCGATCATGCCGGCGCAAATCGACAGGGCGATCTCCGCCGCGCCGGTCGCGCCGATGTCGAGCCCGGCCGGACCGTCAATCCGTGCCAGATCCGCCGGTTTCATGCCCTGCATCGCCAATCGATCCAGTCGCGCGGCATGGCTGCGGCGCGATCCTAGCGCCGCGACGTAGCCGGTCGGCGCGTTCAGTGCCGCCAGCAGCGCGGGATCATCAATCTTTATGTCGTGGCTCAGGGTCACCACCGCCGTGGATTCGCCCGGATGCCGTGTCGCGATCGCCTCGTCCGGCCAGCGATCATCCAGTTCGATGCCAGGAAAACGCTCTGCCGTCAGGAAACGTCCGCGCGGATCGATGATCACCGGGGCAACGTCGATCGCCTGCGCCAGCGCCGCGAGCGACTGAGCAATCTGCACCGCGCCGACAATCAGCAACTGTCTGGGCGGATCATAACGGTTGATGAACCGCCCCTCGCCCTCTCCTTCCTGCGTCAGGCCGCTTTCCAGGTCGGTCGATAAAGTCAGCGCCCGTCCCCGCGCGCTTTCCGTCGCGATCCGGTCGAACAGCATCGGGGCAAAGCCTTCGTCTCCAACTGGCTGCACAAGTACCTGAATCTCGCCGCCACAGGGCAGCCCGACCTCCCAGGCGTCACCGTCAGCCACGCCATAGCGCTCGACATGACCCGGGCGTCCGGCGATCACCTCGGCAGCGCGCTGCAACACGTCGGTCTCGACACAACCGCCCGAGATACTCCCCTCCAGCCGGCCATCCTGATGCACAAGCATATGGCTGCCGCGCGGCCGCGGCGCCGATCCCCAGGTGGACACAACCGTCGCCAGCGCCATCGGCGCGCCGCGCCATTCGATCGCCTTGCGGATCACCGCCCCATTGTCGTTCACAATTGCCTCTTCCTGTCCCTCGTGGAGATAGAGCGAGTCACGCGCCTGTAAAGGGAGGGATGATGTATCAGGCCAGTCTCCGCCCGGTCCACACCACCCGGCCCACGATCGCCACCATCGCAGGATCGATATCGGCCCAGTCGGGATAATGGGGATTGTCGCTCAATACACTGAAGCGACCGCGTAACGGCCCCGTTGCGATCCGTTTGACCATCAACACCCCGTCAAGCCGGAGCACATAGACACCGTCGCGCAAGCGGGAAGCATCATCCTCATGATCGACCATGATGTCATCGCCATCCGTCAGCGTCGGCGCCATCGATTCACCATCCACGCGAATGATCGACGCGCGCTGCGGCCGTACACCCAGATTGCGGAGCCATTGGGCGTCGAACGCCATCACCCCCGCCGCGCGCTCATCCTCGTCCAGCGACCCGGCGCCGGCGGATGCACCAAGTGCCAGGCGTGGCACCGCAACGACCATCGGCAAACCGCGGGACCGCGTTACTGGCGCGATACGCGCTGGGACGCTGCCCAGCGCCGTTTCAGCGACACCAAAATAGCGAGCAAGGATGCGGCGATCTTCCTCGTCCAGCTTGCGCGGCGTACCGCGTTTGATGAACTGCTGAATATAGGCCGGGTTACGGCCAATCAATCGGGACAGATCGGCATAATTTTCTCCACGCTCGGCGATCAACCGATCCAGTGCGGCACGGGGATCCTGTGGTTCATCCATGTTACATCCATAATGATAGGAATTTTCCTAGACAAGTAGGAAAATGAATATGAAATAGGGAAATACCTATTGATTCGCAGGGGGCGAATCGGATCGACAGAGGAGGATTCCGGCGATGCTGCTGCGCACGATCGAGAAATTTCTGCATGAACAAAATATCGCTGCCACCCGCTTCGGCCGGGAATCTGTACGCGATCCGCGCCTGGTCCACGACATACGTCATGGACGCGAACCGGGAGAACGGGTGAAAAGACGGATAGAACATTTCATGAACGAATATCGCAGGAGTGCCGGTCAATGACAAGCGCTGATGGCATTTTCAATCGTTCAAACCTGGTCCAAAATAAAGGAATAGGAAATCGCCAAGTCGATCCCCTGCCTCGACTGCTGGCACAAATCGCCGATCGCATCGGCATGCCGCTCACCATCAGGCAGGCAAGCAGCCGCCCCTGGGCAAGCGCGCTGTTCGAGGGCCGGCGCCATGTCATGCTGTTGGGTATCGAGGGCCAGGACGCGACGACGCGCCGGGATCATTTCATACGGGGGCTTGAAGACGTGGAATGGAAGCTGCCGGGGCACTTCGTCGCCGATATCACGGTCGACGACAGCCGGCCGGGTACGGACGGGATATGGATTGAACTCTCCGCCCTCACAATCGAGGACTGGTAGCATCGGCGCGATCAACGCCGATGCAATGATGTCATATCAGCGCCCGTGGCCAGTCATCGAACGCAAGGTACCAAGAGCCGCCCGCAAAGCTTCATCGACGTCCTGTTCAACCATGTCCCGCACAGGCACGGCGGAGGCCACCGGCATATCGGCAATCACACGGGCAGGATGTGGCCCTGCAGCATGGCGACTGCGTTGCGCCAGGCCGCGCTCAAGCCTTTCGGTCAGTTCGGCAAGTGTCATATCCTCGATTTTACGCGCAGGCTGCATGGCCGGCATGGATATGGCCTGTTCCATCCCGATAGCTGCGAGCGTCGGCGCATCCGGCTCGGATGATATATCCACAGTCGCCAGCGACTCGTACACAAGGTCGCCGTTGGCCATATCCTCACTGTGCGCATCATCCTCCCAAGACTCAAACACCGCATCCTCGGGCGCGGCGAAGGGGGGACGGGCCAGTGGCATAGAAACAGGTTCGGGCGCTGGTTCAGGATCGGCGGGGACCGCGAAAGCCGCCAGATTCAGTTCCTCGACCGGTAGCGGCTCGGGTGCGCTGGGCATCGCGAATGCAATGCTGGGCTCCGCAGGCCTGTCTCCCGGTTCCGGATTGACGACCAGCCTGCGGCGCCCCGTTTCCGGCCGCGAAAAGATATCGAGCCCGTTAAAGTCACGGCTGGCGAAGATAGGTGCGCGGGCGGGCGCGTCAGGATGGGCGTCGGCGCGACGAAGCGCCGGCGTTCCTTCGTCAACGACAGGAACATTGCGTCCCCGCGCCAGCGCAGTCAGCTTGGCAAATGCGAAACCCATTCTTCTTGCTCCTTGGGCGCGAAAACCGCGCCATGCTCCTATTCTCTTTCTCCACCCAATGGCCGTCGGATCGGCTGGGCGCCTACGAACTGCCGCAACCATTCCGACCGCCATCATGGCCCCGAACCCAGCCAGCAATAGCCGGGCCTTCAGCCCAAGCGGCGGCCCCGCTGCCGGGATCGCCTCGCTCAGGCCGCTGGATGCCACCAGCGTTTCGACCAGGCCGACGGGCATCGTCAGGACGAACAATCCGGCCACGATCGCTGCGGCCAACATAGTGCGTCCCGGTCCCTTGAACCTCGGCATCATCACGGCCCTGATCAGGCCGCCCTTGCGTGCACAGTCCGGTCCAGCAACCGCTGGTAAACAGGCTCGTAACGCAAAATGTTTGACGACCAGTTACGCTCACGCTCAACAAATGCACGGGCAACGGCTCGACGCTGATCCCAGATTTCCCGGTTGGCGAACAAATCGGCCAGAGCCGCAGCGATCGCCGCAGGGGCATCCGGTGCGAACAATGTACCGGTCACGCCATCCTCTATCAGTTCGCGATGGCCGCCAACGCTCGACGCGGCGACCAGACGCCCTTGCGCCATCGCCTCCAGTGGCTTGAGCGGGGTCACCAGATCGGTGAGGCGCATCGCCTTGCGCGGATAGGCCAAGATGTCGACCTGCGCGTAATAATGTTCGACCTGATCATGCGGAACACGGCCGACAAAGACAATGTGATCGGCAAAGGGCGATGCCATCGCCTGCGCACGCAACGCCTCTTCACAGGGGCCACCGCCAACCAGCAATAATTTGGCTCGCGGCCTCGACCGCACCAGTCGCGGCATGGCTGCGATGAGATCGTCCAGCCCCTCATAATCATAGAAGCTGCCAATGAAGCCGACTACATCGGCACCATCAAGTCCCAACCGTGCGGAAAGCGCGGGGTCGCGGGCGCATGGCGTACCGAATTGGTCAAGATCGACACCATTGGGGGACACGATGATCTTGCCGGGATCAATGCCGCGGGCGATCAAGTCCGAACGCAACCCTTCGCAAATGACCGCAACGGCGTCAGAACTGCGGACGGCACGGGTTTCGAGCTGACGGGTCAGCCAATAACGCGCACTGCCCTGCGTGCCGGTCCCGTTGCCCACAGCAGCGTCCTCCCAGAAGGCGCGAATCTCATAGATGATCGGAATGCCATGCCGGCGCGCAACCCGCTGTGCCGCGATCGCGTTCAGCACCGGCGAATGCGCGTGAATGATATCGGGACGCCATTGCTGGACCAACGACTCGATCGCGTCGGCATGGGCGGCAATATCACGCCATTCCCGCACAATGGCATTACCCGTGGCAGGAGCACCCGGCGTACGGTGAAAGCGAAGGCCATCCACGGTCGCATCCGATGGTCCGCCAGCACTGTGACGACGGCCGGTAAGGCCACGAACATCCCAGCCCTTGGCCATTTGTGCCCGCAAGATCGCCCGCGTGCGGAAGGTATAGCCGCTGTGCATCGGCAAGCTGTGGTCGAGGATATGAAGGATCCGAGTCATAGCCCTAACTTTTTGCCGAAAAAGGTTTAACGCCCCGTCAACTCTGTCACGCTAGGGATATCGTTGGACAAGAGGCCAGGACCGGCGAACCAAGCGCGCAATGATTGATACCCTATCCCTGCTGATCAGTCATGGCGTCATACTGCTCGCCGCATGGCGCCTGCTGTCGCGCCCCGACCTGGATCGCGACATCGATCCGACGCCCCCGCGCGAAAAGGATAGCGGGCATGCGTGACCTGTTCTTCATCGCCTTCCTCGGCATTTTTTTCCTGATGGGGTTCAAGCGTCCTTTCCTGCTGATCATCATCTATGCCTATATCGACATCGTTTCGCCCCAGCGGCTGTCCTATTTCCTGCTGAACAGCATCCCCATTTCCCTGATCGCCTTCGTTTGTGCGGTGGGCGCCTGGCTATTGGTTGATGACAAGAAGGATTGCCGTTTTTCTGCACGACAGATTCTATTGCTGATCCTGCTGGCCTGGTGCGGCTACACTACCGCAACAGCGGATTTCCCCATCAATGCCGCGACCAAATGGGCCTGGGTTTGGAAGGCAATCATCTTCGCCGTGTTCCTGCCGCTGGTGCTTCGTACCAAGTTGCGCATCGAAGCGCTGGCGCTGTTCATGGTGCTGTGCGCCAGCACGATCATCATCAATGGCGGCATGAAGACGGCGCTGTCAGGTGGAGGCTATGGCGTACTGAACCTGATGGTCGACAATAATAGCGGCCTTTATGAAGGCAGCATCATTTCCTGCGTCGCGATTGCGTTGATTCCGATCATTTTGTGGCTGACGCACCATGGCACCATCTTCCCGCCCGACTGGAAGGTTAAGGCCTTCGCCTACGCCCTCTGCCTGGCCTGCATGCTGATGCCAGTGGGAACGGAAGCCCGGACCGGTCTCGTCTGCCTCGTGATTCTCGCCGGGATGATGCTGCTGCGGTCCAAACGCAAATTCGTCTATGGCCCATTGCTCGCCTTCGCGGCCCTCGCCGCCATTCCCTTTCTGCCCGCCAGCTTTACCAAGCGGATGCAGACGATCGAAAATCATCAGGGTGACGAAAGCGCCTCTACGCGCGTTGCGGTGTGGATGTGGACACTCGATTATGTGAAGGCCCATCCAGGTGGAGGGGGCTTCGACAATTATCTGCAGAACAGCTTCACCTATGTCGCCCAGAATGTAGTCGGCGATGGCGACGAGAAACGCGTGGAACGGCGGCTCGTCACCGACAAAGGCCGCGCCTATCACAGCGCCTATTTCGAGATGCTGGGCGAGCAAGGCTATTTCGGCTTCTTCCTCTGGGCTCTTCTTCACATCAGTTGCTTCGTCCGGACCGAAGCCATCAGGCGGATTTACCGCAAACGCGACGCGCCGGATGAAGCCTGGGTCGCCCCCTTCGCCGTCGCTCTCCAGCAAGGCCATATCGTTTACATGATCGGATCGCTTTTCGTGGGTATCGCCTACCAACCCTTCATCTTCATGATGCTGTCCCTGCAGATCGGCCTGGACACCTATCTGACCCGCAAGCGAAAGGAAGAAACACATAAGCCATTCCTGCCACATGCGGCGCAGCCACAAGCAGGTGTGGCGGCATGAATATGGAATTGCGCCTCCTTGGCCTGGTACAAGGCCTTTTGTTGGGACTGCTTCTCTCGGCCCCGTTGGTCGTCCCCGCGCTGATGCCCTGGGGCGTGCAAATACTGTTCGCCCTCTCCGCCTTCCAACTGCGGCTTGCCGATCGACGCTGGGGATTGCGCCCGGGGTGGAAGGGCTGGATCAGTCATATCCGCATGGCTCCCGGCCGGTTATTGCCCTTTGCGGCAACCGCAGTGGTGGCATTCATCATGCACGCCGAAATGGGTGACGGACAGGCCGCCGCGCCAACAGCCATCCTTGTTGCCGCCATGCTGTGCGAATTGCTGCTATATCCCCTGCTCTCCCATCTTCTAAATGGCTGGCAGCGCCCCCGAGTGGCGGCAGCAATGATGGTCGCGATCGGCATGTGCGCCATCGTGCCAAACGGCGCCTGCCAGAATATCGCGCAGTTCGCTCTGGGGATGACGACCTGCGTCTTCTGGCTACGCGGTCCGGATGGCGATCTGCGATCCGCCGTCGCGGCGCTCGGCTGCGCCGGGGGAGCCATGCTGCTGGCCACCTACGCGCCCGCCACGCTGCCCCTGGCCTTTCCGACCATGGTCGCCAGCTTTACCTTGGCGGTTGCCCAGACGTCGATCGTGCGTCGCCGATTCCTGCCATGGAGACAGACCCCGACACATGGCGCGGGCTGGTCATATTGGCGCCATCGTCGGTCACGACTGTCCTGAAGGCAGCCATCAAAGCGGCGATGCGGCCAGCGTGCCACTGGTGACAAGATTGCCATCGCCATCACAGGGGCGCTCACGGCATCGGGTTGCGGAACGAAGCGACGGACGGCGGGTTGGTGGAGACGAGGAAGGTCCCGCTTATCCATGCCCCAGTCCGCCGTTTTCCATAGCGACGACAATATGCCCGGAATCCGACGGCGAGCGTTAAAGCATGGCTGGGCCTATCTGGATATCGACGGAACCCGGATCACCGACCAGACCGAAATCGATCGCCTCAACGCCATTGCCATGCCGCCAGCCTATCGCGATTGCTGGTTCTGCCCGTCCTGCAACGGCCATATCCAGGCGACCGGCTATGATGATCGCGGTCGTAAGCAATATCGCTATCATGCCGACTTCCGTGCCGCGCGGGAAGCGGAGAAATATGCCGGCTGCGCCCTGTTCGGCCGTGCCTTGCCTCTTCTGCGCGCACGACTGGAGGCAGATTTGTCCCGCCGCAGCCTCCGCAAGGAACGGACCGTCGCTGCAGTGGTACGCCTGCTCGACCTTGCCAAGCTGCGCGTCGGCAACGAACATTATGCGACGACCAATAAGAGTTTTGGCGCGACCACCCTGCGCCGCCGTCATGTCGACCTGTCAGGCCGGGCGCTGACACTGCGCTATCGCGCCAAGTCTGGCAGGGAACATCAACTGACAGTCACAGATCAACGGCTGCTCCGCTTCGTTCGCGCCGTGCAGGATCTGCCCGGTCAGCATCTCTTCCAGTATCTGGACGAAGTCGGCGTCGCTCACCCCGTCACGTCGAGCGACGTCAACTGCTACATCGCGCAAGCCATGGACGGCGCGTTCACGGCAAAGCATTTCCGGACCTGGGGTGCATCGACGATCGCTTTCGAGACATTGGCCACCAGCCATGTGTCGCTGGCCGAAATGATCGCGCCGGTCGCGGCGACGCTGGGCAACACCCCCGCGATCAGCCGCAAAAGCTATATCCATCCTGCGTTAATCGCATTGTGCAAGGACGGACAGGATGAATGGCGCAAGGGGCTTCGCCTGCCGCGCCGTACGCGCTATCTGTCCCGTCACGAACGCGGGCTGATTGCGTTCCTCGAGGATCAAGCCGGCGCCATGCAATTGGCTGCAGCAGCCTGATCCAACCCACGGACCATCATTCAAGGATCAGCATGGCCAGCAAGAACGACCCCGCCCTGCCCGACATCACCATCCACGCCCCCAATCTGCGCGAGCTGGTCCATTCGACCATCGCCTGGTTTCAGCTACACTATATGCAGATACTGATTGCGGTCGGCGCGGCGGTCATCATCTACCTCACCCTCGCGGCGCTGCGTACGGTCGGCGCCAGGCATATGGGCCAGCGCGGCGATCCACTCGGATTCACCAATGTGCTGAGCCGCGCAGCAGCGCGGACGACCCAATTTTTCATGGTCATGGTTGCCGCGCGCATCGTCGTGGTGTTCGCCAATGCCCCGGCTTCGCTGACGAAGACCGTGACCTTCTTCTTCACCATCGCGGCGGTCCTTCAGGCAGCGATCTGGGCTCGCGAAATCATCCTGGGCTTGATCGAGCGCAAGACTTTGGCGGAAGATGGCCAGGGCGAGACGCTGGCCAATGCGATGGGCCTGATCCGTATTCTGGTGACTTTTGCGCTGTTCGCGATCGCCGCCATCGTCGTGCTCGACAATCTGGGCGTCAACGTGACGGGCCTGGTCGCGGGTCTGGGCATTGGCGGCATCGCCATCGGCCTTGCCGCGCAGGGCATTTTCTCTGACCTCTTTGCTGCCCTCTCGATCATTTTCGACAAGCCGTTCCGCCGGGGCGAGATCATCACCTATGACCAGACAACCGCACGGGTCGAAAAGATCGGTTTGAAAAGCACTAGGCTGCGCGCGATGAGCGGCGAGAAGAAGGTGATCTCCAACGCCAATCTTCTGCAGAAGGAGATTACCAGCCTGCAGACGCTGACCCAGCGCCGTGTCACCTATGCCATTGGCATTATCTACCAGACCGCCGAGGATAAGGCGGACGCGATTCCCACCATGTTGCAGGAGATCGTCGAAGCCGAGGGACTGATTTTCGTCAATGCCGGCATCGTCCAGTTTGGCGCCAGTTCGCTCGACTATCAGCTCAATTTCGACGTGCCAGACCCGGATCATCATGATTATTTCCAGATGCGCCATCGCATTGGCCTAGCCATCTGGAAGCGGTTCAACGCTGAGGGGATCGGCTTCGCCTATCCAACCCAGACCAGCTTCACCGCAGCGCCCGATGGCAAGGCAATTATGCCATATCCGGAAGTGCAGCCGGTCAAGCGAGTCGATCTGTAGCGTCAGCGACTCGGTTTACCGCAAGACGGATTCGGCTGGGCCGGTACGCTGTTGCCCGGCCCGGCACAGCGGCCTTTACGAACCACATCCCCATGATTGTGAACTGGATTGCGTATGAAGATCGTTCCGTTGGCAGCCGTCTGCCTGTCTATGTTCCTTGCGGCCACCGCGCCCGTCGCTCATGCTGAGGGGCTCGGCGCGGAAATCGACTATGGCCGGGCCGACGGCCATTGGGGAACGGAAATCGGTGCAGGCTACGCCTTTGGACTGGCGGGCTTCAGCCTCACGCCCGGCGGTGGCGTCTATCTGCGCGATGGCGATACCAAGCTCTATGGCCGGGTCGAAGCGACCTACACCTTGCCCATGTCGGCCAGCATCGGCGGTGGCGTACGCTTCAGTGGCGACAATACACGGCCCTATGCCACCATTGCCATGCCGCTGATCCCGAAATTGCGCGCCAAAGCCAATCTGGCACCGAAATATTACACGATCGGCCTGACGCTGGGCTATTGACGCCCGATCAGCGTCCCAGCCCCCAAAGCGAACCGGGATCGAGCAGGCCGTCACGCAGGACGAGCCCGCCATCCCGGTCCTGCGCCAGCAGCAGCGCGCCATCAAGATCGACCCAATCCGCACCCTGCGCCACCAGTGCGGCCGGGGCGATGCCGAGCGAGGTGCCCAGCATGCAGCCAACCATGATGCGGAAGCCGCGACGACGCGCTTCCTGTGTCAGCGCCAGCGCCTCCGTCAGCCCGCCCGCCTTGTCGAGCTTGATATTGACCGCGTCAAAATCACCCAGTTTATCGAGATCGGCACGGGTGTGGCAGCTTTCGTCCGCGCATAGCGGCAGTGGCGCCCGAACACCCGCCAGCCGATCCTCCTGGCCATGGATGATTGGCTGCTCAATCATTTCGACGCCAAGCGCTGCCAGCGCCGCAGCTTCGACAGCGATATCCCGCCCATGCCAGCTTTCATTGGCGTCGACGATCAACCGCACCCCGGGCGCACCCGCGCGCACCGCAGCAATACGGGCATGATCGCCCTCGCCCGTCAGCTTGCATTTGAGCAGACCAAAGCCTCGCGCGACCGCCGCACGCGCATCGGCTTCCATCTTTTCGGGATCACCCAGGCTGATGGTGAAGGCGGTTGCCAGCGGTGCAGGTACAGCAAGGCCGGCCAGTTGCCAGACGGGTATGCCCGCCTGCCTCGCCTCCAGATCCCAGAGGGCACAATCAAGCGCGTTGCGCGCCGCGCCGCGGGGCATGGTTTCCAGCAACGCCTGCCGATCGAGCGGACCGTCATAGGCGTTGATCGCGGCCGCGCAGCCTTCAGCCGTCTCCCCCTCATAATAGATCGCGGTCCCCTCACCGCGCCCGACATCCTCTCCATCGGTCACGGTGCAGACGACCACATCGACCACCGTCTTGGCACCACGGCTGATGATGAAGGACCCGGCTACCGGCCAACGTTCAACGGTCGCGAGAATCATGCGGGTCATCGGCGGTATCCATGCTGTGCGCGGGCCGACAGCCCTAAGCGCAAATCCGGGCGCCACGCAAATCCGTGAGGCCCCCCTTCCGCCATGTGCGTGTCCATGCGGCAACGGCAGGCGATCCCGCCGCAGCCATTGAGGCTTTATCAGCGGACTGCTAACGCCGCGTCCATGGAGGATGCCACCGATAATTCGTCGCGCCGCGCTGCGCGCCCTGCCCTCGGAAGCCTGGGGATGCTGTGGCAGTTTGCCAGCCGATATCCCGCGCGAATTGCCTGGGCGGCCATCGCATTGATCGTCTCATCTGCCGCCACATTGGCGATCCCCAGCGGCTTTCGCCTGGTCATTGACAGGGGGTTTACGGGGGGAGGCGATATCAGTCGTTGGTTCGAGTATCTTTTCCTGCTCGTCATCATCCTCGCCAGCGCCAGCGCCCTGCGTTTCTACTTCGTATCCTGGCTCGGCGAACGGGTCGTCGCCGACATTCGCAGCGCGACCCAGGCCAATCTGCTGCGCCAGGCCCCCGTCTTCTTTGAGGAAAACCGCCCATCGGAAATCGCGTCACGCATGACGGCCGACACCGCGATCATCGATCAGGTGGTCGGTTCCACCGTATCCGTCGCGTTGCGCAACCTGGTGACCGGAATAGGCGGTCTCATCTATCTTTTCATCCTGGCGCCCAAGCTTGCCGGACTGCTGATCCTGGGTATTCCGGTCATCGTCATGACATTGGTCACGCTGGGACGTCGCGTGCGCAAATTGTCGCGCGCCAGCCAGGATCGCCTGGCGGAAGTCGGTAGCGTGACCACCGAGGTTCTGAGCGCGATGAAGATCGTACAGGGCTTCGGTCAGGAAGCACGGGAAGCTGCGCGCTTTGATGCCACCGTAGCCAGCGGCTTCGCCACGGCACGTCGACGCATCCTGTTGCGCGCCATCATGACGGCCATTGCCTTCGCCCTGGTGTTTGGATCCATTACCGGCGTGTTATGGCTGGGGGCGATCGACGTCGCAGCCGGCCGCCTGTCGGGCGGCAGCATCGCAGCCTTCGTCCTGACCGGCGGTTTGGTTGCCGGTGCATTCGGATCTCTATCCGAAAGCTGGGGCGATCTGTTACGGGGAGCCGGTGCGGCCAGCCGGTTGCACGAACTCATGGCCGCCGAGCCATCTATCCTACCCCCGCGATCACCCGTGCCCGTCTCCGATGGCATGCAGGCCGCCCGCCTGACCTTCGAGGACGTCCATTTCCGCTATCCCAGCCGACCAGACCAGGCTGCTTTGAACGGCGTCAGCCTGGACGTTGCCCCGGGTGAGACCGTTGCGGTCGTCGGCCCTTCCGGCGCGGGCAAGTCTACGCTGATCCAGCTCGCATTGCGTTTCTACGATCCCGCTTCCGGCACGATCAGGCTAAATGGCGTCGCTCTGCCCGATGCCGATCCAGGGGCAGTTCGCAGCCAGATGGCGCTGGTCCCACAGGACAGCATCATCTTCGCCGCGTCCGCGCGCGACAATCTGCGCTACGGCCGCTGGGACGCAAGCGACGATCAGATATGGGAGGCTGCGCGGGCAGCCAATGCCGAAGAATTCCTGCGAAATTTGCCGCAACAACTCGACAGCCAACTGGGCGAAGGCGGTGCACGCCTGTCCGGCGGGCAGCGCCAGCGCGTTTCAATCGCCCGCGCCCTGCTGCGGAACGCACCGATCCTGCTGCTGGACGAGGCAACATCTGCCCTCGATGCGGAATCCGAACAGCTCGTGAAAGAGGCACTCGACCGGCTGATGCGGGACCGGACCACGATCGTAATTGCCCATCGCCTGGCGACCGTCCGCGCGGCGGACCGGATCATCGTGCTCGACCAGGGACGGATAGTCGAACAGGGGACGCACGCCATGCTCATGGCACATCGCGGCCTCTATGCCCGTCTGGCCAGCTTGCAATTTCAGGATAATGAACAGGGCTGATCGCCCCCGATCGGCCGACAGGCCGAGGTTCAGCGCGCGGTGCTACGGCTGCGCTGGATGATGTAATCGAAAATCGCCGGATGCAGGGGCCGTTCAAATGTGCAGCCGGATTCATGAGCCCGGACCCACAAGACACGCGCCCGCCGTCCCTCGAAGCCCGGCAGCATGATCCATAATTCGCTGCCCGCAGTCAGCTTCATGAAGCTTTGAAGACGGAAACCAGACACCGACATATCGGCGATACGACTCGTGAACCAAGTCTCGCCTGGCCGTCGCACCTTGACGTCGATCATGACGTCCCGACGCTCGGCCAGCCGGCTCTTGCGTTCCATGTCTGTCAGTCGTTCAGCGCCCATCGCCCACCATCCTGTGACCAACATGGACGCGGAGAGTAAGAAAAGCGTTAAATCACCCGATCAGCACGCGAGAATCATGCGCATGAAAAAAGGGGCTGCGAACGCAGCCCCTGATCCCTTGGCAGAATATACCGATCCTGATCATCCGACGTGCCGGGGACGGGAAGTCATATCCCGGACCGCGCCAGACCTATCAGCAATCAGAAATTGCCATATTGTTCGTTACCGACGAAACCCAGCTTGGTCACGCCTGCACGCTTGATCTCCGCCAGCACCTCGTCAACGACGACATAGCGGGTCTGCGCATTGGGCTGGAACTGCAGTTCCGGCTCGACGGGCAGGCGCAGCGACTGCTGCAGATACTGACGCAGCGTCAGCAGGTCGATCGGCGCACCGTTCCAGGTGATGACGCCACCGGCATCGATCGCGACCTTGTTTTTCACAGGGTCGATCACGCTGTCAGTCGGCGGCGCATTCTGCGGCAGGTCGATCTTCACCGCGTGGGTCTGGATCGGAATGGTGATGATGAACATGATGAGGAGAACGAGCATGACGTCGATCAACGGCGTCGTGTTCATTTCCATCATCGGCTCACCATCATCGGAGCCCATGCTCATGGCCATAGCGAATTCTCCTTAATCAGCCGGTCAGAGGCGGGTCGTCGTCGTGCCGGGTTCCGGCTCGGAGATGAAGCCCACCTTCGGGAAACCGGCGCGCTGCATCGTATAGATGGTGCCGCCGATGCAACGATAGGGGGTATTGATGTCGCCACGGATATGCACTTCGGGCAGATCTTCGGGCGTCAGATTTTCTACACCGCCTGCCTTCTTGATATCCGCCTCCAGCTTGGCCACGGCACGATTGAGCAGTTCGTCGGAACCGACCTTGGTCAGGTTCCAGTAAACTGCACAGCTGCCGTCCGGCGCCGAAGTGACCGACAGGGAAACATTTTCCGGTTTCGTCGTGGTCGGCTCGAACGCCACCTTGGGAAGCTGCAGCTCTACAGTCTGGACGACGACCGGGACCGCGATGAGAAAGATGATGAGCAACACCAACATGACGTCGACGAGCGGCGTCGTGTTGATGTCGGACAAGGGCTTGTCGTCACCGCCGCCGGGGCCAACACTCATTGCCATTGATACTATCCTAACCTTGGTGTCGATGGTGCCCCGTTAGCCGGGGCCCCTGTCCGGCGGGGAACCGGGCGGTCGCAGCCGCCACCCGGTTCCCGAACCGGCGTCTTAAGGCGATCAGGCCTTGGTCGGCGCGGCAGCCGGCTTGGCAGCAGCGGCCGGAGCGGCAGCAACAGTCGGCTTCACAGCGCCGTCCGAAACCAGATAGGCCAGCAGGTCGACGGTGAAACCGTTGAGCTGTTCGGCGATCGACTTGTTGCGGCGCTGCAGGAAGTTGTAGGCGAGCACCGCAGGAACGGCGACGGCCAGACCCAGAGCGGTCATGATCAGAGCTTCACCGACCGGGCCGGCAACGGCGTCGATCGAGGCCTGACCGGCAGCGCCGATCTTGATGAGGGCGCGGTAGATACCGATAACGGTACCGAACAGACCGATGAACGGCGAGGTCGAACCGACGGTTGCGAGGAAGGCCAGGCCACCGTTCAGGCTGGAGTTGATCGCCGCTTCCGAACGGGCCAGCGAACCGTGCAGCCAGTCATGCGCTTCGACCGGATCCTTCAGCTTGCCATGCTCGTCCTGCGCCTTGATGCCGTCATCGACGATCTGCTTGTAGGCCGAGTTCTTGTCCAGCTTGGCCGACGCTTCCTTCAGCGAAGCAGCGCGCCAGAAGGTCGCACGAACCTTCTTGCCCTGATTGATCACCTTCTGCTGTTCGATCAGCTTGGTGAACAGAATGTAGAAAGTGCCGACGGACATGGCGCACAGGATGAGGAACACGGTCCAGGCAATGGTGCCGCCCTGTTCCAGGGCTTCCATCAGGCCGTAGGGGTTTTCCGGCTTCGGAGCAGCCGCTGCGAGATACATCAACATGTTCAAGACTTCCCTCTCAATAGGATCATCAAAGAGGAAGGCGGCGCGGCGCGCTCGCCTTCCCTGTATGGATTATTCCGGCAGACGCCAGGTGATACGGCCGTTGTAGGTATCGGCCATGGGCTGCCCATCACCACCGACTGCGGGCTTGAAGCGCGCACGCTTCGGCAGCAGTCGACAGGTCGCCTCGTCGAGGTCGGGATGACCGGTCGAAGAGGTGATGGTGCAGTTGGTCACCCGACCATCAGCGCCGATTTCCAGACGGAAGCCGGCGGTACCCGAGCGTTCTTCACGCTGGGCGCGGCTCGGATAATCGGCGTCGCTAAGCCAACTGCCAGGATTGCTGCGCGGTGAAGCGCGGCTGGCAGCAACCGGCGGCGGCGGCGGAGCCGGCGGCGGCGGTGGCGGTGCGGCAACCGGAACCGGATTGAACACCGGCGGGGGCGTCCGAACGGTCTGAATCGGCGGCGCAGGCGCCGGCGTCTGAACGATCGGCGGCGGGGCTACAACCGGCGGCGGCTCGATCGGCTGATCAGGCGGCGGCGGCGGCGGCTCCTCGTCCGGTGGCGGGGGCTCCTCTTTCACGTCGATCACGTTCAGCTGTTCCGCCGCCTTTTTGACATATTTCATGCCAAGACCGGTGACGAAGGCATAGCCGAGAACAGCGTGAATCAGGGCGACGATGACGATCGATATCGTACGACTCGATCCTTGCGAGTGGTCAGCATAGGCCATTCGGCAACGACACTCCTTAACTCATCTTACCAGTGGTTTGTACAAATCAGCCAAAAACGGCCCGAGCTGTCCGGGGGCATCCCCCGGGCATCTTTGACCCCTGTCCGTCCCATTTGCTACCGTGCGAACTCCTATCGCGGCGCATCGTGGCACGCAAACGCTTTATCGAAATACCCGCTTGCGTTTACCATTACACACCGGAATGACTTGCCTGTGACATCCCTGCCACTGGCTGACAGCTTAGGACGAAGAAGCGAATGAAATCCTCCATGGTTACCAAAAGTGTCGGCCCGCTATGCCTCATTTTCGCCGCAAATTCCGCAGTTTTCCCGGCTTTTGGCGCGAATGCACCGATGATAACGCAACCATCGTCCAGCGCCGCTACATTCACCTATGCGGATATCGCAGACCTTTCCGACAGCGCCTCGCTCGTTGCCAATGTGCGCATTGGCAACATCATCACATTGAAGCCCGAACAGGCCGGCGAGGTCCCTGCTGGCTATCAGAGGGTCTATATCGAAGCCGAAGTGACCAGCCTGATTCGCGGCGAAGGGGGCATCAGCCCAACCGTGGGCTATCTTTATGACGCGCCGCTCGACACGCGTGGCAAGCTGCCGAAGCTGAAAAAGTCCCAGGTCATCCTGTTCGCGCGGCCAGGCACGCGCCCTGGCCAGATCCAGCTGGTAGCACGCGACGCCCAGATCGCCTCAACCCCGGCCGAAGTCGAAAGGGTGCGCAGCATATTGTCCGCCCTGGTATCCGCCGACGCCCCGCCGCGAATCATAGGGCTGGGTGATGCCTTCCATGTGGCAGGCACGATCGCCGGCGAGGGAGAGACACAAATCTTCCTCCGCACGGAGAATGATGATCCTGTATCGCTGTCGATTATTCGCCGGCCTGGTCAGGATCCACGCTGGGCCGTGGCGCTGGGCGAAATTGTCGATGAAGCCGCCCGCGCGCCCGTGCCAGGCAGCCTGCTGTGGTACCGTTTGGCCTGCAGTCTGCCGACGACCCTGCCCACCCGTTCCGTCAGGACGCTAGCGGTACAGGACGCCGAAGCCGCACGAGCCGATTATCAGTTTGTCCTGCAGGCGCTTGGCCAGTGCGCACGCAACCGAAAGACGAGCCGACCTTAAGCGCACTTATCTTTCAAGCGGACGCCGCTGTGCTTTTCCTTGGACAGCGGCGTCCGGGCCGCTATTCAGCGCGCCTCTTACAGTGCGAAGGACCAAGACCGCCATGACCAATCTCCACCGCCACGCTCCGCTCCGCGTTGCGCTCGTCGGCTTGGGCACGGTGGGTGGCGGCGTCATTCGCCTGCTCAACACCAATGGCGACCTCATCGCCCGCCGTGCCGGCTGCCCCATCCAGATCGTGGCGATTTCCGCACGCGACCGCAGCAAGGATCGCGGCGTCGACCTGTCGCCCTATGAATGGGTCGACGACATGACCACGCTGGCGAGCCGGGACGACATCGACGTCGTAGTCGAACTGATCGGCGGCGCCGACGGCCCCGCCCTCACCCTCGCCCGACAGTGCCTGACTGCCGGCAAGCCGTTCGTCACGGCGAACAAGGCGATGCTGGCCCATCACGGGCTTGACCTGGCCGGACTAGCCGAAAAGGCAGGCGTCGCGCTGAAATATGAGGCCGCCGTCGCGGGTGGCATCCCGGTCATCAAAGGCATGCGCGAAGGCGCTGCCGCGAACGAGATCAGCCGTGTCTACGGCATCCTCAACGGCACCTGCAATTACATCCTGACCACCATGGAAAAGGAAGGCCGGGGCTTCGATGAGGTGCTGAAGGAGGCGCAGGAACTGGGCTATGCCGAGGCCGATCCCAGTTTCGATATCGACGGCATCGACGCGGCGCATAAATTGACCATCCTGGCTAGCCTGGCCTTTGGCACCGAATTGGACTTCGACAATGTCGCGGTCACCGGCATCCGCCATGTCATTGCCGCCGACATCGCCGAAGCGGCTGCGCTGGGTTTCCGTATCCGGCTGGTTGGCATGGCCGAGAACGGCGCGGAAGGTCTGTTCCAGCGCGTTCATCCCATGCTGGTCCCGCTCGATCACCCCCTGGCTCATGTCGACGGATCGCTCAACGCCGTGGTGGCAGAAGGCAATTTCGTCGGCCGCCTCTTCTTCCAGGGGCGCGGCGCGGGCGATGGCCCCACCGCTTCAGCCGTGGTTGCCGACCTGATCGACGTCGCCCGCGATGAATATGGCGACGCGCTGGCGATGCCGGTCGCCGCCCTGACGCCGCAAAAAGCAGCCGATGCCGGCAAGCGCGTTGGCCGGGCCTATCTGCGCTTCAAGGTCCAGGATCGCCCGGGCGTACTCGCCGAAATCGCCGCCGCCACCCGCGATGCCGGTGTCTCGATCGAAAGCATGATCCAGCGCGGCGCGAATCAGGCCGATGGCGTCCTCGTCGCCATTGTGACCCATGCTGGCGAGGAAAGCTGCGTTCGCGACACGCTCGATCGACTGGCGGGGTCGGACAGCCTGCTCGACACACCAATGGTAATGCACATCCTGGACTAAGGTCGGGGCGGCATCAGTGCTGCCCCGCGCCCGGAACCTGATCGGGCAACGGCGGCGGCGGCGGCGCCAAGTCGGCGTCGGGATCGATCAGATGGGCAACGATCTTGCCAGCCAGCATCGCTGCTCCCAGAATCGGTACGCCACCGCCGACGCATCCAACTCCCTGCCCACCGACCACGCCACAAGCGCCCTGCCGCGCCGGCGCGGCCGATGCACGCGGCGTATCCCCATTGGTACGACCGCCTTCCTCCGGTACCCGAGGCAGTGGCAATCGCTCTTTTGCGTTGCGTTCGGCCCGATTGCCACACACCACGATGCCGCCCCCGCTGCGATCGCAGGGCCGGATCGCCGCCGTCTTTGCACGATAACCCTCCATCGCCGTCGGCCCGGGCAAGGCTGACCCGTCGACCGGCAGGATGGCCTGCGCCTGCGCCGGTGTCGGCAAGCCAAGCAGGATGAAGAAAAGGGAAGATAGCCAGCGCACCGACTGCAACAGATCAGCCGAAAATGGCGGGATGATGGCGGCACGCGATAACGAGGAAAATTCGCCGGGACAGATGCTGTATCGCTGTCATGAAATGCCGATCACCGCCAGCCGTCCGGGTCGACAAGCCTAGACGGACATCCTATCGCGCTGCTCTGATATTTTCAGCAGAGGAACGGATATGGTGCAGGCTAGCTCGATTCTCGATCGCGTCTTGGTCCTCGAAATGGTGCGCGTCACGGAAGCGGCCGCCATTGCCGCATCCAAGCTGGTCGGCCGCGGTGACGAAAAGGCCGCCGACGCCGCCGCCGTCGAGGCGATGCGCCTCGCCTTCAACGACCTGTATATGGACGGCACCGTGGTTATCGGCGAAGGCGAGCGGGACGAAGCACCAATGCTTTATATCGGTGAGAAAGTCGGCAACGCGATCGGCACGGGTCCCAAGATCGACATCGCGCTCGATCCGCTGGAAGGCACGACCATCACCGCCAAGGCCGGGCCGAACGCGCTGGCCGTCCTCGCCATTTCCGAAGAAGGCGGCCTGCTGAATGCGCCGGACGTCTATATGGACAAGATCGCGGTAGGGCCGGGCTATCCCGACGATGTCATCGACCTCAACAAGTCGGTCAAGGAGAATGTCGCGGCAGTCGCCAAGGTCAAGGGCGTCGACCCGCACGAGATCATCGTGTGTGTTCTCGATCGCCCGCGCCACGAAAAGCTGATCGCCGAACTGCGTGCGATCGGCTGCGGCATCATGCTGATCCCGGACGGCGATGTCGCCGGCGTCATTGCGACCACCAATCCGGAAACCACGATCGACATCTATATGGGATCGGGTGGCGCGCCCGAAGGCGTGCTCGCCTGCGCGGCGCTGCGTTGCGTAGGCGGCCAGTTCAAGGGACGCCTGCTCTTTCGTAATGACGACGAGAAACAGCGTGCGCGCAAATGGGGCATCACCAACCTCGACAAGGTCTATGACCTCAAGGAACTCGCCAAAGGCGACTGCATCTTCGCCGCCACGGGCGTCACGGACGGATCGCTACTCGCCGGCGTCAAGCGCCTGCCGGGCAACAAGCTGACGACCGAAAGCGTCGTGATGCGCGCCAGCACCGGTACGGTGCGCTGGGTCAAGGGCGAGCATCGAGTGGGACAAAAGGGCAGTTGATGCCAATGATCGTACGCCAACAAGAAAAGGGGCCGATGTCGGCCCCTTTTCTTGTTGGTCGACTATCTGGCGAAAGCCGGATGCCATAGCTAACGCCGCTTAGTGCCCCGCGCGATGATTGAGATCATGTCCCAGCGCCAGGATAGCAACGCCCAGCAGCGTATAGGCACTTTCTTGCCAGCCATGATCCATTGTCAACGCGCCGGTCATAATCCCCAGGCCCAGCGAGCCAATCGCCGCCGGCATCATAAAATGATGTGCGATTGCGCCATGACCAAGCGCAATCGCGCCCAGCAGGATGGCAATTGCCAGACCAGCCTCGTGGAAAAGAGGATTGTCGAAAATGCCGCCTGCTGAAGCCAGCACGCCCAGCACCACGGCGGTCAGGAAACAGTGCGCAACACACAGGCCCGACAACGCCATCGCAATGCGATCGACGCGACCGGTTTCCAGGGCATGACGAAGGCTCTGCTGCATGGTGGGCGTTACATAGGCCAGGATCGTGTAAGTTACAACATAACATCACTTATTTTTCGGGATTGGATTCACTCTCGCAACGAACCGCAACCTCGCATCACGCCAGTCAAGCGCGTCACGCCAACATGCAATGCCGCTTGAGAAGCACGCATGACAAGGATGGTGCCGTTCATCCGTGCTGAGGAGACTTGACCGTAGAATCCAATGACCAGCCGATCACAACCGATTGGTGAATAGGGAGGGAATCAGGCCGCAAGCCTCAAACAGTTCCGACCGCTATGCTTTGCGCGATAGAGCGCCTTGTCAGCGGCATCCATCAATGTGGCGGCGCTCATCATGGCATTCAGTCCCACCAGCCCGGCACTGAAAGTGACCGCGATCGTACCGCCATGTTCCAGCACGAAAGGATGGGCAGCCAACCGGCGACGCAGATGCTCGCAGATGCGGCTGGCGCGATCGATATCGGCATCGGGCAGCAGGATCGCAAACTCCTCTCCGCCCAGTCGGCCGATGCTTCCCATACCGCGCAAGCTGGTCCGCATCCGATCGACGAAGTCGATGAGCACGCGATCACCCGCGCCATGGCCGTAGCGATCATTGACCGCCTTGAAATGGTCTATGTCTATCAACAACAAGGCGGCATGCCCGCCCGTTGCGACGCGGGCCATCTCTATTTCCAGTTTCTCCAACGTCGCGCGGCGGCTGTCAGCGCCGGTCAGCATGTCGATCGCTGCGGCCTGCTGCAATGCCTTCTGGCGCGCCTTATGCTTCGTAATATCGCGCACCGTGCTGATCACCCCGATGGGCAGTCCCTGATGATCGAGTACCGCGCGGGTCAACATTTCATACCAGGCATCATCCCGCACCGCATGACGCGGTCGAAATTCGACAGCGTGGGCCTCATCAGGCTGGGCCAGCGCGCGCCGATGGGTCGCGACGACGATCGCGCAATAGTCCGGGTCGATCAATTCGGTTGCGGCATGCCCAATCAGCCTATCCGGCGCATGACCGATCTGGTCGATCGCTGCAGGGGACGCATATTGAATGATGCCATCGACACTAAGGTTTAAAACGCCGTCGCCGCTATGCTCGGCAATGGCGCGGTAACGCGCCTCGCTGTCGCGCAGCATCTGCGTCAATCGACGGCGACCGTTCAATTCCGCAGCGACGGGTATCGCCAGCAGGAAACTGAGCGCCAGATAGAATTGGAAGAATTGGACCCGGTCCGGCAACGTCCCTGGAATGATGTTGAGCGGCCCATGGCCCGTCAGGGTCGCAGTACCGCCGATCAGGGCGAGGATCACGATTGCGGCGGCCGACCCGAGATACCCTGTGCGAAAGGCAATCAGCACAAGCGGGAGCAGCGAGGCGAACAGAAGCGGATAATGCGCCTGGTAGAATATCCACCAGATACTCAAAGCGAAAAAGGCAAGCAGGCCAAGCGCTTCCAGCTTGGCTGACGGGCGCGTTTCCCTTAGCCAGCGCCCCAATTCGCCCTGATACAGCATCAACAGGATGGGCGTACAAATCAGGCCGCCCAACACATGGCCGCTATACCATTGGCCCCAGGATGGCAAAAAGCCAACAGGCGTCAGGATCGCCGCCACGGCCGCCGCCATCGTGGCCGCGACAACATTCGCCACCATACATAGTGCCAGCAGAAAGACCGCCAGCGGTCGCATCGATCCGGCCACCCGTCGTCCAGGCACAAACCGCCGGCACAGCAGTGCCACGATCATCGACTCCAGCATGTTGATGATCGCCATTGGCAGCGCAGCCAAAGCGCCCATGCCGAATATCGTCGTTGCCAGAGCACTTGCCATGGCACAACTCAGAACGACCCGTGGCCAGTAGCCGGATCGTGCGGTCAGCAATTCCGCCATCAACAGGGCATTGGCGCCCCAGATGAAAGCCAGCCCGCCTTCAAAGCGGGACGTCATCAAGGCCAGGGATGCAGCCGCAAAATAAATGCAGCCGGTAAAGACCGGGGCCAATAGAGAAGAGGGATGACGAAGGGCTGAGCGCTGCATGTTCCGATCCGCCCTAGAGGCACATCGTTAAGATATGCTCACAATCGCCTTCCCAGCACGGTCGTAAAAAGAAGTAGAACATCCCCAGCGTTTAGACTGCCGGGGATGTTCTACTTTGCATCAGTATCGCCTTTTTACGCCGAAGCGTCAGCCAGCGTCTGATCGGTCGGAGCCGAGATCGCAGGGTTTCGATCCTTGATCGTGGCCCGCGCCTGGCGCACGCCCGCGCCATAGTCGGGATGGACCTGGTCGAAGAGCTTGCACTGGCGCTCCTCGATTTCGTCCGGGATATCGCCCATGGCCGCAGCGATATTGGCGAAGAGCCGCGCCTTTTGCGCATCGTCGAACAGATTGAACAGCGCGCGCGGCTGGCCGAAATCATCATTGCCTTCGCGGTGATTATAGCGGTCGGCATCGCCCGAAATCTTCAGCGGCGGCTCCAGGAAGCGCTGATCCTCGACCGGGCCGCCAAAGCTGTTGGGCTCATAATAGGCGGCCGGGTTGGGATTGTTCGGGAAGAAGCGCATCGCCCCGTCCTTATGATAATGATGCACCGGGCATTTGGGCGCATTGACCGGCAGCGCTTCATAATGGGTGCCGATCCGGTGCCGGTGCGCGTCGGCATAGGAGAAGATGCGGGCCTGAAGCATCTTGTCGGGCGAGAAGCCGATGCCCGGCACGATGTTGGACGGCGAGAAGGCGGCCTGCTCGATCTCCGCGAAATAATTGTCGGCGTTGCGGTTCAACTCCAGCACGCCGACGTCGATCGGCGGATAATCGGCATGCGGCCAGACCTTGGTGAGGTCGAACGGATTATAGGGCGTCTTGTCCGCATCCAGTTCCGGCATGATCTGGACCTGCATCTTCCATTTGGGGAAGTCGCCCTTCTCGATCGCCTCGAACAGATCCTCCTGCGTGGATTCGCGGGTGCGACCGACGACATCCGCCGCTTCCTCGTTGGTCCAATGGCGATGGCCCTGCATCGTCTTGAAGTGGAACTTCACCCAGAAGCGCTCGCCGGCGTCATTGATGAAGCTGAAGGTGTGGCTGCCATAGCCGTTGATGTGGCGGACATCGGTCGGCAGGCCGCGATCCGACATCAGGATCGTCACCTGGTGCAGCGATTCAGGGCTGAGCGACCAGAAGTCCCACATCGCCGTGGGCGAACGCAGATTGGTGCGCGGATGGCGCTTCTGCGTGTGGATGAAATCGGGGAATTTCAGGGGATCGCGCACGAAGAAGACCGGCGTGTTGTTGCCAACCAGATCCCAATTGCCTTCGGGCGTGTAGAATTTCATCGCAAAGCCGCGCACGTCGCGCTCGGCATCGGCGGCGCCCAATTCGCCCGCCACGGTCGAGAAGCGCAGGATCATCGGCGTCTGCGCGCCGGGCTGGAGCGCCTTTGCCTTGGTATATTGGGAGATGTCGCCGGTGATCGTCAGCGTGCCATAGGCACCCCAGCCCTTGGCATGGACGACGCGTTCAGGAATGCGTTCGCGATTCTGGTGCGCCAGCTTTTCGAGCAGCTGATAATCCTGGAGCAGCAGCGGGCCGCGCGGACCTGCGCTCAGGCTATTCTGATTATCGGCAATTGGCGCACCCGCGCTCGTCGTCATCACTGGCTTATCGACCATATCGTCCTCCTCGGCTTTGGATGAGAACAGGCTAAGGCCTCGCGAAGTTTCAGAAAAACTGATTAAATCGGACTGGGTGATCGATTTTTACGGTTAATCTGAAGATCGCCCGAGTCAGGAGGTCAGCGCCCGATCGCGCAGGCGGTGCCATGCCGACAGTCGCGCATCGCGCGGCTGCGGCAGCATTGCCGGATCAAATCGAGTCGTCTTCCCTGCCATCGTCGCGGCCTCGTCCAGGGAGCGGAACAATCCAGCCCCCAACCCTGCCAGCATGGCCGCACCCAGCGCCGTGGTTTCCACATCCGCTGGACGATCCACACTGACATCGAGCATATCAGCGATATCCTGGGCGATCCAGTCATTGGCGCTCATGCCGCCATCGATCCGCAACTGGCGCCAGGGCGCCCCGTCGGCTGCGAAGGCGGTGGCGAGGTCGGACAATTGGTGCGAGAGGGATTCAAGCGCGGCGCGAACGATATGCGCGCGGGTCGATCCCTGGGTGAGGCCGGCGATGACGCCGTTCACGTCTGGCCGCCAGTGCGGCGCCCCCAGCCCCGCCAGCGCCGGCAGCATCAGCACGCCGCCGCTGTCGGGCACGGAACGGGCCAGCGCCTCCGTCTCCGCCGCCGATGCGATCAGGCCGAGCTGATCGCGCAGCCATTTGATGAGATTGCCGGCGATGAAGATCGATCCTTCGAGTGCATAGATGCGCTGGTCGCCGATCCGGTAGAGCAGGGTGCCGAGCAGGCGATGGCGCGAGGCGGGCAGTTGCGCGCCCATATTGGCGAGGATGAAGGCGCCGGTGCCCAGGGTCGCCTTGGCATCGCCCGGCGTCAGGCAGGCCTGGCCGATGCTGGCCGCCTGCTGATCGCCGGCCAGCCCGCGGATCGGGATGGCGCCGCCCAGCAAGTCCGCCAGCGTCTCGCCAAAGGCGCCGGCATTGTCGACGATTTCGGGCAGCGCGGCGCGCGGGACGCCGAACAGGTCGCAAAGCGCCGGATCCCAATCGGTGCCGTCGAGCGCGACCAACTGGGTGCGGCTGGCATTGCTGGCGTCGCTGATGTGCAGGCCGCCGGTCAGTTTCCACACCAGCCAACTTTCAATCGTGCCGAGCGCCAGCGCATCCCCCGCCTGGGCCACGGCCGGAACATAATCGATCAGCCAGCGCATCTTGCTGGCGGAAAAATAGGGATCGACGACAAGGCCGGTGCGCTGTTGCAGCATCGCTTCATGACCGGCTTCGCGCAGCGCCGTGCATTGCGCCGCCGTGCGCCGATCCTGCCAGACGATGGCGGGCGCCAGCGGTTCGCCGGTGCGCCGGTCCCAGGCAACCACCGTCTCGCGCTGATTGGTGATGCCGATGGCGGCGATCCGGTCGGCGCCGCCCGCCCGGTCCACCATCTGGCGGGCGCAATCGCGCGTGCGGGCCCAGATTTCGGCGGCGTCATGCTCGACCCAGCCGGGCTGTGGATAATATTGGGTCAGTTCCGCCTGCGCCATCGCGATGCGATGGCCGTCGGGGGCATAGAGCATCGCGCGGGTCGATGTCGTCCCCTCGTCCAGCACCAGCAGATAGCGTTCGGTCATGCCCTCTCCTCAAGCCAGGCATCGAGCGCAGCAACCTGTGTCACGTCAAGCCGCAGGCCAAGCTTGGTCCGACGCCAGAGAATGTCGTCGCTCGTTCGCGCCCATTCGCGCGCGATCAGATAGCTGACCTCGGCCTCGGTCAGGCCATGTCCGAAATCCTGGCCAAGTCCCGCCCAGTCGCGCGCATCGCCCAGCCAGTCGCGAGCGCGGGTGCCATAGGCGCAGCCGATCCGTTCGGCCGTGTCGAGATCGAGGAAAGGATAGTCGCCGGCCAAAGCGGCCACCAGATCGGCCAGGCCGGTCATCGGGAAATCACCGCCGGGGAGCGGCGCGTTCGCCGTCCAGTCATCGCCTGCGAGCGAGGGCAGCAAGGGCTTCAACAGAGCGATCACGTCGGCCGCGAGATGGCGGTAGGTGGTGATCTTGCCGCCATAGATGCTGAGCAGTGGCGGCGCGCCCTCCTCCCGATCGAGATCGAGATGATAACCGCGCGTCGCCGATTCCGGCCGGGCCGATCCATCGTCGATCAGCGGCCGAACGCCGGCGAAGGACCAGACCACATCGGCGGGGCTGATAGAGCGGGCGAAATAACGGTTCGCGCCCTCGCACAGATAGGCGATTTCCTCGGAGGTGGCTTCGACGGGGTCGACGCCGTCCCGATGATCGCGGTCGGTCGTGCCGATCAGCGTATAGAGATGCTGATAGGGAATGGCGAAGAAGATGCGGCCGTCGGGGAGCTGAAAGAAATAGGCCATGCCATGGTCGAACAGGCGTGGCACGACGACATGCGATCCGCGCACCAGCCGGATGAGCCGGTCGGCGCGGCGATCGGCACGGTCGAGCAGGTCGAGGACCGAGGGGCCGGTGGCATTGACCACGACCCGCGCATGGAAGGTCTGCGTCTGCCCCGCCGCGTCGCGCGCATGGATGCGCCAATGATCGCCGGCCTGCTCCAGCCGCAGCACCTGCGTGCGGGGGCGGATATCCGCGCCATGATCGGCGGCGTCACGGGCATTGAGGATGACCAGCCGGGCATCGTCGACCCAGCCGTCCGAATAGACATAGGCAGGGCCGAAGCCCGCCCGCAGCGGCGCGCCGGCGACATGATGGCGCAGGTCGATCGCCTCCGTCGCCGGCAGGGCACGGCGGCCGCCGATATGATCGTAGAGGAAGAGGCCGAGGCGCAGCAGCCAGCGCGGCCGCAGCCCCTGGGCCCAAGGAAGGACGAAGCGCATCGGCTGGATGATGTGCGGCGCGATGCGCCACAGCCTTTCCCGTTCGGTGAGGGATTCACGGACCAGGCCGAAGGCGCGATGCTCCAGATAGCGCAACCCGCCATGGATGAGCTTGGTCGAGGCCGAGGAGGTGCCCTGCGCCAGGTCGCCCCGTTCGAGCAGCAGGACGCTTGCCCCCCGCCCCGCCGCATCGCGCGCAATGCCGCATCCATTCACCCCGCCGCCGATCACGGCAAGGTCGTGGATGAAAGGGGCCGTCTCCTGCGTCACGCCGCCTTTCTAGCGGCAAAATGCTGCGCCCGATATCAACGAGGGCAAGATCGTGAAAATTCATCTGGTCGGCAGCATGAACTGCCGACCAGATGTCTGCGAGCCCCCACGCTCGTCAGAAAGATCAGGCGGTCAGGCGAGGCTGTCGACCACCAGGCCGCTATTGCTGCTGCTCGTGGCGCTGCTGGTCGATCCGTAGAGCGACTGGCTGAGGCTGGAGCGGAGATTCTCAAGAAAGGCGATGATCGAGTCCAGCTGATCGGTGGCGCTGGTCGCACTCGTCTCGCTGGTCGTGCTGTCGTCGTCATCGCCGCTGTCTTCCGTTGGGCGTGGCGGCGGCGGACCACGCATGCCCTGTGGCCCCTGCATCCCGTCCATGGCGGACAAGCCATCGATGCCCATGCTGTCCCCACCATCGGCCGAAGCCTTCGGCCCGCCTGGTCCCTGGGCAAAAAGGCTTTGCAACTGAGCGGCCTGATCCTCGGTCAGAGTGCCGGCCGACACCTGATCATCGATCAGGGAATCGATCCGGTCCTTCATCGCGGACGGATCGAGCCGCGAACTGCCCGAACTGGCGGAGGCGCCGAGGGCGGAATCGATGGAATCGAGCGCAGTTTCGAGCGCATCGCCATCGGTTTGCGAGATGGAACCGGTCTCCACTGCGGCGTCGATGCGATTGTTCATCGACATGCGCGGCGATGGCGGCATGGTCATGCTGTAATTGCTGATAGTCGTCATGCTGGAAGTCCCCACTTCGTTTAGCGGGACCATTCATGGCGAATAAGTCTGAAAAAACATTGTATTTCAATCATGTAATTGATTGAAATAGAGACGCTACACTTCCCAAGAAACGGTTAAGCGCACAGCTTAAGCCGATGATGTCAGGCCTTTTCCAGCGTGCATTGCAGCGGATGCTGATTCTGCCGGGCGAAGTCCATCACCTGGTTCACCTTGGTCTCGGCCACTTCATAGCTGAAGATACCGCACACGCCGACGCCGCGCTGATGGACATGCAGCATCACCCGCGTCGCTTCCTCCATATCCATGCGGAAGAAATGCTGGAGGACATGCACCACGAACTCCATCGGGGTGTAATCGTCGTTCAGCATCAGCACCTTGTAGAGCGACGGCTTCTTGGTGCGGGTACGGGTGCGCGTGGCGACGCCGATATTGGGGCCATTGTCGCCCGTATCGTCCTGGTCGGGACCGGCCGTGAAGGGGGTAACCGCCGATGCGCTGATGAGATGCTTCATGATGATGAAGGATATGGCGATTTGTCTCGTCAAGGCAAGGGGGCCGACCACGTACCATCGCTGGGTAACCATGTTTCCGCCGCAAGTCATGACATGGAAAAGGGCGCCGCTTCCATGAAAGCGACGCCCCTAACTGTCATTCCGATCGGAAGAGCGGCACGCCTCAGGCGGCGAGCGACTTCACCTTGTCGGTGACCAGGGTCACGCGCGCGGTCAGCGGCTGGCTGATATCGCCAGCGAGCTTCATGAAGGCTTCGCTGCTCTTGGCGGCTTCCTTGGTGAACTCGTCGAAGCTGCTCGACAGGAACTGGCTCTGCAACTGGAAGAATTCGGTCGGGGTCTTGGCGGTCGAGAAGCTCTTGATCGAGGCGGTCGCCTTCTCGAAGCTCTTGCGGCTGTAGTCGACGGCTTCCTGGCCCAGCGTCTCGAAGCCCTTAGCCGCGATCTTGCCCGATTCCACCAGCGCTTCAACATTGCCCTTGGCGATGTCGCTCAGCTCTTCCATCGCCTTGGTGGACTTTTCGACGCCGGCCTTCGCCTTCTCGTTGATGTCGGCATAGGCCGTTTCCAGCTTGGCCTTGGTGTCTTCGGCGAACTTCTTACCGGTTTCGAGGATATCGTTCATGATCAGGGTTCCTTCTGTGGCAGGCAGCGTCTTCGCTTTGGTCTGGGGGGCGGACACAGGCTCCAGAGCCACTACCGCCTCTACGTCTTCAACAACGGGTTCGGGTGCCGCATCGACCGCCGTCGAGGCTGCGATCACCGCCACCGGATCGGCAACGGGCGCAGGCTCTTCCACCACCGGCTTGGGCGCAGGCGCCTTCACAGGAGTAGCTTTAGCAGCGATTTTGCGCGGCGCGGGCTTCTTGGGCGCGGGCTTTTCACCCAATGCCGCCTCCGCAGCCTTGAGCGCCTCACTGGCAGACAAGGTTGCGGACGCAGTTTTTGCGACCGGCTTTGCACGCGCAGACTTTGGGGTAACGGCCATCGACCATCCTCCGTTTGTTGCACTGCACAATAATCCTTATCCCAAAGGATTACAAGAGCCATTGTGCAGTGCAACAAATCAGACATATTGCCGGTCAAGCCCGCGCGACGAGCAGGAAAATTGGCAGAAACGGGTCGATTTACCGCCCCTTTACGTAACGTCCCGGCGCATCTTCGATCGCTTTGAGCCTGCCGCCGCCCGGTTTGCGCGCGCCCTTTACCGCAACCTCGCGCGAATCGATGCCGCGCAGCCATTCGGCCCAGTCCGGCCACCAGCTGCCCTTGGTCTCGCGCGCAGCCGCAACAAAGGCATCCAGCGTCGGCTGCGGCGCGTCGGCGGTCCAATATTGATATTTCTGCGCGACCGGCGGGTTGATGACGCCAGCGATATGACCTGAACCTGCCAGCAGGAAGCGCACCGGCCCGGCGAGATGCTCGGTCAGTTTCCACACGCTTTCGAGCGGGGCGATATGATCTTCCTTGCCGGCCTGGACATAGGCGGGCGTGCGGATCTGCGTCAGGTCGATCGGCGTGCCGGCAACGCTGATCGCGCCGGGCACCACCAGCATATTGTCGCGATAGAGCTGGGTCAGATAGTCGCGATGCCAGCGCGCCGGCAGATTGGTCGTGTCGCCATTCCAATAGAGCAGGTCGAACGGCGGATAATCCATGCCGAGCAGGTAATTGTTGACGACATAGTTCCAGATGAGGTCGCGCCCGCGCAGCAGGTTGAAGGTCGCCGCCATGTAGCGCCCGTCGAGGAAGCCGCTGGACGAGAGTCGGTCGACCAGCTTCATCTGTTCGTCATCGACGAACAGGGTGAGGTCGCCGGCCGCGCTGAAATCCACCTGGGCGGTGAAGAAGGTCGCGCTCGCCACCTTGTCCGCCTCGCCCCGCGCCGCGAGCAGTGCCAGCGTGGCCGCCAATGTCGTGCCCGCCACGCAATAGCCGATGGTGTGGACGCTCGGCACGTTCAGCAGATCGCGCACGGTGTCGATCGCGTCGACCTGGCCGCTGAGGATATAATCGTCCCAGACCATGTCCTTCATCGAGGCGTCGGCCGATTTCCACGAGACGAGGAAAACGCTGATCCCCTGATCCACCGCCCATTTGACGAAGCTTTTCTCGGGCGACAGGTCGAGAATATAGAAGCGGTTGATCCAGGGCGGGAAGATGATCAGCGGGGTCGCCAGCACCTTGGGCGTCGAGGGCGCATAATGGATCAGCTGATAGAGCGGGGTCTCGTGGATCACCTTGCCCGGCGTCGCGGCAATGTTGCGCCCAAGCTCGAACTGGGTGCCGTCGGTATGGGTAAGCTGGCCCTTCTCCATGTCGGCCAGCATATGCTGGAGGCCCTTCACCAGATTCTCGCCGCCGCTCTGGATCGTCTTTTCCACGACCGTGGGATTCATCAGCGGGAAGTTGGACGGTGCCATCGCATCGAGCATGCCGGTGGTCGCAAAGCGCAGCTTGGCCTTTGCCTTGGGATCGACGCCATCGACCGCATCGGCAAGGTTCATCAGATAGTCGGAGATCAGCAAATAGCTTTGCCGGATCAGGTCATAGAAGGGATGGGTCGTCCAGGCGGGATCAGCAAAGCGCCGGTCCTTGCGCGCGGCCGGGCTGTCGGCCGGCGGCGGATCGGGCTGGTCGCGCAGCAGGCCGCCGGAATCGAGAAAGCGCTGCCATAGCGCCAGCCCTTCATCGGCAAAGCTGGTCTGGATGCGGGCGACGGTTTCGGGATCGAACGGCAGGACGCGGCCCGTGGCGCCAGCCGCCTGTTCCAGCATCAGTTGCTGCGCGCGCCCCAGCACATCGGTCCATTTCTGCATCTCTGCCAGAGTCGGCAGATGGGGCTCCAGGACATCCTGCGTTTCCATGGCCACCTTCCTCCTCCTGGCATTGCCGATATCAGCCGCTTTCACTGGCGCGCCGCAGTCTGGCGGGTTATAGCCAGATTGTGACACGCCCAATGCGTGCCACGCACTATTCCTTACCGAGAGCTTTCAGGAAAGCCCCTATAATGTCCGAAGAATTCTACCGCATGAAGCGCCTGCCGCCCTATGTCATCGCCGAAGTGAACGCGATGCGAGCCGCAGCCCGCGCCGCGGGAGAGGATATTATCGACCTGGGCATGGGCAATCCCGACCTGCCGCCGCCCGATCATGTCATCGCCAAGCTGGTCGAAGTCGCGAGCAAGCCGGACGCCCATGGCTATTCCCAGTCCAAGGGAATTCCGGGCCTGCGCAAGGCCCAGGCCAATTATTATGGCCGCCGTTTCGGCGTCGATGTCGACCCGGAAACCGAGGTCGTCGTGACCATGGGGTCGAAGGAAGGCCTCGCCAGCCTCGCCACCGCGATCACCGCGCCGGGCGACGTGGTGCTGGCGCCCAACCCCAGCTACCCGATCCACATGTTCGGCTTCATCATCGCTGGCGCGACCATCCGGTCCGTCCCGACGACGCCGGACGAGAATTATTTCCGCGCGCTCGACCGCGCCATGGCCTTCACCGTGCCGCGCCCGTCGATCCTGGTGGTCAATTATCCGTCCAACCCGACGGCGGAGACGGTCGACCTCGCCTTCTACGAACGGCTCGTCGCCTGGGCGAAGGAGAATAAGGTCTGGGTGCTGAGCGACCTTGCCTATTCCGAGCTTTATTATGACGGCAACCCGACCCCCTCCATCCTGCAGGTGCCGGGCGCCAAGGATGTCGCGATCGAGTTCACCTCGCTCAGCAAGACCTATTCGATGGCCGGCTGGCGCATCGGCTTTGCGGTCGGCAACAAGCAACTGATCGCGGCGATGAGCCGGGTGAAATCCTATCTCGACTATGGCGCCTTCACGCCGATCCAGGCGGCCGCCTGCGCCGCGCTCAACGGTCCGCAGGACATCGTCGCCAAAAATCGCGAACTCTATCACAAGCGCCGCGACGTGATGGTCGAAAGCTTCTCGCGCGCCGGATGGGATATTCCCGCGCCGCGCGCGTCGATGTTCGCCTGGGCGCCGCTGCCGCCCGCACTCAAGGACATGGGTAGCCTGGAATTTTCCAAGCAGTTGCTGACCCATGCCAAGGTCGCGGTCGCGCCGGGCGTGGGCTATGGCGAGGATGGCGAAGGCTATGTCCGCATCGCCATGGTCGAGAATGAGCAGCGACTTCGCCAGGCAGCCCGCAACATCAAGCAGTATCTGAAATCGATGGGCGTCAACACGCCCTCGTCGAAGGGCGCTGCCTGACCTTCACGCGCCCCGCGCGCCGAAGCCATGACCATGATCGCCGTCGGACAATCGCTGTCCGGCGGCGTTTGCTTTAGCCCCCCTTGCCCCTTGCAGCGCGATCAAGGATAGAAGCGAGGGATGAGAGGACCCACCCGATGATCCCCCTTCCGCAAGTCTCGCAGGTCGCCCAGACGATCCAGCTTGCGCTCGCTCCCGTCTTCCTGCTCGCCGGTATCGGCGCATTCCTGAATGTCTGCGTCAGCCGGCTGGCCCGCATCATTGATCGCGCCCGCGCCGTCGAGGATCTGGTGCTGAGCACACGCGGCAAGGAACATGACCGGATGGTGGCCGAAATCCGCGTGCTCGACCGGCGCATGAGCGTGGTCAACGGCGCGATCTTCCTGTCGGTGGCATCGGCCTGCGCGGTCTGCCTGGTCGTCATCCTGCTGTTCGCGGGCAATTTGTTCAATGCGCATCTGGGTACCCCGATAGCCATATTGTTCAGCCTGGCGATGATGCTGCAGGCCGGTGCTTTCGGCACCTTCATCCAGGAAATCCGCCTGGCGTCACGCACCATTCATATCCGCAACGAGGTGCTCTATCACAAGGTGGAGGAGGAGGAGGCGGCATGACGCGCTTCACCGTCAACGACCGGCCGGTGCAATATCGGATGGACCCGGAGACGCCGCTATTGTGGGCGTTGCGCGACGCGTCGAACCTGACCGGGACCAAATATGGCTGCGGCACCGGCGATTGCGGCGCCTGTACCGTGGATATCGACGGCGAGGCGGTGCGGTCCTGCCAGGTGACGATCGGCAAGACCGAAGGCCGGTTCGTGACCACGATCGAGGCGCTGTCACCCGATCGCGGCCATCCGCTGCAACAGGCGTTCGCGGCAGAGAATGTCTCCCAGTGCGGCTATTGCATCCCCGGCATCATCATGGCCGCGTCGGTAGTGCTGCGCCGGACCAACGATCCGAGCGACGAGGAAATCGATGCCGCGATAACGAACATCTGTCGCTGTGGCGTGTATCCGCGACTGCGTGGCGCGATCCGGCGCGCGGGACGGATCATGCGTGGCGAGGAACAGACCGGCGGCGACCAGATCCCCGCCGCGCCGCCGCCGGGCATCACGCCCGACGAGGCCGCCCGGACGGTGCCTGCCCTGCGAAAGCCGTGACGTTTCACCCGAAACGATAGCCCGACACCACCCAGCCCAACACGATGCTGCGATGATCGCGGGTCGCAATGTCGCCACCAGCTGCGCCAAGAGCCACCATCAAGGGCAGCAGATGCTCCTCGCGCGGATGGGCAAAACGGGCATGCGGCAAATCCGCCCAGGCCGCGACCCGTGCCGCCCTGCGGTCTGAATCAGGATCGGTCACGGCGTCGTGGAGCGCATCATCCCATTGCTGCGCGGGCATGGTTGCCGCCGCGCCCCGTACTCGCAGATTATGGAAACTCATGCCCGATCCGACGATCAGTACCCCCTCCTCGCGCAACGGCGCGAGCGCCCGCCCCAGCGCAATATGGGCTGCAGGATCAAGATCGCTGCGCAGCGACAATTGGGCAAGCGGTATGTCCGCAGCGGGCAACGCAACCTTCATCGGGATGAAGACGCCATGGTCCCACCCCCGTTCGGACTCGCGCCCGGCGGCAAGGCCCGCCTGCTCTAGCAGGCCGACGACCCGATCCGCGAGTTGCGGACCACCTGGCGCATCCCAGCGCAGTTGATAGGTATGCGGCGGAAAGCCGAAATAATCGAACAGCAACGGCGGCTGCGCGCCATCATGCACGGTGAAGACCGGCGCCTCCCAATGGCCAGAGATCAGCAATATGGCCTTTGGTCGTTCCGGCAGATCGGCAATCAGGCCGGCGAGATAATCCTGCATCGGCTGCCACATGGCGTCGCTATGCGGATGCTGGGGATCGGTCGGGTCCATGAAGAAGCAGGGTCCCCCACCGTGGGGAAGGAAGAAAGTCGGCTGTTTCATGTCCCACTAGATCGCGCCAAGCGTGCAACGCTGCAACGCGCCAGACGGAAACCAATCGTTTCAATCTGCCCCTTCGGACAGGACGCCCTGCCTCTGGCAAATCATGATCGGATTCTTTCAAATCGCTGACGGCCAAGTTCAGCACCGCGAAATCGTCTTTGTCCTAGAAATGCGGCATGAAGGGAGCAAGGCGTTCCCACGCAAGGAAGCACGGACGATGTTGAGGAAATGGATGCTGGCAGGGCTGATCGGCGCAACGCTGATGAGCGGTGCGACGCCCGTTTATGCCCAGCGAGGCAATGGTGGGCCGCAAGGCGAAGCCCGCGGCAGCGCCCAGCGAGGATATGGCAACGGACCAGGTGCGCCACAACGCGCAGCGCCAAGCCAGCAATGGCAAGGCGGTGGCGGACGATCGCAAGGACCCGGCGCCTCTCAACGCTGGCAGGGCGGTCCTTCCCCTGCCGCCGGCCCCGAGCAGCGCGCTGATGGTGCCGGCTGGCGCCAGCCTGGCGACGGCCGCGCGGTCGGCCAAGCATCCTCGCCACGGCGCCCCGATGGTATGAACCGTCCAGATCGGGTTCCCCCGAGCGCGCAGCCAGCCGGACGACCGGACCAGGCCTATGGCCGATATGACGGGCGCGGCGATCGCGGACCGGATCGGCGCGGTCCGGATGCGCGACCGGACGCACGACAGGATTGGGGTCGCAACGATCGAGACGATCGTCCCGGCCGGACACCGGGTGACCAGCGGTGGAATAGCGGGGACAATCGCTATGCCGCCGGCAACTGGAACAATGGGCGCCGCTATGATGATCGGTCTCGCTGGGCCGGACAACAACGCTGGGATAATGGCTGGCGTCAGGATCGGCGCTATGACTGGTATGGCTATCGCGCCCGCTATGGCGATCGCTATCGGGTCGGTCGCTATTATGCGCCCACAGGGTGGGGATATGGCTATCGCAGCTTTTCGGCCGGCGTCTACCTGTCCGGGCTGCTCTACGGCAATCGCTACTGGATCGATGACCCCTATTATTATCGATTGCCCCCAGCCTACGGCACGTTGCGCTGGATCCGCTATTATGACGATGCGCTGCTGGTGGATGTCCGCGACGGTTATGTCGTCGACGCGATCCGCAATTTCTTCTGGTGATATCGATCTCCTGAACTGGCCTTCAGGAAAACTGGGTCCGGAGCGAGATCGCTCCGGACCATTTTTCGTTGCATCCAGCCGTCTCGCAATGGCAGGGAAGCGGCATGAACGAATTAGTGGATGATGGCGGCGTGGCGTCGCCGACACGAGCGGCCATCGGTGACAAGGTACGCGAAAGACTGAACCGTAACCCCCTGGTCAGCCGCATAGAAACGCCGAACCTGGAAATATATGGACGCCAGGATTTTCTCAGCGCAGAGGAATGCGCCGCGCTGCGCAGCTTGATCGACGATGGCGCCCAGCCATCCACCCTCTTTTCGGGCAGCGGTAACGCCGAATATCGCACCAGCCATAGCTGTCACCTCGACCGGCATGACCCGCTGGTGCTGGCGATCAGCGACCGCATCTGCGCGCTGACCGGGCTGGATTCCGACAATGGCGAAACCCTGCAGGGACAACGCTACACGTCAGGCCAGGAATATAAGGTTCATTGCGACTATTTCCCGCCCAATGCGAGCTATTGGCCCGACATGCTCAAGACCGGCGGACAGCGTAGCTGGACCGCCATGATCTATCTCTCGTCCGTGGATGCAGGAGGAGAGACACATTTCCCCCGCTGCGAGTTCATGATTCCGCCTGTTCCGGGCATGATCCTGATCTGGAACAATCTCGCCGTGGATGGCTCCCCCAATCCGTTCAGCCTGCATGCCGCGCGGCCTGTCGAAGCGGGCACGAAATATGTCGTCACCAAATGGTTTCGCGAGCGTCGCTGGGGCGGTTGAAGCCGGTTACATATTGCGACAAAAATGACTGGTTCCTGACAGGATCGTTCGCGATCGGTTCAGCGAATCCGCTCCATATTCAATGTGTTGGCAAGGGAGCTCATGCCGCATCAGGCGGTTGAGAGCATTCTTCGAGCTACCAGATTGATGGGAGACTATTATGCGCAAGATCATCATCCTCGGCCTGCTGGCGGCCACTGTCGCCCCTGGCATCGCATCGGCCCAGTCCTATGGCGAAGCCCGCCGCAGCGAGCAGCGCCTGCGCGAGGACCAGCGCGACCTGCGCGCAGCGCAGCGCCATGGCGACCGCCGCGATGTGCAGGAAGCGCGCCGCGACGTACGCGATTCCCGCCAGGAAGCGCGGGAAGACTGGCAGGATTATCGCCGCAGCCATCGCGACGTCTATCGCGCCGGCAACTGGAACGCCCCCTTCCGCTATTCGCGCTGGAACGCCGGCGCCCAGTTGCGCCCCGCTTATTACAATTCTCGCTATTATATCGCCGACCCCTATCGCTATCGCCTGCCGCGGCCGGCCACGAACATGCGCTGGGTGAGGCACTATAACGATGTGCTGCTGGTCAATGTGCGGACCGGCCGGGTCTCTCAGGTGCATCGCGGCTTCTTCTGGTAAGCCAGCTGGCAAAAAAGGCGCCGGGGCAAATGTCCCGGCGCCTTTTTTTTTGCCCCCTTGGCCGCGCCGCCCGTTTCCAGGCCAGCGCGGCCGATGACACGCAAGACGCACCATCAGTCCGAAAGGGGGGTGGACCGATCGCGAAACGTTTTCACGTCCATTTGGTTCCCTTTATACGGCCTCAGGCGGCAAGCGCTTCTGCGATCAGCTTGCGGCTGTTGTCGATGCCGTAGAGGGCGATGAAGCTACCCATGCGCGGCCCCTGATCAGCGCCCAGCAGGGTCTGGTAGAGCGCCTTGAACCAATCGCGCAATTCCACGAAACCAAACGCCTCATCCTTGCCGATGGCATAGACGATATTCTGGATATCCTCGGCGGTGGCATCAGCCGGCAGCGCGGCCAGTTCCGCATCCAGCTTTTGCAGGGCCGCCGCCTCGTTAGCATCGGGCGCCCGGCGCTTGAGCGTCGGGGCGACGAAATCGCGATGATAGGCCAGGGCATGGCCGATCAGCGCATCAAGCTCCGGATAGCCTTCTGCGGTAGCGCCAGGCACATAATTCTGGAGATAGCTCCATACCTGATCGCGGCTGGCATCACCCATGACACCCACCAGATTGAGCAACAAACCGAAGGTGACCGGCAATTCGCCCTGCGGCAACGCGCCATCATGGACATGATGCACCGGATTCCCCAGCTGCTGCTCGATCGCCTGCTTGGGATAATTGCTGCGGAACTGCCAATATTCATCGACCGCACGCGGGATCACGCCCATGTGCAGTTGCTTGGCCTTCTTGGGCTCGCGATAAGCATAGAAAGCAAGGCTCTCCTGCGGACCATAGGTCAGCCATTGTTCGAGGCTGAGGCCATTGCCCTTGGACTTGGAGATCTTCTCGCCCTTTTCGTCGAGGAACATCTCGTAATTGAAGCCCTCGGGCGGGCGGCCGTCGAGCGCGCGGCAGATCTTCGATGACTGGGTCACCGAATCGATCAGATCCTTACCCGCCATTTCATAATCGACGCCCAGCGCATACCAGCGCATCGCCCAGTCGACCTTCCACTGCAGCTTGGCGCCGCCCGACAGGATCGATTGCTCGATCGTCTCGCCCTCATCCTCGAAGCGGACGAGGCCGGATTCGGCATCGACCACCTCAACCGGCACCTGCAGCACGATGCCGCTCTTGGGGCTGATCGGCAGGACCGGCGAATAGGTCGCGGCGCGTTCCTTGCGCAGGGTCGGCAGCATGATGTCCATGATTGCCTGGTAGCGGCGCAATACCTGGCGCAGCGCATCGTCAAAGGCACCGGCCTTGTACTGCTCGGTGGCCGAGACAAATTCATAGTCGAAGCCGAAGCTGTCGAGAAATTCACGCAGCATCGCGTTATTGTGATGCGCGAAGCTCTCATATTTCTCGAACGGATCGGGCACCTGGGTCAGCGGCTTGCCCAGATATTCCGCCAGCATCGCCTGGTTGGGGACATTGTCGGGCACCTTGCGAAAACCATCCAGATCGTCGCTGAACGCCACCAGCCGGGTCGGGATGTCGGACAGCGCATGATAGGCGTTGCGGACCATGGTGGTGCGCAGCACTTCGTTGAAGGTGCCGATGTGCGGCAGGCCGGATGGGCCATAGCCGGTCTCAAACAGGATATGGCCTTTTTCCGGCGCACCGTTGGGATAGCGCTTCAGCAGCTTGCGCGCTTCCTCATAGGGCCAGGCCTTGGCCGCCTGTGCGGCGGTGCGGATGATATCGGACGCAGTCATAATGTTATGCCCCCTACTCGCGCGACGTCCGAAAGGAAACGACCTTTGGAGGCAAATCCGGGTTAAATCGGGCTTCACATTTAGATTTTATTTACCCTGTTCCTCCATGATCTGGTCATATGGAGGCTCCCATGCAGACACCGCGCAGCCGCGAGCGCATCGCAGTTGATATCAGCATCACGATTACCACTGTGCTCGACAGCCTGGAGGGCACGATTGTCGATCTCAGCGAAGGCGGCGCACAGGTGGTCGGCTGTACCCTGCCAACCGGCAGTCAGTGCCAACTCGATCTCGACGGCTACAGCGTATTCGGCACGGTTCGCTGGTCGGAAGAAGACCGGATGGGTATCCGTTTCCCCTATGAACTGGCCGACGGCCCGTTGTTCGACCGGCTCGAAATGGCCCGGCTTACCCGCCGCGCTCCGGTCGCCTTCCAGCCGCGCATGGTCACCGCACCCATTTTTTCCGGGCCGATCGGTTTCGGGCGTCGGATCAACTGAACGGCAACCGGCCGGCGCATTTCGGTTTCCCTTTTGTTCGCGCTGTCCTAAACCCGGCCCGTGATCGACCCCACCACCCTGCCCGCCCTCTACGCCAGCCATGGCGGCATCTGGTTGCGGGAAGTCGGCCACACCATGGGCGTCGCCAAGGGGCAGGCCATTGCCCGTACCGCCGAGACGCCAGCGCTGCTGCTGAATGCGCCACTGACCGGCCAGCGGCTGGGCTATCCCGATCTCAACGGCCTAGACCTGCTCGAACTGTGGGCCTTCGTCCACCCAGCCCGCTTTCTGGTTCCCACACCAAAAGGCCTGGCCGAGGCCCTAAATCTGCCACGCCCGCAACAGGATGGCGATATCCCGGCGCTGCTGCAGCAGGCGGCACGCGCGCTGCTCGACCGGCTCGATTCGCCCGAATGGCGGGAAAGGGAAGGCGGCTGGACAGCCGCTCAATCGCTGCACCGGCTGCGCTGGCCCTGGTCGCCTTTGGTTGCGCCACGCATCTCCCGTCCGGCAGAAGCGGAGCGCTGGCTCTTTTCCAAGCTGCCCGAATGGGAGGAGTCAGCGCCCCGTCCCGCCCCACGCATCGTCGCGATGGAGGAAGACGCCGTGCTCGCCCGGCTGGACAGCCTGACCGGCCCAAGTGCCGAGCCCCGTCCCGGCCAACGCGCCTATGCCGCCGCCGCCATGGAGGCGTTCCGCCCGCGCGTCCACCGCGACCAGCCCAACATGCTGCTGGCGGAAGCCGGTACCGGTATCGGCAAGACGCTGGGCTATCTCGCTCCAGCCTCGCTATGGGCATCGCAGGCGCAAGGCACGGTATGGATATCCACCTACACCAAGGCGCTGCAACGCCAGCTCGACCGGGAATCACTGCGTCTCTTTCCCGATCCTGCGACGGCCGCGCGCCGCGTCGTGGTGCGCAAGGGGCGCGAAAATTATCTCTGCCTGCTGAACCTGGAAGATGCGCTGCAAGGCGGCTTTACCGGCCGCGCCGCAATCCTGGCGCAACTGGTCGCACGCTGGGCCGCCTTTTCCAAGGATGGCGACATGGTCGGTGGAGATCTGCCCGGCTGGCTTCCGACGCTGTTCCGTCGCAACGGATCGACCGCACTCACCGATCGGCGAGGTGAATGCATCTATGCCGGTTGCCCCCATTACCGCAAATGCTTCATCGAGCGATCAGCCCGCGCCAGTGCCGATGCCGACATCGTCATCGCCAATCATGCGCTGGTGATGATCAACGCCGCGCGCGGCCGTGAGACCGGGCAACGGCCTCAGCGCATCGTCTTCGACGAGGGGCATCACCTATTCGATGCGGCAGATTCGACCTTTTCCGTCGCCCTGTCCGGCCAAGAGGCGATCGAATTGCGCCGCTGGGTGACGGGGCCAGAGGGCGGATCGCGGGGTCGCCGCCGGGGCCTTGCCGCCCGCCTGTCCGACCTCGCCAGCTATGACGAGGAAGGGGGCGATGCCATCCGCATGGCCGTCGATGCCGCCCGCGCCCTGCCCGCCGACGACTGGTTGAAGCGGATCGTTGCGGGCGAACCCTTTGGCCCGCTTGAAGCCTTGCTCACCACGGTGCGCGGCACCGTCTTCGCCCGCGCTGCCGACAGCGGCGAGGCGGATGCCGGCTATGGGCTGGAAACCGAATTGGCCGAGCCTGACGGGCCGCTGGTCGAGGCAGCACAGGAAGCGGCGATTGCGCTCGATGCCTTGCTAAAGCCGCTCGCCCGCCTCGCCAAGCGGTTGGAGGCGGTGATTGAGGATGCGCCCGACTGGTTAGATGGAGCGGCACGTGCCCGCATAGAGGGGGCTATCGGCTCGCTTGGCTGGCGCCGCGACCTGATCAGTGCCTGGCTGGCATTGCTCGCCCGGATCGGAGGACCGGCCGATCCGGATTTCGTCGACTGGATGACCGTCGACCGGGTGGAGGGGCGTGAATATGACATCGGCCTGCATCGCCACTGGCTCGACCCGACCCGGCCCCTGGCCGAGGCCGTGCTGCAACCCGCACAAGGCGTAATCGTCACTTCCGCCACGCTAAAGGGCGGCGGTGACTGGTCCAATGCCGAAGCCCGCAGCGGCGTCTGCCACCTGCCCCACAACGCCGATCGGTTCGAGGCGGCCAGCCCCTTCGACTATTCCGACCGGGCCGAAGTGCTGATCGTCACCGATATCAAGCGCGGCGACATCGCCGCCATGTCGGGCGCTTATGCACGACTGATCGAGGCCGCCGGTGGCGGAACGCTCGGCCTGTTCACTGCGATCCGTCGCTTACGCGCCGTCCATGCACGCATTGCCGATCGGCTCGCCCGCGCCGGGTTGCCGCTCTATGCCCAGCATGTCGATCCGATGGACACCGGCACGCTGGTCGATATTTTCCGCGACGACCCGCGTGCCTCGCTGCTCGGCACGGATGCCTTGCGGGATGGCGTCGACGTACCCGGCCATTCGCTGCGGCTGGTGGTGATGGAAGGCGTGCCCTGGTCCAAACCGACCGTATTGCATGCCGCACGACGGCTCGCAGGAGGCGGAAGCGCCTATGACGACCGCCTGATCCGCGCACGCCTGGCCCAGGCCTTCGGTCGCCTGATCCGCCGGGCCGACGACTGCGGCAGTTTCGTCATCCTGTCCGCCGCCATGCCGAGCCGCCTTTTGAGCGCGTTTCCACCGGGCACTCCGATACGACGGCTGACGCTGGACGAGGCGATCATCTCGGTCAGCGCCAATATGAACAGCCTCGGCCTTGGCGACCCATCGACTTTAGGGCATCAGGGAGTCGAGTCCGGCAGACATGACCTGGAGCGAGAATGAAGCGGTTGACCCTGTTGCGCCATGCCAAGTCCGATTGGGACGACCCGGTGTCGCGCGATTTCGACCGACCGCTCAATCACCGAGGCGAAAAAGCCGCACTGTTGATGGGACAGTTTGCCCAAGCCCGCAAGATGCGCTTCGACATGCTGGTCGCGTCCCCTGCCATACGCGTAGTACAGACACTGGAAACCTTCTTTGCAGGCTATGGCTCGACGCTGGACGCACGATGGGATCGGCGCATCTACCTGGCTTCTTCACCGACCTTGTTCGACGTCATCCGTGACATACCCGACACGACCGCCTCCATTCTGATGGCGGGTCATAATCCGGGATTCGAAGAGCTGATTCTCGATCTGGTACCGGATGACGGCGCCAGTCCACTCAGAGAGGATGTCGAGGTGAAGTTCCCAACGGCAAGCATCGCCGTCATGGATCTTGAAATCGACAGCTGGACAGATGCACAGGCCAATTGCGCCAGCCTGGTCAGCTTTACCCGACCGCGGGACCTGGACCCGGCATTAGGGCCGGGTAGTCGCTGAGCTTGGCCACCATGATCCACTGGCGACGGGCAGAAATGCGTGATGCGCCGGCACTATCGATCTTGGGCGGAGCGACCTTTCTTGCCAGTTTCGCCCATGATCATCCCGGCGACGCATTGCTTACCCATATCCGCAACGCCCACAGTGAAGCCTATTATCTGGCGGCCCTGTCCGATCCGGCGCAGACCCTGTTGATTGGCGAAACGCCGATGGGCGCACCGGTCGGCTATGCGCTGATCACGCCACCCGACCTTCCGATCGCGACGGACGACCGGTACGATGTCGAACTCAAACGCATCTACCTGCTGGGCGGCTGGCAAGGCGGCGGTCAGGGCGATCGGCTGATGGCATTGGTCGAGGCAGAAGCTCGAGCCCGGAACGCGCAAAGGCTACTGCTCGCCGTCTATCCACAGAATGACCGGGCACGCCGCTTCTATGCCCGTCATGGCTTTACTGAGATTGGCGAGCTGACCTTCATGGTCGGCGATGTGCCCTTTCGCGACCTGATCTATGCGCGCATGCTCTAAGAGTTGCCCTCTTCGCCGATCGCCCGCGCCAGACCAGCGCGAATCGTCTCCAGCCGGCCCAGAAAATCTCCACTATCGACGGCTGCCTGCCCCTGCAGCGCATCGGGCACAATTGTATCGCCACCATCCGCCAGCGCCTTTTGCGCGCCCTTCACCGTGAAGCCTTCGACGTTGAGCAACTGGTTGATGCGCCGAGCCAATGCGACATCGCCCGGCCGATAATAGCGCCGATTACCCGATCGTTGCAGCGGTCTCAGTTGCGGGAAGCGGGTTTCCCAATAGCGCAAAATATGTTGGGGAAGACCAAGCTCGCTCGCCAGTTCGCTGATGGTCAGAAATGCACCCTCTGCCTTGTTCATGGCACGATGTTGCACCCATAGTCGAGCTAAGGTCAACTATAGTAAATCAGGACGAATATTTAAAAAGCGCTTTCCTGGAATTTTAGCTGTCCGCGACACGATCCCGCATCGTCTGACTGGCGCGAAAGGTCAGGACCCGGCGCGGTTCGATCGGTACCTCGATCCCGGTCTTGGGATTGCGCCCCATGCGCTCTGTCTTGTCACGCAAGACAAATGTCCCAAAACTCGAAATTTTCACATTTTCGCCGCGCTCCAACGCGCTGGACATATGCTCTAGAATCGATTCGACCAGCGCCGCAGCCTCCGCGCGGGACAGACCGATATGACGATTGACGCTCTCCGCCAGATCCGCGCGGGTCAGAGTACCTGTGCCGGTCATCCTATGTCCCCAAATTTACCCCCCAATCATCCGCAATAGATGACTGCATGGCAAATGTGATCCATCTTCAATGATTCGGCAAGCGGGGCGCAAGACAAAGACGGTTAAGCGATTCGATCCGGCGACGAAACTGGGCTGGCGATTTCCTGTCCGACGCAGCGTCTATACGCGCAGGACGCAGGCACCCCAAGTAAAGCCGCCACCCATCGCTTCCAATACCAGAAGATCGCCCGACTTGATGCGACCATCCCGCATGGCGGTGTCCAGCGCCAGGGGCACCGAAGCTGCGGATGTGTTGGCATGCCGGTCGACGGTGACGACGACCTTGTCCGGCGACAGCTTCAGCTTGCGGGCGGTGGCGTCGAGAATGCGCGCATTGGCCTGATGCGGCACCAGCCAGTCGATGTCGGCCGGCGTCATGTCCGCCAGTGCCATCACTTCCTTGAGTACGGAGGCGAGATTCACCACCGCATGACGAAACACTTCCTGCCCCTTCATGCGCAGCTTGCCGACAGTCTGGGTGGTCGAAGGACCGCCGTCGACATATAGGAGCTGGTTGTGCCGGCCATCCGCATGCAGCTTCGACGCCAGGATACCGCGCGCACCATCCGCGCTTTCCTCCGCCCCCAGCACGACCGCACCGGCGCCATCACCAAATAGGACGCAGGTGGCGCGATCTTCCCAATCGAGAATACGGCTGAAGGTCTCCGCGCCGATGACCAGCGCGCGCTGGGCAGCACCCGAGCGGATCATCGAGTCGGCGACGGTCATCGCATAAAGGAAGCCCGAACAGACGGCCGCGACATCGAATGCGACACAATCATCGATACCCAGGGATGCCTGCACCAATGTCGCGCTGGCAGGGAAAGTCTGATCCGGCGTAGCCGTCGCCAGCACGATCAGATCAATATCCGATGCGGCCAGTCCCGCCGCATCCAGCGCGCGGCGCGCGGCATCCGCCGCCAGAGTCGTCGTTGTCTCACCCTCACCGGCTATATAGCGGGTGCGAATGCCGGTGCGTTCGACGATCCATTCGTCGCTAGTGTCGACAGTCTCGGTCAATTCCGCATTAGTGACAAGGCGGGCCGGCAGGGCCGAACCCGTGCCCAAGAGAACGGAACGACGGATCACTTGACGGGCATCTCCACCTTGGACGCGACGGCCGATAGCCCCTGGACGCCCGCCATGTCGGCAGCAATCCGTCGCGTGATATCCTCTTCCAGCAGGCGTGCGGCGACATGAACCGCGTTGGCCACGCCCTTGGCATCGGCATTGCCGTGGCTCTTCACGACCACGCCATTCAGGCCCAGGAACACCGCGCCGTTATGATTGTTCGGATCGAGATGATGTTTCAGCAAATGCATTGCCGGCTTTGAAATCAGGAAACCGATTTTCGACCGCAGCGAACTGGTGAAAGCGCGACGCAGCACGTCCGCGACGAAACGCGCGGTACCCTCTGCAGTCTTGAGCGCGACATTGCCGGAAAAGCCGTCGCATACGATCACGTCGACATCGCCGCGACCGATCTTGTCGCCTTCGGTAAAGCCGTCGAAGGACATGGGCAACGCATCTGCCGCCCGCAGCACAGCGGCGGCATCGCGAATCTCATCCGTACCCTTAAGCTCTTCGGTACCGATGTTGAGCAGACGCACGCGCGGCCGTTCCAGGTCGAAGGCGATACGCGCATAGGCTGCACCCATCACCGCGAACTGAACGAGGTTACGCGCGTCGCACTCGGTATTGGCGCCAAGGTCAAGCATGATAACGTCATTGTCGCCAAGCGTCGGCAGCATGGCCGCCAGCGCCGGACGATCGACGCCAGGCATGGTTCGTAGCGCCAGCTTCGCCATTGCCATCAACGCGCCGGTATTACCGGCGGAGACAGCGGCCCCGGCATCGCCCGACTTCACGGCATGAATCGCCATGCTCATCGAGCTGCTCTTCTTGCGAATCGCAACGCTGGGCTTGTCGGCGCCTTCGACGATGGTATCGGAATGGACGACTTCCGACGCCGCCCGCAAATTGGGGTGGTTGTCGAGAGCCGCCTTGATCCGCGTTTCGTCGCCGAACAGGGTGAAGCGGAGTCCTTCGTGCCGGCGACGAGCGAGCGCAACGCCCGCCATCATCACCCGCACGCCTTCATCCCCGCCCATCGCGTCAATTGCGATTCGCGGTTGGCTGGACACTGAGATCACCCCTTTGCGGAGATCGAAAAGTCTTTACGCCCCGACGGCGACGACTTCACGGCCGTTATAATGGCCGCAGGCGTCGCACAGGTTATGCGGACGCTTCAGTTCACCGCAGTTCGAGCATTCCTGGAATGCTTCGACGCGCAGCGAATCGTGGCTGCGACGCATGCCACGCTTGGACGGGGATGTTTTCCTTTTGGGGACAGCCATGTCGGCACCTGTTTCCGTAACTAAATCTGGTTATGCGACTGGCCGGTTTCCGAATGAAGCGCCGACGGCACGGGTGCCGCAGACCATGCGGCCCGGGTGATCGCGAAGCCCTGCGCCTATAGCCGTTTTTGAAGATGGTGCAAGTCCTTCCTTGCCCGCAAGACCGCGGCGCCTATGGTGACGGCCATTGGATAAGGGGATGCCGATGTTGTTGCCGATCACGCTTACGCTGGCTGCGGCCTGTGCATTCATCAATTTCTGGCTGGCGGTCCGCTGCGCCCGAATCCGGGTGGGTGCGAAGCTTTTGCACGGCGACTCGGGAAACATGCTGCTGGCCCGGCGTATGCGGGCGCACGCCAATTTCATCGAATATACGCCGATCATCCTGATTCTCTTCGGCCTCATCGAAATGGCGATCGGCGCGCCGCTATGGCTGTGGATCGGGGCGATGATCTATGCGCTGGCGCGAATCGCCCATGGCTTTGGCATGGACGCGGACAAGCCGACGGTCTGGCGCGCGGGCGGCGCGCTGCTCACCTGGATCGTGATGATCGGCTTGGCGATCGCCGCCCTCTATGTCGCCTATAGCGCGACACGGGCCATCCCAGCGCCGCCAACGATGGCGCGCGTCTAACCGAGCACCGAATCCGCGACGAAAGGATTGGTCCGCCGCTCATAGGCGAAATTGCTCATCTCGCCATGGCCGGGGACGAAGGCGGTCTGCCCGCCCAGCGGCCAGAGCTTGCCGGTGATCGCATCGATCAGATGCTGATGATTGCCGCGCGGGAAGTCGGTGCGGCCGATCGACCCCTTGAACAAGACGTCACCCACGATCGCGAGCTGGCTCGGCGCATGGTGGAAGACGACATGGCCCGGCGTGTGGCCCGGGCAATGATAGACGTCGAAGGTCAGATTGCCGACCGTCACCTGATCGCCATCGACCAGCCAGCGGTCCGGCTCGAAACTTTCGCCCGGAATGCCCCAGCGCTCGCCATCCTGCGGCAGCCGGTCGATCCAGAAACGATCCTCCTCATGCGGCCCCTCGATCGGGACATCGAGGTCGCGGGCCAGCACGCCGGCCTGTCCGCAATGGTCGATATGGCCGTGGGTGACGAGGATCTTCTCAATCGTGACGCCATGCTGCTCCGCCGCCTTCTTCAGCACCGGCAGGTCGCCGCCCGGATCGACAAAGGCGCCGCGCATCGTTTCCGTGCACCAGAAGAGGGTGCAGTTCTGCTGCAACGGGGTGACGGGGATCAGGACGGCTTTGAGCGGCGGCGTGGTCATGCTGCCGATGTGGCGAAGCGGCGGGGCGAGCGCAAGGGCTGGCACATGGCATCATGACGAACGATGGCAACTAGTCCTATGCTGTTGCTGGAGGCGGCCCCCATGAATGACGGCATCGAAGAAAATATCATCGCCATCTATGACCGGCACGGGCGGACGTGGGCCGGCCTGCGAGGCGATCGGCCGACGGAAGGTGCTTGGCTGGATCGATTCTGTCGCTTGCTCTCCCCCGGCGCCACGGTGCTGGACATAGGATGTGGGTCAGGCGTGCCGATCGCGCGCGCACTGGCGCGGCGCGGCTTTGACGTTACCGGCATCGATGGCAGTGCGACCATGCTGACGCTGTTCCGCGAGAATATGCCCGATACGCCGGCGCTGTGCGCGGACATGCGCCAACTGGCCCTGGACAAGCGGTTCGGTGGGCTGATCGCCTGGGACAGCTTCTTCCACCTGTCGCCCAAGGAGCAGCGCAGCCTGTTCGCCCGCTTTGCCGCGCATGCCGAGCCGGGAGCGCCGCTGATGTTCACCAGCGGTCCGAAGGAGGGCAGCGCGATCGGTGAACTGGAAGGCGAACCGCTCTATCATGGCAGCCTGTCGCCTGAAGAATATCGGATGCGGCTTGATGCTACCGGCTTTGCAATCGTCGATCATGTCGCTGAAGACCAAAGTTGCGGCGGCCGCACCATCTGGCTCGCCCAAAAGCGGGGCTGAGTGCCCCTACCCCAACCCTTCGGCCGCGAAGGGTTCGGCCAGGCTGATGCTGTCGAGTACCTTGGCGGTTTCGTCGCGGACGCGCAGCATCACCCGGTGCAGGCGACATTCGCTTTCGGGCAGGCAGTTGGTGCAGCTTTCATGGGCAAAACGGCTGGCGCAGGGCGTGAGCGCCAGCGACCCCCGGGTAAGACGAACGATATCGCCATAGCTGATATCGACCGGCGCCAGGGCCAGCCAATAGCCGCCGTCGCGGCCGCGCTGGGTCGCGACCAGCCCTTCGCGCGACAGTTCCGACAGAATCACCGTCAGGAATTTCGCCGGGATATTCTGGCGCGTCGCAATCTCGTTGAGAGGCACAGGCCCCTGGCGATAGCGGTCGGCAAGATGCTGGAGCGCGCGGATGGCGTAACGGGTCTTCTGGGACAACATGGTCTGTTCGTTATTCGCCTGCGGCCCGGCTTTGGCAAGTCGAGCCGCAGGGTAGAGAAGGGAAAATCCGCTTTAATTTTCGCGACGTCGCCGATCAGGGCTTCGTGCCGCCCAAGGCATCACGCGCCTGCTTGGGAAAGTCGCTGAAAATGCCATCGACACCCGTCGCGGCGATCGCCTGGACATAGCCGGCAAAATCGCCCCGGCCCTGCGGATCGTCCGGCCGCTTATACTGATCGGGCAGGAAGCTGTTTTCCATCCGCAGCGTCCAGATATGGACCTGAAGTCCGGCATCATGGGCACGGCCAACCAGCGCGGTCGCCCCTTCGGGGGCCAGCACCATGGCGGCGGACGGGCCGAGGCCGGTGGCATAGCCGGCAATCGCCTCCAGCCCGGAGACGCTCATCATGTCGGCATAGGTCGTGCCGGGCTCGTCGGCAGGGCCGCCCTCGGCATCGACAAGCTGGATGAGGCGCAGCCGGGTAGCTTCATGCAGGGCCTTCAGATTGCCGACCTCGAACGACTGGATGAACACCGGGTCGTCGGCATTGGTATAGCCATATTTGCCGAGCAGATCGAGCAGCGCCTGCTGGTGCGGCAGGCCGATGCCGGCGAAATAGCTGGGATGCTTGGTTTCGGGATAGAGGCCGATGCGGCGATGCTGCTCCGCTTCCTTGGCGCGGACCAGCTTCAATATCTCCTCGAAGGTCGGGATGAGATAAAGGTCGTTGAAGCGAACATTGGCCGGGCGCAGATCGGGCAGGCGCTCGCGCGCCCGCAGCGTGCGCAGTTCGGCGAGGGTGAAATCCTCGGTGAACCAGCCGGTCATTGCGATGCCGTCGATCGTCTTGGTCGTCTTGCGATCGGCAAATTCGGGATGGTCGGCGACGTCGGTGGTGCCGCCAATCTCATTTTCGTGCCGGGCGACCAGCACGCCATCCTTGGTCAGGACCAGGTCCGGCTCGATATAGTCGGCGCCCTGGTCGATCGCCCGCTCATAGCTGGCGAGCGTATGTTCGGGCCGCTCGCCACTGGCACCGCGATGCGCGATGATCAGCGGGTCGGCGGCCCGGACGGCGGAAAGGGGAAGCAGGCCCATCATCAGCAATGCCCCGATGCCCAGCAGCCCCCGTCCGATCACGCCATCACGCCTTTCAGCGCGTTTTCATAGGTCGTCGCCTTGAAGCCGACGATCGTGCCCTTGCCGGTGTCGAGGATCGGGCGCTTGATCATCGAGGGGTTGGTGATCATCAGCAGGATCGCCTTGTCCGCGTCGATATGCGCCTTGTCGCCGGCGTCGAGCGCCTTGAAGGTGGTGCCGGAACGGTTGAGGATGGTTTCCCAGCCATGCTCCATCACCCATTCTTCGAGCTTCGCCTTGTCGACGCCCGCGACCTTATAGTCGTGGAAGCTGTAGGCGACGCGCTCATTATCCAGCCAGTTGCGGGCCTTCTTGATCGTGTCGCAATTCTTGATGCCGTACATGGTAATCATGATGATGTGTCCCTGTTACCCTTTGAAGGCGGTGACTTCGATTTCGATCTTCATCTCCGGCTTGATCAGGCCAGCGACGACGCAGCTGGCGGCCGGGCGGATTTCGCCAAAGATGGGCGCAGTGGCCTTGCCCAGATCGTCCCAATAGGCAGGGTCGGTGATATAATAGGTGACGCGCACGACATCGGCAAAGGAGAAGCCGGCGTCTTCGAGCGCCTTGCCGATCACCTTGAGCGCGTTGACGCCCTGATCGACCACGCTGTCGGGCATGATCTTGGTTTCAGGATCGGTGCCGGTGGTGCCGGCGACGAAGCACCAGTCGCCCTGGACGACGGCGCGCGAATAGCCGACCTGCGCCTCGAAGGGCGAGCCGGAGGAAATGAGCTGGCGGGACATGGAGGGATTCCTGTTGCGGTGCAAAAAGGATCGGGGCGAAAAGGATCGCGACGGCCTTTGCCCCCTTGGTCCGGCCCTGTCCAGCCCGTTTCCTGCCCCCTTGCGCGGAACGGAGAAAAGGAGTGATCGTTGGGCACAGGCACGCCCTTTCAAGGAGACTCGCCATGACGCTTCCCGACAATCGCCCCTTCCCCGACGAGAGCGAGGAAAATAGCGAACAGGCCGACGCCGGCAGCCAGGCTAATGACGTCGCCGACGATGCGCTGGGCCGGACCAGCGACCTGAGCGAAGAGAGCGAGCATGGCGGGCGGCCCAACCCGGCGCAGATCATCCCCGACGATGTCCCCGACCTGGTCGACAAGATGAACGAAATGGACCGGTCCGGCTGGATCGATGAAGGCGCGTTCGACGGCGAGCCGCGGATGGACGACGAGGATGAGGGCGAGGAAGACGAGATCGACGAGGATGACGCGATCGACTGGGCCGAGGAACGGGACGAGGACGACGAATAGGGCCTAGCCGGCCTGCCCCCTGACGGGCGCGAGACCGAAATTGATCATGCCGCGCGCCATGTGCCCGAGTGCTTCGGCCATGGCGTCGGCAATGTCGGTATCGAGATCCTCCTGCATGGCGATCGCGCAGGCCGCTGCCGTCGCCCATTGATCGGCCAGTTGGGGCGTGATCGGAAAGCTGCGGTGTAGCGACATGATGCAGATGCCGCGCTGAAACCAGTCGCGCGGGCCGCCAAGCCAGCCGCACAGGAAGCGGGCGAGACCATGGCGCACGACGGAAAGGTCGGCGGCATGGAGCGCGCGTAGCTCGGCATAGGCCGGGTCGCTTTCCAGCAGATCATAGAAGCGGTTCGCGATGGCACGCACGACCGGTTCGCCGCCGATGCGATGATAGGGGCTGGGCGGCGCGGCGGCATTCATGCGGCGATCTCCATGGACTGAGGCGCGCGCATCATGCTGCCCACCGCGATCCTGACATTGATCCCGGTCAAATCCCGCTTCGGCCGAAATGGCGACAAGACGGATCAGATTTAACCCACTGTTTTCGCTTGGCATGCTAGGCGCGCGCCATGGCCAGACGTCCCGACCGATTCACCCCTGACCGCATCGACACGCTCTGGCGCCGGGAAGCAGCGCGCGCCGGGCAGGCGCGCTTTCGTCGCCCAGCGCCCCAACGCAGCGGTTTCAGCGGCAAGACCCTCGCGCTGGTGCTGGCGTTGGGGATGATGATCGGCTGGCAGGCGCCCGACTGGTGGGCGCGACTGGCGCCCGGGGTCGCCATGCCGACGACATCGACGAGCGTTCACCAATCGGGCGCCAGCGCCGACCGGCTGTCGGCCGATTTCGGCTATTGCCACAGCGGCGGCGGGACCAATTGCGTCGTCGATGGCGACACCTTCTGGTTCCGGGACGAGAAATACCGGATCGCCGACATCGACACGCCCGAAACCCATGGGCCGCGCTGTCCGGAGGAAGGGGCACTGGGTGCACGGGCGACCAGTCGGTTGCAGCAGTTGATGAATGCCGGCCCCTTCTCGCTGGAGATAGAGGGACGGGCGACCGACCGTTATGGCCGCGCGCTGCGAATCGTGACGCGCGACGGTCGGTCGATCGGCCAGCAACTGGTCGATGAAGGACTGGCCCGACCCTGGGATGGGCGCCGCCACCCCTGGTGCTGAAAAGGGGGCGCCATCGCCCCCTTCGCCAGACTAGCGGCAGCTGAGGCTGCCGCGGTCGATCTCGCGGCCGAGCAGTGCGCCGGCGCCGCCGCCGATCAATATGCCCGCCGTGTTGGAATAGCCGCGATCGAGCTGGCCGCCGATCAGCGCGCCGATCGCGCCGCCGATGATGAGGCCCGTGGTGCCGTCCGAACGGCGGCAATAATAGCGGTCGTCATAGCCGCGATAGATGCGCATGTTGCGGTCGACCCGGATCGGCGCATAGCCGCCGCGATAATAGCGATCGGGACGATAGCGATCACCATAGCGCGGGTCCGGACGATTCCAGTCATAGCCATAGACCGGCGGACCAGGACGACGATAGCCGCCATGGGGTGGCGGCGGCGGACGATGGTTGCCGGGTTGTCCATATTGGGGCGGACGACCATTGCCGGGACGCCCCGGCTGGGGCGGGCGGCCTGCCCCCGGCCGGCCGGGTTGCGGCGGACGCTGCGCACCGGGTCCACCGCCCTGGGGTGGCCGCTGGGCATTGCCGCGGCCAGGACCGGGGCCGCCATGGCTGGGCGGACGCTGCGCACCCGGACCACCGGGGCCGCCATGGCTCGACGAAGGGCCGCCGGGCCGGCCCTGGCCTGGCTGGGCGGTGGCGGGCATGGCGGTCAACGCCATGGCGCCCAATGAAAGCGCGGCAATCATGCTCTTGGCAAAGCGACGCATAGTCCTGTCCCTTTTCGATTCTTGCAGACCAGGGCAAGGTAGAACGCCGCGGCTGAACAGATGTTGCACGAACGGAACAAAAGAAGCGAGGCCGGTAACCGATGTAGGAAATGGCGGGCTTAACTTCGCACATTTCCCGCACATTCTGATATTTAATTTCCAGCTCTTGTCATTTCAGAACCATTCGCCGCTGGCAGCCGTGGACCGGCGGGACAGCATCATAGGCCTGCACAAAGGCATAGGACAGCGATAGCGGGACGCCCGCCCGGCGCGTCAGAACGCGTTGGCGATGGCGGCACGCTGACTGTTGTCGAGGCCGTCCTGGGCTGCGATCGCGGCCTGATCCGCGCCGGCCTGATCGCCGCCATCGCTGCCCACGAACTGAATCGCGCTCAGCAGCACCAGCACGGCCCAAAGCAACGCCATCCAGCGGCTGGTGAAAAGGGAGCGGAGGCGAACGCCGAACATGCTGACCGGCATAAGGGCGCCGCCGTTAAGGAAGCGTCACTGGCCGGGTCAGCCCGATGCGGGTGGAAAGGCGACGCCGCCGTCGGGCGGGGTTGGCGGCGGACCGCTCAATACCAGCCGATCGAGTTGCGCATAACCCAGGCAGAGATGGCAATAGGCGAAGTCGAAGGCGGTGTTCAGCACCCAGGCCTGGCTCGCGACATCCCAGGCAGCCCACGCCTCCCGCGTGACCTGATCGCAACCACAGACATTGCAAACAAAGACATAGGCAGTCTGGGGCGGTGGATCGGTCGGCGCGGTCATGGCCGGACCATAGCGCAGGACATCGACATTCCGGCGCGAAACTGGTCCGTTATGGACGCGATGCGGGGACTCTCTGGAAGCGCACAAAAAAGGGGAGGCGCTCCCCGCGCCTCCCCTCCCCTCGACCTGGTCGGACGCTTATTCCGCCGCGATGCCGGCGGCCTTGAACATGTCCGGGTCGCTTTCGTCGGCATTGGCCGCTTCGCTGCCCTTGAGCTTCTTGCGGCGATCGAACGCGTCCCAGACGTCGTTCCACTGACCACGGGTCGCGCCCTTGCTATATTCGGTGGCGCGGGTTTCGAAGAAATTGGCATGCTCCACGCCGTTCAGCAGCGGGGTCAGCCAGGGCAGCGGATGCTCATCGATCATGTAGATGGGCTTGAGGCCCAGCTGGCCCAGGCGCCAGTCGGCGATGTAGCGGACATATTTCTTGATGTCCTTGGGCGTCATACCGGGCACCGGCCCCATTTCGAAGACGAGGTCGACGAACGCATCCTCGATCCGGACGGTCTTCTGGCACATGTCCATGATGTCGTCCTTGACCGCCGGGGTCAGGCACTGGCGTTCGGCGCAGAAGGCGTGGAACAGCTTGATGATGCCCTCGCAATGCAGCGTCTCGTCGCGGACCGACCAGGTGACGATCTGGCCCATGCCCTTCATCTTGTTGAAGCGCGGGAAGTTCATCAGCATGGCGAAGGAGGCGAAAAGCTGCAGCCCTTCGGTAAAGCCGCCGAACATGGCGAGGGTGCGGGCAATATCCTCGTCGCTGTCGACGCCGAAGGTCGCCAGATAGTCATGCTTGTCCTTCATCTCCTTATATTGGAGGAAGGCCGAATATTCGCTTTCGGGCATGCCGATCGTGTCGAGCAGATGGCTGTAGGCGGCGATATGGACCGTTTCCATGTTGCTGAACGCGGTCAGCATCATCTTGATCTCGGTCGGCTTGAACACGCGGCCATATTTTTCGTGGTAGCAATCCTGCACTTCCACGTCGGCCTGGGTGAAGAAGCGGAAAATCTGGGTCAGCAGATTGCGCTCATGGTCGGACAGCTTCTGCGCCCAGTCGCGGCAATCCTCGCCCAGAGGCACTTCCTCGGGCAGCCAGTGGAGCTGCTGCTGACGCTTCCAGAATTCATAGGCCCAGGGATATTCAAAGGGCTTGTAGACCTTGGAGGCTTGAAGAAGGGGCATGGCGACGTGTCCTAATGATTTTGATTGCGCCGTCGAAGTCGGCGGCTTTCCAGCCTGTGACCCCGGCTTCAGCCGGGGCGACAGCTATTTTGCTTACTGACAGGCGAGGCACTCGTCATAGTCGGTGGTCTCGCCGATCTCGAACTTGGGCGCGTCGATCGTGTTGTCCGCTTCCACGCCACCGGCGAAGCCGGCGCGCTGCACCGACTTGGAGCGCAGATAATAGAGCGACTTGATGCCCAGTTCCCATGCCCGGAAGTGGAGCATCAGCAGATCCCACTTCTCGACGTCGGCCGGGATGAACAGGTTCAGCGACTGCGCCTGGTCGATATAGGGCGTGCGATCAGCGGCCAGTTCGAGCAGCCAGCGCTGGTCGATCTCGAAGCTGGTCTTGAACGTGTCCTTCTCTTCCTGGCTCAGGAAATCGAGATGTTGGACCGAACCACCGCGCTCGAGAATCGAATTCCAGACATTGGTGCTGTCCTTGGCCTTGGCCACCAGCAGCTTTTCCAGATAGGGATTCTTGATCGCGAAGCTGCCCGAGAGCGTCTTGTGGGTGTAGATATTGGCCGGGATCGGTTCGATACAGGCCGAGGTGCCACCGCAGATGATCGAGATCGACGCGGTCGGCGCGATCGCCATCTTGCAGCTGAACCGTTCCATCACGCCCTGGTCGGCGGCGTCGGGGCACGGGCCGCGCTCCACCGCAAGCTGCATGGATGCTTCGTCAACCTGGCCCTTGATATGCTTGAAGATGCGCAGATTCCACGACTTGGCCATCGCGCCCTCGAACGGGATGTTGCGCGCCTGGAGGAAGCTGTGGAAGCCCATCACGCCCAGGCCCACCGAGCGTTCACGGCTGGCGCTGTACTTGGCGCGGGCCATTTCCGGCGGCGCACGGTCGATATAGTCCTGCAGCACATTGTCGAGGAAGCGCATGATGTCTTCCGCGAATTTCTTGTCGTCCTTCCATTCGTCCCAGGTTTCCAGGTTCATGGAAGAGAGGCAGCAGACCGCCGTACGGTCATTGCCGAGATGGTCGCGACCCGTCGGCAAGGTGATTTCCGAACAGAGGTTCGACGTGGAGACCTTGAGCCCCAGGTCGCGGTGATGCTTGGGCATCATCCGGTTCACCGTGTCGGAGAAGACGATATAGGGTTCGCCGGTGGCGAGGCGGACCTCGACCAGCTTCTGGAACAGCGCACGGGCATTGACGGTGCCGCGCACCGACTGGTCCTTGGGGCTGCGCAGGTTGAAATCCGTGCCGTCGCGCACCGCTTCCATGAACTCGTCGGTCAGCAGCACGCCATGGTGCAGGTTGAGCGCCTTGCGGTTGAAGTCGCCCGACGTCTTGCGGATTTCGAGGAACTCCTCGATCTCCGGGTGGGAGACGTCGAGATAGCAGGCCGCCGAGCCACGGCGCAGCGAGCCCTGGCTGATCGCCAGCGTCAGGCTGTCCATCACGCGGACGAAGGGAATGATGCCGCTGGTCTTGCCATTGAGGCCGACCGGCTCGCCAATGCCGCGCACGCTGCCCCAATAGGTGCCGATGCCGCCGCCGCGCGAGGCGAGCCAGACATTCTCGTTCCAGGTGTTGACGATGCCTTCCAGGCTGTCGTCGACGCTGTTCAGATAGCAGCTGATCGGAAGACCCCGGCCGGTGCCGCCGTTCGACAGCACGGGCGTCGCCGGCATGAACCAGAGCTTCGAGATATAGTCATAGACCCGCTGCGCATGGTCGGCGTCGTCCGAATAGGCGGCGGCGACGCGGGCGAAGAGATCCTGATAGCTCTCGCCGGGCAGCAGATAGCGGTCGTTCAGCGTATCCTTGCCGAATTCCGTCAGCAGCGCATCGCGCGACGCATCCGTCACGACATGGAAACGGCGCGCATGAATCGTCGAAGACGAGGATGCCTGCTTGGCCTGCGCCTTCGGATCCGCTTTGGCCTCGGCCGCTGCCGTCGTCTCTTCGACCCGTTCGTCCATCACCGTCGCCACGTCGCCGTTACCACCCTGTCCACTATCTCGAAAATCCATGCGAGCCCCCGAATGTTCCTATTCCGTTCGATTCGGTTCAGCCGCCTGCGGAGAACCGCAACGCATAGCAGAAACCGTCCGTCACGGGGACGGAAAAAGGCCCAACCGAGCAGATTGCAGAGACAAAAAAGCCCCGCGCCGAAAACGAAGTCCGGCCTTGCAATCACAATCTGTTGGGTGACCCCCGTTAACCCGATACCATAGATAGTGCCACACCCCACCCGACACGCAAGAGGGTAAATGACATTTCAGGGACTCGGTTCGTCGCCGCCACGATTCGTTTCATCGACAACCAGACACATCGCACCGCAGCGACGCGCGGACTTACAAGGCGCCCGAAAAAGACAAGGGGGCGATGTGCGAATTTAAAATAAATTTGGCTTGCCACGCAAATCCTTGCCGCGCCTGGCGAGCCGCAAAGCCATGACATTTTGATGACCGCCGTCGGGAAGCCACCAGCCGGCGCGGCCCGCATGACGCACAGGCTGCGCAGGCGCGGATCGCTGCGCTATAGCCGGCACAGGCAAGCGAAACCACGCCCCGATTCCCGACCGAGGAGATCGACGCATGATCCTCTATTATCACCCGCTCTCCTCCTATTGCTGGAAAGTGCTGATCGCCTTCTATGAAAATGGCACACCCTTTATCCCACGCATCCTGGAAGAAGAGGCGGCAGTCGCGGAATGGCTGGCACTCTGGCCGCTGGGCAAGTTTCCCGTGCTGCACGATCCTGTACGCGGCGCGACAATCGCCGAAGCGAGCATCATCATCGAATATCTGGGGCGACACGAGCCCGGTACCTTTCATCCCATCCCGCTGGCTGGCGACGCAGCGCTCGAAGCACGGCTGATGGACCGATTGTTCGACAATTATGTGATGGCGCCGATGCAGGGCCTGGTCGGCAACCGGCTGCGACCGGAAGACGCGCGCGACCCCCATGGAGCAGGGGAACATCAGGCGGCGCTGCACAAGATTTACGGCCTATTGGAGACACGGCTGGCCGGTCGGACCTGGGCAGCGGGCGACCATCTGACCCTCGCCGACTGCGCAGCGGCGCCATCGCTCTATTATGCCGACAAGATCGTCCCGCTGCGCACCGACCATCCGGTGCTGGGCGCCTATCTCGACCGGCTGGAGGCGCGGCCGAGTTTTGCCCGGGTGCTGCGCGAGATGCAGCCCTGGTGGCAGAATTTTCCCTTTGCCGACGGGCCACTTGGGTCCTGAACCGCCACCCTTCATCTGGACTCGCGGTCTCAAAAGCCTATAGCCGCGCCTTGCAGGGACCCGCCGTGCAGAGGCGGGCCGCAAGATATAGGGACCAGGGTAGATGACGCTCATCAAGACCGCCGACCTCATCGAGAGCGTCGCCGACGCGCTCCAGTTCATCAGTTACTATCATCCGATGGATTATATCCGGGCACTGGGCAAAGCCTATGAGGCCGAAGCCAATCCGGCGGCGAAGGACGCCATCGCCCAGATCCTGACCAACAGCCGCATGTGCGCCGAAGGGCATCGCCCGATCTGCCAGGACACCGGCATCGTCAATGTGTTCGTGAAGTGGGGCATGGACTGCCGCCTGGACGACAATAGCCGGTCGATGCAGGACGTGATCGATGAAGGCGTGCGCAAGGCCTATCTCAACCCCGAGAACCGCCTGCGCGCGTCGATCCTGAAAGACCCCGCCTTTTCGCGCCAGAACACCAAGGACAACACGCCCTGCGTGCTGAACGTGGAAATGGTGCCGGGCAACAAGGTGATCGTCGATGTCGCGGCCAAGGGCGGCGGGTCCGAGAACAAGACCAAGTTCAAGATGATGAACCCCAGCGATTCGATCGTCGACTGGGTGCTGGAAATGGTGCCGCAGATGGGCGCGGGCTGGTGCCCGCCGGGCATGCTGGGCATCGGCATCGGCGGCACCGCGGAAAAGGCCGTGGCGCTGGCCAAGGAAAGCCTGATGGACCCGATCGACATGGGCGAGCTGAAGGCACGCGGCCCGCAGAACAAGATCGAGGAACTGCGCATCGAGCTGTTCGACAAGGTCAATGCGCTGGGCATCGGCGCGCAGGGCCTGGGCGGCCTCGCCACCGTGCTCGACATCAAGATCCACGACTATCCCTGTCATGCGGCGGGCAAGCCGGTGGCGATGATCCCCAATTGCGCCGCGACGCGCCACGCGCATTTCACGCTCGACGGCTCCGGTCCGGCCTATCTGGAAGCGCCCAAGCTTTCCGAATGGCCGCAGGTGGACTGGAAGCCGAGCAAGGAAGCGATCCGCGTCGACCTCGATAATCTGACGCCCGAAGTCGTCCAGAGCTGGAAGCATGGCGACCGCCTGCTGCTGAACGGCAAGATGCTCACCGGCCGCGACGCCGCGCACAAGCGGATCAAGGACATGCTGGCCAAGGGCGAGAGCCTGCCAGTCGATTTCAAGGGCCGCGTCATCTATTATGTCGGGCCGGTCGATCCGGTACGCGACGAAGTGGTCGGCCCGGCTGGCCCCACCACCGCGACCCGCATGGACAGCTTCATGGACATGATGCTGGCACAGGGCCTGGCCGCCTGCGTCGGCAAGGCCGAGCGCGGCCCCGCCGCGACCGAGAGCATCAAGACCCACAAGAGCGCCTATCTGATGGCGGTAGGCGGCGCGGCCTATCTGGTGTCGCGCGCGATCAAGGCCTCCAAGGTCGTGGGCTTCGAGGATCTGGGCATGGAAGCCATTTACGAATTCACCGTGGAGGACATGCCGGTGACCGTCGCGGTCGACAGTGAAGGCCAGAATGTCCATCGCCTCGCCCCGCTGGTGTGGCAGGAGAAGATCAAGAAGGAGAAGCTGCTCGAAGGGGCGTAAGATCGCCCATCAGCAACTATCCTATTGATACGGATCAAGGCGGCGCGCGAGACGGGAACCTGGTTTCGCGCGCCGCATTATTTCCGGCACCCAACGCCGGAGTCCATCCATGTCTTTCACACAGCTCGAACCGCCATTGCCCGTCACCATCGAAGGCAAGGGCAAGGGTTATGCCTTCGCCGTCATCGACTATGGGCAGGAGCATAATCTGATCTGGGTGACGGGCCTGAGCGATAGCGGAGAAATCTGGTGCGCGCCCAACCCGCTGGTGCGACTGCAGGGTAATTGGACGATGGGCCGCGAGCCGCATCATGAGCCCGACTGGAAGAATGTGACGCTGGCGCCGATCAAGCCGAGCTGACGAAAGAGGCGCGCCATCCCGAAGGATGACGCGCCTCTTTGTTTGCGCCTCCCCATGCGGCGCATGGGGAGGAATAGGACTGATCCTTACATCTTGCCGCTGAGCGAGATGCCGATGATGCGGGGTTCGTTGAACACTGCCGCCATGTAGTTTTCGATCACGCCCTTGAGGTTCTTCTCGCCCGTGATGTTGCGGGCGAAGGCGGCGATCTCATACTGGCCGTCGGGTGCGGTGTAGCCGATCTTCAGGCCACCCTCGAAATCGTCCTTCGAGTAGAATTCCGCCGTCTTGTAGAGGACGAAATTGGTGTAGCCTTGGATATTCCAGTCGGTCGAGGCGAAGATCTTGCCACCATTGCCCAGCGGCACGTCGTAACGGGCCGCGATGTTGGCGGTATATTTCGGCGCGTTGGGCAGCGGGTTGCCGTCGATCTGGGCGAAGGTGTTGGCGCCGACCTTGATCGTGGGATCATTCACAGTGCAGACGACCACGCCGTTCAGGATGCAGACCTGGGCATAGACATTCTTGTCCTTGATCTCGCTGTGCAGCAGGCTGAGGCCGGCCGACAAGGTGAGATTTTCGAACGGACGCGCTTCCAGATCGGCTTCCATGCCATAGGCCTGCGCCTTGTCGGCGTTGAACAGCACGCCATTGCCGTTCACATCATTGCCGTTGAGCTGGATGTCCTTCACCCGATAGGCGAAGCCCGACATGTTGAAGCGCAGCTTGTTATCGAACAGGCTGGTCTTGATACCCGCTTCGCCCGACAGGATGGTTTCCGAATCCGCCGTGGTGAAGTCGCTGTTGAACACCGCCGAGCGGCCCTGGATGGTCGGGCCACGGAAGCCGGTGGCAACGCGGGCATAGACGCTGACTTCCGGGTTGATCTCATACAGCGCGCTGACGTCCCAGCTGGGCTTTTCGTCCGACATCTTCACATAGCGACGGCCACGATAGGTGACGACGCCCGCCGCCGTGTCGGCGGTCTTGACCAGGCGGGTTTCCTTGGTGTCCTTGGTATAGCGGCCACCGGCGGTCAGCGTGAAGCCCGGCGCCAGTTCGTAGCTCGCCTGGCCGAAGATCGCCCAGCTCTCATTCTTGTTGCGCAGCCGCACCCAATTGTTGGGATTGTTGGCGGCGGTGGTCAGGAAATAGGCGCGCTGGTAGAAATCGGTGGTGTCGCGGCTGTCGAAATACATGCCACCGACCTGCCATTTGAAGGCGCCATTGCCGTTGCTGGCAAGGCGGACTTCCTGGGTCAGCTGGTCGAGATCGCGCACCTGGCCCTGGCTCTCGCCATAGCCGTTCGCAACGCCGCCCACCGGATAATCGGCCGCCGCACCGCCATCGGTATCACCCCGGCTGTAGCCCGAGGTGGTTTCATAGGCCGTGATCGAGGTCAGGGTAACCGGACCGAAATCATAGGAGATGTTCTCCGAGGCGCCATAGGTCTTGTAGGCCTGCGGATTGTTCATCGCCTCGTCATAGCGCACGGTGCCGCGCGGTTCGTCGGCAACACTGTTGGAGCCCTTCACCAGGCCGGCGCGGTGGAACAGGGTCGAGGTGCCGTCATAGTCGCGGGCATGGACGCTGGTCAGCATCGACAGATTTTCCGTCGGCGTCATCAGCAGCTGAACGCGGATGTCCTTTTCATTATAGCCGCCCATCGCGTCCTTCTTCGGCGCGACGGTGCCGTCGGCGCTGGGGCCGGCATAGGCGTTGTCGACCCAGTCGTCGCGATGCTGGTAGAGCGCCGAAACGCGGAAGGCGAGCTTGTCGGCGACGATCGGGCCGCCAATGCCGCCGTCGAAGGTGACGGTGTTATAGCTGCCATAGCTGGCCTGGGCGCGGCCCTGCCAGTCCATCGAGGGACGGATGGTGTCGAACTTGATGATGCCCGCCGTGGTGTTGCGGCCGAACAGCGAACCCTGCGGGCCGCGCAGCACTTCCACCTGGTTGACGTCGAACACCGGGTTCGATTTCAGCACCACATGTTCCAGCACGACATCGTCCTGGATGATCGACACCGGCTGCGAAGCGCCGAGATAGAAGTCGATATTGCCGAGGCCACGAATGTAGAAGCGCGGGAAGATGCGGCCGGTGGTGGTTTCGGCATAGAGGCCGGGCACGCGGGCCGCGAGTTCCAGAATGTCGCCGCCGCCGGCGGTCAGGTTGCGCAGCGCGTCGCCCTGCACAACGCCGACCGAGACCGGCACCTTCTGCAGATTTTCCGAGCGGCGCTCGGCCGTCACGACGATCTCGTCGAGTTGACCAGCGTCAGCGCCCGCTGCCTGTGCATGGGCGATGCCGCCGAGAGCGAGCGCGCCGAAAGCCGTGGTCAGCAGCAGCGCCGACCGCCCCAAAGTGATCTTGGTCACGTAAATTCCCTAATTGCCTATGGTCTTGCCGGATGCGCGCGTGCCTGTCCGGCAGCGCGGTCCCTGTATCCGGCCTGGCCCGCGAGCTAGGGCCGGATTGTGGCAGCCGCATGACGGATGAGTAGGATCCAACGATCCCTGTCATTGAATTTCCCGGCCTGTTGCAAAGCAGCAACAAAAGCTGATCAGACGATGGCGCGGTCCAGCAACGCCGCGACATGCAGGGCACAGGCCCGCATCCTCGCAATCACCTCCGGCGTCGCGATCCTGCGTCGGGCTGGATCAATGGCGCAGAGCGTGCCGTAGAAAGTGCCGTTCGACAGGAAGATCGGGAAGGAGGCGTAGCTTTTGAAACCATAGAGAATTGGTACCGGATGGGTACGCCACTCCATGTCGATCGAGGCATCATCAAACACAACGGCCTCGCCATGTTCGCGTATCTCCGTGCAGATGGTCTTCGCGATCTCCAGTTCCCCACCCGGGGTCAGGCCAAACTCGATCTTGTCGAGAACCTGGCAGGCGATCCAACGATCTTCGGTCACGCGGGCGACCGCAGCAAAACCCATGTCGGTCAGACGACAGACATCGGCCAGGACTGCACGGATTGCATCCTGATCGCCGTCCGCGACCGCCTGCCTGGCAAACTCATCCCTCATCCTCTTTCCATGGAACCCGCGCAGCAGCTTGTCCAGCAGAGCGAAATCAAGGTGACTGGCATCCATGATACACCGCTGATAGTCTATCCCGATGACTGGGGGAATCGAAGCAGCGGGTGACGCGGTCACCGGAGCGATGCTGGCACGGGCGGTGGAGCCGGGCCATGGTGAGGCACATGAGGCCGGCCATGGCGCGTGCCTCAATTGCGGCACGGCGGTGACCGGCCATTATTGCGCCGAATGCGGCCAGGCGGCCCATCTGCATCGCAGCTTTGCCGCGATCGGCCATGACATTGCCCATGGCGTATTTCATTTCGAGGGCAAGATCTTCACCACCCTGCCGGAGCTGGCGCTACGCCCCGGGCAGTTGACGCGCCGCTATATCCATGGCGAGCGGGCCAAGTTCGTCTCCCCCTTCGCCCTGTTCCTGTTCAGTGCCTTCCTGATGTACGCGATCTTCTCGCTGACCAGCCATCATGGGCCGGAAGGCGCACGCAACAAGGTGAAGATGAACAGCGAGGCGATCGCCGAGCTGAAGAAGGAAGAGGCCAAGGCTGACGCCGATATCGCCAAGGTACAGGCGCAACTGGCCGAACCGGGGATCAGCGCCAACCGGCGCGAAACGCTGCAGGAGAAGCTGAAGGACGCGCAGGAAGAGCGGCAGGGCCTGACCATGGCAAGCGGCCTGACCGATGCGCTGACGGGCGAGGGTGTCAATAACGGTGTCGCCAATACGGTGGGCAAGGCGATCAGCGCGGCCGCCAAGGACCCGGAATTTGCCTATTACAAGCTCAAGGCCAATGCCTATAAATTCTCCTGGCTGCTGATCCTCATCTCTCTGCCCTTCCTATGGCTGCTCTTTCCGTTCAGCCGCCGCTACAAGATGTACGACCATGCGATCTATGTGACCTATTCGATCGCCTTCATGTCGCTGCTCTTCTCGCTGTCGATGGTCCTGACAGCGGTCCACATCACCCATGGGCTGGTGACGCTGGTGCTGATCCTGTTCGCCGGCTGGCACATGTATCGGCAGTTCAAGGACGCCTATCAGCTCTCGCGCACCGGCACCTTGCTGCGGCTGCCGCTGCTATATGGCTTTGCCTGTGCGTCGCTGTCGCTGTTCTTCGCCTTCCTGATGATGATGGGGTGACGGCGCACGCGCCTATTGTATAGGGCGCGCATGATTACGTCCCCGATCTGGTTGCCCGCCACGCTGATGGCCGGGGCCACGCAGGCCTGGCGCACCGCCGTGCAGCGGCGCGTGGGCAAGAGCCTATCAATCAATGCGGCGGGCCTGGTCCGCTATCTTTATGGCATTCCCTTCGCGCTGATCCTGCTTGGCGGCTATCAGTTGCTCTTCCCCGCGCCCTTCCCGGCGCCGGGACGGCTGTTCCTGCCCTTCTGCCTGGCCGGGGGCCTGGCACAGATCATCGCCACCAATTTGCTGATCATGGCCTTTGGCCATCGCAACTTCGTCGTTGGCACCGCCTATTCCAAGACCGAGGCGGTGCAAGGCGCGATCCTGTCCTTCCTGCTGATGGGTGAGCGGTTGAGCGCGCTGACCTGCGCCGGGATCGGCTGTGGCGTGGCCGGCGTGATGCTGTTGTCGACTGGCGGCAAGCGGATGGGGCCGATGGATTTTCTGCGCGCGCTGGGCCAGCCGGCGGCGATCACCGGCATCGCCTCAGGCTTCTTCTTCGCGTTGACCGCGATCGGCATCCGCCGCGCGACACAGGAGGTGGGCGGCGGCGATCCGATCCATGCGGCGCTGATTGTTCTCAGTGTCACGGTGCTGCTGCAGACCCTGCTGCAGGGCGGCTATCTGCTGCTGCGCGAACCGGGCGAGATGCGCAAGGTCTTCACCAGTTGGCGCGTATCGGGCCAGGTCGGTTTCCTGTCGGCGATGGGATCGGCCTGCTGGTTCACCGGCTTTGCCACGGCGCCGGTCGCACTGGTGCGGATCGTCGGCCAGATCGAGGTCGCCTTCACCATGGCGTTCGGCCATTTCTACCTGGGCGAACGGATGGCACGCAGCGAGGCGATGGGGCTGACGCTGGTCGCCTGTGGCGTGGTGCTGGCTTTGCTGGGGGCGCTGTGAAGCTGACACGCATGACAGAATGATAACAGTTATTTTACCATCCATGGCTAGCCAGTTGCTGTGGGCACAGAAACGCAATCGGGAACCGTCGCACGAGCGGTAATGAAGGTCGCCAAACTCTCTGGCGACCTGGGCATCCGCACGCTCGACTTGCAGGCAGACATCAGCGAACTTGCAGAGCGGGTGACCCAACAGGCGCGCACGATCGAGGCGATCAATGGCGCAGCCTCGCAATTGTCGCGCGACGGCGAAAGCGTGGCGCTGGCGGGCCAGGATGCGCGCGAGAAAGCCGTCGCCGCCCGCGCCATCATTGATGATTCGGGCCGACAACTGTCCACTGCCAATGGCAATTTCGTGGGCCTGATCGAGCAGGTCAGCCGCATCCACGACCGGCTCGACGGTTTTGGCGAGGCGCTCAAGACGGTGGCACATGTCACCAGCGTGATCAGCGGCATTGCGAGCCAGACCAACCTTCTCGCCCTCAACGCCACGATTGAGGCCGCGCGCGCGGGCGATGCCGGCCGCGGCTTCGCCGTGGTCGCCGCCGAAGTGAAGAAGCTGGCGCAGGAAACCGCGACCGCGACCCAGACGATCGAACGGTCGATCGGCGCACTGACCAGCGAGGCCGGCGGCATGCTGGAAAGCATTACCCATGGCGCGCAGACCGCGCGCACCGCCCTGTCCGACACCAAGAATATCGAGGCACTGGTCGATCGGCTGGGATCATTGATGCAGGGCCTGTCGACCAACAGCGAGGCGGTGGCCGAGCGGATCGCGTCGATGGTCGGTTCCGCCAGCGAGATCCGGTCGGGCCTGTCCGCGCTTTCCAGCACCTCAGGCGATAATGCCAATGGCCTGCAGCGCCTGTCGGGCCGCGTTTCGACCGCCAGCGACGACACCAACATGCTGCTCCAATATATGGCGGAAAGCGGCGTCGATATTCCCGATTCCCCCTATATCCGTTTTAGCCTGGCAGCGGCGCAATCGGTCGCCATCGCGATCGAACGGGCGCTGGACGAGGGGCGCATCGGCGAGACCGACGTCTTCAGCGATTATTATGCACCAATCCGCGGGACCAATCCGCCGCAATTCACCCACCCGATCCAGCCGATCATGTTGACCGAAGCCCGCGCCCAGCAGGAAGTGGCGCGTGGTTACAAGGGCCTGTTCGGCATGACCTTCACCGATCGCAACAGCTTTGGTGCGATCGCGATGCCCGAACGCGCCCTGCCCCAGCGGCCCGGCGATGAGAAATGGAACGCCGAATATTCGCGCCAGGGCGTGGTGTTCGATTTCCCGGACACGCGCGAACAGTGCAAGATCACCCAGCCCTTCTGCATCAAGGCCTATCGCCGCCTGACCGCCGAGGGCGAGGTGATCCTGCTCAAACAGGTCATCGCCTCCATCCATGTCCGTGGGCGCCATTGGGGTATCCTGCAAATGGCATATCAGGACCAGGGCTGAAACCGCCCCAGGCGGCCAGATATGCGCCCGCTGCACATCTGCGCTTGGGCACGGATCACGCAGTAACCTTGCCCTGTCGCGCCGGCACGCTATGTCGGCGCGATGAAGGGCACGGGAGCAGGCATGGCGCGCGCGGTGACGATAGTGAAGGGCGTGGGTGTCGGGCTGCTGTTCCTGCTGATTGCGGCCTGCCTGGCGACGGTGATCGTGCCGCCCTTCCTGGACCGCATCTATTATGAAGGGCCGGTAAGCCGCCATTATGACGGCACCCGCTTCTTCAACCCCGACGGTGAGATCGACATCCCCGCCCCGCCCGGCACCAATCGGCAGGGTTTCGTCGCCCGCTGGCTGCTGGGCAAGGACGACCGGCCCGCATGGCCCGATGCGGTGGCGGTGAAGCCCGCCCGCCCTGCCCCCTTCGCCGCGCCGCGCGGCATGGTCGCCACCTGGGTCGGCCATGCGACCGTGCTGGTGCAGGCGGCGGGGATCAACATATTGACCGACCCGATCTGGTCCGACCATGCCAGCCCCTTCCCCCCGCTCGGCCCCAAGCGGGTGGCGGAGCCGGGCATCCGAATGCAGGATCTGCCCAAGATCGACCTGATCCTCATCAGCCATAATCATTATGACCATCTCGACATTCCAACGCTGAAGGCGCTGTGGCGGCGGGACCGGCCCAAGATCGTGACACCGCCGGGCAATGACGCGATACTCAAGGCGCACGGCATCCCGTCGATCGCGCTCGACTGGGGCCAGTCCGTGACCGGCGCGCAGCTCAATGGACTGGTGCCCGAAGCGGTGATCCAGTGCGAGAATTACGAGCATTGCCCCGACTATCGGGTCCATGCGACGCGCAACCATCATTGGAGCAGCCGCTGGTTCACCGACCGCAACCGGGCGCTCTGGTCGAGCTTCCTGATCGAGACGCGGGCGGGCAATATCTATTTTGCCGGCGATACCGGCGCGGGTGACATGGGCTGGGCCGCCGACGCCACGCGATTCGGACCGATCCGGTTGGCGCTGATCCCGATCGGCGCGTTCCGATTCTGGCCGGGGCAGATGGAATCGGACGCCCATATCGGCCCGCGCCGCGCGGTCGACCTGTTCAAGCGGCTGGGCGCATCGACCGCGATCCCGATCCATTGGGGCACCTTCCGCCTGTCCTATGAGAAGCGTGACACGCCGCCGCGCATGCTGGAGCAATATCTCCGCTGCGAAGGGATAGAGCGCAAGCGCTTCGCACCGATACGGATCGGCCAGTCGATCCTGGTCCCCAATGTCAGCCCGGTGTCGCGCGGACCGAGACATTGCGACCAGCGAGCGATCGACGCCCTGCAATAAGCGGGCATCGGCGGCGCCAAGAAAAACGGGGTGGCTTTTCGACCGGTTGCGTCGCAAGGGCCAAGCATGAACATCTTCAAGCCCCTGCTGGCGGGTGCGCGGCCAATCGACCGGATCGTCGCAGGCCTGGGCGCCGCGATCGGCATCAGCCTCACCATATTGGTGTGCAGCCAGTTGCCGCTGCATGCCGGTGACCTGCCGATTATCGTCGCGCCGCTGGGCGCCTCAGCGGTGCTGATCTTTGCCGTGCCGGCCAGCCCCCTGGCCCAGCCATGGCCGGTGGTCGGCGGCAACATCCTGTCCAGCCTGGTCGGCGTCGCCGCGTTCCACATGATCCCGGACATGATGGTCGCGGCGGGGGTGGCAGTGGGTACAGCGATATTGCTGATGAGCCTGCTGCGCTGCCTGCACCCACCCGGCGGCGCGGCGGCCCTGACCGCCGTCATCGGCAGCCAGGGCATTCATGACGCGGGCTATGCCTTTGCCTTCGCGCCGGTCGGAATCAATTCGATCGCCCTGGTGTCGCTCGGCCTCTTCTTTCATCGCCTGTCGGGCCACAGCTATCCGCACCAGCCGATCGCGCCACCGGTCTTCGCCGACCAGTTGCGAGAGGCGGCCGGCTTCCATCTGGAAGATATCGACCAGGCGCTGGCTGAACTGCCCGACAGCTTCGACATCAGTCGCGCAGATCTGGATCTGCTATTATCCCGCGCGGAGATTCACGCCAAGGCGCGCCGAGCGGATTGAATCCCCGCCCTGATCAGGCCGGGCAATTCCCTTCGCGCTTGCCGGTCAAGTCGTGGGTGGTGCGCAGTACCGGCTTGCCCCCTTGCGTCTTGGTCATGGTGGTGCCCAGAGTCAGGCCATCTTCGGTGAAATTACCCTCTACCACAATCTCCGACGTACCTGCGCCCGCCTTACAAGCCAGGGTCGCGATCAGCCGTCCCTTACGGATCAGCTTGTCCTTGTAGCTACAGTCGCTGCCTTCGCTCCCCGCCAGCGCATTGGCATCGGGCACGCCCTGGGCATCGACCTTGAGGCAGACCTTGTCTTCGCTCTCCTGCTTGAGCGCCGCCTGATATTCGGCCGGCGTCACCGTCGGCGTATTATAGCCGGTGGTCTTGCGGGTGATCGTCCATTCCCCGGCCTTCAACAGCACCGGTGCGGTCTCTTCCTCCTGCGCAGGCGGTGCGGCCGGTTCGCTGCCACAAGCCGCCAGGCCAAGGGTCGTCGCCAGCAGCCCGGCCGTCAGAATGTCACGCATATCCTCTCCCCTGTTTTCCATCCGGCACGCTCTACCGATGCAGGCAAGGGTGCAAGCGGAAATGTCGCGGACGCGCAATCATCGCCGACGGCGCCCAGCAGTCAGCGTCGGCGCGTGGAAATCAGCTGGCTTGTCGGTGATCCAGGCGAGAAAGCGGATGATCGAGGGATGGGCACGCAGGGCCGCCGGATCGGCATAGGCGCGTGCCAGTTCCGCGTTGGACAGGGTCGCATGGATGGTGCGGTGACAGATCGGGTGAACCGGTACCATCTGCCGCCCGCCCCGGCTTTTGGGCACGGGATGATGCCATTCGGTCCGGGTACCGAGCGGACGGGCGCAGAGCCAGCAGCGATCCGATCCGTCAGTCGGCAGTGTCCGGCCCATCCTCATCCAGCAGGGCATTGACCAGCCGATTGCGCTGCGCCGACGCCAGACGATTGAGCGGCAGCGTGTAGAGGCGAACCAGGAAGCGTCGGTCCCAATCGGTAAGGGCATGGTTTGAACCTTCAGCACCCTCCGCCCGCGATCCGAACAGGTTGAGGATCGACGGCAGCGGCGGCAGCGCCCGGGCGCGCACCTCGGCCAAGCCGACGAAGGCGGCATAATCGATCACCGAAGTCAGCGATACACCCTCCGCCCGGTTGACGTCGATCAACACTGTTGCGGCCGAAATCATCCGGATGACCGGGCTGCGGATAAGGCTCGATCCATAGGATTGGCTGGTCGGAATACCGTCCCACATCGGCGAGCCGGTATCGCTGTTGCCGCCCACGCCTGGCGGCGCGTTCGATCCGACCCCGGCCCCGTCGCCCGACCCCAGGTCGATCATGTACCACCAGCGGATCGGCGCATCGCTTTCGAGCAGGGCGCGACGGTCTGGCCCCTGCACCTGGGCCATGCGGCGGCTCTGCTTCTGGTCGATGATATTGACCATCTGTTTGCCATCGCTGACGAAGGCCACGAGCAGGTTGGTATCGCATGCCCCCTTAGCCAGGGGAGCACCGACCGCCATGATCGTCGCATGCAGCCGGTCCATCACGATGCGGCTATGCTCGGGCGAAAGACCGATGACCTTCGGACAGATCGGCGCGACCCAACGCGCAAGGCTTCGGTCGCCCTGAACTACCCCCAGCGTCCGCACGAAACCCTGGGCGCGGTTCAGCGCTTCCTGACGGCTGAGCCGCTGCCCCTGCACCACGATCATATCATCTGGTTGCGCGGTCGGGGCCTGCGCGCTTGCGCTCGTGACAACTGCCAACGCCATCATTGCAGCGGCAGCCGGCCAGCGCGTTCTCGACACTTTCATTGCTTCTCCGAACAGTCCGGACCGATCCAGCGGCCTTCCGACCGTGCCTTCATCGTCATCTCCATGCCATTGGGCAAGCCCGTCTGGTGCATGTCCATCTGCACCGCATAACTGTCAGGCGCATAAATGCCGGCCATCGCCATGCTGCTGGTACCGCCGTCGCGCCGGCAGGTGACATTGCCCTTCACCGTGCCGCCGCGCACGGTGAAATCACTATAGCGGCACTCCTTGCCCGGATCGCCCGAAAAGGCGCGGCCGTCGGGATTCGCGGCTTGTTCAGGCGTGATGCAATAGCGCAGGGTGCGGCTTGTCGCCTGCTGCATCCGCTGGCGCGCCGCGGCGGGCAAGGCCTGGCCGCCGCTGATGTCCATCCGGTCCGTCACGAAGCGCCCTTCCCATTGGCCGGGCTTGAGCTGTACCTTTTCGAGCTGCGTGACGGCGGCATCATGACTCATCGCATCGGTCGCGGCTATCTGCGTATCCTGGCCGGCCGGCTGCTTACCGCATCCCGCCACCATCGCGAGCGCGCAGACCAGCAGGCCGTTGGTCAAGGCTTTGGTCATCACCGGCTTCCCCTGGCATGTCTTGGCAGAAGCGACCCTTTATCTGGCCCAAGCTTAGCAAGGGGCGGCGGATCTGGATATCGGGATTATTGCGATCCGGACCACGCCTCGCCGTAGGGAGGCACGGCGCAAGCCCGTCTCATTTGTTCTTGTTTTGTTCTGATATTTATGCTACGCATTCCCTTCATATCCTTGGGGGAGTGACGATGACCGAAGGGGAGTTCGTTCGTTCCAGTCGCGAAACCGCGTTCAGCCTTTATTTGCGCACCGGCCGGCGTATCGGTCCGGATGCGATCGAGATGAAGTTCAACCCCTGGCATGACGAGGAGAATGGCCGCTTCGCCTTCCGTGGACGAGGCCGCTATTTCGGCGCCACGGGTAGCAATGGAAATGCACCTTCGGCCCAGCCCGGTGGCACCGGCGTCGCGCGGCCCACGCCAACGGCGGCAAGGGAAAGTGGCGCCCCTGATCGCGATCGCCTTCGCGCCGATCATCCCGCCAATCATGCGCTTTATGTGGTCAAACAGGGCGACACGCTTACCCGTATCGCCGCCCAGCGCCAGGGACTGACGGCTGCTGATCTCGCCTGGCTGAACGGCATGCCGATCGATAAGCCCTTGCAGATCGGTCAGCAATTGAAGCTACCGCACCAGACCTATCTGGATGCCGCCCGAACGGCCAAGAACAAGTTCCTCGCGCTTGCCCATTATATGGACACGCATGATGGGGAATTGCCGCCCAATCCGGCCGATCCGCCCGCATTGGTGAGCCAGATTCTAGACACGAACTGGCGGAAGGAGACGAAAAATGGCTATGATTTCCACATCGACGTCATTGCGCGCAGCCGGCGAACATTTGGCCAATTGTCGCTGGCCACCTCACCTGTGCGATCACGTCGCAATCAGGCGCAGGCGGGCAAGCCTAATCGGCGTGGTGACGATGATGGCGGTCATTTCATCGCTGCCCGATTCAATGGTCCCAGCGACAGCTTCAACCATTTCGCCCAGAATGCGAATTTCAACCGTGGCAGCTATCGCACCATGGAGGATGTATGGGCCAAGGAATTACGGACAGGACACAAGGTATTCGTTGACATCGAACCGCTTTATGAAGGCATCTCCCAACGACCCTATCAACTTAATGTCACTTGGTATGTTGATGGCAGAAGATTCGTCAAAGAATTCCCAAACGAAGCGAAGGGCGCCGAAGATGGAAAAAGATAAGCTGGCTATTCTGGGACCACTCTTCAACGAGGTCGGTGTGGAGCTGGTTCATATCGTCGGCGGTGATCCGGATGGCATTTTCCTCTATGTGGAGGTCGGCGATAGATGGATCAGCCCCAACGTCTTCAAGGATGAGGGGCGTCAGATCAGAAATCTCGACAGCAACAGGGTTCTTTCCGATCTTCTTTGGAAAGCCTGGCACGCCGAGTCCGAGGAAGGTGGCATCAAACGCTGGTCGATCATGGAATATGAAATCAAGGATGGGAAATTCGACGTCAGCTTCCGATATCCTGATGAGGTAGATGTCGAAGTGATCGATGACGAGCGCCGCCAGGCCGCCCTGCGCGCGCGCTTTGGCGATAAGCCGGTCGTCTATCCGCCGCCGCCCAAGACCGCCTTTGAACTGAACCCCTGACCCGCCCGGCGCGGATTGCGCCCTAGCCCAAAGACCCCATATTACGCCCATGGCCATCCAGATCCGCACCACGCTTGACGAACCCGAAACCGGCCAGGATTTCGTGCCCCACCGGCCCGCGCGCCCGGAAAAGAGCGAGGGCGGCCGGCCGTTCACGCTGGTCAGCGACTATGAGCCATCGGGCGACCAGCGCACCGCGATCCCCGAACTGGTCGAACAGGCGCTGGCAGGCGAACGCGATCAGGTGCTGCTGGGCGTCACCGGCTCCGGCAAGACCTTCACCATGGCCAAGGTGATCGAGGCGCTGCAACGCCCAGCGCTGATCCTGGCGCCCAACAAGATTCTGGCAGCGCAGCTCTATGGCGAGTTCAAGAGCTTCTTCCCCGACAATGCGGTCGAATATTTCGTCAGCTATTACGACTATTACCAGCCCGAAGCCTATGTCGCGCGGTCGGACACCTATATCGAGAAGGAATCGAGCGTAAACGAGAGCATCGACCGGATGCGCCATTCGGCGACCCGGGCGCTGCTGGAGCGGGACGATGTCATCATCGTCGCGTCGGTCTCCTGCCTCTATGGCATCGGGTCGGTCGAGACCTATTCGGCCATGACCTTCAGCATGAAGAAGGGCGGGATCGAGGACCAGCGCGAGATCATCCGCAAGCTGGTGGCGCTCCAGTATAAGCGCAACGATGCCGGTTTCGCGCGTGGCAATTTCCGCGTGAAGGGTGACAATCTGGAAATCTTCCCGTCCCATTATGAGGACACGGCCTGGCGCATCAGCTTTTTCGGCGACGAGATCGAGGAGATTGTCGAATTCGATCCGCTCTCCGGCAAGAAGATCGCCAGCCTGGATTATGTGAAGGTCTTCCCCAACAGCCACCATGTGACGCCCGGGCCGACGCTCAAGCAGGCGATGGAAGCGATCCGGTTCGAGCTGACCGAGCGGCTGAAGGAGCTGGAGGCCGAGGGCAAGCTGCTGGAGGCGCAGCGGCTGGAGCAGCGCACCAATTTCGACCTGGAGATGATCGCAGCCACCGGAAGCTGCGCGGGGATCGAGAATTACAGCCGCTTCCTGACCGGCCGCCTGCCCGGCGAGCCGCCGCCGACCTTGTTCGAGTATCTGCCCGAAAACGCCATGCTGTTCGTGGACGAAAGCCACCAGACCGTACCGCAGATCGGTGCGATGGCGCGCGGCGACCACCGGCGCAAGATCACGCTGGCCGAATATGGCTTCCGCCTGCCCAGCTGCATCGACAACCGCCCGCTGCGCTTCAACGAATGGGACGCGATGCGGCCGCAGACGGTCAGCGTCTCCGCGACGCCCGGCCCATGGGAGATGGAGCAGACCGGCGGCGTGTTCAGCGAACAGGTGATCCGCCCCACCGGCCTCATCGACCCGCCGGTCGAGATCAAGCCGGTCGAGGACCAGGTCGATGATCTGATCAACGAATGCCGCAAGGTCGCGGCGCAGGGATACCGCACGCTCGTCACGACGCTGACCAAGCGCATGGCCGAGGATCTGACCGAGTTCATGCATGAGGCGGGGATCAAGGTCCGCTACATGCACAGCGACGTCGAGACGCTGGAGCGTATCGAGCTGATCCGCGACCTGCGGCTCGGCGTCTATGACGTACTGATCGGCATCAACCTGCTGCGCGAGGGGCTCGACATTCCCGAATGCGGACTGGTGGCTATATTGGACGCGGACAAGGAAGGGTTCCTGCGGTCCGAAACATCGCTGATCCAGACGATCGGCCGCGCGGCGCGTAACGTCGAAGGGCGCGTGATCCTTTATGCCGACCGCATCACCGGGTCGATGGAGCGTGCACTCAACGAAACCAGCCGCCGCCGCGAGAAGCAGGAGGCCTACAACCTCGAACACGGCATCACGCCGACCACGATCAAGCGCAATATCGGCGACATCATCGCCCATGTGGCATCCAAGGATCAGGTCACGGTCGAGACGGGACTGGAAGATCGCCCGCACCTGGTCGGCCATAATCTGCGCGCCTATATCGAGGATCTGGAAAAGAAGATGCGGGCTGCCGCCGCCGACCTGGAGTTCGAGGAAGCCGGCCGCATCCGCGACGAGATTCGCAAGCTGGAGGCCGAGGAACTGGGCCTGCCGGCGGATCAGCAGGTGGCCGCCCCGCGCGGCCGCGCGACCGAGGGCAAGCCGGGAACGCGCAAGGGGCGTTTCGGGAAAACGACGCGGAAGTTTGGACGGTGATGCGTCGGCGCCTGCCCCTGATCGGTGCAGCGCTGGCTATCGGCCTCTTGATCATGCTGGCCGAAAATGTGGCGGCCGATATCGTCGTCGGGCGGACACCTTTTGCGGACGGGAGGCTGGGTTTCATTGATGCGCCCGACCTCACCGCGTTCCATTTCGCCATCGCCGTGCTGCCCATGCTGGTGCTCGCGCTGATTGGCAGCCGCCGACGATGGTTATGGGTCGTGGCAATCGGCATGACGTCATTGTTCGCGACCTTCGCCGTCTGGCAATTGCGACAGGATTATCTGACCGATTTTGCCGGCGGGGCCGACATCGGCCTGGGCATCATCATGATGGCATCGCCCTGGATCACGCTGGCGGCGATGGGATGCCTGGCGTTGCTCGCCCATATCAGGCGTTCGCGCCGTCCCGCGACATCCGGATAGCCCCGCCGCCATCCCGGCACTTTTCCCTAGGGGCAGGAGCGGGCATGCAATCTAAGATTGCGCCATGGCAGGGGTGGCAACACAGAGATGGCGCATATGCGCGCAAGTGGCGCGAGCGGCGGCGCTGTGCTGGCTTGGCATGCTCGTTTCGGCCAGCATCGTGATCGCGCAGGAAGCCCCTGTCTCGTCGCCGTTGGACCTGCGCGCCGATTGGACACAGTTCGTTGGCTCTTCGGTAGCCGGCACCGGCAAGGCGGAGCCACGCTATGGCGGGCGGCTAGACGGTTATGCCCGGATCGACGGTGCCGCCGCCGGCCTGTGGGACGGGCTGACGATCAATCTGCAGGCCGAATATGTCTATGGCGACAGCACCAATCGGATCGGGGCGCAGACCCTGCTGCCGGTCAACGCCGCGCTCAGCATCCCGGTCAGCAATGACGAGGCCTTCGACCTTTCGGTCAACATCGTCCAGAAACTGGGCAAGCTGCGGCTGCAGGCCGGTAAGATCAACCTGTTCGATGCCAGCGTGAACCTGCCCGTGGTCAGCGGCGGCGGCAAGGAAGGGTTTCAGCATATGGCGCTGGCCGCCCCGCCGGGCCTGCTTGCCTCCCCCAAGGTGCTGGGCGCGATCGCCAGCGCCCCGGTTGGCCCCTTCACCTTCAACCTCGGCATCTGGACGCCGGAAAGCTGGGTACGACGCTACGTCCCCAGGAAGGCCTTCGAGAATGGCGTCAACGCCATGTTCGTGGCGACATTGCCAGCACGGATCGGCGGACGGCAAGGCTATCACAGCGCCACCATCTACCTCACCAGCCGACGGGTGAACGGGCGCGAGGACTATCCCGATATCCAGCCGCCACCCGGATCGGGCCTGCTGCTCCCCCGCGATCCCGGCGGGCTGCACCTGCGCTATGCGGTCCAGCAATTTCTGTGGCAGGATCCGCTCGATCCCAAGCGGGGTTGGGGCCTGTTCGGCCATATCGGCTTTTCCACCGGCGCCCCGGGCATATTGGACTGGAGCGGTACGTTCGGAATCGCGGGATCGCCGCCGATCCGGACCCGTCCCAAGGACCGGTTCGGCATCGGCTATTTCCGATTCTCGCTGGCGCACCGCTTGGTCGAAGGCATGGCCCCCATCCTGCCCCTGCAGGACGAACAGGGCGCTGAAATCTATTATACCGCCGAAATCGTCAGGAATTTCCGCCTGACAGCAAATGCCCAACTGATCGATCCGATCATCGCCAGCGCGCCAACCGCCGCCTATATGGGGTTGCGGCTCAAGACATCCTTCTGACCGAGGTTCAATAGGTCCGGCTGGTCACCTTCGCGGTGCCATCGGGCAGGATCTCGATCAGATGCGCGGTTTCGTTATTGCACTGGGCCTTCCAACCCTTGACGCCCGGCCGCACCTCGGCGCGCTCGGAGCCGGTGACCGAGGGGCAGGCGACGCCCGATGCCTTGATCGCCTTTTCCAGCACCCCGTTGCGCAGGTCGGGATCGAGCTTGGCCACTGCGGCCGTCGCGCCGGTTTCGGGCATGTTCCGGTTCTCGACTGCGGTCACGTCATCGCCACCGCCGCAGGAGGCGAGAAACAACACCGTCGGCAAAAACATCATAGTCCGCACGTCTTTTCCTCCGTCATGTTCGCTACGCCGTTCCGGGCCATCGTGCCCTCAACAACGGCTAACCACGAAAATATCTCTCAATTGCCCTGGCTGGGCGCGCGCGCCGTCAATCGGCTGCTTTCCAACAGCGGCAATCCGCCCTCGGTCGGCACATAGATGAGGCTGGCATCCTTGTTGTCGATCGCCTGGATCTGCAGATAGCGCAGATAGCCGTCCGGCCCGCCCAGACTGTCCTGCAGGATGCGATTGGCCCGCGCCGCGCCCTCCGCCCGGACGACTTCGGCGTCGGCCAGCATCTTGGCGCTTTCCAGCTTTGCCCGCGCTTCCAGCACGGCGATCTGGCGCGAGGACTGCGCTTCGGCCAACGCGGCGCGCCCTGCCTGCTCCTTGCTGTAGACATTATAGGTGGGACAGCCCCACAATATACCGGACAGCGTCACGCCGATGAGCAAGGCGAGACCCAATATGCCGGTTCCGGTCAGTCGCACCATGCCTTCCCCCTGTAACGCCAATTAATCCGCAAATCCGTCGGTCGCGCGGATCAGCGCGTCCAATATGCCCGGTTCGTTATACGCATGGCCGGCGCCTTCGATCATTTCAAAGCGCGCCTGCGGCCAGGCGCGGTGCAGTGCCCAGGCGGTTTCCGCCGGGCAGGCCATGTCATAGCGGCCCTGGACGATGACGCCGGGAATGCCGGCCAGCTTGCCCGCCTCGCGGATCAACTGGCCATCCTCCAGCCAGCCGCGATGGACGAAATAATGATTTTCGATCCGGGCGAAGGCGAGCGCGAAATCGTCGCCCTCATGGGTCGCCGACAGCGCCTCGTCGGGCAGCAGGCGGATCGTCTCGCCCTCCCAGACGCTCCACGCCTTGGCCGCGGCGGCCTGGGCGGCGCGATCCTCGCCGGTCAGGATGCGGCGATAGGCGCCGACCATGTCGCCGCGCTCGCCTTCCGGAATCGGCGCCACGAAGCGGTCCCATTTGTCGGGATAGATGCGGCTGGCGCCCTGTTGATAATACCAGTCGATCTCTGACTGGCGGATGGTGAAGATACCGCGCAGCACCAGCTGCGTCACGCGCGCGACATGCGCCTGCGCATAGGCCAGTGCCAGGGTCGATCCCCAGCTACCGCCGAAGACCAGCCACTGGTCCACGCCCATCATCTCGCGCAAGCGCTCGATATCGGCGACCAGATGCCAGGTGGTGTTGGCGTCGAGATGGGCGTGCGGGGTCGATCGGCCGCAGCCGCGCTGGTCGAACAGCAGCACATCATAGCGGGCGGGATCGAACAGCCGGCGATGGTCGGGCGATATGCCGCCGCCCGGCCCGCCATGCAGGAAGACGGCGGGCTTGGCGCCGGGCGTGCCGGACCGTTCCCAATAGAGGCTGTGGCCATCGCCTACGTCAAGATGACCAGTGGCGTAGGGTTCAATCGGCGGATAGAGGCTGCGCATGGCACCGTCCTAACAGGCGGCGGGACGAAGCGAAATGGGGGTTTGACGCAATGCGGACGATGAAGATCATGCTGGGCGCACTGGCGCTGATGCTGGGCGTGCAGGGGGCGAATGCCAAGCCCGCCGCGCCGGCAAGCGTCAAGCGGCTGGTGATCGTCGACGACGACATGATCGGCCTCAACGGCGTGCCGCTGCTGTTGCTGCAGAGCCCGGATGTCGAGGTGCTGGGCATCACCACCACCAGCGGATCGGTGTGGCGCGACACCGCGACCGCCTATGCGCTGCGCACGCTGGAGATATTGGGCCGGACCGACGTGCCGGTGGTGCCGGGCGCGACCTTCCCCCTGCTCAACAGCGCCGAGGCGACCAAGCGCTGGGAAGGCCAATATGGCCGGCTGGTGTTCAAGGGGCCATGGACCGATTACTGGCCGGGCGACACGATCCAGGAGCATCCCGGATCGACCGACCCGACCAAGGTGCCCGACCTGCCGATCGGCAACCCCAGGACGAAGCCCAGCGCCGAGATTGCCGCCGCCTTCCTGGTGCGGATGGTGAAGGCGCATCCGGGTGAGATCACCCTGTTCGCGACCGGGCCGATGACCAATATCGCCATCGCCCAGAGCCTGGACCCCAGCTTTGCCGCCAATGTGAAGGAAATCCTCTATATGGGTGGCAGCCTGGCGCCGCATCAGGTGCTGGAAGGGCCTTCGGCCGAGCAGTTCGCCCGCGAATTCGTCAACTCGCCGCGCCGCGAGTTCAACATCCGCTGGGACCCCGAGGCGGCGAAGATCTTTGCCCATGCGCCGTGGCAGAAGATCACGATGATCCCGGTCGATCCGTCCACCGGCACGCAATGGACCCGCGCCTTCCTCGACGGGCTGAAGCCCGCCCACACGCCGCTGACCGATCTGTTCCAGACCGGGCTGGAGCCGGGCTATCCGATGTGGGACGAGATCGTCGCCATGGCCTGGCTCAATCCGGAGATCGTGACGAAGGACGAGACTTTGTGGGTCGATTTCGAGACCAGCCAGACGGCGGCCTATGGTGACACCCTGTCCTGGACGGAATCCTATCAACCGCATCTGGGCGAACAGGCGCAACGGGTAATCCTGTCGGTCGACCGGGCGAAGATGGAGGCGGCAATGGCGCGCCTCTATATGCGGCCCGTCGGCAAGGCCGCGAAATAAGCGCTATTTGCGCTTCTTCTTCGTGCTGGGCCTGATGCTGGGTTGGGCCTTTGCCTTGGGGCAGGGCCAGGCCTGGCGCGTGGCGGTGAAGACCAGGGTGGAGGCGGACTGGGCGCGCTTGTCCGGATTGGCGCGCAGATAGTCAACGGTGGCGCCCTTCAACTGGTTGAGCGTCACATCGGCGGGGATGCAGCTTTTGAGGCTATTCACCTCGCGCGTGGTGTTGAACGCGTCGACCGCGCCGGCGACATAGCCGACGCATTCATAGCTTTTCTCGAAAAAAGCCTTGTCGGCGCGGTCGGCGGTGCAGCTTTCCAGCAGCGCTTCGCCCGAATAGAAGCCGGCCTGTGCGCTGCCCGGCGACAGCCCCGCCGCCGCGACCAGTATCAGGCCGCTTGCCCTCCGGATCATCATGCGCGTGGCTCCCGCCTTATGAGGATGCGTCCGCCTTCGGATAAGACTGGACATGCAGGGGAGGGAAAACCGCTTCGAGCGATTTTGTGTCCGGCAGCACATAGACATAGCCGCCCTTTTTCAGAAATTGCGGGCGCAGGCCGCGATTGTAGAAGGCGATCGGCACGTTGATGCAGCCAAAGGTGATGCGATTATCCTCGATCGTCGGCGACAGCATCCGCTCGCGCCGCTTTTCCTTGGGATTGCCCTTGGGGATGGTGTGCATCGCGACGGAGGTCGCATAATCGACCCACAGCACCCGCTGCTTGCCCGCCGCCAGGCCGAACTTGGCAAGGAAGCGGCCGGCCGGCGTGGTCTTTTCCGCCGGGCCGATCTCCGCCAGGCTCTTCTTGCCGACGCCGGGCGTGGCATCGTCACCCGTCGCGATGCCGATCAGCACCGGCGCATCGGCCAGCGCCTTCCCCCTGGCATCGAACAGGAAGACGCGGGCCGCCTGCTTGTCGACGATGGCATAGGGCAGGCCGTGATTGTCGCCGGTCGCGGCAATCCAGTCGATCACCCGGCGCGCATCGGGTGATTGCGGGGTTTCAGGTGCTGGCTTCTCGGACGCGGGCGCTTCGGGCGCGGCCGCCGGCGCGGGAGAGGCACCGAACAGCGCCAGCATCGCCAGCGCCCATGGGAATTTGTGCATGGAGGAGCATATCCGGGAAAGGGGCCGGCGCCCCCATGAAGCGGGGGCGCCGGCACGGGATCGGGACCAGCCCGACCGGATCAGTTGCGCGATCAGTTACGTGATCAATTACGTAATCAGTTTCTGGCGCGCTTGGTCTTGGCTTCGCGCATCTGCTGCTCGACACCGTCAACGCGGGCGTTCAGCTGATCGAGGCGCTGGCCGTTATTCTGGGCCTGACCGGCGGCCGACTGGGCCTGGGCCAGAGCCTGCTGCGCCGTGCCGTCGGTGGTCTGCAGCTTGGCGTCGAGCGCATCGACGCGCTGGTTCACGGTCGCCACCTGTTCGCGCACGAAGGATTTCGTGGCACAGCCACCCAGCCCCAGCGAGCCCACCAACACCATGGCAATGGGGGCTAATTTCATCGGGTGCGACATCATTTTCTCCTTATCATCTGCCCCCGATCCGTCCCAAGCCGAGCCCGTTAACCATGACAATATGATTGGGCCTGAACGTGCATGTGCAGAGCCGAGTGGACGCGGCGCGCCTGCCCCGCCCTTCGACCAACGACCGGAATCGATCGACCGGCATCGGCGCGGATCGTTGAACGGATGCGCGATCGGGCGCATGCTGGGCCGCCTTCCATGAGGGGAAAATCCATGCGCCTGATGCTTGCCCTGGCCCTGAGCGGCCTTGCCCTGTCCACCCCGATCGCCGCCCTTGCCAAGACCGACTTTGCCGCCGCCGTGGCCGACCCAAAGCGGCCCGCCGACGCGCGCGCACTGGACGAGAGCCGCAAGCCGGCCGAGACACTGGCGTTCCTGGGTCTCAAGCCCGGCATGAAGGCGGCCGACATCATGACCGGATCGGGCTATTGGGCGGAGATCATGGCCGATGCGGTCGGCCCCAAGGGCAAGGTCACCGGGTTCGAGCCCAGCCAATTCTACGCCAGCGAGGAAGAGAAGCCCAAATGGGCGGCGCTGGTCGCGCGCCGGCCGGAGGTGGACTGGGTGCGCTATCCGTTCGAGGCCTTCGCGGCGTCGCCCGACAGTTTCGACTTCACCATCATCAATCTGAGCTACCATGATCTCTACTGGCAGTCGGACAAATATGGCATTCCGCGCACCGACCCCGATGCGTTCGTGAAGACGCTCTATGCCGCGACGAAACCGGGCGGGATCGTCGGCATCATCGACCATGTCGGTCCCGCCGGCGACACCCGCGCGGTGGTGGACAGACTGCACCGGATCGACCCCGCCGTGGTCAAGGCCGATTTCCTGCGCGCCGGCTTCGTGCTGGAGGCGCAAAGTCCGCTGCTCGCCAATCCGGCCGACGACCACAGCAAGCTGGTGTTCGATCCTGCCATTCGCGGCAAGACCGACCGTTTCCTCTACCGCTTCCGCAAGCCGAAATGAGGCAGGAGGTTTGAGCGCAAGGCACGGGATGACGCCGCGCCCCGCGCCGCCCATGCTGCGCGCCATGGACCTGACCGACCTTGACCTGCATGGCGCCGCGCGCCTGCCTGCTCTGCTTTCCCCGGACCAGTGCGACGCGATCGTCGCGCTATGGGACCAGCCCCATGCCTTCCGCAAGGAGGTGGTGATGGCGCGTCATGGCTATGGCCGGGGGCGCTATCGCTATTTCACTTACCCATTGCCCGAGCCGGTCGCCGCGCTGCGCGAGGCACTCTATCCGTCGCTGGTAGAGGTCGCCAATCGCTGGGCGGCGATGCTGGGGAGCGATGCGCTCTACCCCGCCCGTCACGCCGAATTCCTGAACCAGTGCGCGCTCGGCGGCCAGGACAAGGCGACGCCCTTGCTGCTGCGCTATGAGGCGGGCGACTGGAATGCGCTGCATCAGGATGTCTATGGCGCGACCATCTTCCCGTTGCAGGCGGCGATCCTGCTGTCGGAGCCGGAAGCGGACTTCACCGGCGGCGCCTTCATCCTGACCGAGCAACGCCCGCGCATGCAGTCGCGGCCCGAAATGGTGCCGCTGCGCAAGGGCGATGCCGTGATCTTCCCGGTGCGCGAGCGGCCGGTGATGGGCACGCGCGGCGTCCACCGGGTGCAGATGCGCCATGGCGTCAGCCGGCTCCTGTCCGGCATGCGCCACACGCTGGGCATCATCTTCCACGACGCCCAGAGCTAGGCGAGGCGATCGAGGGATCGCCCCGCCCTTTCTCAATCAATCCAGCGCCGGATCCTCATATTTGAACGGATCGCTGACCGCCGGCTGGGTCGGCAGCGGCATGCGCGGCAGGGTCTTGTCGCTGTTCGCCGCCTGCAGCAGCAGGCCGGCGAGGACGACTGCGCCCTGGCGCATATCCTCCGCCTTCAGATGATCGAAGGTGTCGATGCCGCTGTGATGGACCCGGCTTTCATAGTCGAGCGGATCCTGGATGAACTGGTAGCCCGGCACGCCGATCGCCTGCATATATTCATGGTCGGTGCCGTCGGTCGGCTGCGACACGACATTGCCGGCGCCCATGCTGGCAAAGGGGCTCAGCCATTCGCGCAACAGCGAGACGGCCGCGACATTGCGTTCGGCATAGAGGCCGCGCAGCTTGCCCGAGCCATTGTCGATGTTGAAATAGGCCTTGAGGTCCGCATAGCCGGGCTTGGGCGTGATCGGGAAACGGGTCTTGTAGCGGAAATACATTTCCTCCCGCCCCTGTTCCTCCTTCGGCCCCGGTGCGCGGGTGGCGAGATATTCGTCGACATAGGCCATGGAGCCGAACAGCCCCTGTTCCTCGCCCGACCATAGCGCGAAGCGGATCGTCCGCTTCGGTTTGATCCCGAGTGATTTGAGGATGCGTGCAGCCTCCATGATCATCGCGCTGCCCGCGCCATTGTCCGCCGCGCCATCGCCCGCGACCCAGCTGTCGAGATGTGCGCCGGCCATGACATAGCCGGCCTTGGGATCACTGCCGGGGATATCGGCCAAGATGTTGTAGGCGTTGACGTCGCTGTCATCGAAACGAACGTCGCTGTTGATTTCCAGCACCGGCGCCGGGCCGGTCTTGGCGAGGCGAGCGAGACGGCGATAATCCTCCGCCGCGATCTCGACGCCGGGCAGCGCGGACGTATCGTTGACGCCGAAATCATAGCCCTCACCATGCAGCAGCTTGCCGTCGCGATAGGATTGCCGTGCCCAGCCGACCGCCCCCTCGGCCTTCAGGAAGGCCTCCAGCTTGCGGAGGAAGCCCAGCCGCTTCATCAGCCGCTCCAGCGACGCCGGATCATTCTTGGGCTGCTCGAACCTGTCGAGCTTCTCGATATCCTCGCCCTTCAACCGCTGGAAGGCGGCCTCGCCCGGTTCGTCGCCCGTGCCGGGCAGTGACACCAGCACGATTTTGCCGGCGAGCTTGCCGCGCCAGGCGTCGAAATCGCGCTCCTTCTTCATCGGCGCAACGATGATCGGCGCGCTCAGCACACCATTGGTCGGCGGCGTCCAGGCGATGGGGATGGCGGTCAATTGGATCGGGCGGGGGCTCACCATCTTCACCGATGAGCCGGCGATCCACCAGCCGCGACCGAAGCGGAAGCCCTGCTTGCGGACATTGGACAGGCCCCATTGGCGGAACTGGTCGGCGGTCCAGGTTTCCGCTTGCCGCATCTGCGGCGAGTTGGTCATGCGCCCACCGATATCGTCGGTCAGATGCTGGGCGATCTGCATCACCTGGCTGTGGTTCAGCCCTTCGTCGATGACGCGATTGAGATCGTCGGGCTGCTGCGCGGCGACCGGCGCAGCCAGGCACAGCAAGGGCAGCAGGATGATGGAATGGCGCATATAATCCCCCTTCGTCCGGCCGTCAGACGCGGCCGCGAAAGCCCGTCTATGCCCGACTGACGCGGGACCGCAAGTGAGGTCGATCACACCCCGAAATCATATTTGTTGCACCATGTGACGCACCGTTACACTTTGCGACAAATCTGTCTTGGCCTTGCCAGAATTTTGCGACAAGTGCCGCCTAAACGAGATCCTGTCAGGGTTCAATTTAGGGGTAATATCGCGTGCGCCAGACGACGTCGCTGCTGCTGATTTCATTGATGCTGGGGGCAGCGCCCGGTGCGCTGATGGCGCAAGAGACCGAGAATAAGGGGCCGCCGGCCCAGGTGGATGAAGGCGAGGAGATCATTGTCACCGGCCAGCCGCAGCGCGGCGCGGTCATCGGCGACATCAAGCCCGAACAACAATTGTCGCCGGCCGATGTCCGCGCACTGGGCGTGACGTCGATTTCGGAAATGATCACCGAATTGTCGCCGCAGACCAATGGCACACCGGTCATCCTGTTGAACGGCAAGCGCATTTCCAGCTTCTCGGAAATTTCCGATCTGCCGTCCGAAGCGGTGGCGCGGGTCGACATCCTGCCCGAGCAGGTCGCGCTATCCTATGGCTATGCCCCCACGCAAAAGGTGGTGAACATCGTCCTGCGCCAGCGCTTCCGCGCCGAGACGCTGGACCTGCGCGCCGGCACCACCACCGATGGCGGCCGCGAAAATGGGCAAGGTGAAGTTGGCGTGCTGCGCATCCGGGGCGACAATCGCTTCACCCTGAACGTCAAATATAGTCGCGCCGACAATCTGCTGGAGAACGAACGCGGCATTAACGCCGCTGCCCCCAGCCTGCCCTATTCGCTGGGTGGCAACATCACCGCGCCCGATCGCGGGGCGGAGATCGACCCGGCCCTGTCGGCCGCCGCCGGCCAGACCGTGACCGTCGCCACCGTACCGGCTGGTGCCGCCAGCGGCACGCCCAGCCTCACCGACTTTGTTGCCGGCGCCAACCAGACCAGCATCAGCAACCTCAGCAAATATCGGACGCTAAGCCCGGCGACCGAGAATTTCTCCGCCAATGCGACCCTCGCGCGCGCGTTGGGCGGCGTATCGGCGACGCTCAATGGCCGGCTCGAACTGTCCGACAATGATTCGCTCCAGGGTCTGTCGGCGGTGCCACTCACGCTGGCGGCCGGCAGCCCCTTTTCCCCCTTTGGCGATGATGTCCGCCTCTATCGCTATCTCGAACAGGCCGGCGCGCTGGGGCAGAAGATTCGCGGCACCACCGGTCATGTCGGGCTGACGCTGAACGGCCGGCTGAACGGCAGCTGGCAATGGTCCTTCACCGGTAATGGCGATATTTCCGACACCCGCACCCGCACCGATCGCGGCGTCAATCCGGTCGCGATCCAGTCGGCGCTGGATGCCGGCAATCCGGCGGTCAATCCCTATGGCGATTTCACCGCCGATCTGCTGCAATCGCGCCTGACCGATCGGGCACGGGCGCAGTCGCGCGCAATCGGCGGCGACCTGTTGCTGAGCGGCGCGCTGTTCGAGCTGCCGGCGGGCAAGGTCATGACCTCGATCCGGGTCGGGGCCTCGGCCAATGATTTTGAAAGTTCATCCAGCCGGTCGGGGATCGAGACCGGGTCCAATTATGACCGCCAGATCGAAAGCGGACAGGCCAGCCTGAACATACCGCTGACCAGCCGGTCCAAGGGCGTGCTCGGTGCCGTCGGCGATATCAGCGCCAATGTGAATGCGGCCGCGCAGCATCTGTCGGACTTCGGCACGCTCTCGACCCTGGGCTATGGCCTGCGCTGGCAACCGATCCCGGCGGTACAGTTGCTGGTATCGGCCAATCAGGACAAGGCGGCCCCCACCGGATCGCAGATCAACGACCCGGTGATTTCCACCCCCAACGTGTCGACCTTCGATTATGCGACAGGCCAGACCGTATTCGTGACCCAGTTGTCGGGCGGTAATCCCGACCTGCGGTCCAGCACCCGCGACCAGTTCCGTATCGGTGCGACGATCAAGCCGTTCGAGAAGCCGAACCTGACGCTGACAGCCACCTATCTTAACAGCCGGACCAGCAACCCCATCTCTGCCTTCCCGACGCCGACCCCGGCGATCGAGGCGGCCTTCCCCCAGCGTTTCGTGCGCGACGAGGATGGGCAGCTGCTGATCGTCGACGGCCGGCCGATCAATTATCAGCGCTCGCAAAGCGAACAGCTACGCTGGGGCTTCGACATTTCCTTCACGCTCAAATCGCACATTCAGAAGGTGATCGAGGCGTGGCGCGCGGCCGGCGCCAAGCCGGAGGACCGGCCAAAGGAATTGCAGGACCTGCGCGCAGCTTTCGGCAATCGCGGACCGCAAGGTGGCTCCGAAGGTAATAGGGCGGGCGGCCCGCCGCCCGGCCAGGGCGGCGAAGGCGGCCAGCGCAACACCGACGGCCCAAGCGGGCAGGGTGGCGACGGAGCCCGCGGCCCTGGTGGCGGTGGCTTCGGAGGGCCTGGCGGCCCCGGCGGCGGCTTCCGCGGTCCCGGCGGCGGCCAGGGCGGCGGGCGCCTGACTTTCAGTCTCTATCATACCTGGCACATCACCGAGAGCATCCTGATCGCGCCGGGCGTCCCCGAACTCGACCTACTGAACGGCGATGCCGTCGGCAATTCGGGCGGCCAGCCGCGCCACGAACTGGAAGGACGGATCGGTTATGTGAACAATGGCCTGGGGGCGCGCTTCAGCGTCGATTGGGAAAGCGGCACCCATGTCGATGGGGCGCTGGGCAGCAATTCCCGGCTCGATTTCGGCAGCCTGGCCACCGCGAACCTGCGCCTGTTCGCCAATCTCGGCCAGATGCCTAGCCTGGTGAAGGCCCATCCCTTCCTGCGCGGAGCGCGGGTGTCGATCGGCATCGACAATATCCTCAACACCCGCCGTGACGTGACCGATGCGACCGGGCAAACGCCGATCCGCTACCAGCCGGGCTATCTGGACCCGCTCGGCCGTACCGTGTCGGTCAGCTTCCGCAAGCTGTTCTTCTGATCCGGGACAAGGCCGTGGTTAAACCCTTGTTAGCCACGGCTAAAGTCGGCCGTTTCCCAGCCGTTATGAGGTCCAATGGACCGCTGGGAAGGACCCAAGAGATGAAGCCGATACGGATCGTGGTGGTCGATGATTCGCTCACCATTCGCGCAATGATCGAGACGCTGCTGGAACGCGACCGCCGGGTCGAGGTGGTGGGCATCGCCCGCCATGGCGAAGAGGCGATCACCATGATCCGGCGGGAAAAGCCCGACGTCGTGACGCTGGACGTTGCCATGCCGGGCAGGGATGGCATGATGATCCTCGACGAGATCATGGACCTGGACCCCTGTCCCGTGATCATGCTGTCCAGTTTGATGCGCGAGGGCGCGCCGATTGTCGCCGATGCGATGGATCGGGGCGCCGCTGCCTGTTTCAACAAGGCGATGATCGTGCGTGAAGCGACCCGATTCATCGGCCTGATCAAGGATGTCGCGCGCGGACTGCCGCCAATCGCGATGGCCGCCTGACCCGCATAGAGCGAGACTCAAAAAAAGGGAGAGGCGCAGATCCGCAGCCTCTCCTTTTTTTACCGGCCGACCACGACCATCGTCACGACGCGAGCGAGCGCGGCGCATGCCGTAGCGCTGCAAGATCGATCGCCCCGGCAAATTCCACGCCCATCCTGTCTTCCTTCGACCAGCGGGCGGTCGCATTGACAGTCTGACCCTCGGACAGTTCGATCGCAAACAAGGTGCCTTGGGGAACATTCCACAAGCCTTCGATCATTGCCCCCGTTGCAGAGATATTCCGCACACGACCGGTATAGACATGCCCGTCATGATGGATCGCGACCGTGCGCAACATGGTCTTGCGCTCCGGCCGGCTCGACTGGAAGCCTTCGGGTCGTACGACGGTGCCGTTGATCCGCTGGGCCTCCAGCACCTGAGCGGCAGGCATCGGCCGACCATAGATATAGCCCTGGATATGGCTGCACCCCAGCTGACGGATCAGGTCCAGCTCATCCTGGGTCTCGGCGCCTTCGGCCGTCGTATCCATGCCCAACGCCTCGGCCAGGCTGACGATCGCCCGGATGATCGCACTGTTTCTGCTGCCCTTGATGGCGGCCCCCCGAACGAAGCTCTGATCGATCTTGATCTTGTCGAACGGCGCCTTTTTCAAATAGCCGAGCGAGGAATAGCCCGTGCCGAAATCGTCCAGCGCCAGCCTTACCCCCAATGCCTTGAGGCGCGTGAACATCGCGTCCGTGCCGGCATTGTCGTTCAGAAACACGCTTTCGGTGATTTCCAGCTCCAGCCGTTCGGCAGCCAATTGGGCACCTGCCAACGCCTGCATCACCGTCGTGGGAAAGCCCGGGTTGGCGAATTGCGTCGGCGATACATTGATGGCGACGCGTATTCCTTCCGCCCATTGCGCCGCATCGCGGCAGGCGGTCCGCATCACCCATTCCCCGATCGGGCCGATCAGCCCGCTATCTTCCGCCACGGGCACGAACAGTGACGGCGATATCCCGCCCCGGGTCGGGTGGTCCCAGCGCAACAATGCCTCATAACCGGTTACCCTCTCGGTCCTGGAACATACCACCGGTTGATAGGCCAGATGCAGCCCGTCCGACGCCAAAGCATGGCGCAAGTCCTGCTCCAGTTGGCGGCGATCTTCGGCATCGGCGTGCATGTCGGCCGAATAGAAGCGATACACGCCGCGGCCATCTCCCTTGGCCTTGTAGAGCGCAAGGTCCGCATTGCGGATCAGCGCGTCGGCCGTCACGCCATCGTCCGGGCAGAAGGAGATACCGACCGATACCCCGATCACCACGGCCGTTCCCTCAATCGAATAGGGCTGAGATATGGCGCTGATAATCGCCTGCGCCAACAGGCCCAGCTTGCCGGGATCCTGCCGACCGTGCAGCAATACCTTGAATTCGTCGCCGCCCTGGCGGCCGACCAGTCCCTGATTCCCCACCACGCGCTGCAGCCGCTGGCTGACCTGACGGAGCAGCGCGTCGCCGGCCGGATGGCCAAGCGTATCGTTGACGCTCTTGAACCGGTCGAGATCCAGCATCATCAGCGCGCATTCGCCCTGCTTGCCCCGTGTCCCAACGACGGCCTGTTCCAGCGCCTGCAGCATCTGCACGCGATTGGCGAGGCCCGTCAGGGAATCATATTGCGCCAGCCTGGTCACTTCGGCCTGGCTGCGCCGCATTTCGGTAAGGTCCATGCCGCTGCCGCGAAAGCCATGGAACTGGCCATATTCGTTGAACACGGGCTGGCCGGATATCGACCACCAGCGCTCGTCGCCCGCTACTGCCGCGCGGACGGCGATGTCCGCAAAACCGGTCCGCGCGGACAGATGGAAACCCAGCGTCCTCTCGCCATCACCATGCTGTCGATCGCCCGGCTGTATGATATCGGTGATGGGCTGTCCTGCCAGGCCGCCCGACGCCATGCCCAACTGCTGTTCCAGCGTGTCGGAGATATAGGCAAGGCAGCCTTGACGGTCCGTTTCCCAAAACCAGCCACGTCCGGACTGTTCATATTCCTGCAGCAGCCGATCCGACCGCTGCGCCTTGAGATCCTGCTGGTGCTGACCGATCGCCCTTTCACGATCGGCCGTGGCCTGACGCAATGTGGCGATCGCCATCACGGCAACGCAACTGACCACGAGCCCGCCCTGTATGGTGCTTGCGTCCCCCACCGCCGGGACACACAACGCGCCCAGGAAGTAGCTGAGGCCCAGCAGACGCCGATCACCTACAACGCAAACCGCCAGGAGCGCGATCGCCAGTGATGGCAACAAGGCCGCGCTGCCTTGCCCCAGCCACAGGCTGAAAGCGAACCCGGACAGGAACATCGCGGGCAGGATCAGCCAGTTCTGGATGTGGGGACGCAGGGTTCGAAACGCAGCACCGCGCGGAACGATGATCAGCAATCCATCGATCACGACCACGGCTGCCAGCATCAGCCCCTGATCGGAGCCACCAGTCGAAAAAGGCTGCATCCCCAAAAGGGCAGCGACGCATAATTTCGCCAGCAACAGCAGCGGCCATAATGCCGCGACATGGGCGAAGGTCGCCGATATCCAGGTCGCTGAAACTTCGGTACCGCTCTCCGCCAGCCCCAGAGAGACCATCAGATTCGCAGGATGCCCCTGCGGATCGGACAAGGTAGAACGTACAAGAGCCATCAGGCCCCTCTAGCGAGCAAATCTTGAAAAGCGATTACCCCGGCCGGCCGGGCTCTACACGCATTTTCCGCCCAGCGGCACGGGCACGCCCGCACCGCCTTGCATCTACACGCGCATCGGCATCAGCACATAGAGCGCCGGGCTGCGGTCATTTTCACGGATCAGCGTCGGTGCCGCCGCGTCAGCCAGGTGCAATTCGACCAGGTCGCTGTCAATCTGACCCAATATGTCGAGCAGGTATCGCGCATTGAAACCGATGTCGAAGCCCTCGCCCTGGAAGGCACCGGGTACTTCTTCGGCCGCCGTGCCATTTTCGGGGCTGGTGACAGACAGGGTGATCTTGTCGGTATCCAGGCTCATCTTGACGGCGCGGGTCTTTTCGGTGGCGATGGTCGCGACGCGGTCCACACCTTCCTCAAAGCTGCGTGGATCGATCTTGAGCAGCTTGTCGTTGGCGGTTGGGATGACGCGGCTATAATCGGGGAAGGTGCCGTCGATCAGCTTGCTGGTCAGGATCGCGCTGCCCAGGCCAAAGCGGATCTTGCTGGCCGACAGGCTGATCTGCACCGACCCCTCGACCTCATCGAGCAGCTTGCGCAATTCTGCGATGCACTTGCGGGGAATGATGATGCCCGGCATGCCATCGGCGCCGTCGGGACGCGGCACGGTAACGCGCGCCAGACGGTGGCCGTCGGTCGCCGCCGCCTTGAGCACCGGCGAGCCTTCGTCCGAGACGTGGAAATAGATGCCGTTCAGATAATAGCGCGTCTCTTCGGTCGAGATCGCGAAGCGGGTCTTGTCGATGATCTGCTTGAGCGTCTCGGCCGGCAGCTCGAAGCTGGTCGGCAGGTCGCCCTCGGCGATCACCGGGAAGTCGTCGCGCGGCAGGGTCGACAAGTTGAAGCGGGCGCGACCGGCCTGGATCAGCATCTTGCCATCGGCCGCCTGCAGCGACACCTGGCTGCCCTCGGGCAGTTTGCGAGCGATGTCGAACAGGGTGTGGGCGGAAATGGTGGTGGCGCCGGCCTGTTCGACCTGGGCCGACACGCTTTCCACGACCTGCAGGTCGAGATCGGTCGCCATCAGCTTGATCGCACCATCCGCCGATGCCTCGATCAGCACGTTCGACAGGATCGGAATCGTGTTCCTGCGCTCCACCACCGACTGGACGTGGCTCAGGCTCTTGAGGAGCGTTGCGCGTTCGATGGTGGCCTTCATGTCCCTGTTCTGTCCGTTCTTTTTGCGTCGATGGCGAGGATTCGGTCGAATCCCGGCGGCAATGATGGATGGTCCTTCATAACCGCTATGTCGGCGGCGGCAAGCATCTCGACGCGGTTTCGAAACGAAGCCGGGCTTGCAAAAGGCGATGGCTTGCGCTTTGCCCGGCTCATGCGTTGCCTGCCTGCTTTTCTAATCCCTGCCCTCGCCCTCGCCAGCCCTGTTCTGGCGCGCGATTCGCTCGGCATTTTTGAAAGTTGGGGTGCCTTTCGCGATCCTGCCCCCGGCCAGAACGGGCCGCGCTGCTACGCCATCGCGATGCCGACGCAACGCCGCGCGGGCGACGCGGCAAAGGGTTTCGCGGCCGTTGGCACATGGCCGCGCCAGCATGTCCGGGGCCAGGTCCATTTTCGCCTCAGCCGACCGCGTGCCGCCAATGCGCGGGTCTCGCTCAGCGTTGGCGACCGACGTTTCGCGCTGGTCGCGGGGCAGGCCGACGCCTGGGCTGCCAATCCACAGGATGATGCGGCGATCATCGCCGCGATGCGCTCCGCCAGCAGCATGAGCGTGCAATCGACATCGGCAAAGGGCGGCGCTTTTGCCGACAGCTATGCGCTGCGCGGCGCGGCCACGGCGATCGACGCGGCGGCGCTGGGTTGCGCGCGTTTACGCTGATTCCAACGCCACTTTAAAAATCCGGCAAAATCGCCTATGTGCGCGGCCATGCACTCCGCCGCCAACCCCATCATGCCGATTCCCGGCCTCATCGACCCTGTGCCCGTGCCCCGCGCGGTGACGCCCCGTGAGGACGGGCGCGTTGACATGCTGGGCCTGACCCGTGCCCAGATGAAGGGCGCGCTGGAAGAAGCCGGACTCGACCAGAAGGCCGCCAAGCTGCGCTCCAAGCAGCTGTTCCATTGGCTCTATCATCGCGGCGAAACTGATTTCGAGAAGATGACCGACCTCGCCAAGCCGATGCGGCTGTGGATGGCGGAACGTTTCATCGTCGGCCGCCCGCAGGTGGTGGAGGCCCAGGTGTCGAACGACGGCACCCGCAAATGGCTGCTCCGCTCCGACGATGGCCAGGATTATGAGATGGTCTTCATCCCCGATGCGGACCGCGGCACCTTGTGCGTGTCGAGCCAGGTCGGCTGCACGCTCAATTGCAGCTTCTGCCACACCGGCACGATGCGACTGGTGCGCAACCTGACGCCCGGCGAAATCGTCGGCCAGGTCATGCTGGCACGCGATGCTCTGGGCGAATGGCCCAAGGGCAGCATGGCAAGTGCCAATGACGATGAGACGGACGACGATTCGCAATATACGGCGGATGGCCGCATGCTCACCAACATCGTGATGATGGGCATGGGCGAGCCGCTCTATAATTTCGACCATGTGCGCGATGCGCTCAAGCTGGTGATGGACGGCGATGGCCTGGCCCTGTCGAAGCGGCGCATCACCCTGTCGACCAGCGGCGTCGTGCCGATGATGGCACGCGCAGCCGAGGAAATCGGCGTGAACCTGGCCGTCTCGCTCCATGCCGTGACCAAGGAAGTGCGCGACGAACTGGTACCGCTCAACCGCAAATATGGCATCGAGGAGCTGCTGCAGGCCTGCGCCGATTATCCCAAGGCGAACAATGCCCGCCGCATCACCTTTGAATATGTGATGATCAAGGACAAGAATGACAGCGATGCCGACGCGCATGAGCTGGTCCGCCTGATCCGTAAGTACAAGCTGCCGGCCAAGGTCAATCTGATCCCGTTCAACCCCTGGCCGGGCACCGACTATGAATGCTCGAGTCCCGAACGGATTCGCGCGTTCAGCACGATCGTGTTCGAGGGCGGCATTTCCGCGCCAGTGCGCACGCCACGCGGCCGCGACATCATGGCCGCCTGTGGCCAGCTCAAGTCGGCGAGCGAAAAGAAGAGCAAGGCGGAAATGAAGCGCCTGGCCGAAGAGAAGCAAGCCGCGCTCGGATAATCTGGGGACGCACATCTGCGCGCATGCCGCGCAACGACAAGCCCCGCCCTCACCGGCGGGGCTTTTCTTTTGGGGGAATGACAATGACCGATGACGAGATCGACGCGCTGGGCAATGCCTTCTGTACCTGCACCCTGCCCAAGGAACGCTGGACCCATGGCGCCCATTTCGCGACCGCGCTGTGGCTGATCCTGCGCCGGCCTGATGTTGACGCCGAAATTGACATGCCTGGCATGATAGGCCGGTACAATGAAAGCGTCGGCGGCGTGAACAGCGACACCAGCGGCTATCATGAGACCATCACCCAGGCATCATTGCACATGGCGCGGCATTTGCTGGCGCAATTGCCGGCCGACACAACGCCGGCTGAAGCCTATGCCGCATTGATGGCATCGCCGCTGGGCGACAAGGACTGGCTCTTCACCTACTGGTCGCGCGAGACGCTGATGAGCCCGGCCGCGCGGCGGGCTTGGGTCGCACCCGACCTGACGCCGCTACCGCAATAAAAAAGGGCGGCCCGAACGGACCGCCCTTTCCCATATTCCGATCTGAAGGGATCAGAAACGGAAACCGATGCCGACAACGCCGGCGTCGCGGCCACCGAAATTATCTTCATATTCGGTGCGCTGATATTCAGCCGAGATGTAGGTGTTCGGGGTCACCGAATATTCCAGGCCACCGCCGAAACGGACGCCTTCCAGCGAGGTGTGCGCGCCGGCGGCTTCGATGCGGCTCGACGCATAGCCGACCTTGCCGAACGCCAGGACCTGCGGGGTCACGACATAGCCGAGACGGACCGAAGCGGCGATGTCGCGGCTGGCGTCGAAGCCCTGGCCGTCGACGGTCGAGTCACCGAAGGAGACTTCCGGGCCGAAGGTGACGCGGTTGGCAACAGCCAGATCATAGCCGGCGGTCACGCCATAGCTGAAACCGTCTTCGCCCTGCGCCTTGTCAAAGCCCATGGTGACGCCAGCGCGCGGACCGGTGAACGGCGCAGCATCCTGAGCGAAAGCGGGAGCGGAAACAGCAGCGGCAGCAGCAATCGCTGCGAAAATCACAGTCTTCATAAAGTCCTCGATATTTATTATGACGCTACGACTTAATTGTTCATCTAGCGTTCAGGTTTGATGCTAGGAAAATATGAAATATAGTCACACTTCCTCCTGCTTATTCTTCTCCATCACTTCGGAGAAGAATTACCCCCTCTGCATCATGAGAGCGCAGTTGCCATCTAGGATCGCAAAACTCACTTGCAAAGGGGCATGATATTTATTTCAATCAATTTCAGGGCTTGTGTTGCAAAAGTGTGACAACGCGCCTGTTGCGCGGGTTCCGTTGGACATTTGCGCCCGAGACAATAGGCTTCGCCCATGGACAGCGCGCGCACCAGCGACACCGACCCCAGGTTGGACAGGATCAGACGCCATCGCTGGCCGACCCGGCTATGGCACTGGCTGAACGCGCTGCTGCTCTACATCCTCTTCACCAGCGGGCTGGGCATCTTCAATGCTCACCCCCGCCTCTATTGGGGCCAATATGGCGCCAATTTCGACCATGCCTGGTTGGTGCTGGACCGTTTCCCCGGCTGGATCACCCTGCCCGGCCTCTACAATCTGGCCCTGTCGCGCCACTGGCATCTTACCGCGGCGCCGATCTTCGCCTTCGCCCTGCTCTTCTACATGCTCTGGAGCCTGGTCGGCGGGCATATCGCGCGCGACCTCGCCTTTCGCCGGGGTGAATTGGCGCCCCATCATGTCTGGCAGGATATCCAGGATCATGCCCGGCTACGCTTTCCGACCGGCACGGCGGCGCTGCGTTACAATGTGCTGCAAAAGGCGAGCTATATCGCCGTCATCTTCGTCGCCCTGCCGCTGATGATCCTGACCGGCCTTACCATGTCGCCCGGCATGAACGCCGCCTGGCCCTGGCTGGTCGATCTGTTCGGTGGGCGCCAGTCGGCCCGGTCGATCCATTTCCTGGCCGCCTTCGGGCTGGCCACCTTTTTCCTGGTCCATATCCTCATGGTGCTGCTGGCCGGGCCGGTGAACGAGATCCGGTCGATGATCACGGGTTATTATCGCCTGCCGAAGGCCCGGCCATGATCCTGACCCGCCGCACCCTGCTGCTGGGCGCGACCGCGACGCTGGCGGGATGCGACCGGATCGCGCAACAGCCGATCGCCCGCGACCTCCTCTTTTCCGCCGATCATTTCCACTTATGGGCGCAGCGCACGATCATGGCGCGCGACGCACTGGCGCAGGAATTCCGTCCCGACCAGATCTCCCCTCTTTTCCGCGCCAACGGCACTGCCAACCCCAACACCCCCGCCTACAAGGCACTGTGGCGCAACGGCTTTGCCGACTGGCGGCTGCGCGTCGACGGACTGGTCACCCGACCCCTGTCACTTTCGCTGTCGCAGTTGCATGGCCTGCCCCATCGCGAGCAGATCACCCGCCATGATTGTGTCGAGGGTTGGAGCGCGATCGGCAAATGGCGCGGCGTACCGCTGAAGCTGCTGCTCGACGGCGCGGGCCTGCGCGATCGCGCCCGCTATATCGTCTTCCACTGCGCCGACGACATGGGTGGCGGCACGGCCTATTATGAGAGCATCGACCTGATCGATGCCTTCCATCCCCAGACCATCCTGGCCTTTGCCCTCAACGACCGCCCCTTGAGCGTCGCCAATGGCGCGCCATTGCGGCTGCGCGTGGAGCGACAACTGGGCTACAAGCAGGCCAAATATCTGATGCGGATCGAGGCGGTCGACAGCCTGTCAGACATCGGTCGCGGCAAGGGCGGTTTTTGGGAAGACCGCGCCAATTATGATTGGTATGCAGGCATTTGACGGCCGCGTAACGAGAAGGACCACCCTACTCCATGAAGATTTTCGACCGCGTTCTCCGACGTCTTGTAGCCAAGGGTCAATTGACCGTTTTTTATGCCGATGGCCGCAGCATCACGGTCGGCACGCCTGACCCGGACTATCCGACCCTGGCCCTGCGCTTCCACGACAAGCGCGTCCCCTTCGACATCGTCAAGGATCCGCGCCTGGGCATGGCCGAGGCCTATATCGACGGTCGCGTGTCGATCGAGGGCGGTGGCATCATGGAATTCGTGTCCATGATCCGTCGCAACAATGCCTGGGAAAATGGCAAGTCGATCGACGCCAAGGGGCCAGTGCAGCGCGCCCTGAAATCGGTGCGCCGCAAGCTGTGGAAAGCCAATCATCGCAGTCGGTCCAAGGCCAATGTGGCCCATCATTACGATCTGTCGGGCGCGCTCTATGCCCTCTTCCTCGACCGCGACCGGCAATATAGCTGCGCCTATTTCCCCGATGCGGAGAATGAGGCCGGGATCAGCCTGGAACAGGCACAGGAGGACAAGAAGGCACATATCGCCGCCAAGCTGTATCTCAAGCCTGGCATGAAGGTGCTCGACATCGGCTGCGGCTGGGGTGGCATGGCGCTGTACCTGCACAAGCATTTCGGCGTCGATGTTACCGGCATCACCCTGTCGGAAGAACAGCTCAAGGTCGCGCGCCAGCGGGCGATCGACGCGGGTGTCGCCGACCATGTCCGGTTCGAGCTGATCGACTATCGCGATATCGAAGGACCGTTCGACCGGATCGTGTCGGTCGGCATGTTCGAGCATGTCGGCACCGCCGACTATCGCGTCTTCTATAACAAATGCCGCGACCTGCTAACCCAGGATGGCGTGATGCTGATCCACACCATCGGCCGTGTCGACGGCCCCGGCATCACCGACCTGTTCACCACCAAATATATCTTCCCCGGGGGCTATATCCCGGCGCTGTCGGAAATGGTGGCGGGCAGCGAAGGCACGCGGCTGATGATCACCGACGTCGAGGTATTGCGCATCCATTACGGCCTGACCATCCGCGACTGGTACAAGCGCACCATGGCGCACAAGGCGGAGATCGTCGCGCTGTATGACGAACGCTTCTTCCGCCTGTGGACCTTCTACCTGGCGGGCGCAGCTACCGTTTTTGAACATGGGTCGATGGTGAATTTCCAGGTTCAATATGTGCGCGATCGTCGCGCCCTGCCAATCACCCGCAACTATATGATCGAGACCGAGACGGCACTGCGTGGGCGCTGACGCGCCGCCATCCACCGATCATCCGAGGCAAAAATGCGACCGTCCGGGCGGGCTGAACACAGCCTGTCAGCCCTGTTCCCGGACGGTTCAGCGACTTGGCCCCATTCTCCTCCCATGTCCCCGCGCTGCCCAGGCAGCCGGGCCGGACAGAGGAGAAGCAAGATGAAATTCCTATGGAAAAGCGCCGCGATGCTGGGCCTGGCCATGGCCGGCATTGCCGCCACCAGCGCGCCTGCCCAAGCGCAATATTATCGCGGCGACGGCTGGCGCGGCGACCGCGACGGCCGCGCAGACCGGCGTCACTGGGATAATCGCCGTTGGGACGACCGGCGCGACTGGCGCGGCGACCGCCGTTATCATGACGGCCGGCGCGGTTATTATCGCTCTTCCTATCGCCAACGCTGCTGGAACGAATGGCGCTACGATCATTATCGCGACCGCCGGGTCCGCGTCCGCATCTGTCGTTGATCCGAACAGCCGTCCAAGCCGTCCCCAATTGAACTTGGGGACGGCTTGCGGCATTTCATGTGACCATGACCGATCCCGCTCCCGTCATCCAGAGCCTGTTGTCGGGCCTGCCGATCCTGCTGCTGCACCTCGCCAGTGCAACCCTGGTCTGGGCCGCAGCGATGGCGCTCTACATGTGGATAACGCCGCATGACGAATTCGCCCTGATCCGCAGCGGCAACGAGGCCGCAGCCATCTCGCTGGGCGGTGCAGCCGTCGGGCTTGCCATGCCATTGGCCTTCTGCCTCGCCGGATCGGTCAATGTCTGGGACATATTGATCTGGGGCAGCGTGACGCTGGTGCTACAGCTTATCGCTTTCCGTCTGGTCGATTTCCTGCTCGGGTCGCTGTCCGGCCGGATCGAGGCGAATGAACGATCCGCCGCCATCTTCCTGGCCATGATGAAGGCGGCAGTGGCCTGCCTGACCGCTGCGTCGGTGGCGGGCTAAGCGCATGGCACGCAGGGGCTGCGGCTGCATGCCCTGGCTTTTGGGCCTGATCCTGCTGCTTGCCTGGTTGGGCGAGATGCAAGGACCGCCGCTGCAAGTGGAGCAGTTCGACCCGCGATCGCCACGCCGGCCACTGCCGCAAGGCAGCGCCGAGCAATATGTGATCGAGGATCGCCCCGGCGGCCCCGCCGATTCGATGGGCACCGCCTTTGCCGTCGACAGGCAGGGCGCATGGCTGACCGCCGAACATGTGACCAGCGGTTGCACCCGCGTCGGGCTGGAACAGCGTGGTCGCGCCCTGGAAGTGCCGCGTATATTGGAGAGCCGGGAGGCCGATGCTGCGATCATTCCACGCGGCCCGGCGAGCCCCGCCGCCCTGCCCTTGCGCGCGGGGGCACCCGCTCCGGGATCGACCGGCTATCATATGGGCTTTCCGGCGGGCGAACCTACCCTTGTCCTGTCCGAACTGATCGGCCGCAGCGAAGCGCGACGCGGCAGCAGCGGTATTGACCAGCCGGTCCTGGTCTGGGCCGAGCGCGGCCGGGTACCGGAAGGCGATGGCACCTTGTCCGGGATCAGCGGCGGGCCAGTCTTTTCCACCGACGGTCGCGTGGTCGGCATCAACAGCGCATCGACCGATCGGCGTGGTCGCATCCTGACCGTCACCCCCGATGCCATGATGCGCCTGACCGCCGCCAGCCGCGCGGTCGGCGACCAGCCCATCGCCTATCCCTTTGCCGGACTAACCGATGCGCAGAACCGCTTCGTCACCTGGTTGGACCTGGGTATCATCCGCCGCATTTACTGCGACGCCGGACGTCCGGGCGGCGGTTGACGCCCATGGTCAGGAGATAGTAGGCGCTGCGCAGCATTTTCAGGGAAATTGAGATCATGAGCGACACGCCCCCCGACCATCTGTCCACCAACCCGCGCAGCCCCTTCTTCGACATGGAGGTACTGCAGCGCGGTATCGGCATTCGCTTCAAGGGACGCGAGCGCAAGGATGTAGAGGAATATTCGATTTCCGAAGGTTGGATTCGCGTCGCCGCCGGCAAGACCCGTGACCGTCACGGCAACCCGCTGACCATCAAGCTGTCGGGCGAGGTCGAGGCCTGGTTCGAGAATCCGGCAGAAGGCGCCGAGGGCGAAAAGGCCGCCGACACCGAATAAGCGGTAAAGACCGGTCCCTGCCTGATCTGGGGCCGGTCAGTTCATCACCGCCTCGCGCTTCACATCGGCGATGATGTCGCCCAGCGAGCGGTCCGCCGGCATCGCGTCGGCATATTCCACGACAAAGGGATCGGCTTCGATCCGCGGTGCCTTGTGGCGGGCCGGGGCAGGTTTGACTTGTGCCGGAACCGACGCAGATGCACGCGCCTGGCGCATGGCAGGTTTGGCCGCGATCGGCGTCGTCATGCGGGGTGGCCCCACATCATCCCAGGCATCCGCATCGACGCTGGCGAAACGCACGGTGCTGCCGAGCGCCGGGTCGGGCGTGAAGGGATGGAGCTTGGCCTTGGTCGGATAGATGAAACCGAAGGTCGGGTTGGTACGCGCGCCCATCTGCCCCGTAGGACTATGCCAGATGCGCACCTGGCTCCAGTCGCCGGCATCAGAGACATCGACCGCCAGCACATCCTCCTCGATCGCACCGGGCGTCGACCAGTTGGCATGACGGATCAGCACGCGCCGATCATCCAATATCCTGCTGACCACGGCGACATGGCCGAGCACCATTGCCCCCACTGGCCGGAAGGCAAGCACCGCCCCCTTCTTCGGCTTGTGGCCGCGCTTATAATGATCCTGCGCCTGATCCCACCAGGTGAGCGCATCGCCATAGATGTCCACGCCCGAAACGATGCGGGCATAAGGCACGCACTGCAGCGCCGTGGCTCCTAGAACAGGCGCAGCCGTCAAGCTGGACAGCAGCGCCACCCAGCGGACAAATCGAAACATTTATGCGACCTCAAACACCGAGAATCGCCCCACCGGGATCGACCCTAGAGCTCCATCCGTAAGGAAGAGGTTAACAGCTTAGAAAGCACCTCGGGCGCTGTCCGCACCAGCCGTCGCGCGGTCGGCCAGGGCGATCTGGACCGGCTGATCGATACCCGGCTTGCCGGCATAAATGAAGCCGTTAGCGGGGTTGGAACGCAGGCCGACATTGCCGAGCGGGCCATACCAGACGCGTACGTCGGTCCAGTCATTGTTCGGCGACACATCGATCGCGCGGACATTACGCTCGACACCGCCACGATAGGACCAGTTGGCATGGGTCAGCAGCACTTCGCGCTCACTGACGACCTTGCTGACCATGGCGACATGGCCGACCGGCATGGCACGGCTCGCCGCAAACGACAGAACGGCACCAACGCGCGGCTCATGGCCGCGATCATATTGACCGGCCGCCTGGTTCCACCAGGTATTGGCATTGCCGAAAAGCTGGATACCGGAGACTTCGCGCGCGAAGGGCGCGCATTGCAGGACACCTGCGGTGGCCGGAACGGCAGAGAAGGCACCGAGCGCAAGCATGGCGGCTGCGAACAGCGCGCGAAAACCACCGATCATTCCTTGCGACCCCCGACTTGTAGGTAGGTATAATCCCCGATGACCTCCTTAGGGCAGACGCCGTTCGTCTTGAAAACCGCCGAGCGATGAGTCGTTGCTGCGATGCGTCATGCTGCGGAACGAAAAACATGCCCGGCCGTTACATGGAGCCGGGTTGCACCGTTCAACTCGTTGAAAAGGCTGTCTTCCGTGCCGGTCATCCAGACTTGGCCGCCGGTTCCGCGCAATCGATCGAACAGCGCAGCGCGTCGCGACGGGTCGAGATGCGCCGCCACTTCGTCGAGCAACAGCACAGGCGGCTGGCCACGATCCGTCGAGACCAGGGCCGCATGCGCCAGCAGGATCGAGAGCAGCAACGCCTTTTGCTCGCCAGTCGAACAGAGTGCGGCGGCCTGATTCTTGGCAATGTGGATAACGTCGAGATCGTGGCGATGCGGCCCCGACAGGGTGCGACCGGCAGCCGAATCTCGACGCCGCTCGCGGGCGAGCCGCTGGCTGAGCGGTTCGCCGCTCGCACCATCCTCCTGCGCGATCCGAATGAGCGGCCGGGCGAAAGGCTCGTCGGGCTGGTCGATCAGTTGCGTGTTGAGGCGCGCGACCAGATCAGCACGAGCGGCGGCGAGTATCGTGCCATGCTCGTCCATCTGTGCCTCCAGCGCGCCGATCCAGGCCGGGTCCGCCCGGCGAAGATCGGTGAGCAGCCGGTTGCGCGCGCGCATCGCAGCTTCATAGCGGGCACTGTGCGCGGCATGGCCGGGATGCAGCGCCAGCGTCAGCCGATCGAGGAAGCGGCGGCGACCGCCGGGGCTGTCCAGGAACAGCCGGTCCATCGCCGGCGTCAGCCAGACGATCGCAAGATGATCGGCCAGCGCATTGGCGGACGAGGGGACACCGCCGATCCGCACCTGCCGCCGGTCGGGCGCATCCGCGCTGATGCCGGTGCCCAGCACCACGCCATCCACCTCCGCCGCGATGCCGAAGCTGCCACCCCCATCCTGCCGCGCCATCGCGCGCAGCGCTGCGCCGCGCAGGCCCCGGCCGGGTGCCAGCATCGATAGCGCTTCCAATATGTTGGTCTTGCCCGCGCCATTGTCGCCGGTCAGCAGCACGAACGGCTGATCGGGCACGATCAGCGCGTCCGCATGGTTGCGGAAATCACTCAGGGTGAGGCGGCCGATCATCGCGCCGCCTTAGCGAGGACTGCGCGCCGGGGGAAGCGGTTCAGGCCGCCGGGGTACAGCGCTTGCGTACGATCGCCGTGCCGTCATTGGCGATGGTGAGTTGCTGGCCATCGGTCGAGGGACGCAGCATCAAGGTCCGGGTCCAGCTGTCGCCCTCGCCGGTGAAATTGGCGACGACCGCCAGCCGCCCCTCCCCCTCGCGCGTGACGCGCTGCACCGTGCCGACGCTTTCATGGAAGATCAGGCTCCCTGCCGTCAGTTCAAGCGCCTGCGCAGCCGCCTTATCGCCGCAGCGTTCGCTGGTGCCGGTCCAGCGCCCCTGCAGCGCGATCGGGATCGCATTGGCGTGGATCGCGTCGCCCTTGGCCACCGGCAGGTCGGGCGCGGGCTCGACCGGCGTGATGGCATTGGCACCGGGCGGAACGTCGCGCGTGCTGGGCAAGGCCTGGTCCAATATGTTGGTGACCATGCCGGACTGATTTTGATCCTTGCCGCCGCAACCGGCGAGCAGCAGCAGCGGAAGGGCGAGAAAGAAATGGTTACGCATGCGATGCCAACCCGGCAGGGCCGCATCGGGTTCCCCCCCCCTATCGCCCGCGTGACCGCCAATCACGCCCATGCTATCAACGCCGCGACAATCGAGGAGGGATGCCATGCCGGTTTTGGGAATGGACGGACTTTTCTTTCGCGCACGCGATCCCGTGGCGCTATCGGCCTGGTATCGCACCCATCTGGGCGTTGGCGGCGGATGCAGCGCCGACCCCGACATTCCGGCGGTCAACGAATATGTCTGGCAGACGCTGGGCGGACCGATGGTCTTTTCGCCGTTCAAACAGGACAGCGACTATTTCGCCGCCGACAAGCGCTTCATGATCAATCTGCGTGTGGCCGATCTCGACGGGCTGCTGGCGGACTTGCGCGCGGCGGACGTTGAGGTCATCACCAAGCCCGAATGGGATCATCCCGATGTCGGGCGCTTTGCCCGCATCCATGACCCCGAGGGCAACGCCATCGAATTGTGGGAACCGCCCGTCCCCGCCGCCTGACCGACCCATGGGAGTTAGAAAATGAAGCGCGCAAAGATTATCCTGGCCCTGGCGGCCGCAGTCCTGGGCACGCAAAGCGGCATGGCTGCGCTCGCCGTCGGCGCCAAGGCACCCGATTTCACCACGCGCGGCGCGATCGCCGGCAAGACCTTCACCGTTACCCTGTCGCATCAGCTCAAGCGCGGGCCGGTGGTGCTCTATTTCTTCCCCAAGGCCTTCACGCCGGGCTGCTCAGCCGAGGCGCGCGAGTTCGCCGAGAATATCGACAAGTTCAAGGCGGCGGGCGCCACCGTCATCGGCATGTCGGCCGATCCGGTCGATGATCTGGTTGCCTTCTCCACCAAGGAATGCGCCGGCAAGTTCGCGGTCGCCTCGGCCGGGCCGACCATCGTGTCGGGCTATGATGTCGCGCTCAAGATGCGGCCGGGCATGACCGACCGCACCTCCTATGTCATCGCGCCCAGCGGCCGCATCGCCTTCGTCCATAGCGAGATGAGCTATGCCGGCCATGTGAAGAGCACGCTGGCCGCGGTCGAGGCGATGAAGCAGAAATAAGGGCCGGGCGATGAAGGGGTGACGCGATCACCCCTTCACATATTTGTCGAACCAGCCGAGCGTTTCGGTCCAGGCGGCCTGCGCCGCCGCTTCATTATAGCTGGGCCGGTAATCGGCCATGAAACCATGGTCGGCGCCGGCATGAACGGTGATGGCATCGGGCGGCGACTTGCCCGCTGTCTTGAGCGCGGCACGCATCGCCTCGACATCGGCCTGGGGTATGCCCTTGTCCAGGGCGCCATATTGGCCGAGCACCGGCGCCTTGAGCTTGGCCACCTCCTCGATCGCCGACAGGGTTTGGAGATCATTCTTCTGCGTCACCAGCCGACCATAGAAAGCGACGCCCGCGTCGAGTGCGGCACTATGCGCGGCATAGAGCCAGACCACTCGTCCACCCCAACAGAAGCCGGTGATGCCGCGCCGCGACACATCGCCGCCATGGGCGCCGGCAAAGGCATAGGTGGAATCGATGTCGGACAGCACCTGTGCATCGGGCGTCTTGCTGACGATCTCCGCCACCAGTTGCTTGAAGTCGCTGACCTTGGTGGCGTCGCCATGGCGCGCGAACAGATCGGGTGCAATCGCATGATAACCCGCCTTGGCGAAACGGCGGCACATGTCGCGGATCCATTCATGGACGCCGAAAATCTCGTGAACCACGACGATCACCGGCGCCTTCTTCTTGCCTGCCGGTCGGGCGACATAGCCCGGCATGGCAAAGCCGTCGCTGGTCGGGATCGAGACCGCTTCCTCCACCAGCCCCTCTATCGGGGTCTGTATGGTGCTGGCCGCGACCGGTTGACAGGCGGCAGCAAACCCGGCGGCAAAGGCGCCACCGGCGAGGATATGACGCCGACTAAGGCCAGTCGAATCAATCCAGTTGCGATCTTCGGGCAGGCGTTCGACGGGGGGCTGTACGTCCTGACGATCGACGGTCATCCACATTCTCCTCTGCCCGGCGGGCCTGCCGTGGTTTGCCGCAGACTAGCCATGCCGCCGCCTGGCGCAACCGCGCCCTGCGCGGACCAGGAGGATAAATCATCCCGGTTATATCGGCCCAAACCAAGGGCTATGCCCAGCCGGTAATGCGTGTATCAATTGTCATCCGGAGAGATTGATATGCAGAAGCAGCTTACGGAGGTTATCGCCCAGCTGGTCGAGCAGATGACCAGCATGGCCGCATCCATTGCCCGTGCTGACGGCGCGCGCATGGCGCATCGCCACATGATCGCGCGCCTCCTCACCGATTTGCCTGCACCCTATATCGAACGCACCCTCCGGGATTTGCGACAGGTCGTGGAGGAAAGCGAAGGCGCGCTGGGCGCCCATCGGACGTCCAGCTACCTCCAGGAACTCGACGCTATCGAGGCACAGTCGCTTCGTAGCCGAGGAAATCAGGGGCTGAACTAGGAAATAGTTACACCCGTCCCGCCGCCAGGAAATCCCCGCCCGCGATCACCGAATGTCCGGTAACGGACAGAGCGTACAGATAGACCCAGGCCTCGACCGGGCCGTCGGGCGTTTCCACGACGCACTGCTGGCGCGAATATTCATGCGGCTGCGGATGATCGGATGTGCATTCCTCATAGGCGTCCAGCTGCGCAAGCTGCGCTTCCGCATCGGTCAGAACAAACAGATCGCCACGTACGCGCCCTGCCCCTCCCGGGACGAATCCGGGATAATCCACCACCTGATATAGCGCGCCCTGCATCCAGCCTGGTCCCACCCATTGTGCGATATCGGCCAGCCAGCGCGCCATCACTCCATCAAAGCCCGGTCGCAGCGTTCCATATACGAAGAGGAGCGGTGGATTTAGAGGCACGGCTGTGATTTTTCACCGATTGACGGTGAATTTTCCCAAAGAACAGATTTTTCCTCAATGAGGAAAATCGTGACCCTTGGCAAAATCCACGATTTTACGCCAAAAATCGAAATTGGCACGCCTCCTGCAATCCTGTTTGGCATCAAGGCCGGATGGTCCGGCCAAGACATCAAGGGAGTAAATATCATGTCCATCGCCAAGTTCCAGAGCGTCGCCATTGCCTTTGTCGGCGCCGTCATCTTCGCCAGCCTCTTCGTGAGCGCCGCTGTCCCGCTTGCCCCGATCGCCTGATCGGGCAACCGCCATCATCCCCCTCTCCAACAAGAGTTGAAGGCCAGATTCATGAACAACAGCTTCACCCTCGACCGCCGCAACGCGAAGATCATGGGCGTGTGCGCGGGCATCGCCAACCGCACCGGGCTGGATGTCACGCTGATCCGCGTCGCCCTGGTGCTGCTGACCCTGTGCGCCCTCGGTCCGATCGGCGTCGTGGCCTATCTGCTCGCCGGCTGGCTGGCCGAGGGTTGATCCCTCGCCGCCGCCGGGCGCAGGGCTCCGGATACAAAAGCGCCGCCCCGGCATATGCCCTGGGCGGCCTTTTTATGCCCCGCACTGACGGGACAAAGACATGCGCAAAAATGCGCTTAAGCGTACAGCACCGAGTAGAAGGTCAGCATCTGAACGCTGACCGCAACCACCAGCGCAGTCGCCTGAAAGGCCTGACGCATATTGGACTCCATCATTGGATGACACCCCGGATCGGGATGCAGTGCCATATGATGATTTCATGGAATTGTAACAATCGCAAAGCCTGACATTCCAATTGCATTAAACGCAATTATGTCACAGCTGTTGCTCCAGAGCCATGATGGTGGCCAGCGCTGCGGCCGGATTCCGTATCTTGGCCCCGCTTATATAGAAGATATAGGCGTCACCCAGCACCGCCTGCTCCCTTGCCCGATCGGTCCAGCCGGAAATCTCTGACAGGCTGTAGCCTGCTTCCTCCTCTTCGCTGCTGCACATCAGCCGGTTGTAGGAAAAGCCGACGTCATGGCCGGCGATCGCAGGATAGGCATCATGGTCGGCCAGCACCACTGCCACGCCGGCATCCCGCGCCAGAGCAAGAAAGGCGGGATCATTGAAGCTTTCATGTCGCACTTCCAGGGCATGGCGCAACGCCACGCCATCGACGCTCGTCGGCAACAGCTTAAGGAACGCACCCAAGTCGTCGGGATCGAATGTCTTGGTCGGCATGAATTGCCACAAGATCGGCCCCAGCCGGTCCCCCAGTTCGATGATCCCCTGCTTGACGAATTTCTCGATCGACTCGCCCGCATCCGCAAGCACGCGACGATTGGTACAGAAGCGCGACGCCTTGACCGCGAACTGGAAGCCATCGGGTACGGCCCGCGCCCAGCCGGCAAAGGTGGCCGGCTTCTGGCTGCTATAATAGGTCGCATTGATCTCCGTCGCGGTCAGATGGGCACCGACATAGGCCAGCTCGTCCTTCTGACGCATGCCAACCGGATAGAAGCTGCCCCGCCAGGGCTCATAGACCCACCCGCCGATGCCGACTCTGATCCGTCCCGCCATAAGCGCCTCCTGGCGCCATATTGATCGCCGCAGACGATCAGAGCCAGCGGGAAAAGCCATTGGCGATTATTGCGAACAATTCTTAACTACCAAGGCACAGCTTTCAAAGGGTTTCCGCCATGCCGCTCGATCTCATCAAGACCGTCACTTATCTGTCGATCCATCTGACCGTGGGCTTCACCGTAGCCTATTTGATGACTGGATCGATGACCATCGCGGGCGGCATCGCCCTGGTCGAACCGGTGATCAATGCGGTCGCCTTCTTCTTCCATGAACAGGCCTGGAAGCGCTTCACCGCCCGGCCGCCGCAGGGGGCCGGACGAAGCTGGTTGCGCAGCCAGGCAGCTATCGCCTGACGGCTATTTGGCGGGACGCGGCTGCGCCCGCGGGATCAACCAGGGCTTGACCTTGCCGGTGGGTCGGGCTGCGCCGTCCAGCCTTTTGGTATGGAGGATGGTGATCGGCTTGACGATCATCTGCCCGCGCATCGGGCCAGTGCCGCAGCAGGTCGGCACTGCCAGAATATGGCGCACGACATCCATGCCGCCTACGACATGGCCAAAGGCGGCATAGCCGATATAGTCGCCCTGCGCGTCCATGCGCGGGGTCGCGCCGATAGTGATGAAGAAATTGCCGCTCGCCGAATTGCTCCGGTCCGGCCGGGCCATCGAGAGGGTAGCGTCCAGATGCTTGAGCCCTGTCTGGCTGGTCGGCTCATGCCGGACCGGCGGCAGCGCGCGACGAAGATCGGTATCGATGCCGCCCTGGATCAGGCCGAGCCGTGGATCATTCTTGCGGCGGGCCGCGCGGTAGAAATTGGTGCCGTCGAAGCGCTGGTCATCGACATAGGCCAGGAAATTGGCGCTGGTCAGCGGCGCATGACGTTGATCGACGGCAACGATGATGGTCCCGACCGATGTTTCGATCGCGACCCGGGTGAAGCCGGGCGTAAGACGATTGGCAGGCTGGGCAAGAGCGAGGCCGGGCAGCAGCAGAAACAGCAGGGCGATGAGGTTGCGAACAGGAAAAAACATTGACGGGCAAGCACTCAAATTGCGGGAGATTGGCGGCCGCCCGACCCTATAAGCCGTGCAGGACCGGCGCAACCGCCCGCTCTGCCGATCAGCGCACCAGCGCGAAGCCGATGCGCAGACGGGTCACCTGGCGTCGATAGTCGAGCAGATTTTCGCCATAGCCGGCAAAGCCCTGGGCGAAGAGATAGATGTCCGGCCCGCCGCCCAGCAGGCGCGGCAGCGGATAGGATAGCTCGGCATTGACCGCGCCCTTGCCGGTGCTGAAATTCAACCGGCTCTGGGTCGACAGCCGCAGCCCCTCATCATCGCCCACTTCCAGGAATAGCGCGCTATGGCCGCGATAATCGGCGATATCGGGATTGTCCGACTTGTCGCCGACGTAGAAGGACAGGCGCGGCGCCGCAATCAGGCGATATTTGCCGCTCAGCGGCACCGCCACCATCGGCGCGATATAGAGGCTGTTGATGCTGCGCGATTCCGCACCATCGCGACCGTTGGATTCATGCCGGGCGCCGACCTGGGCGCTGAGCGACAGGCCGTTGCTCAGGCCGGTCGACGGGGCGATGTAGATGATCTCGGGCTGATAATCGATATTGCGGAAGGGCGAGGATTGCGCCGCCACGTCCCAAAACATGCGCTGCGTATAGGCCAGATAAAGACCATCGCGCCAGGATGCGGGCAGATCGGCCCGTTCGCGCGATCCAAACAACTGATATTTGAAGCTGATCTGCAGCCGCGCATCGCTGTTGGTACCTGGCCCATAGGCGCCATAGATCGGCTCATAGGCGGACATATTGTCGAGAAAGGCGTTGCCAATCGTCCGATCCGCCGGAGAGGGCGCAGCAGGCGGGGGCATAGGAGCAGGCGATAGCGCCGGCGCCGCGACGGCGAGCGCCACGGGCGCTGCGGGCGCCAATGCCGTTTGTGGAACACGCCATTGCGGAATCGACAGCAACCCACCATGGGCCGCCTGATCAGCCGCCAGGCGATATGCCGCCGAAACGAAGCCATGCGGAGGCACGGCGAGATCAGCCGGCGTCCCGGACGCGCGCTCAAGCCAGACATTGCGTATATCGCCGTCCCTATCCAACCGCGCCTCGACCCGATCCGGCAGCGATATATGCTGCACCACAGCATCATCGTTGAGCAGCCTCAAGGCGATCATCAGTGCCCCGTCCGACGCCCGTTCATCACTGTGGGCGACCAGTATCTCGACTGGCCCAGCGGCCTGGGCCGATGGCGCGAGCGCAACCAGATCGAGCAACAGGCCCACTAGAATCCATCGGTTCCGCGAAAGCGCACGGAAGATCATTTCCATTTCGGACTTGCGGGCCATGGAACCGCCTTTCGTAGCCAGCAACCGCATGGCTTAACCGCCCTGCACGCAAGCCATAGGAATTCTGACGGAGGCTAACAAGGTTGTCGCGACTAGAGCGTAATCCGTTCATACTGAATCGGATCACGCTCTATTTTTCTTTTGTTTTCCGCATTTCCCGAGCCAGCAGATGATGCCATCTGCTTCGAAAATGCTCTAGCCGCCGCACAGATGTTCGACAGCCGCCGAGCGTCACCATGCGCCCAACGCACATCTCGATCGCCAGCACGACAGGAATGAAGAGATGCCAACTTGATGGCGCCGCAGATAGAACTGCCCACTTCCAACCAGGATCGCCCGAATAGACCAACAAAAAAGGCGACGCCGGAGCGTCGCCCTTATCTGGTGCGTACTGACACTTGTTAACTGCCAGACCGCGATCTCTGAAGCCCGACAATGACGGATAGCGAAGTCATGGTCAAGATGTTCGTCAGATTGCGCGTTCATTTCGGTTCCGATTTCAACTTGACTGCATTGGCAGAGCCTGCCCCACTGTAAAACTCATGTGGGTGAGGAACGATGGCAGAAGGAAAAAAGCGCATATGGCGCCTGGGTGCCGATCTGGGCGCGAACTCGCTTGGTTGGGCTGCAATCGAACTGAGCGCTCCGGTCAATGGCAAGCCGATTGCTATCCTTGCTGCGGGATCGCGCATTTTCAGCGACGGCCGCGATCCCAAGTCCGGCGCATCGCTGGCGGTCGACCGGCGCGATGCCCGTGCCATGCGCCGCCGCCGCGACCGGTTTAAGCAGCGGCAAAAGGCGCTGATCAAATATCTGATCGCCGACGGCCTGTTTCCAGCAGACGAGGCCGCGCGCAATGCGATGGCTGCGATCGACCCCTATGCAGTCCGCGCGCGGGCGCTGGACGAAGCGCTGTCGCTGCCCGAACTGGGACGCGCGCTATTCCATCTCAATCAGCGGCGCGGATTCAAGTCGAACCGCAAGGCCGATCGCAAGGCGGATGACGATGCCGGCAAGATCGCCATCGGCATCGACCGGACGCGCGACGCCATCGCCGAGGACGAAGCAGATGCCGGTGCGGAACCGGGAAGCTGGACCTTCGGCAAATGGCTGCATGAGCGTCGGCTGAAAGGACAGTCCGTGCGCACCCGGCTGCGTCCCGAAAGCGGCGAGGATGCCAAGGGCGACGGCTATGATTTCTATCCCGATCGCGCGCTGATGGAGGAGGAGTTCGATGCCATCTGGGCCGCGCAGGCGCCCCATCATCCCGATGTGCTGACCAATGATGTCCATGACCGATTGCATGAGATCATCTTCTATCAGCGGCCGTTGAAGGCGCCGCAGGTTGGCATGTGTAGCTTGATCCCCGGCGACCGACGCCTGCCCAAGGCGCACCCTTTGTTCCAGCGTCGTCGCTTGCTGGAGGAACTCAATGCGCTGATGATCGTGCGACCAGGTGAGGTTGCTCAGCGGCTGACGCGGGAAGAGCGGGATATCCTGCTTCTGAAGCTCAAGGACAAGAACAAGGTCAGCTTCGCGACCCTGCGCAAGGCGTTGAAGCTCGATCCTGACGCCCGCTTCAACAAGGAGAGCGAGGACCGCACCGACCTGAAAGGGGACGAGGTGGCGGCTGTAATGGGGAGCAAGACGCGCTTCGGCAATCTCTGGGTCCATTTGTCGATCGAAGCCCAATGGGATGTCCTTGCGCGGCTGGACGCTGTCGAAAGCGATGCGGAGGATGCGGCTTTTTGCGCCTGGCTGGTCGAAACCTATGCGTTAACGCCGGAGCAGGCACGGGCTGTCGCTAATGCCCCGCTGCCGCCCGGCTATGGCCGGTTCGGCGAAACCGCGACCCGCAAGCTGATCGAAGCACTGCGCGATGGCAAAAAGGACGACCGCGTGCTCGTCTATAGTGAAGCCGTCACCGAAGCGGGTCTTGGCCATCATAGCGACCGGCGGACCGGCGAGGTGTTCGAGGATGCGAAGGGGCGGCCGCAGTTGCCATATTATGGCGTGGCGCTGGAACGGCACATCATGCCGGGGACCGGAGATCCATCCGATCCGGAGGAGATGCGGGTCGGCCGCCTCACCAATCCGACCGTCCATATCGGACTCAACCAGTTGCGCCGGATCCTCAACGTCCTGATCCGCGCCTATGGTCCGCCCGCTGAGATCGCGATCGAACTGGCGCGCGAGCTGAAGCTGACCGATGAGGACAAGAAACGGATCAATCGCGAGAATAATGACAACCGGATCGCCGCGGAACGGCGGTCGGAAAAACTACTGGCCATCGGCCAGGCCGACAGCGGCGCCAACCGCGCACTGCTCAAGCTGTGGGAGGAACTTAATCCCGCCAATGTGCTGGATCGGCGCTGCATTTATAGCGGGCGGCAGATTTCCATCGACATGCTCTTTTCTGCGGCGGTCGAGGTCGATCACATCCTGCCCTTCGCCGCAACGCTGGACGACAGCAATGGCAACAAGATCGTCTGCCTGCGCGAGGCCAATCGGGAAAAGCGCAAACGCTCCCCCCATGATGCCTGGGGCCACAGCGCGCGCTGGGACGAGATTGCGGCGCGCGCGGCGCAATTGCCGCGCAACAAGCGCTGGCGTTTCGAGCCGGACGCGATGGACAAATTCAGGGACGAGGGCGGCTTTCAGGCGCGTCATCTGGTCGACACCCAATATCTCGCCCGGCTGTCGCGCGAATATCTGGCGACGCTTTATCCCGAAAAGGGCGAGGGCAGCGGCCATATCTGGGTATCACCGGGGCGTCTAACCGAAATGGTGCGGCGCAAGCTGGGCCTCAACGACCTGCTGCCCGACCATAATTTCGGCGGCGGCGCGGATCAGGCCAAGAACCGGCTGGACCATCGGCATCATGCCATCGACGCCGTGGTCGTGGCGATCGTCGATCGGGGGATGCTCAATGCGATTGCGCGAGCATCCGGGCAGGAAGGGGCCGAAGGTCGCGAACGGATCATCATTCCGGAACCCTGGGACGGGTTTCGCGACGCGTTACGCGAGACGGTCAACCGCATCACCGTCAGCCATCGCACCGATCATGGCACGGCGTCCAAGGCGGGGTTGCCAAAGGGCAAGGATGCGACCGCCGGTCGACTGCATAACGACACAGCCTATGGCTTCACCGGCGACACCGATGCCAAGGGCAACAGCATCGTCGTGCGGCGCGTGCCGTTGTCGAGTTTCAAAAAGCTTGCCGATCTGGATCGCATCCGGGACGCCGATCTGAAGGCCGCGCTCTATCAGCATTTGAACGGGCTGGAGGGCAAGGCCTTCGAGAAGGCGCTGGCCGAATTTCACAAGCTGGAATGGCATAATTTTGGTGGCGTGCGCCGCGTGCGCGTGACCGAACCGCTGACCGTCATCCCGATCAAGGACCGGAATGGACGCATCTACAAAGGCTATAAGGGCGATTCCAACTATCGTTATGATGTGTGGGAATTGCCGGACGGGAAATGGGTGACCAATTGGAAAAATGAGGCAGGTGAAGCGATGTCCAGCGTCATATCCATGTTCGACGCGCATCAATCAAGCGAACCCCCGCGCCCGCACCCTGCTGCACGAAAGATATTGAGCCTCCATCAGAATGATCTTCTGGCGATCGAACGCGAAGGTGAGGACAGGAAGCTTATGCGGGTGGTGAAATTCGGCCAGAGTGGACAGATTACGCTGGCTGAGCATCAACAGGCTGGCGATCTGAAAAAGCGCGATGCGGTGTCCAATGATGACGATCCGTTCAAATATTTCGCGCCGACGAGCGGCGGCTTGAAAAAAGTCAAGGCACGGCAGGTTCGGATCGACGAGATCGGCCGGGTTCTGGACCCCGGATTTCCCGCCCGCACCGCGCGCCGCAAGACGCGGGGCTGATCGAGAAACAGCAGGACAGCGATGGACCGGATCGTCGATATTGCTACCGATGGCCGCCATCTTTCGGCCTATCGCGGCTTCCTGATCGTGTCGGAGGATCGGACGGAAGTCGGACGGATCCCACTCGACGATGTTGCCGCCGTCATCGTCCATGCCCATGGTATCACCTGGTCCACCAACTTGATCGTCGCCCTGGCCCAGCGCGGGGCCGTGATGCTGCTGTGCGGCAGCAATCATGCGCCGGTCGCCGTATGCCTGCCACTGGAGGGCCATCATGCCCAGAACAGCCGGATGCGCGCGCAGTGGGAGGCGGGCAAACCGCTATCCAAGCAATTATGGCGCCGGATCATCATCGCCAAGATCCGCTGGCAGGCGGCCGTGCTGGACGCCAACGGCATGTCCGCATCGGCCTTCGACTTGCTGGCCCGGCGCGTGGGATCGGGCGACCCCGACAATGTCGAGGCGCAGGCCGCCCGCCGATACTGGCCGCTCTTGATGGGGGAAGGGTTCCGGCGCGATCGGGAGGCCGAGGACATCAACGCCATGCTCAACTATGGCTATACGGTATTGCGATCCTTGTGCGCACGCGCCGTGGTCGCAGCCGGTCTGCACCCCTCGATAGGGGTACATCATGCCAACCGGACGAACGCCTTTGCCCTCGCCGACGACCTGATCGAGCCGTTCCGACCACTGGTCGATGCGTTGGCGGTGCGACTGGTCGCGCGCGGGATCGATACGGTAACGCCCGAAGCCAAGCGCGCCTTTGCCGGATTGATCGCGCTCGACTTGCCGGGACCGAGCGGCACGACGACCGTAGCGGGCGCGGCAAACCGGGCAGCGCAAAGCCTGGCGCGTGCCTTTGAAAGCGGGCAGGCGGGAGACATTGTACTTCCCTCCCCACCTTCCGCGCTGGAACTGGCCGGACTCGACGCATTGCTACCATGAGCGCGAGCCAATTGAGCGGATATCGGCTGATGTGGATTTTCGTGATGTTCGACTTGCCCGTAACAACTAGGGAACAGGCGCGCGCCGCCACGAAATTCCGGGAGTTCCTGCTGGATGAAGGCTTTGAGAAGAGTCAGTTTTCGGTCTATGCTCGCTTTTGCAACGGCAAGGAACAGTTCGAAACCTATATGCGGCGGGTCGAGTCGAGCCTGCCCGATCGTGGTGATGTTCACATCCTCAGCTTCACGGATCGGCAATATGAAAATATCGTGCGATTTTCAGGACAGCGCCGGCGGCGGCAACGGAAAAATCCGGATCAGCTGGCTCTATTCTAGCGATTTGCCTGATTTTCACAGTGATAGAACCATGGATATTGCATTGCTTTTCAATACATTATCCATGGTTCGATCATAGCCGCTCAGAGATCGCGGTCCAGCGGCAACAGCGCCGGTCCTGGGGTGACGCATGGCCTAATCATAGCCGCTCAGAGATCGCGGTCCAGCGGCAACGACATGCGGGAAGCGTTAGCCAGCACGAGATCATAGCCGCTCAGAGATCGCGGTCCAGCGGCAACCTTATCCCGGCGTCCTCGACGCTCAAAAGGATCATAGCCGCTCAGAGATCGCGGTCCAGCGGCAACCCAGCGCGTTGATCTTGAAATTCGCCTCAAATCATAGCCGCTCAGAGATCGCGGTCCAGCGGCAACTCGGATGATCGCTGGCTTGATCGCAGCGAAATCATAGCCGCTCAGAGATCGCGGTCCAGCGGCAACGCCTTGGCGTCGTAGCCGATGGCGTCGCCGATCATAGCCGCTCAGAGATCGCGGTCCAGCGGCAACGCTGCGCCTTGAACGGCTCCCCCATGTCGAGATCATAGCCGCTCAGAGATCGCGGTCCAGCGGCAACGTGCCGCATGTTGCGCGGCTGGACGGCGGAATCATAGCCGCTCAGAGATCGCGGTCCAGCGGCAACGCGACGGCGACTGGAGCAAGGGATGCCGCGATCATAGCCGCTCAGAGATCGCGGTCCAGCGGCAACCCATTCTCGCCCCACGCCCTCGCGCCCTGGATCATAGCCGCTCAGAGATCGCGGTCCAGCGGCAACTCGCCGGCGACGGTCAGGATCTGCAGGATGATCATAGCCGCTCAGAGATCGCGGTCCAGCGGCAACACGCCGCCGCCGCGCGATCAGATCTGGTCGATCATAGCCGCTCAGAGATCGCGGTCCAGCGGCAACTCGGCCCGGCCACGCAGCGCGGTCGAAAAGATCATAGCCGCTCAGAGATCGCGGTCCAGCGGCAACTGGTGGAGCTGCGCGTCGCGGTGCGCCTGAATCATAGCCGCTCAGAGATCGCGGTCCAGCGGCAACCTGGAATACTTCATGGGCGCACTGCACAACAATCATAGCCGCTCAGAGATCGCGGTCCAGCGGCAACGCACGGGCGGCACGCTCAAGGCCGCGCTGGATCATAGCCGCTCAGAGATCGCGGTCCAGCGGCAACGCGTCGAACCGATCGATCACCGTCGCCAGAATCATAGCCGCTCAGAGATCGCGGTCCAGCGGCAACGCGAGCGTGACGCAGGCGCTGATCGCGGCCATCATAGCCGCTCAGAGATCGCGGTCCAGCGGCAACCGCCCAGCTCACGGGCCTGCCAGCCCTTGTATCATAGCCGCTCAGAGATCGCGGTCCAGCGGCAACCTACTGGCCATCGCCGCAATCGCGTCGCCCATCATAGCCGCTCAGAGATCGCGGTCCAGCGGCAACCAGGAAGTCGACGGCGCTCTGCAACTGCTGATCATAGCCGCTCAGAGATCGCGGTCCAGCGGCAACCAACCGGCTGCGCCAGCATCTGGGCAATCTATCATAGCCGCTCAGAGATCGCGGTCCAGCGGCAACTTTTCGCGATCACGCTTATAGGCCGCCCAGATCATAGCCGCTCAGAGATCGCGGTCCAGCGGCAACGTGCTTAATTATGACAGCACGGGTGAGTATATCATAGCCGCTCAGAGATCGCGGTCCAGCGGCAACGAAGACGCTGCAGCCAGCGCTGCCGTAGTGATCATAGCCGCTCAGAGATCGCGGTCCAGCGGCAACCGCTGGGGGAGCGACTATAAGCTGTCGAGCATCATAGCCGCTCAGAGATCGCGGTCCAGCGGCAACTCCCGATGTCAGCGTCCATGGTTCTTTTGCATCATAGCCGCTCAGAGATCGCGGTCCAGCGGCAACACAAAAAGCCCCGCAGCGAACGAGCGCGCGATCATAGCCGCTCAGAGATCGCGGTCCAGCGGCAACACGATCCCCAACCGCATCGTATCGATGGAATCATAGCCGCTCAGAGATCGCGGTCCAGCGGCAACGATCTGGTGCGGCTGCCCGGCGTGCGCTTCATCATAGCCGCTCAGAGATCGCGGTCCAGCGGCAACGAGCAGCTGATCAGCTGGGCGCAGCGGGCGATCATAGCCGCTCAGAGATCGCGGTCCAGCGGCAACTGTTCCGGCGCTTCGGTGAGGACGCGACCTATCATAGCCGCTCAGAGATCGCGGTCCAGCGGCAACCCACCGAACGGATCGCACTGGCCCGGCGTTATCATAGCCGCTCAGAGATCGCGGTCCAGCGGCAACAATGTGTTGACGCGGGCTATCACACAGAAGATCATAGCCGCTCAGAGATCGCGGTCCAGCGGCAACAGCACGGCCATGACCACATAGGTGCCCGCAATCATAGCCGCTCAGAGATCGCGGTCCAGCGGCAACTCTGCATGAGCTGTTCCGCGCCTGGGCCAAATCATAGCCGCTCAGAGATCGCGGTCCAGCGGCAACCGCGGCGCGCAGGTGCTGACCGCCAGCGACAATCATAGCTGCTCAGAGATCGCGGTCCAGCGGCAACGAGACGCAGGACTTCGTGATCTTCAGCGAGATCATAGCTGCTCAGAGATCGCGGTCCAGCGGCAACCAGGCGCAGGCGCGAACCCTGCATGCCGGGATCATAGCCGCTCAGAGATCGCGGTCCATGGGAAGCAGCCGTAAATCGCCCAATGCTTCATTAGCGAGAAGTTGCCTGCCTATTGCGGCGAGTCGAGCCATCGCGAAAATGCGTGTGTGTGCCCGAAATGCGAAAACGCACAGGGGATGATATTTGCTACAATTTCGAAAAATCAGCCACAATCAAAGCGAAATGTCGCTTGATTGGTGACCCCTACGGGAATCGAACCCGTGTTTCAGCCGTGAAAGGGCCGCGTCCTAACCGCTAGACGAAGGGGCCGCTCGTTGCCGCCGCTCATGGGCAGCGCTGCGAAGCGAGGGCGCAATTAGGCGGGGACAGCGAAACGGTCAACCCCCTTTGCGCAAGAAAATTGCAATCGTGCTTAATCCGCCCAGGCCGCATCCTCCAGATGCAGTTCCGCAGCCGGGCGACTGCCCCAGTCATCCATCTTCGCACGCCCCGCAACCCACAGCCGCCGATCGCGTGGCGCGCCAAGTATCGCCTGTCCCAATTCCGAATCGGCCTTGCGAAAGGCGATCGTCTTGATCGATCGGCCATCATCACCAGCCATGATCGCCCGCAAATGGCCATTGCCGACAACATCCGCCTTGATCACACGCATTGGCCCGGCAGCGATCAGCGGCGCGGGCCAGCCGGCGCCATAGGGACCGCCCGCCTCGATCGCGGCGACGAAGGCGGGATTGACCCCGGCCGGCGCCAGCACCGCGTCGATCAGCAAAGCGCGATCGTCACGGGCACGGGCGACCGCAGCCGACAGCCGCTCATCCAGGAAGTCGGCTAGCGCATCGAGCTTGTCCGCCATCACGGTAAGGCCCGCCGCCATCGCATGGCCGCCACCCGCGACCAGCAGGCCGCTGTCCTTGGCCGCCAGAACCGCCGCCCCCAGATCGACGCCGGAGATAGAGCGGCCTGAGCCCTTGCCCACGCCATCCTCGTCCAGTGCGATAACGATGGCGGGACGGCCGGCCCGTTCCTTGAGGCGCCCGGCAACGATGCCGATGACGCCAGGATGCCAGCCCGGCCCCGAGACCAGCGCCACAGCGCGATTGCCCTGTCCGTCCAGCAACGCCTCGGCTTGCTCCTGCACGATCGATTCGATCGCGCGCCGTTCCTCGTTCAACCGGTCCAGTTCGGCGGCAATGCGCGCCGCCTCCGCCGGGTCCTCGGTGGTAAGCAGCCGCACGCCCAGATCTGCTTTGCCGACGCGCCCGCCGGCGTTGATGCGCGGCCCCAGTGCAAAGCCGAGATCGTGACAAAGCGGCGCGCGGCTCAATCGGCTGGCATCCATCAGCGCGGCAAGGCCGATATTACGCCGTTTGGCCATCACCTTAAGCCCCTGCGCCACGAACGCGCGATTGAGCCCCTTCAATTGCGCGACGTCGGCGACGGTGCCGAGTGCGACGATATCGAGCAGTTCCATGATCGCCGGTTCCGCTCGGGTCGCGAACCAGCCGCGCGCACGCAAGGTGCGCAGCAGCGCAGCGCCAAGCAGGAAGGCCATGCCGACGGCGGCGAGATGGCCATGCACGGCGGCGGCATCATTTTCGTCCAGTCGGTTGGGATTGACCAGCGCCAGCGCCACCGGCAGCGCGGCGGCGCATTTATGATGGTCGACGACGACGACATCGACCCCGGCGGCCTTGGCCATGTCGAGCGCCTCGAACGCCTGCGCGCCGCAATCGACAGTGACGATCAGTTGCGCGCCCTCACCCGCGAGCCGCACCAGTGCCTCGCCCGAGGGGCCATAACCTTCCATCAGCCGGTCGGGAATATAGGGCCGGGCATCCAGGCCGATGTCGCGCAGCAGCCGGATCAGCAGCGCCGCGCTGGTCGCACCGTCGACGTCATAATCGCCGAAGATGCGCACATCCTCGCCGCGCTGGACCGCATCGGCCAGCCGCTCGGCAGCGGCATCCATGTCGCGAAACAGGCTGGGATCGGGCATGAAATGACGGATGGTCGGATTGCGATGCGCCTCCACCCCGTCGGGCGGACAGCCGCGGGCCAGCAGCAATTGCGCCACCAGATCGTCGGGCTGATAACCGGGCGAACGGGCATCCGCCCCCAGGCCGCGCCAGCGCCAGGGCTGGCCTGTGATCGATCGGGCAATGTTCAGCGCAAATGTCATGAAGCGGCTCTAGACGGTGCCGGGCACCGATGGAAGCGCTGCACCGCCGGAGGAAATCGTCACGCAGGCGGAACCGTCGCAAGTCATTGGGCGTATTGCCAGTTTGCCGGACATATGGGATGCCCGGTGCGAAAGGGGCATCGCAGAGGAATGAACAAGCGGCAGGCGAGATATGTTCGGCATGCGCTGGGCATCATCATGGCAACTGCCTCGCCCCTGCCCCTGATGGCGCAGACGGCTCCCGCGAGCGCGCCCGTCACCACACTGCCCGCAGCCACCGAAGACCCGATCCTGCCCGACGACGAGTTCAACGCACGCCTGCCCGGTGCAGGCAGCCCCGACGACAAGACCGATAGCAAAGCCGGCGACAACGCTCCGCTACCATCGATCGACGACTGGCTGGACCAGCAGATGCCGGCCGATAGTGGCGTCAACCACGCTCCCCCCGGCGACACGGCAATGCCTGCCGCGACCGGTTTGCCCCCCGCCACCGAACCACCGGCCGATCCCCAGCTGGCCGAACCCTTGTCGCCACTCGACAGCGTCACCGTGCCGACCCAGGTCGCCAGCCAGGACAGCGACGAGAAGACGCCGGAGATACGCTATTCCACACAGGTGGACGGCTTCGGCAAGTCCGGGCTGGAAGCGGTATTTCGGACCGAATCCGCGCTGCTCGACGGCAAGGGCAAGGCAGAGACTGCCGCCATGGTGCAGCAGCGCGCCCAAGCCGACGAGCAATTGGCGGTCCGGTTGCTCCACTCGGAGGGCTATTATGACGCAACGGCGCTGGCCTCGCTCGACCAGGAGAAGGACGGCGCACTAAAGGCGATACTCTCGGTCACGCCAGGCAAACGCTACAAGATCGGCGACATCGTCATCCGGGCGCCCGAAACGATACCGCCCGGCCTGATCCGCGATAGCCTGACGCTCAAGACCGGCGACTATATCGTCGCCGCCGCAGTCGAGGCCGCAGAAGCCAATGTCGCGCTCAAGCTGCCGGAAAATGGTTATGCCTTCGCCAAGATCGGCGACCGCGACATATTGCTCGATCCCGCCACGATAACAGGCGACTATACATTGCCGGTCGAGCCAGGCCCGCGCGGTAGTTTCCGGACCATCACCACCAGCGGCAAGAAACAGGCCTTTGGCGCCGATCATATGGCGGTGATCGCCCGCTTCGACAAAGACGAGCTCTATGACAGCCGCAAGGTCGACGACCTGCGCAAGGCGCTGGTGGCGACCGGCCTTTTCTCCAGTGTGGCGGTCGACCCGGTCCAGACCGGCGACCCCGGACCGGACGGCACCGAATATGTCGATCTGCATGTCGATCAGGAGGCCGGCCCTCCCCGTCGCCTGGCAGGCGAGGCTGGCTACAGCACCGGCCAGGGCCTGCGCGCGGAGGGCAGCTGGACCCACCGCAATCTTTTCCCGCCCGAAGGCGCGCTGATCGCCAGCGTGATCGCGGGCACACAGGAACAGGGCGTGTCGGGTACATTCCGCCGGTCCAACGCCGGCAAGCGCGACAAGACCTTCCAAACCGGTGCCAGCGTCAATCATCAGAAATATGACGCCTATGAGGCCTTTACGCTGGGCATCAATGCCAGCTGGTCGCGCCAGTCGACCCCGATCTTCCAGAAGCGCTGGACCTACACCTATGGTGGCGAAATCCTGCTCTCCAACGAAAATACGACGATCGATGAGACGACCGGGGAGAATAAGCGGCTGACCTATTTCATCGCCGCGCTGCCCGTGCAGGTGGGCTATGATCGGTCGAACGACCTGCTCAATCCCACACGCGGTTTCCGCGCCAACCTGCGCGTGTCGCCCGAAGCTTCGCTCCAGGGCAATGTCTCGCCCTATGTGCGCAGCACCTTCGACCTGGCTGGCTATTTCCCCGTTTCGGACAGTTTCGTCCTGGCCGCCCGCACCCGGCTGGGTACGATCAATGGCGTGGCGCGCGACGATGTCGCGCCGTCGCGGCGCATCTATGCCGGCGGCGGCGGCTCGGTCCGCGGCTATGGCTATCAGGAACTCGGTCCCAAGGACGGCAACAACGATCCGGTCGGCGGCCGATCGGTCAACGAGTTCGCGGTCGAGGGCCGCTATCGCTTCGGCAATTACGGCATTGTCGGCTTCGTGGATGCTGGCCAGGTTTATGAAAGCCAGCTCCCCCAATTTTCCGACATCCGCTATGGCGTCGGCCTGGGCGGTCGCTTCTACACCAATTTCGGGCCATTCCGCGCCGACATCGCGATGCCGATCAACCGGCAGCCGGGCGAATCCAAGTTCAGTCTCTATATCGGGATCGGGCAGGCATTCTGATGGCGGAAGACACTCCTCCCCCCGCACCCGAGGCGACCGAGACCGTGGTGATTCATAAGGGCCGGCCGCTGTGGCGGAAAATAGTGATCGGTCTTGCCGGCCTGATCGTTGGGCTGGTGGTGCTGGTCGCCGGGCTGCTGCTGTTCCTCAACACTCAACCGGGCAAGTCATTCCTGATCAAGCAGATCGTCGCGCTCAAGCTGGAATCGGGCATGGGGATCGAGGTCGGCCGGATCGAGGGATCGATCTATAGCGACATGACCATCCACGACCTGATCCTGCGCGATCCAAAGGGCGTGTTCGCGGTCAGCCCCAGGGTCCATGTCGTCTGGCGCCCGTTCCGCTATCTGCAAAATCATATCTCGGTCCAGAATCTGGAAAGCCCGCTGGTGGTGCTGGCGCGCAGCCCGCAATTCAACCAGACGCCGACCGATCCCAATGCGCCGATCCTGCCCGACCTCGACATCGACGTCGATCGGATGCGGCTCGACCGCTTCCTGCTTGCCAAGCCGGTGATCGGCCAGAAGCGCGAGATCGCGATCGACAGCATCGTCCATATCGCCGACGGCCGTGCCCAGCTGTCGGCCAATGCGGTGGTCGACAGCGGCGACCGGCTGCAGGCGAAGCTGGACGCGGTGCCGGCGCAGAATCGCCTGGCGATGAGCGGCACCCTCACCGCGCCCAAGGGCGGCGTGATCGCGGCGATGAGCGGCCTGCCCGACGGCATGACCGCCGCGCTCGACGGCAGGGGCACCTGGCAGGCCTGGAACGGCAGGCTGATCGCCAACACGCCCAAGGGCGAGCTGGCCAATATCGCGCTCGCCGCCCGCGACGGCAGCTTCACCGCCAAGGGGCCGCTGCGCCCTGGCCTGGTCTATGGCGACATTGCCGACCGGCTGACCCGGCCGCAGCTCGACGTCGACCTGTTCGCCGGCCTCAACGAACGGCGCGTCAACCTCAAGGGCACGCTGCGTTCTCCCGCCCTGTCGGCCGATGCGCAAGGTTTAGTGGATCTCGGCAAGAGTACATTCAGCGCACTGCGCATCAACGCCGCGCTGCTGCAGCCTGGCGCGTTCATGGACAAGGTGAAGGGCAAGGATGTCCGCGCCTCGATCATCCTCGACGGGCCGATGGCGACGCCTTTCATCAATTATGACATCAGCGCCGCCTCCCTCGCCTTCGACGCCACCGGCATCGAAAATCTCAAGGCCAGCGGTCGCGCCGTGATCGATGCCGACCGCATCCGCATCCCCGTCAACGCGACGGCCAAGCGCGTCACCGGCCTCAATGCGGCGGCCGGCGGGCTGATGACCAATTTGCGGGTGAAGGGCGACTTTGCCTATGCCGGCGGCAAGCTGATCAGCGACAATCTGAAGCTCGACAGCGACAAGATCGACGCCACCGCCATCGTCCTGGCCGATATCGACAATGCCATTTATCGCGGCGCACTGAAGGGCCGGGTCAACGACTATCGGATCGACGGCGTCGGCATCGTCAACCTCAATACCGATGTCGAGCTGGTGCCGGGTCCCAAGGGCGGCTTTGGTCTGTCGGGCAAGTTCGGCGTGCGCACGGCGCGCTGGGAAAATGCCTCCGTCCGCGACTTCCTGGGCGGCAATGCGGTGATGTCCGGCCGGATCGGCATGACGCCGGAGGGCAGGTTCACCCTGGCAGGCCTCAAGGGCACTGCGCCCAATTTCCAGATCAAGTCCGGTTCGGGCAGCTATGACACCAACGGCCAGGTCGCCTTCGACACCGAAGCCTACTCGAAACAATATGGCCCGCTGTTCCTGACCGTGCGCGGCACGGCGGACCGGCCGCAGGCGGTGCTGCGCGCGCCGCGCCCCAATGTCGGCGTGCAGCTGACCGATGTCGTTGCCAAGCTGAATGGCGAACCCGCCGGCTATCGCCTGGATGCCACCGGCGGGTCGCCCTATGGCCCCTTCTTCGCCAATGTGCTGATCCGTACCGCACAAGGCCCGCTGACCATCGATGTCACCAAGGCACGCTTTGCCGGGGTCGACATGGACGGCCGCATCCAGCAATCCGGTGCCGGCCCGTTCACCGGCCAGCTGGCGATGAACGGATCGGGCATCACCGGCGCGGTCAAGCTCAATGCCGTGGGCAAGGTGCAGGGCGTCGACGTCAACGCCACGGCCAGCAATGCCAAGCTGCCGGGCGAGGCCGACATCGTCATCGGCCGCGCCATCGTCACCGCTTCCATGCTGCTGACCGACCAGCCCAAGGTGATCGCCGACGTGCAGATGGCGAACGCCGCCTATGGCGACTATGTCGTGCGCAAGGCGCGAGCGAAGCTCGATTATCAGGGCGGCCGGGGCAAGGCCCAGCTGGTCGCCGACGGCTCCAGCGGCGTGCCCTTCTCGGTCGCGGTCAATGCCGCACTGCGCCCCAATCTCTATGCCGTCGCGCTGCAGGGCAAGGCGAGCAATGTCGATTTCCGCCTAGCCCAGCCGGCGATCATCCGGGCGGAAAAGACCGGCTATCGGTTGGAGCCGGTCAGTCTGGTGCTGCCGCAGGGCAAGGTCGATCTCGCCGGCCGCTTCGGTGACGAAACGGCGCTGCAGGCGCGTTTCAAGGATTTCGACCTCGCCCTCGCCAATATTGCTAATCCGGGCCTTGGCATTGGCGGCAAGGCGACCGGCACGATCGATTACAACCAGAGCGGTACCGCTTTCCCGACCGCCGCCACCCGCATCGCCATCAGCGATTTCCGCCGGTCAAGCCTGGCCGCCGTGTCCGATGCCGTTTCGATGAATGTCGAGGGCAAGCTGTCTTCCGCCGGCGGCGACCTGCGCGGCCTCATCCGCAAGGGCAACAGCACGATCGGCCGCTTCATCGCTACCCTGGCGCCTCCCGGCCCCGGCGCCAGCTGGTCGGAACAGCTCATGGCCGCACCGCTGGGCGGCGGCATCCGCTATGCCGGCCCCGCCGATGTGCTCTTCTCCTTCGCCGGCCTCGCCGATCAGCGGCTGAGCGGCGGGATCGCGGTCGCGGCCGATTTCAGCGGGCGCCTGACCGCACCGCAGCTCAACGGCCTCGTCCGCGCCAATGCGCTGACCTATGACAACACGACTTTCGGCACGCGCGTTACCCAGATGCGCCTTGATGGTCGCTTCACCAATGACCGGCTGGAGATTCGCGACTTTTCCGGCCGTGCCGGCGACGGCACGGTGCAGGCCAGCGGCACGGTGGGCCTGGCCGCCGACAGCGGCTTCCCAATGAACATCGCGGTCAAGATGGACCATGCCCGCCTGGCCCGCAGCGAAGCCATCACCAGCGTCGTGAGCGGCACGCTCGCCATCACCAACAGCAAGGCGGATGGCGGCCTGATCAAGGGCGACCTGTCGCTGCCCGAGACGCGTTATCGCGTTGCCTGGCAGGGCGGCACCGAGATTCGCGAGCTTCAGGGCGTCCGCCGCAAGGGCGAGGGCAAGGATGTGCTCGACCAGAGGATCGCCGATCGCAAGGCCGCCGCCGCTGCCCCCACCAATTGGAAGCTCGACATTCGCGTGCGGGCCGACAACCAGATTTATGTGACCGGCATGGGTCTCGATTCCGAATGGAAGACCGACATGCGCGTCACCGGCACCGCGACCAAGCCGCGCGTGTCCGGCAAGATCGAGGTATTGCGCGGTCGCTACAGCTTCTCGGGCCACCAATTCGACCTCGACCAGGGTGTCATCACCTTCAACGGCGACATGATGAATCCAACATTGTCGATCAAGGCGCTGACCAAGATCGACGATGTCAGTGCCGGCATCTCCGTTGCCGGAACCGCGCAGGAACCCGACATCAGCTTCGTGTCGACCCCGACCTTGCCGCAGGACGAAATCCTCTCGCGTATCCTGTTCGGCGACAATGTCGCGAACCTGTCGGCGACCCAAGCGATCCAGCTGGCGGCGGCGCTCAACGGCCTGCGCGGCGGCAGCGGCGGCCTCAACCCGATGGGCAAGCTGCAGGGCGCATCGGGCCTCGACCGGATCGGCATCGTCGGCGGCGACGAGGATACCGGGCGCGGCACATCGCTGGCAGTCGGCCAGCACATCTCCAACGACATCTATGTCGAAGTGGTGACCGACACCAAGGGCTTCACCGCGACCCAGCTGGAAATCTCTCTGTCGAAGACGCTGAGCATCCTGTCGAAAACTGGCACCAATGCGGGATCTTCCGCCGCGCTTCGTTATTCCAAGGACTATTGAACCGGCGCCATGACGGTGTCGCCAGAGCAGGAGAATATGTGTCCTTCGCCTCGTCGATCTGCCGCCCGGTCCTCTGCGCCGTCGCTCTGTCCGCCGCGCCCGCCGCGCTGGCGGAAACCCCACGCGAACTGCTGACGACCGCCGCCTTCCAGACGACCGACAAGGCGCGGGCGCTGACCCTGATCGGCCAGGCGATCGGTGCAGCCGACCGGATATTGATGACGACGCCCAATGACCGCGAGGCGACATTGCAGCGCGCGGTCGCGATCGGCTATCGCGCCAAGCTGACCCGCAGCCGAACCGATGCCCGCGCATCGCTCACGACCTTCGAGGCGCTGGCCGCCCGCAATCCCCGCGATGCCGAGGCGCAGATGGTGATCGCTGGCTGGCATCTCGACGCAATCGACCAGTTGGGCGGCTTCGTCGCCCGCACCGTGCTTGGCGCCAAGGAACAGACCGGGGAGGCCGCGCTGGGCAAGGCGGTCGCGCTGGGTGGCAATCGCGCCTTCTATCCCGGCCTCGCCGCGCTGATGCGGATCCGTGCCGATCATAATGATGTGGCGGGTGCCCTCGCCCTGGCCGAACGGGCCACCGCCGCACCCACCCCGGCCCCGCTCGACCAGCAGATGAAGCGCGCGGCCGCCGCCATCCTGCCAGCACTTCGGGCCGGCAATGGCAAGGCCGCTGCCGCGCAGGCGCGCACGCTGTTGCCCTTCGGCAAGCTGGCCAACTGACGCAGGCCAAAAGGCAACGAGTGGATATGCGCGCCATATCCCCACCCGCCTATGCCTATTCCCTGACAAACGGGGAATAGGCATGCAGATTGCGGTTCTGACATTCGATGGCTTCAATGAACTCGACAGTTTCGTCGCCGCCGCCATCCTCAACCGGATGAAGCCGCAGGGCTGGGCGGCCCATATCACGGCGCCCAACGAGACGGTGACGTCGATGAACGGGGTGACGGTACAGCGGCAGCGGCCGCTGGAATTCGCGGCGGAGGCCGATGCAGTGCTGATCGGTAGCGGCATCCGCACACGCGAGATCGCGGCCGATGCGGCGATGCTGGCGCAGATCAGGCTCGATCCCGCGCGCCAGATGATCGGGGCACAATGTTCCGGCACGCTGCTGCTGGCGAAACTGGGCCTGATTGGCGACCTGCCCGCCTGCACCGACCTCACCACCAGGCCTTGGGTGGTGGAGGCCGGCGTCCGGGTGATCGATTCGCCCTTCGTTGCCCATGGCAATATCGCAACGGCGGGCGGATGCCTGTCCGCGCCCTATCTTGCCGGCTGGATGATCGCGCGGGGTGGATCAATGACAGAGGCAGAAGCGGCACTCCATTATGTCGCACCGGTGGGCGAGAAGGCAGACTATGTCGCGCGGGCGCGCGCCGTGATCGCGCCGTTCGTGCCGGATGCGGTTACGGCATAGGGCAAGAAGGGGGGATAGCGGAACGGCGGCTTTTATCGCGATCCGGGATCGACAGCGTAGGTTTTTAGGAGCGATTGGCTCCGTGTTACGATGTCTACTGGACCGTCGAGCATTTCATGCTGGAAATAGATAATCCAGCGGGCACCGCGATAGGTCATGCTGGTGGCGCACTGACCAAGCAAGCCCAACTTCACGCCTTTCATTAAGCATATTGATGTTCCCCATGGTCGCGTCTCAATGGTTTTATCTTTTGCCAATCGAAAATCGCCCCGAAAAATATAGGGAAGTCCTTGCTTTTCGGCATCAACTCTCTCTTCGCGGTTTTCTCTGCTGTCGTATTGAAGGCTGATGCTCCGACGCCGATCCTTCTCGGGGGTGACATAGGCAACAAATGTGGGCTTTGACGCGCCCTCGTCGGTGATGCTTCTGTAAAATGGATCGCGAGGAAAACGATAAAACGCATCGCCAACCTGCACCACTTCGGGGGGCTTTGGACCGCAACTGGTTAGAAGCACCAGGCTGACAGAATAGACCCGTCGGAAACGCATAAATTCTCCCTTCACCGCTTGCTACCGGTGATGCGTTTAAGGTCTGCTAATGGTCGAAACCTGCAATCTCCACTGGCGTCATCCTGACGAAAGTCAGGGTCCATTCTGCGCAACGGGGGATGGCGAGCGCTAAATGGATCCCGGATCAAGTCTGGGATGACGGCGATTGCAAAGGCCGCTTGTGAGCGCAGCCATGGTGGAAACGAACGGCCAGACAATGGTCGCTAGCCACCCTTGCAATCTCAATGGAAGTCGCGCGATTTGGGGAGAATGCGCACGTCGCGGGGGTGGCGGGCGGCAGCGGGTGTGGCTTGGGACGGTTTACCATGCGACAGTTGGTTGAGGTCGGCGGTGCGGTCGTGGATGCGGCTGGCCATCAGATGGACCACGCCCTCCTTGCTGCGCTGCACCTCGCCCTCGACCAGCATCAGCCGGCTGGCCATGACCGGGCGGCGCTGCAGCTCGAACAGGCGCGCCCAGAGCAGGATATTGGTGATGCCGGTCTCATCCTCGATGGTGATGAAGACGGCATTGCCCTTGCCCGGACGCTGGCGCACCAGCACCACGCCGGCGGTGCGGACGCGGGTGCCGTTCTTCGCCGCGCTGGTCTGGGCGCAGCTCAGCACGCCTTCGGCGGCGAACACCGGGCGCAGGAACTGCATCGGATGGCCCTTGAGCGAGAGGCGGGTCACCGCATAATCGTCCATCACCTGTTCGGCGAGCGGCATGGCGGGTAGCATTGCGTCCGCCTCCTCCCCCAGTTCGCGCGCGGCCCGGTCGTGCCGGCGGGCGGCGGCGAACAGCGGCAGCTCGTCCGACGGGGTGCGGCGTGCTTCCCATAAAGCGGTGCGCCGGTCCTGTCCCAGCGAGCGGCAGGCATCGGCATCGGCCAGCAGCCGCAGCGCCCGCGCGGGCAGGCTGGCGCGCCGGGCCATATCCTCGATACTGGTGAAGAGGCCACCCTCCGCCCGTGCCGCCACCATCTGCGCCGCCCATTGTTCGCGGAAGCCGTCGACCTGACGCAGGCCAAGACGCAGCGCCAGCGCCCGGCCGCTCCCTTCGCCCTTGTCCGCGCGGCGGCTGCGCAACAGCGGTTCCAGACCATTGTCCCAGTCGCTCATATTGACGTCGACATCATGAATGGCGACGCCATGGTCGCGCGCGTCGCGGACCAGCTGGGCCGGGGCGTAGAAGCCCATCGGCTGGGAATTGAGCAGGGCGCAGGCGAAGATGGCGGGCTGGTGGCATTTGATCCAGGCCGAGACATAGACCAGCCGAGCGAAGGACAGGGCATGGCTTTCGGGGAAGCCATAGCTGCCAAACCCCTCGATCTGCTTGAAGCAGCGCGCGGCGAACTCCGCCTCATAGCCGCGCGCGGTCATGCCGTTGATCATCTTCTCACGGAAATGATGGATGGTGCCGACATTGCGGAAGGTTGCCATCGCGCGACGCAGTTGGTTGGCTTCGGATGAGGAAAAACCGGCCGCGACGATGGCCAGCTTCATCGCCTGTTCTTGGAACAGGGGGACGCCATAAGTGTCCTTGAGCAAATTTTTCAGCTCATCTGGCGGACCGAACGCGATATCGGGATCAGGATATTCGACTTTTTCTTCGCCGCATCGTCGTCGCAGATACGGATGCACCATATCACCTTCGATCGGCCCTGGCCGCACGATCGCCACCTGCACCGTCAGGTCATAAAGGTTGCGCGGTTTGAGACGGGGCAACATGTTGATCTGCGCCCGGCTCTCGACCTGGAAGACACCGATACTGTCTCCCTTGCAGAGCATGTCATAGACGGCCGGATCCCTGGATTGCAGATCGACGGTCAGGTCGTGGCGACCCAGCCCGTGCTGGTTCATCAGCGCATAGGCCCGGCGAATGCAGCTGAGCATTCCCAGCGCCAGCACATCGACCTTCATCAGATTCAGCGCGTCGATATCATCCTTGTCCCATTCGATGAAACTGCGGTCGGCCATGGCCGCATTGTGGATCGGCACGGTCTCGTCCAGCCGATCTTGGGTCAGCACGAAGCCGCCGACATGCTGGGACAGATGACGGGGGAAAGGCGCCTTGATCAATTGTTGGACCAAGGTGCGCAACCGCTGGATTTCGCCATTGTCGAGGGCAAAGCCGGCATCCACGAAGCGGGCATCGCCCAGATCGCCCGAGTAGCTGCCCCATACGGTCGCCGACAGGCGCATCACCACATCTTCGCTGAGGCCCAGCACCTTGGCGACTTCACGCAGCGCGCTGCGCGAGCGATAATGGATGACGGTCGCTGCTATGCCGGCACGCGCCCGGCCATAGCGGCGATAGATATATTGAATCACCTCCTCGCGCCGCTCATGCTCGAAATCGACGTCGATATCGGGCGGCTCGTTCCGCTCCTCCGAGACAAAGCGGGAAAAGAGCAGGTCATGCTCCATCGGATCGATTGATGTGACCCCGAGCAGGAAGCAGACGATGGAATTGGCGGCCGATCCGCGCCCCTGGCACAGGATTGGCGGCTTCTGCGCGCGGGCGAAGCGCACAAGATCATGCACGGTCAGGAAATAATAGGCGTAGTTCTGGCGTCGGATCAGGCGCAATTCCTGGCCGATCAGCGCACGCACCTTGGGCGGAAGCTGGCGGCCATAGCGCCGCCGGGCGCGCCGCCGCACCATATCCTCCAGCCAGGCGTCGGGCGACCAGCCCGCCGGCACCGGCTCATGCGGATATTCATAAGCGAGATCCTTCAGCGTGAAGTCGATCCCGTCGATGAAGCGGATCGTCTCGGCCAGGGCATCGGGGCAGACGGCAAACAGCCGGGCCATTTCCGTCGGCGATTTCATGTGGCGTTCGGCATTGGCCTGCAATCGGGTGCCCGCCGTTTTGAGTGTGACCCCTTCGCGGATGCAGGTCAGCACGTCCTGCAGCGGACGAGTGCCGGACGTCGCATAGAGAATATCGTTGGTCGCGATCAGTGGGATGCCGATGTCGCGCGACACCGCTTGCATCATGGCTACATGGCGGGCGTCTCGCCCCTGATAGCGCATCGATAGCCCCAGCCATACGCGGTCGGGCATCCTTTCTTGCAATTGCCGCGCGGCCTCCTGCCAACTGGGTGGCGAGGCGGGCGGGACAAGCCGCAAATGCCGGGATGGCACGGGGGCAGCATCATCCTCGAACGCATAATCGGGCGGCGCGTCATGCTCCTGCTGCGCCTGCGCCGTGGACAAAGGCAGGATGATCATGCGCCAGTCGTCGAGATAATCGAGCAGGTCGGCAAAATGCAGGATGCAATCGCCCTTGATCGCCTTGATATTGCCCTTGGTCAGCAATCGGGTCAGCTTCCCCCAGCCTTGTCGCGACGCGGGGTAGACGATGATGTCGGGAGTGCCGTCGACAAAGACCAGTCGGGCACCGACAATCAGGCGCAGGTCGGTTTCGCACCCCGCTTCCTCTTCGGGCGTCAGGCTTTCGGGTTCGCCCCGCGCCTTCTTGTCCTCTAGCAGCTTGGTCCGTGCTGTTTCCGGTGCGTCGCGCAGCGCGACATAGGCGCGGACCACCCCGGCGACGCTGTTGCGATCGGCAACGCCGATGGCCTTGAAACCCAGAGCGATCGCTTCCCCCACCAGATCGGCGGGATGGGATGCGCCATGGAGGAAGCTGTAATTGCTGATCGCGACCAGTTCGGCGAAGGGCGGTTCGGCCGGTGCCGAGCGCGGCAGGGCGGGTTTCGTTTTTTCTCGCGCTGCCTCGATCGCGTTCAATTCGCGCCGGTCGATCGATCGGGGTTTGGCGGGATCGGGCGGCGGGCGCCGGCCGCTCATGCGAACAGGCCATGGATATACCAGCCGGGATGGATCGTTTCGACACCATAAAGGCCGTGGCGGAAAATCCAGTAGCGGCGGCCGCGGGCATCCTCGACCCGATAATAGTCGCGGGTGCGGCCGGTGCTTTCGCCCTCGATCGCGCCATCCTTGGCCTGCCACCATTCCGGTGCGATCCGTTCCGGCCCCTCGAATCGGGTGACTTCATGCAGGGTGCGGCGCCAGCGGAAGCGGTGGGGCGGACCGTCGGGGACTTCCGCGATCACATCGATCGGCTGGGGCGGATCGAACAGATGGAGCGGGCGCATCGGCGGGTCGCCGGGTTCACCGACCGGCGCCCAGCCTTCGGGCGCGCGATGTTCGACCGCCGGCAGCGCCAGCTGCGCCTGTTCGGGAATATGGCTGTCGCGCGGTTCCAGCCGCTGGATGCGCACGCGCCCGGCGCGGATCGACAGGCGATCGACCAGCGCCTCCACGCCCTCGCTCTTGCGCGCTTCGCCCCCTTCGAGCGCGAGCTGGGTCGGCGCCATCGGATCGGCACGCGGCACGGTGAGGCGCAGCATGTCGAAGCCGAAGCCGGGGTCGAGCGGGTCGGACAGGCTGTCGATCCGTTCCTGGAACAGGCGCATGATCGCGGGCGCGTCGCGGATCGGCAGGCTCGTTTCGACCCGGATCGGGAAGGCAAGGCCGTCGCTGCGGAAGAAGACCGCCTCGAACCGGCGACCGCCCTGGCCGCGCTCGGCCAGTTGTTCGCCCGCTTCCGCCGCCATCTCCGCGACGACCTTGATCGCATGGGCGCTGCTGCCCATCGGTTCGGCAAAGCGCCGTTCGACCCGGATCGCCGGGCGCGGGCGGCGGGGGGCCAGCGGGCGATGGCCCAGGCCCAGCAGCGCATGGAGCGCATCGACCGCCTCTTCCCCGAAGCGGGCGGCGAGCGCGGCGGCTGGGCGCGCGGCGAGATCGCCGACGGTGCGCAGTCCCGCCCGGCGCAGCGCCACCGCGCTCTCCGCCTCCAGCTCCAGCGCCTCGACCGGCAGGCGGCGCACGGCTGCATCCTCGTCCGGCGCGGGGGCGGCGGGGAAACGGGCGAGCGCATGGGCGGCCTCGGGCGATGCGGCGATGGCGTGGCGCACGCGCATGCCATGCCGTTCCAGCCGGTCGGTCGCGGCCTGCACCAGTTCCGCCTCGCCATCCCACAGATGGGCGCAGCCGCTGATGTCGAGCATCAGGCCATGACCGGTGTCGAGTGCGGCATTGGGGGTATAGCGGGCACAGCCGTCGCACAGCCGCTCCAGCCAGTCCTGGTCGCCATGGGGATCGGCCTCGAACACGCGCAGCTCCGGCTCGCGGGCGCGGGCATCTGCCAGCGTCATGCCGGGGGTGAGGCCCGCCGCCAGCGCATCGGCGTCGAGCGTCGCGAGCCGCATCGCGCCACGGACATTTTCCACCACCACCGCCGGCGCATCGCCCTGCGCCGCCCAGAGATCAGGCCGCGCGATCCGCAGCCGATCGATCGGCAGGAAGGGGAACCAGAGCGCCAGATAGCGGTGCGCCGTCCTGCTGTCCGTCCTGTCCATGCTCATGGCGTTCATGCCGTCCGTCTCCAAAAGCCCCCTTCTCGCCATCCCACACCAGCCGCCAGGCCAGCCCGTCCGGCCCCGCCCGTCGCCGCAACAGGCTGAGGGCGAAGGCGCTGTGCCCCGGCGCATTGCCGGGTAGCGGATCGGACGGAGCGGCCGCCACCTGCCAGCGGGTTTCCGCGGCGCTGGGCACCGGATCGCCGCCGACCCGCAGCAGGAAGGCAGTGACGCCCGAGTGTTCGGCGGCCAGCGCCAGCCGCCGGCTGGCAGTGAGGTCGAGCAGCGGCGCGCGGCCGCGCAATTCGATCAGCAGCGCGCCGAGGGCGGGGCAACGCAGCCCCTCCACCGCCGCGCGCAACAGCATCGCGTCATCGGCCATCAGCCCGATCAGCAGCCGGGCCGGGTCCAGCCCCAGCGCCGCGAGGCCGGGGCCATAAGGCGATCCGCCGACCTTGGCCGATGCGGTTGTGCGCAGCCAGAGCAGGGGCGCGTCATCCGCCGCCAGCCGGGCGAGGATCAGCGCCAGCCCGGCCGCCGCCCCTTCCTCCTCCGCCGCGCCGAACAGTTCATGCACGCGCCCGCGCATGAGGCCGCCGTCGAGCGCCGCGTCCAGCCCGGTATGACCGGTCGCAAGCCGGGCACAGCCGACCGTCGGCGCTGGCGTCCGGTCCAGCGCCGCGATATGCCGCTTCAGCGCGGCGAGACTTTTGATCGACTCGCTCATTGCATTTGTTCCTGATATGTTCTTATTTCACGCCATTGGCTGCCCGAGTCAATCCGCTTGCCAATCCAGAGGACAAAGAAGGATTTCCTAATGACCGACACCGCCCGCAAACGCGCCGATTTCCGTGCCCTGCATCAGGATGGTTTCTTCCTGCTGCCCAATGCCTGGGACGCGGGCAGCGCGGTCCGACTGGCGAAGCTGGGCTTTCGCGCGATCGCGTCGACCAGTGCCGGCGCGGCCTGGGCAGCGGGCAAGGATGACGGCGAACTGAGCCGCGACGCGGTGCTGGCGCATCTGGAGTTGCTGGTCGCGGCGACCGACCTGCCGGTCAATGCCGATTTCGAAAATGGCTTCGCCGATGCGCCGGAGGATGTCGCCGCCAATGTGACGCTGGCGGCGCAGACCGGCATTGCGGCCCTGTCGATCGAGGACTGGTCGGGCAGCGCCCTCTATGACCTGCCGCTGGCGGTGGAGCGGATCACGGCCGCGCGCGAAGCGATCGACCGGGTCGATCCGGCGCTGATGCTGGTTGGACGCAGCGAGAATTTCCGCGTGCCCGGCATGGCGCCGAGCGAGAGCATCGCCCGCGCCGTCGCCTATGCGGAGGCGGGGGCCGACTGCCTGTTCGTGCCCTTCCTGCTGGACCATGGCGCCGTCGCCGAACTGCTCGCGGCGGTCGCGCCCAAGCCGGTCAATGTCGTCATCCATGACTATGACACGGCCGGCATCGCCGCGCTGGCGGCGCTGGGCGTGCGCCGTTGCAGCATCGGCGCCAGCCTGGCCCAGATCAGCTGGGCGGCGTTCGACGATGCGGCCGCGCGGCTGAAGGCAGCCGAACCGGCCTAGCCATCCTCCGTTATTCTGGTCACCTGGATCGACTGGGCATTCATCTGTGCGCCGCCGAAGATTGTCATGAAGGCTATGTCGGTGGCGTCGCGGCCAACCGCGATGCGGACCATGCCATCGATCGGCGCAAGTCCCGTGGCATCGACCAGATGCCAGGCTCCATCCAGCCATACTTCCACCACGGCATGGAAATCAGGCGGATCGAGGTCGGCAGCATAGACCGACACAAGCCGTGCCGGAATGTCGCGCGATCGAATCAGCGCAGCGGTCAGATGCGCAAAGTCGCGGCACACGCCCCGTTGGGCGACGAACGTGTCGGCCGCCGTGGTGGTGATATCCGAACTGCCGGGCACATATTGCAGATTGTCATGCACCCAGCCGACCAGCGCCTGCACCAGGGCGCCGCCATCCAACCCCTGAAAATGACTGCAGACGAAGCTGACAAAGCGGTCCGCCTCGCAATAGCGGCTGGGCCAGATGAAGGGCAGCACGTCCTGCGGCAAGCTGGGCAGTGGCGCCTTGGCAAGCATGAACAGGTCTGGCGGCGTGCGGGCCACATCGACCAACGCCTTGTAACGGCTGAGCATCCGGCCCGTACCGCTGCGCGTCCAGGTCCGTCGGCCAATCGCGCTGCCCCCCATCAGATTGGTCAGCGGCCCGGCATTGTCGATGATATGGGACTGTTCGACAATATGCTGATCCGCCATCGCAGCCGCCTCCACCGCCAGCAGAACATCGGTTGGTTCAGCAAATTCATAATCAAGGGTCGCTTCGATCGCGAGACGCATGCGGGATCTTTCTATAAAGGCGCGCCCGATTTGATCGTGCGACTCGCCATATGTTCATCCTGACGATGTTGCAGCGCGAAGTCCCGTACCGGCTGAGCAGAATCTGTCGCAGAGCGTCCGGCCAGATCCCCTCATCACAACGGTAAAAGGCCCGCTGCGCCGGATCGGGCAACGGGCCTTTTCAGTGCGTGAAACCAAGGCGGGCGGTATCACGGGATCATGGCGTCCGGTTGATCTGGCCGGGCGCCGCACGCCCCGCTTATTCGCCGTCATCCTCCGCTTCGGGTCCGGTCATCATCCCTTCGGCAACCTCTTCGGTCTTACCACGGATCGCCTTTTCCAGACGCACCGCCATTTCGGGATGTTCCTTGAGATAGGTCTTGGCGTTTTCGCGACCCTGACCGATGCGGACCGAGTCATAGGAGAACCAGGAGCCCGATTTTTCGACAATGCCGGCCTTGACGCCAATGTCGAGAATTTCGCCGAGCTTGGAAACGCCCTCGCCATACATGATGTCGAACTCGACCTGCTTGAAAGGCGGAGCGACTTTGTTCTTGACCACCTTCACCCGGGTCGTGTTGCCGACAATGTCGTCACGATCCTTGATCTGGCCGGTGCGCCGGATGTCCAGGCGAACCGAGGCATAGAATTTGAGCGCATTGCCGCCGGTCGTGGTTTCCGGATTGCCGTACATCACGCCGATCTTCATGCGCACCTGGTTGATGAAAATCACCATGCACTTGGAACGCGAGATAGAGCCGGTCAGCTTGCGAAGCGCCTGGGACATGAGACGCGCCTGCAGGCCGACATGGCTGTCGCCCATTTCGCCCTCGATTTCCGCGCGCGGCACCAGGGCGGCCACCGAGTCCACCACCAGCACATCAATGGCATTGGAGCGGACCAGCGTGTCCACAATCTCCAGCGCCTGCTCACCGGTATCAGGCTGCGACACGATCAGTTCGTCGATGTCGACGCCCAGTTTCTTGGCATAGCCGGGATCAAGCGCATGTTCGGCGTCGACAAAGGCGGCAGTACCGCCAGCCTTCTGCGCCTCGGCAATGGCATGCAGCGCGAGCGTCGTCTTGCCCGAGCTTTCGGGGCCGTAAATCTCGATGATGCGGCCCTTGGGCAGGCCACCGATGCCGAGCGCGATGTCGAGTCCGAGCGAGCCGGTCGAAATCGCTTCGATCTCGATCTTTTCACGCGAGCCCAGCTTCATGGCGGAACCCTTGCCGAAGGCGCGATCGATCTGGGCGAGCGCCGCCTCCAATGCCTTTTGTCTGTCCATTGTCCCCGTCTTCTTGGAATCTATGAGTGAGAGCATTGCGGTCATCGGCCTATCCCCTGTCAAGCGGATCGCGTCGATTCTCTCGGCGCCTGCCCATGATGTATCCCCTTTGTTCCACAAGAACAAGAGGGGAACGGAAATTTCCTATTTCCCTCTTTCAGTCGGCCAGAACCTTGCCCAGCGCACGCTCCACCGCACCGATGGTAAAGGGCTTGGCCAGGGTTGGCCGATCAGCATGGACGGGCGGCAAATCATCCGCCATGCCCCCGGTCGCAAACACGAAGGGTATCGCCCGCTGTGCCAATATGTCGGCCACGGGCCAGCTCTTCTCCCCCTGCAGATTGCAATCGAGTAGCGCCGCATCAAACCCACCCTCGCGGGCATGCGCGCAGGCCTCATCAACCGATGCTGCCACCGCATGTAGCCGATAGCCCAACGCATCGAGATAATCTTCCAGCATCATGCCGATCATCGCTTCATCCTCGACGATCAGGATGGATTTGCTGTCGGCCATGCTGCGGTCCCCGTGATTTGCGCCCTTCGCTAAACAAAGAGCAAAGCCTTGCCCAGCATAATCGCCTGGGCGCCAAGAAGTTCATTCCGGCGCCGGCACCGTGCCCAGTGCATCCCGTGCCGCTTCCGCCAACTGGTTGACGGAAAATGGCTTGGGCAGGAAGGCGACGTTGGCGATATCGATCGACTTGCGCAATTGTTCCTCGGCATAGCCCGACATGAACAGCACGGGGAGGTCAGGGAAATTGCGGCGCGCGCGCGCCACCATGGATGGACCATCCATATTGGGCATGACCACGTCGGAGATCAGCAGGTCGATCTTCTCACCGCCGGCCAGAACTTCCAGTCCCTGCTCACCATCGCTGGCGGTCAACACCTTATAGCCCTGGCGTACCAGCGCCCGTTCGGCAACGGCCCGCACCATATCCTCGTCCTCGACCAGCAGCACCGTGCCGGTTCCCCATGTCTCGCTGCGTTTGACCGGCGCCTTTGCCCTGCTGGCGGCCTGTTCCGCATCCGCGTCGGCGCCGGCATAGACGGGCAGGTAGATGACGAAACTGGCGCCGCGTCCGAGTTCCGATTCGGCGAAGATATAACCGCCCGACTGCTTGACGATACCATAGACGGTGGACAGGCCCAGCCCCGTCCCCTTGCCCAGTTCCTTGGTGGTGAAGAAGGGCTCGAAAATCTTGGATAGGATGTCGGGCGGGATACCAAGGCCGGTATCGGACACACGCAGCGCGGTATAATCGCCCACCGGCAGGATTTGCTGGCGCATGTCACGCACCTTGTTAGCGGGCACGCCATAGGTCTGGATATTGAGCGTGCCGCCTTCGGGCATGGCATCGCGCGCATTGACCGCCAGATTCACGATCACCTGTTCGAGCTGGCCCGGGTCGGCGCGCACGGCGCCCAGGTTGCGGCCATGGCTGACATCCAGCTTCACCTTCTCGCCGAGCAGGCGCTTGAGCAGGTTCGATACGTCGGCGACGATGTCGGGCAGTTGCAGCACCTGTGGCCGCAGCGTCTGCTGACGCGAAAAGGCCAGCAACTGGCGAGTCAGACCCGCCGCGCGATTGCTGTTCGACTTGATCTGCTGGATATCGTCATAATCGCTGTCGCCCGGCGTATGGCGCATCAGCATCAGGTCGCAATGGCCGATGATGGCGGTCAGGATATTGTTGAAGTCATGGGCAACGCCGCCGGCCAGTTGGCCGATCGCCTGCATCTTCGTTGCCTGCGCCACCTGCCGTTTGAGCTTGCTCTCCTCGCTATTGTCCTTGAGGCTGAGCAGCACCGCCGCCTCCCCCAGGCCGCGCACGCCGGCCAGGCTGAGCGCGATCGGTTCTTCGGGCTGATCGCGCATGCGCACCGCGATATCGCCCGACATTTGCGGCCCCACGGCAAAGCGGCGCACCGCATCGGCCACCGCCGCCTGATCCTCGCGCACCACCAGGTCGCCAGGATAGCTGGGCTTGTCGCCCCCTTTCAGCCCGGCCGCCCGGGCAAAGGCATTGTTGACGAACAGCACACGCCCGTCGCGATCGGCCATCGCCAGACCGAACGGCAAGAGCGACAACAAGGTTTCGATATAGGACAGCGCCGACGTACCGCCGCCGCCGGCCGGCTCGTCGATCAGCAGCAGCAGCATCGGGCCGTCCTGCGCGCCATTCTGCATCCCGCCCGGCTGGCTCGCCCGGCGCAGCGGCACCTGCAGCAAGCGCAGCGGCAGGCCGCCGCTCTCCTCGCGCGCCAGGAACAGCCGTCCCTTGTCATCCACCCGCATATGGGCGGCAAAATCACGGCCGGTGATATTGGCATCGATGCGCCCCGCCGCGCGCAACAGGAAGGCACCGTTTGCAGCACGAATGCGCCCTTCGCCGCCGATCATCACGCCCATGATGCCCGCTTCGCCCAACTGGCGCCCCGCCTCGCCGGTCAACAGGCGATGGACATCATCCAAGGCGCTCGGCTGGCGCACAGGGGTGAAGCGCCACAGCAGATAGTCTTCCGACCGGCCCGTTCGCGCAATGTCGATATCCAGGCGCAAGGCGCCATGGGCAATGCCTTCGACCTTTGCCTCGCCGTCGCGCCAGGCCGCCCGCGCCGCCGCGGTCAGGTTGTCCGTCAACACCATGTCGGCCGTAACGGCAGGCGGTGAAGGATAGCCGGCGAACCATTCGCCAAACAGATCGCTGGCACAAACGAGCCGCCCGCCCCGGTCCGTGACGGCGATCGCCATGCTGGAAGCATCTGCAGCGGCGCGGGCGACGGTCCAGTCAGGTACGGCATCGCGGTCCGAAATCTGCGCAGGATAAAGCCGTCGATACCAGGCCAGCAAAGCGGCGATGGTGACGACGGTCGCGGCGAAACCCGCCGCCAGCGCCCAGTCACCAATGGCATAGAGCACGATCGCCGCCGACAGCAGCGCAGCCAATATCAGCAGCGGCAGGAAGGCGCGGGATGGCGGCGGTGCCATCCACGCATCATCATCCCTTTTTACCCGCGCGGCCATGCCCGGCGCCCCCTTAAGCCTTTACAATGGAACCATGACGCCATCCGTCAGATCGGAGCGACTTCTTCCAATGCGCCGCTTTCGGTGCGCTTGCCAATCCTCAATTTACGCGCCTGCCACTTACGACCCATGCGACGGCGCCAGAACCAGTCGGCACTGACATAGCCGACGACGGCACAGGCAAGCGAGATGAGGAAGAGGCCCAGCAACATGGCCGGCGCGGCTTCGGAAAAAAGCCAGGCACACCATTGGCCGATCGAGGCATGGCCGTCGACCAGGGCCATGAAGCCGGAGGCATCGGCGCTGCGGCCCAGTATCCAATTGCCCAGCCACACCGATGCCATCAGGATCAGCGGGGTGGTGGCCGGGTTGGACAGGAAAGTCATGGCCGCAGCCACCGGAATGTTGGCGCGAAACGGCAGGGCGAAGAGCGCCGCGCCGGCAATCTGGACGCCCGGGATCAGCAGGAAGATACCGACGAACAGGCCGAGCGCCACGCCGCGCGGCACCGACCGGCGGGTGAAGCGCCACAGCGAAGGTTCCAGCACACGGTGGGCGACGGGGGCGAGGACGCGGCTCTTCTCCAGCGATTCACGGGTCGGCGCATTGGCGTGCCACCAGCGGGAGAAGCGATTGTCCATGGATTAGCCGTGCGCTTTCATAATGCGCTGCTGATCGCGCTTCCAGTCGCGGTCCTTGATGGTGTCGCGCTTGTCGTGATTCTGCTTGCCCTTGGCCAGGGCCAATTCGATCTTGGCGCGCCCCGTGCTGTTGAAATAGACCATCAGCGGCACCAGCGTCATGCCCTTGCGCGACACGGCGCTGTGCATCTTCTCGATCTCGCGCTCGTGCAGCAGCAGCTTGCGGACCCGCTTGGGCTCGTGATTTTCGCGGTTGCCATGGCTATATTCGGGGATGTTGCTGTTCACCAGGAACACCTGGTTGCCCTTCACCTCGGCATAGCTTTCGGCGATGTTGCCCTCGCCCGCGCGCAGCGCCTTCACCTCGGTGCCCTGCAGCGCGATGCCGGCCTCGAACACGTCCTCGATGAAATAATCGAAACGGGCGCGCCGGTTCTCGGCGACGATCTTCTTCTTGTCGAAGGTTGCGGGGCGGGGGCGGGCCATGTTCTGCTGCTTAACTCAATTCATCATATAGGGACGCCGGCGCGTCAAACCAGACCGGCGATCTCCAGCGCGCGATCGACCGCCGAACGACTCGATTCCGATGGCCAGGTAATCGGCAGCCGAAGCTCGCCGGGCATGTCGGGCCGTACGCGGGTAAGCGCATATTTGACAGGCCCGGGTGAAGAATCGCTGAACAGCGCGTCATGCAGGGGATAGAGACGATCCTGCAGCGCCAGGGCACCATCCCAATCATGCGCGGCGCAGGCCGCCTGAAAATCGGCGACCAGGCGCGGCGCGACATTGGCGGTGACCGAAATACAGCCCCGGCCACCCATCGCGTTGAATCCAAGCGCGGTTTCGTCATTCCCCGAAAGCTGGCAGAAATCCGGGCCGCAGGCGAGGCGCTGCGCGGTGACCCGCCCCAGATTCCCGGTGGCATCCTTGATCCCGACGATCGACTGATATTCCTGGCGTAGCCGGTGCATCACCGGCACGCCGATATCGGTGATCGTGCGGCTGGGAACATTATAGAGTATGATCGGCAGGTCGCAGCGCTGCGCCAGATAGGCGAAATGCTGATAGACGCCATCCTGATTGGGCTTGTTGTAATAGGGGGCGACGACCAGCGCCGCGTCGGCGCCAGCGGCCTGCGCCGCATACATATGTTCCAGCGCGATGCGGGTGTCGTTCGATCCGCAACCGGCGATCACGGGCACGCGGCCGGCCGCCTGGTCGACGCAGATGGCGATGACGCGATTATGCTCCTCGACCGTCATGGTCGCGCTTTCGCCGGTGGTGCCGCAGGGAACCAGCGCGCTCGACCCTTCCTCGATCTGCCAGTCGACCAGGGCGCGGAAGGCGGCCTCGTCCACCGCTCCGTCGCGGAAAGTGGTCACCAGGGCTGGAATCGACCCGGAAAACATCATTAAACTCCTTCAATTCTCCGGGCGACCGGGGCATGATCGGGCAAGCGGCGCGCTATAGCGCGTCATTCAGGGCCTGATAAGGATGCAATAGCGATTATGTCCAGCATGCCGAAGCCCGGAACTGTCGAAAGTTACCTGATCCGCATGCCTGTCATTGCTTTATTGCTCGCAACCGCCGGTGCCGGCGCCCAGACCGAAACCCCCACCGTCTATGCCCAGGCGATGGTGCAGCCCCTGCCGGGCCAGCCGGGCTCGACTCAGCCCAGCGCCTGGAATCAGGCAGCAAGCCGGGTCGGCATGCCGTCCGATCCCTCGATCGCCGGCACGATCAGCCAATGGCGCGCCTTGCAGCAGAGCGATGGCCTGGGCTTTTCCACCTATGCCAGCTTCATCGTCGCCAATCCCGGCTGGCCGGGCGAGGACCGGATGCGGCGGCTGGCCGAGACCGGGATCAACCCCGACAGCTTTGATCCGCGCCAGGTGACGGCGTTCTTCGCGCGCTTCCCGGCGCGCACCGCGACCGGCCATGCGCGCAATGCGGTGGCGCTGATGCAGCTGGGCCGGATGGACGAGGCGCGGGTCGCCGCGCGCACGGCCTGGATCACCGGCACGCTGAGCCCGACCGACGAAGCGCGGCTTTTGTCGCTGTTCGGATCGGGCTTTACCGTGGCCGACCATGACCAGCGCGCCGACGTGTTGCTGTGGAGCAATGATACGATCGGCGCGATGCGCATGCTGGCCTATGTCAGCCCGGCCCGCCGCCCGATCTATGACGCGCGCATCGCCTTTCGTCAGAAGTCGCCGGACGCCGCGATCAAGATGCAGACGGCCGAACCGATCGGCGGCGCCAGCGATGCGGGCTTCATCGCCGACAAGGCGACCTGGCTGCTCAACAGCGGCAACTGGATCGCCGGGCGTCAATATCTGGCCAACCGCCAGCTGCTGAGCTTCCGCCCCGGCAATGCCGAAAAATGGTATGAGGCCCTGCTGACCCAGGCACGGTCCGCTGCGAACGACAGCCAGTGGAGCTTTGCCTATGGCATCGCCAGCAAGCTGGACGACGCCTATGCGCCGGGCACCGACGTATCGACCCGGCCGATCGGCGAGCGCGACGATTATACCAGTCTTGCCTGGCTGGCGGGCACGACCGCCTTCTACAATCTCAACCGGCCGACCGATGCGGTGGCGATGTTCCGCCGCTATGCCACCGGCGGCAAGTCGCCCCAGGTCCAGGCCAAGGGCTATTATTGGGCCGGTCGCGCCGCATTGCAGGCGGGCGATGCCGCCAGCGCCAACAGCTATTTCAATCAGTCGGCGCAATTCCCCGATCAATATTATGGCCAGCTCGCGCTGGAGCGGCTGGGCCGGCCGGTGCCGCCGCCGCCCGAACGGGCGGTGTCGATTTCGGCCTCCGAACGGGCCGAGTTCAACAACCGGTCAGTGGTGCGCGCGGCCAAGGCGCTGGGCCAGATGGGCTATTGGGAGGACCAGAGCAAGTTCGTCCGCGCCATCGCCAATGGCGCCGACAGCGATGGCGACCATTTCCTGGCCGCCGAACTGGCGCAGAATCTGGGTCGCCCCGACATGGGCGTGATGGTCGGCCGCCGGGCTGTGTCCAACGGCCTGACCGGCTATGGCGCCAGTGCCTTCCCGCGCGTGCCGGTGCCGCCGACGGCGCAATATAACTGGACGATGGTCCATGCGATCGCACGGCAGGAAAGCCAGTTCGACAAGCAGATCGTCAGCCATGCCGGCGCGCGCGGCCTGATGCAGCTGATGCCGGGCACGGCGCGGGAGCAAGCGGGCAAGCTGGGCCTGAGCTATGACGCCGGTTCGCTCAATGATCCCAGCTACAACATCATGCTGGGGTCGGGCTATTTCCAGCGCATGCTGGACTATTATGGCGGCAGCTATCCGCTCGCCGTCGCCGCCTATAATGCCGGGCCGGGCAATGTGAACCGCTGGATCGCCGCCAATGGCGACCCGCGCCTGCCGGGCGCCGACATGCTGCGCTGGATCGAGCAGATCCCGATCTTCGAGACGCGCAACTATGTCCAGCGGGTGCTGGAAAATGCCGTCGTCTATGAGGCGATGAACCCGGAACGGGCCAAGTTCAAGGGCAGCAATGCGGTGCTCAGCCGCTATCTGGGCAAGCAGACGCCGGGCTGATCTTTCCGGTTTGCGCGTCGGGCAAGGCTGTGGATAAGGGGCGGCATGACCACGCCCTATCCCAATTATATCAGCCCCGAGGGCTTTGCGAAGCTGCGCGCCGAATATGACCATCTGCTGGGCGTCGAGCGGCCGCGCATCGTCGAGGTGGTGAGCTGGGCGGCGGGCAATGGCGACCGCAGCGAAAATGGCGACTATCTCTATGGCCGCAAGCGGATGCGCGAGATTGACGGCCAATTGAAGCGCCTGTCGAAGAAGATGAAGGACGCCAAGGTCGTCGACCCGCGCCAGCAGCCCGACAAGGGTCGGGTCTATTTCGGCGCGACCGTCACCATCGCCGACGAGGATGATAATCATCGCACCGTGACGATCGTCGGCAATGACGAGGCCGATGCCGGCGCCGGCCGGATCGGCTGGGGATCCCCGATCGCCCGTGCCCTGCGCGGGGCGGCCATCGGCGACCTGCGCCGGGTGCATCTGCCCGCCGGCGAGAAGGAATATGAGGTGATGGCGATCAGCTATCCGCAATAGGATTATGATAGCTTAACTTCCCATATTTCCCGCACATTTCGACATAGAATTTCCAACCCCCATAACATCCTTGCGCGGGCCGCCCCCATCATAGGGGCGATCAGCCCTGTAGGACAGCATCCGCCAGCCAGGCGCGGAAGGCGGCCATGGCGGGGCTGTCGGGGCGGGACAACAGGCGGGTGAGCCAATAGCCGCCGACATCGACGCTCTCAGGAAAAGGCTGAACCAGCCGCCCGGCCTGCAAATCGGCGGCGAACATCGCGACCGGGGCGAGCGCGACGCCAAGACCTGCCCGGGCCGCCTCCACCATCAGCATCGAGGTATCGAACATCGGCCCGCGCAGCGGCGGGCACGGCGCCCCGGCGGCGGCGAACCAGCGCGGCCATTCGTCGGCGCGATAGGAGCGCAGCAGCGGCTCGCGCGCGAGCGCGGCGGGATCGGCCAGGCGGGCGGCGAGAGCGGGCGTACAGAGCGGAGCGAGCGGCGCGCGCAGGATCGGCTGGGCATGGGTGCCGTGCCAGGCGCCCTCGCCAAAGCGGATCGCCAGGTCCAGCCCCTCGCCGGCCAGGTCGACCCGGTTATTGTTGGTCATCAGCCGCAGATCGACATGGGGACAGGCCCTGGCGAAATCGGCGAGGCGCGGCAGCAGCCAGCCGCCGGCGAAGGTGCCGACCACGCCCAGCGTCAGCACTTCATGCAGCCGGCCGCCCTCGATCCGTTCCAGCGTGCCGCCGACCCGGTCGAACGCATCGACCAGGACCGGGAGCAGTGCAAGCCCCTCGTCGGTCAGAGCGAGGCCGCGCGGCAGGCGGCGGAACAGCGGCGCGCCGATCCGCGCCTCCAACTGCGCGACCTGCTGGCTGACCGCGCCCTGGCTGACGCAGAGTTCCAGGCCGGCGCGGGTGAAGCTGAGATGCCGGGCGGCGGCCTCGAAGGCGCGCAGGGCATTGAGCGGCAATTGGGCGCGATCCATGGCAACGGCATAAGATCAGCTAATGCCTGTGTCGAGAATTGATGCTTTGTCGCAAGCCCGTATCTCCCGCAATCTCTGCCAATCATCAAGCATATAGGGGTAAAGCGATGCGCAACTGGATGGGCGTAGGTATCAGCATGGCTGCGATGTTTCTGGGTGGCCCGGCCTGGACGAAGGCGGCGGATGATCCATTGCTGCGACCGATCGCGCTTGCCTCGTCCAAGCGCTGGCTGGCGCCGCAGGCGCCGATCCGGCTACATGGCCAGACCTATCTGGTCGGGTTTGGCGGCCTCAACGTCGCGCTTATCAAAACCAATGCCGGGCTGATCCTGATTGACGGCGCGGTGCCGCAGGCAGTGCGCGACGTCGAGGCGAACATCAGGGCGTTGGGCTTTTCGATCCGCGACGTGAAGCTGATCCTGAGCACCGAACCGCATTTCGACCATGCCGGCGGGCTGGCCGCGCTGGCGCGGGACAGCGGCGCGACGGTGGTGGCGAGCGCGCCGGCGACCGTGGTGCTGCGCACCGGCGGCATCGATCCGGCCGATCCGCAGGCGGCCTGGCTGGAGCGCTTCCCCGCCGTCCGCCGGCTGCGCGCGGTCAAAGATGGCGAGGCAATCCGGCTGGGCGACACGGTCATCACCGCCGTCGCGACGCCGGGCCATACGATGGGCAGCATGAGCTGGCGCTGGAAAAGCTGCGAGGGGCGGCAATGCGCGACCATCCTCTTCGGCTCCAGCCTTAATCCGATCGCCGCCGAAGGCTATAGTTTTTCCGATCCGGCGCACCGGCCGGTGGTCGACGCCTTTCGCGCGACATTCGCCAAGGTGGGCGCAATGGACTGCGACCTGTTGATCACCGCCCATCCCGATCCGGCCGACCCGGCCAAGCTCGCGCGCTTGCGGGCGAAGCGCATGCCCAATCCCTTCATCGATCCGACCGCCTGCCGCCGCTATGCCGACCGGGCCGCCGGGATGCTGGACAAGAAGCTGGCGGCAGAGGGGGAGACGCGCAGTTACAACCGGGGCCAATAGCCCCTTTCCCTACCGACCTTAATTTGCGACACTATTGTCGTAAATATAAAGGAGAGCAGGATGCAGATCGCGGGCAGGACGATATTCATCACCGGCGGCGGCGGCGGAATCGGCGGGGGAATGGCGCAGGCCTTTGCCGAGAAGGGCGGGCGCATCATCCTGGCCGATATCGATGCGGATTTTGCCGAGGCGGAGGTGGCGAAGCTGCCGCCGGGGACGGATGCGCTGGCGCTGCCGATCGACGTCACCAACCGCGACAGCTGGGCGCAGGCCAGGGCCGCTGCGGAGGCGCGGTTCGGGCCTGTGGATATTCTCTGCAACAATGCCGGGATCGCGTCGGGCTTCGTGCCGCTGATCGACATGGATCCGGCCGATTTCGACCGGCTGGTCGCGGTCAACCTGACCGGCGTCTATAATGGCATCGCCTGTTTCGCACGGGCGATGGTCGACCGCGGCGCTGGGCATATCGTCAACACATCGTCGATGAACGGGCTCAATCCCTTCGGCCTGTTCGCCGCCTATTCGGCGAGCAAGTTCGGCGTGCTGGGCCTGTCGGATTCGCTGCGGCAGGAATTGGCGCCCCGTGGCGTCGGCGTCTCCACTTTGTTTCCCGGCCTGACCCGCAGCCGCATGTCGGAATCCGACACGGTCGGGCCGGGCGCGATGGACCCGGCGCGGCTGGCGCAGATTCGCGCCAACATGATGGAGCCGATCTGGCTGGGCCGGGCGGTGGTGCGCGCGGTCGAGCAGGACCAGCCCTATATCATCACCCATCCCGAATATCGCGACGACCTGGCCCGCCGGTTCGACACGATCCTGGCGGCGTTCGGCGAACCGGCCCAGCCGGGCTATCGCACGGGGGCGTCGGCGACCGGGCGCTGACTCAGGCGCAAAAGCTCAGGCCCGAAAGCTCAGGAACGGGCGGCGGCGAGAATCATCTCCGCCCCCTTTTCCGCGATCATCATGGTCGGCGCATTGGTGTTGCCGGACGTGATCGTCGGCATCACCGAGGCGTCGATGACGCGCAGCCCGGCAAGGCCATGAACGCGCAGCTGCTGGTCGACCACCGCGCGCGGGCCGTTGCCCATGGCGGCGGTGCCGACGGGATGGAAGATGCTGCTGGCGATCGCGCCGATCCCTTCGAGCAGGGCGGCGTCATCCTGCCGTTCCGGCCCTGGGCGAAATTCCTGCGGCGCATAGGGGGCGAGGGCCGGCTGGCCGACGATCGCGCGGGTGACGCGCACCGCCTCCAGCGCGACCTGCCGGTCTTCGGCGGCGGACAGATAATTGGGGCGGATGGCGGGCGGGGCGAGCGGATCGGCGGAACGGATCCGCACATCGCCCCGGCTGTGCGGGCGCAGGTTGCAGACGCTGGCGGTGAAGGCGGGAAAGGCGTCGAGCGCGCCGCCGAACGCGGCCAGGCTCAAGGGTTGGACATGATATTCGAGATTGGCGGTGGCATGGCGCGGGTCGGATTTGACGAACATGCCGAGCTGGCTGGGCGCCATCGACAGCGGCCCGGAGCGGATGGCGAGATAGTGCAGGCCCATCCACGCCTTGCCCAGCCATGATCCGGCCCGGCCGTTGAGGGTGGCGATGCCGTTCACCCGATAGGCGCAGCGTATCTGGAGATGATCCTGCAAATTCTCGCCGACACCCGGCCGGTCGGCCAGCACGTCGATGCCGAGCGCGGCCAGCCGGGCGCCGTCGCCGATGCCCGATCGCTGGAGGATGGCGGGGCTGCCGATCGACCCGGCCGACAGGATGACTTCGCCATCGGCCTGCGCGGTGCAGGCTTCGCCATCCAGCAGGAAGCGCACGCCGGTGGCGCGGCCCTGCGCGATCGTCACCCGATCGATCGTCGCGCCGGTGACGATGCGCAGATTGGGGCGGTTCATGGCCGGACGCAGGAAGGCGTCGGCGGCGCTCCAGCGCCGGCCGCGCCGCTGCGTCACCTGAAAATAGCCCGATCCCAGATTGTCGCCGCCGTTGAAGTCGGCGGTTTCGGGCACGCCATATTGGCTGGCGGCCTGGCGGAAGCGGTCGAGCAGATCCCAGCGCAGCCTTTGCCGTTCGACCCGTATCTCGCCCCCCGCGCCATGGGTGGCGCTCGCCCCATCCTGATGATCCTCCGCGCGCAGAAAATAGGGCAGGACATCGTCCCAGCCCCAGCCGCTATTGCCGGCCTGACGCCAGCCATCATAATCGGCGGCCTGGCCACGCATGTAGATCATGCCGTTGATCGAGCTGCTGCCGCCGATCACCCGGCCGCGCGGATAGGCGATGGCGCGGGCGCCAAGGCCGGCCTCCGCCTCGGTCTTCAGGCACCAGTCGGTGCGCGGATTGCCGATGCAATAGAGATAGCCGACCGGGATTTTTATCCACAGCCAGTCGTCCTTGCCGCCCGCTTCCAGCAGGAGCACGCGGTTGCGCGGATCGGCGCTCAGCCGGTTGGCCAGCACGCATCCCGCGCTGCCCGCGCCCAGGATGATATAATCCCAGTTTCCGAAATCCCGGCTCATCGCCTCTCCTTTGCAGGCGAGACCATGGCCCGGCGGCAAGGCCCGCGTAAAGGCGCGGACCTCGCGCAGTGGCGATATGTCGGGCGATGCCCCGAACGTATGTCGGGCGGCGCCCCGAACGATCGATCAGTCGTGCGGGCGTAATGCGCGATTGAGCGTGTCGAGCACTTCGGCGATCGGTTCGGTCACGGTGACGCTGCGGCCTTCGCCGAACCGTATCCGGGTCCCGTCGCGGACGGATGAGACGAAGGTGACCTGGCTGGGATTGACCGCAGTTTCGGTACGATCAGTGCCCACGAACATGACCAGCATGACATCTCTCCTTCTATTGTCAGGAGAACCTAGCCGCATTCGCAGGCGACGCCAGTGCCTTTATACCGGTGCCCGTGGCGTCAGGCAGCCTGGATGGCATGCAAGAAGGCGCTGGCGCGGGCGTCGAGCCGATGCGCGCCCTGCGCCAATTGTCCTGCTGCCAAGCCGATATCGCGCGCGCCGGCGGCGGCGGCACCGGCATTGTCGCTGACCTGGCGTGCGCTGAGACGAATATGCTCGCTCGACGCACCGGCCTCCGACACGCTGCCCGCGATCGCGCGGCTGAAGGCGCCATGGCGCGCCACGGCATCAAACACCGAAGCCGACACCTCGTTCGCGGTCGCCATCGCCGCGTCCATATGGACATGGCCCTGCGCCACCGCCTCTACCGCCAGGCGAATATGGCCGATCCGCCGACCGACCTCTGCCGCAGCGTCGCGGGTCTGGCCGGCGAGCGATTTCACTTCGCGCGCAACCACGGCAAAGCCCTCGCCTGCAGCCCCGGCCCGCGCCGCCTCAATGCTGGCGTTGAGCGCCAACATGCTGGTCGCGCGAGCGATGTCGTCGATCAAGGTGATGACCGCGCCGATACCATCGGCCTCGATCCGCAGCGCTTCCGTCTGAACGCTCCCCGCGCGGGTCTGGACGACGGCGGCGCGGATCGCATCGCCAGCTGCACGGACCTGGTTTTCCATCGCCTGGAACAGGGCGCCCAATTCCTGTCCACCGGCTGCTATTCCCGTCAGATTATCGGCCGTCTGGGCAGCCGCCACGGCCATGCCGGCAGCCGATTCGCCATTGTCGGCCGCGCGCGCCGCGGCCTCGCCCGCGAGTGCCGACAGCATGTCGGCCATGCCGACCAGATCGCCGATCAGCGCTTCGACATCCTGGCGGAAGGCGCCGCTCTCGCGCGTCACCTGTTCCAGCCGCCGAGCCCGCACCAGCGCGTCGCGCGTGTCCCGTTCGGCCGCGAGTTTCAAAAGCAATGGCCCGCCGACCACACCGGCATATCGGCCCTGATCATCGGTAATGATCAGTCCCTCGCATCCGGCACCCTGGGCGGCATAAAGGTCGATCAGGCGTTCGACACTGGCGCTGCGTTTGACGCTCGCACAAGGCCGGACATGATCGTCCAGCCGGCCGCCAAAGCTGGGATTGCGCAGCAGCGCATGACCGAAAGGATTGAACAGGATACGCCGCATGTCGCGTTCATAGATGGCACCAACCGGTCGGTCGCCCAGGTCGAGTACGGGCAATAATCGCAACGCCGCATCCCCCTGGAAACGATCGACGGCATCGCTGAGCGGCTGGCCGAGCCGGATCGCGGGACAAGGCTGCGCGAAGGGCACAGCCGTGCCGTCGGCGGCGGACGGAGCCTTGTCTGGCAGGTCGAGCATCAGGGTCGCGTACATGACGGCCGGGCTTAGGGAAAAAGGGTAAATGAGCCCTTAGGATTTCATGACATTTTTGTTACAAGATATTGTTTTTGCGTAATTATTTTGCCGCCTTATAGCCGAAAGCCTCGCGCGCAAGCTTCACCACTTCCGGATCAGCCGCAGGAAAGTCCATCGGCACCAGCCGCTCCAGTCGATCCGCGACATAGGTCAGCGCGGCAATCCGTCCGGCCTTGCGGTTGTTGTTGTCGATCACCTTCCAGGGCGCTTCCTTCGTATCGGTCTTGCGAAACATGTCGTGCATCGCGTCCCAATATTCGATCCGCTTGGCGCGGTTGCGATAATCGTCGGCGCCGGTCTTCCAGCGCTTCCAGGGCGTGTCGAGCCGCTGCGCCAGTTGCTCGTCCTGCGTCTCCTGGGTGATATGGACGAACAGCTTGATGATGTTGGTACCGGTTTCGATCTGCTGCGCCTCGAACGCGTTGATATCCTTGTAGCCGCGCTTCCATTCCGCCTTTGTCGCATATTTCTCGACCCGCTCGACCAGAACCCGGCCATACCAGCTGCGGTCGAACAGGCCGATATTCTGGCTGGCGGGCAGACGTGTCCAGAAGCGCCAGAGGAAATGATGGTCCATTTCCTCGCGCGTCGGCGCGGCGATCGGGTGAACCTGATAATAGCGGGGATCCCAGTCGGCCGTCATCCGCTTGATGACCCCACCCTTGCCGGCCCCGTCCCAGCCTTCCAGCATGATGACCGATCGGCGATGGTGGAGGATATGGGCAACCTGAATTTTCGACAGGCGATGCTGCAGCGCCAGCAATTCGGCGTCATAATCGCCCTTATACTTCGCCCCGGTCTCATAATCCGACAGATTGATGGTCATGCGCCGCTCTCCTCCAAGGGGATCGCCGATTAGATCGAAGCCCAGGCTCAAGGGCAAGAGCGGTCTCAGCGCAGCACGGCGTCGGTGTCGACCAACCGCACATCGTGCATCATGTCGAGATAGGCCTGAAGGTAGAATTTGTGCGAGGCGCCGACGATCACCAGCATCCGCTGGCCCGGCGCGGCGGCGAACACATCGCGGATATTGGCCGCCATGCGCAGGTTGCGCACCTCCCAATAGCCGGCATAGCCGCGCCCGAAGCGCTGCGGCGAAGGCTCCTTGAGCGCGGCGCCGAAATCGCTGTCATAGATGGTCTGCGCCTGTTCCGGCGCGTTATAATCACGATAGAGCGCCAGTACGCCCGCGCCCGTCCTGATACCGGGCTGCAGTGCCGCATCGGCCGCCTTGCGCCGCGCGGTTGCCGGATTGTCCCACGCCTTCATGATCGCCGCACCCGCCGCCTTCTCTTCCTCGGCATTGCGATAGGGCCGGTCGGCGCTGTGATCGTCCATCGGTTCGAGCCGTTCCAGCCCCAGCCGCGCCGCGAGCGGCGCCGCGATCAGAAACTCCTCATTGCGACGCTGGCGCAGCGTTTCCAGGCGCGCCACCAGCACCGCATCCAGCCCATCCCCGGCATGTCGTTCCGGCATATCCAGGCGCAGCCATTGCACCAGCGCCGAACCCTGATCCTCCGCCGCCAGGAACAAAGCAGCCAGATGGCGTCGCTCAGACGCGGTCGGTTGCCCTGGCCAGGCGGCCAGAAGCCGATCGACCTCGGCCGTGGCGGCCGGCACGTCCAGGCCAGTCGCCTTGCGCGCTGGCGTCGCATCCCAGCAATAGGTTTCCACCGTTTCGGCATAGCGTTGCGGCGCACGGCGCAGGGCGTCGCATTGCAGGCCGGACAGCGACTCGACCGCAATCGACTGCGGCTTCCATATCGCAAGCCGGTCGATCAGCGGGTCGAGCGCCTTGGCATCGAAATCCTCGGGCCAGCCGGACAGATGGGGCGTGCCCAGCACCATTACCTCATTGGGCGGCCCCGCCACATCCTTGAGCGCGCTCGGATCGAAACCGGGGCCGGCCGCCTGGACCGCCATCGCCGACAGGCCCGCTGCCAGCCCGATTACCAGCATCGCCATGATCGTCCGCACCATCCGCCACACTCCCTTGCCGACACGTGTGTTATCATAACAATACAGTAAGGCAAGCAGGCATAGAAAAAGGCCCCCGCCCGAAGGCAGGAGCCCTGTTCTTTCCGACCGATGGAAAGGCTTATGCCTTCGCCTGCGGCTCCACCACGCGGATGTTGAGTTCACGCAACTGCTTGAACTCGGCGGCGCTCGGCGCGCCCATCAGCAGGTCTTCGGCGCGCTGGTTCATCGGGAACAGCGTGATCTCGCGCAGATTCTGCGCGCCGCACAGCAGCATCACGATGCGGTCGACGCCGGCGGCCATGCCACCATGGGGCGGCGCGCCGTACTGGAACGCGCGATAGAGACCGCCGAACCGCTCTTCCACATCCGCCTGGCTGAGGCCGACGATCTCGAACGCCTTGACCATTGCCTCGGGCGACTGGTTGCGGATCGAACCCGACGCGATCTCGAAGCCGTTGCAGACCATGTCATATTGATAGGCGTTGATCGTCAGCGGATCCTGATTGTTCAGCGCATCCAGGCCCCCCTGCGGCATCGAGAAGGGGTTGTGCGCGAAATCGACCGACTTGGTATCCTCATCATATTCATAGAAGGGGAAGTCGACGATCCAGCACAGGTCGAACCGGTCCTTGTCGATCAGGTCGAGCGTCTCGCCAATGCGGATACGCGCCAGGCCCGCCAGCTTGGCCGCCTGCGATTCCTTGCCGGCGGCAAAGAACACGCCGTCATTCGGACCAAGGCCCAGCGCCTCGATCAGCTTGGCGGTCGCTTCCTCGCCATGATTCTTGGCGATCGGGCCGCCGGGGACGCCATCCTTGATATTGATATAGCCCAGGCCCGAATAGCCTTCGCCGCGTGCCCAATTGTTCATGTCATCGAAGAATTTGCGGCTGCCTGCCCCCGCACCCGGCGCCGGAATGGCGCGGATCACATTGCCGCTCTCGACCAGGCTGGCGAAGATGCCGAAGCCCGAGCCGTGGAAATGCTCGGTCACGTCCTGGATGATGATCGGGTTGCGCAGGTCCGGCTTGTCGCTGCCATATTTCAGCATAGCTTCGGCGTGCGGGATGCGCGGGAAGCTGCCGGCCGGGGTGACCGGCTTGCCCTGCGCAAATTCCTCGAACACGCTCGCGATCACCGGCTCCATCGTGTTCCAGACATCTTCCTGGGTGACGAAGCTCATTTCCAGGTCGAGCTGGTAGAATTCGCCCGGCAGGCGGTCGGCGCGCGGGTCTTCGTCGCGGAAGCAGGGGGCGATCTGGAAATAGCGGTCGAAGCCGGCAACCATCAGCAACTGCTTATATTGCTGCGGCGCCTGCGGCAGGGCGTAGAACTTACCCGCATGGATGCGGCTGGGCACCAGGAAGTCGCGCGCGCCTTCGGGCGAGGACGCGGTCAGGATCGGCGTCGAATATTCGGTGAAGCCGGCATCTTCCATGCGGCGGCGCATGTCGCGGATGATCTTGGTGCGCGTCACGATATTGGCGTGCAGCGTCTCGCGGCGCAGGTCCAGGAAGCGATAGCGCAGGCGGATATCCTCGGGATATTCCTGCTCGCCCGCCACCGGCAGCGGCAGCTCCGCAGCGGTCGACAACACGGTCACGCTGTCGGCGACGACCTCGATCGTGCCGGTTTCCATCTTCGGGTTGGTCGCTTCCGGGCCGCGCGCGACGACGGTGCCGTCGATCGTCACGACCGATTCCGCCCGCAGCCCGTCCAGGATGCGCAGCGGCTCGCTATCCGCCTTGGCGACGATCTGGGTCAGGCCATAATGGTCGCGCAGGTCGATGAAGAGAACGCCGCCATGATCGCGCTTGCGATGCACCCAGCCGGACAGGCGGACGGTCGCGCCGACATCGGCTTCACGAAGGGCGCCGCAATTGTGGGTGCGATAGGCGTGCATGGCGTTTCGATCTTTCAGATTCGTTTTACGGAAATGACAAATTGTTGCGGCCCGGCTATGGGCTTGCCTTGTCGACTATCGACCAGCCCGCAGGACGCGGGCCAGCCCATAATAAGATCGAAGACCATATGCAAATTCATCCGCTGATTACCGACAGCAAGACGCTTTCCGATTTCTGCGCCCGCATGGCCAAATCGCCCTATGTCGCGATCGATACCGAGTTCATGCGCGAGAATAGCTACTGGCCCGAACTGTGCCTGGTCCAGGTCGCCGATGCGCATGAAGCCGCCGCGATCGACCCCAAGGCACCCGGCATCGACCTCAAGCCGCTGCTCGACCTGATGGTCGACAATGAAGATGTGCTGAAGGTCTTCCATGCCGGTGGCCAGGATATCGAGATCGTCCATAATCTGACCGGCAAGACGCCGCATCCGATGTTCGACACCCAGATCGCCGCGATGGCGCTCGGCCTTGGCGAACAGATCGGCTATGGCAATCTCGTCGATGCCTGGCTCGGCGTGCAGCTCGACAAGGGCGCCCGCTTCACCGACTGGGCGCGCCGGCCGCTCGACAAGCGCCAGATCGACTATGCGATCGGCGACGTCACCTATCTGATCGAAATCTTCCCCAAGATGCTGGAGGAACTGCGCAAGACCGGGCGCGGCGACTGGCTCGACCAGGAAATGGAGCGGATCAGCGATCCCAGCCATTATGAGAATGATCCGTCCGAAGCCTGGAAGCGCGTGCGCATCGCCAGCCGCAAGGCCGATGTGCTGGGTCGCCTCAAGGCGCTGGCCGCCTGGCGCGAGAAGGAAGCGCAGGACAAGAATCTGCCGCGCGGCCGCATCGTCAAGGATGAGACGCTGGCCGACATCGCCAGCCATCCGCCGCGGGTGCAGGAGGATCTGGGCAAGGTACGTGGCCTGTCTGCCACCTGGAAGACGAACGACATCGGCAACCGGCTGATGGCGGCGATCGCCAGCCACAAGCCGCTGAGCAAGGACGAGATGCCCGAACGGGACCCCAAGCGGCCGGGCCTGGGCAAGGATGGCGCGCTGGTCGCCGACCTGCTGAAGCTACTGCTCAAGATCCGCTCGCGCGACATCAATGTCGCGCCGCGCCTGCTGGCCCGCACCGACGATATCGAAGCGCTGGCGGCCGGCGTACGCGACGACCTCGCCATATTGGAAGGCTGGCGCTACGATCAGTTCGGCCGGGACGCGGTGGACCTGGTCGAAGGGCGGATGGCCTTCGCGGTCAAGAATGGCCGACTCAAGATGACGCGCACCGAATGACAAAAGTGGCCGTTTGAGGAGACAAGCGATGCGGATGCCGGTGATTGCGATGATGCTTCTGCCCCTGACCGCCTGCGGCGCGGCAGGCAGCGACGGCCCCGGCTCCGCACCGCCAGCCATGGCGGAAGGCCCATGCAAGAATGACGGGCTCGACCGCTTCACCGGGCAGAAGGCGTCGGCAGAGCTGGGCGCGGAACTGCTCAAGGCGTCGGGCGCCAAGACGCTGCGCTGGGGCGGCCCCAATGCGGCCATGACGATGGATTTCCGTCCCGACCGGCTGACCGTCAGCTATGACCAGGCGATGATCATCACCAGCGCGCGCTGCGGCTGAAGCGACAGCCACAGCGCCTTGACGCCTCCCCCCTCGTCGGACATGAATAGTCCGACAAATAACAGGGGATGGATGGCGATGCAGCATGTTGCGAGGCTGAAAATCGGGAAACTTCTGGCGAGCACCGGCTTATTGCTCGGAGTTTTCATGGCGTCAGCAACCGCACAGCCCGCCAGCCAGGCGGTGCTGACCGTCGATGTCGACCATCCCGGCGCCACGATCGATCCCAATATCTATGGCCAGTTCGTCGAGCATCTGGGTCGGGGCGTCTATGAAGGCATATGGGTCGGGCCGGACAGCCCCATCCCCAATGTGCGCGGTATCCGCAGCGATGTCGTCGCTGCGCTGCGTCAGATAAAAGTACCGGTGATCCGCTGGCCGGGCGGCTGCTTTGCCGACGGCTATCATTGGGCCGACGGCATCGGCCCCGCTGCCCAGCGCCCGCGCGGCCTCAATGCGGCATGGGACAAGTCGCCGGAAACCAATGCGTTCGGCACCCATGAATATATGGATTTCCTCGATCAGATCGGCGCCAGGGCGTTCGTGTCGGTCAATGTCGGGTCGGGCAGCGTCAAGGAAGCCGACGACTGGATGCGCTATATGACCGCCCCGGCCGACAGCCAGCCCGGACAGGCGCGCGCCGCCAACGGCCATGCCGCCCCCTGGGCCGTGCCCTTCATCGGCGTCGGCAATGAAAGCTGGGGCTGTGGCGGCAACATGACCGCCGACACCTATGCCGCCGCCTTTCGCCATTATGCCGCTTTCCTGCATGCCTATTCGGGCGAGCGGGCCAAGCTGATCGCGGTGGGCGCGGATACGGACGATTATGACTGGACCGAAAAGGTCATGGCGCAGGCGATGCAATGGCGCCCCAACCCGACGCCGCTCGCCTACAACACCGAACGTCCCCTGATGTGGGGCCTGTCGCTCCATTTCTACAGCTTCGCCGGCAATGACTGGCGCAACAAGGGGCGCAATACCGGCTTCGGCTCCGATCAATGGGCCGCAGCGCTCGCCCGCGCCCACCTGACCGACGAACTGATCCGTCGCCATGCCGCGATCATGGACCGCCATGATCCCAAGAAGCAGGTGGCCATCGCCGTCGACGAATGGGGCGCCTGGTTCGACAGCGAGAAGGACGCGCCCTCGCAACTCTATCTGGAAAGCACGCTGCGCGACGCGGTGATCGCGGGGATGAGCCTCAACATCTTCAACAATCATGCCGACCGGGTCCGCATGGCCAATGTCGCGCAGATGGTGAACGTCATCCAGTCGCTGGTGCTGACCCAGGGCGCGAAGATGGTGGTAACGCCGACCTGGCATGTGTTCGACCTGTTCAAGGTGCATCAGGGCGCCACCCTGATCCCGGTCGCGGTGCAGGCCCCCGACTATGTCGAGGGCGATGTCCGCCTGCCCGGCCTGAGCGTTTCGGGGTCGCAAGATGCGGCGGGCAAGCTGCACCTGACGATCGTCAATCTCGACCCCATGCAGGCGCGGCCGGTGCAGATCGCGCTGAAGGCCGGCACCTGGCGCACGGCCAGCGCTCAGATGCTGACCGCCGACCGGATCGACACCCGCATCCGCTTCGACGCGCCAGATCCCTTCGTCCCCGCGCCGCTGCCCGCCCGCCTCGCCGCCGGTCAGGTCCACCTGACGGTGCCGTCCAAATCGGTGACCCTGGTCGAAATCACCCCCTGATTGCCGCCTCACGGAGAGAAATGATGCTATCGCTGCGTACCGGCCTTGCCAGCCTCGCCCTTTGCCTTGCCACCGGCGCGATCGCCGCACCGGCCCCGCGGCAGCTCGACATCGTCCCCACCGTCGCACCGGCCAAGGGCAGCACGCCGCCCAGCGACGCCGCCCGCAGCGCCTATCTGCTCGCCTATTTCAAGGACGAGACCCATTCGCTCCACTTCGCCGTTTCCACCGACGGGTACAGCTTCACCGATGTCAACGACGGCAAGCCGGTACTCGAAGGCCGCGCCGTCGCCGAGCAGAAGGGCATTCGCGACCCGCATATCATGCGCGGGCCGGACGGCGCCTTCTACCTCGCGATGACCGACCTGCACATCTTCGCCCAGCGCGAAAAGCTGCGCGACACCCAGTGGGAACGGCCCGGCGACGCCTATGGCTGGGGCAATAACCGCTCGCTCATCTTCATGAAATCCTACGACCTGATCCACTGGACCCACCATATCGTCCATGTCGACCAGCTCTTCCCCTCGACCCGCGACATCGGCGCGGCCTGGGCGCCCGAGACGCTCTATGATCCCGCCCGTGGCAAGATGATGGTCTATTACACCACCCGCACCGGCGCGGGTAAGGAGCATATGGTCTATTCCTATGCGGACGAGGGCTTCACCACCCTGACCGATGAGCCGCGCAACCTGTTCGACTATCCCAAGCCGGAGATCGGCGCGATCGACGGCGACATCACCAAGGTCGGCGACCAATATCATCTCTTCTACGTCGCCCATGACAAGCCGGGCAATCTGCGCCAGGCCGTGTCATCGCGGATCAACGGCGGCTATGCCTTCGACCCGACCAAGATCGACCCCGAGTCCGTCGCGACCGAAGCGCCCACGCTCTGGCGCCGGCACGGCACCGACACCTATGTGCTGATGTATGACGTGTTCGGCGCCAAGCCTGTCAATAATATGGGCTTTTCCGAAACCACCGACTTCGTTCATTTCAGGAATCTGGGCCGGTTCAACGATCCCGGTTCGCCGATGAAGGCAACCAATTTCGTCCAGCCCAAACATGGCGCGGTCATGGCCGTGACGCCGCAGGAGGTCGCCCGGCTGCGCGCCTGGTTCGCAAAGGCGCCATAGCCTGGCAGGCTAGCGCGTTTTCGAAGCAGATGGCATCATCTGCTGGCTTGGAAAATGCGGAAAACAAAAGAAAAATAGAGCGTGATCCGATTCAGTATGAACGGATTACGCTCTAGCGCGGACTTGCAGGACAGACGCTGCGCAGCGCCACTCGGCTTCTGTCCCCGGCATAACGGCGGTAGCCGCGCCAGGCGGCGGCGACTCGCTGGGCGGACGTGCCATGGCCATCCATGCTCCAATGCTGGTCCCCCGACACATGGTTGGATGCCGCAAATTGTTCGACCGTCGAACCCGGCTGGCCGATACCGCGCAGGAACAGGCCGGCCAGGCAGTCGGCCTGCAGTTCCGCTGCGGTCCCGTCGACATCGCCCTGCACCATATGGCCCCATTCATGGGCCAATATGCCGGTCGCCGCCCAGCCGCCATAACGGCGGGCGATCGCGTCGAGCCAGGACTGGTCTACCATCACCCTGCCCCGCTCCGGCTCCGCATAGGCATCCTCGCTACCATCGGGCAGGCGGCACAGGCGGACGGTGCGTCCCCAAAAAGCGTTGAGGGCCGCAACATCTTCCATTGCATGGGGCACCGGCACACAGCGCGCGCGCGCCTGCGCAACCGATGACGCAAACAACAGCATGGCCAGGATCAGGCAGACACGGCGCGGCATGACCGGAACCATAACCGATCGACGGCGCCGCGCTATCGGGGGCTTTCCCGATGGAGGGGGCTTATAATTCCAGCCCGATCAACGTGCCGCTGCCGATACGATCGACATAGCGCTTGCCGTCGATCTGCAACCAGTCAGGCGTCACTTCCAGCTTTCGACCATGGATGGTGGTCCGCAAATGCTCGACCGCGATGCGATTCCGCGCCACGATCCGCAACACGCACAGGCCATCGCCTCGCGTGGCCATCATCGAATAGCGATCCCCGCGCAGCAGGAAGTGCCAGCTTCCGTCATTGGGTTTCCATTCATTGCCGTCGATCAGCTGGACGGGTGTCCCGTCCGCAGCGCCCAGCCGCACGCTGATACGCGTGGCCCCATTGCTCCGCCGCGGTGGCGCAAAGATCAGGATCGGTTCGCCCTCGACCGTGATCGGGATCGGCGTGTCGCGCAACAGCCGCGATCCCCCACGATCAACTGAGGCAATTCATTGGAAAAAGGCAGCCGATCCCGCGCGAAATGGCGCTGACGCACCACCGGATTCGCGTGGAAGCTATGCACCTGATTGGGAGTCAGCCGCCCCTCCTCCACCAGGCCGTGACAGGTTGGGCACAGGAGCGTCGCCCCCGGCCCGTCGGGCAGCCCAAGATAACGATAGATTGTTACCCCGCACCGCACACAGGCAAAGCCACAGGCCTGGCGGACCTCGGCGCGCTGGTCGACCGTCAACTCCGGCAAAGACGGCATCACTCGCAAGCCCACCATTCGAGACGACCCCTTATCGTGCCGTCCGCTACACAGCGGGCCGGCAATGTTCCAACGGCGTCCTCTTGCTTGGTGGGAAACTCTGCCGGCTCCCTGTGCCCTATGGTTGAAATAAATCGGCCCAAGTCAAGGGCTAGGATAGAATCGTCCGTCGCAAAATCCGTATGGCGCGACGGAAAATGTGCCGATCGACGCTCAGCGCTGAGGCAGCAGGTCCAGGTTGCGGGCGGCCGCGATCGCGCGAATCCGGCCTGGGCGCGGCATGTTCCTGATCGCAATTTCCGCTACGTCACCGGCGCTGAACAACTCGACATTGCCGACATCGAAGATGCGCTGCCCCAGCGTCTGGGTGATGCGTACACTGCGAATGCTCGACAGGGCGATTTCCGTCCGCTGCTTGGCCAGCAAACCGCGTTCCATCAACACTTCACGTTCGCTGAGCGCCAGCCGCTCGCCCTTGTGCAAAATCCACCACACCCCGATCGCCAGGATGCCGATCACCGAAATCAGCAGCAGCAGAAACAGGAAGGGATGCGCCCGGACCATCGCCGGATGCTCGTCATACAGCCATGGTTCGCTCATGCCGCCGTCCCTTCGCCTTGGCCCTGCCCCGTTCTTCACCATGGTGTCGGGCCAGCGTCAAGACATCTGCAACGGCTGATCCGAAGGCACCACCATGTGGTTAACTGAAAATTTCTTAAACGATGCTAGGCGGATGGCCTCGATTGGGGAATGACGCATGGCACAAAGCCTCTATGAAATGGGTGACCAGTCACCGGGTCGGAAGGATGCCTGGCTGAACGACATGGATGAGCGACGCACGGGCATCTTGCCGCTGCGCATGCTGCTGGTCGCGTTGCTCCTGGGCGCCGTACTGCTGTTGACAGTGCGCAATGTCCTGCCCGGCGGCGATGCCAGCGCGGCGCAGCCGGCAATCGATGCGCCGACCACGATCTCGACCCGCTTTGCGGCATGCGACGAGATGGATGGCCAGGCCTGCATATTGTCGGCCGACAGCTATGCCTATCAGGGCCGTCGCTATCATCTCGCCGACATCAGCGCCCCGCATGTCGAAGGCGCACGCTGTCCGGCCGAGGCGGATCAGGCCCGGCGCGGCCGCACCGCCTTGCAGGCGATGCTGAACGGCGGCCCGTTCGAGGCACGCGCAGACACCGCCGACACCGACCCCGGCGCGCGCCTGCTGATGCGCGACGGGGTGTCGCTGGGCCAGCTGATGATTCTCAAGGGCTATGCTCGCCCCTGGTCGAACACGCCACTGGACTGGTGCACCGGCGGATAGGCGCCGCCGGACTCTAGCCCCTGGGCGGTACCAGACTGTCCCTGACCCGTTCCAGCCAGCCGCCGATCACGCCCAGCGCCTGCCCGCCCTTGCCCAGCAAAGCGCCCAGTTCGCGCTCCGCCGCTTCCCGCGTGCCGTGGTCCCGATCGGGCAGCGGTGGCAGGATATGGGCATAATAAGTCTTGCCAAGCAGCCGATGGAGCAGCCGTTCGCCCGGGAAAGGCTCGCCATTGTTCAGCGCCCGTGCAGCCTTCAGCAATGCGCGGATATCATATTGCGTCGGGCTGATGTCGGGCACCTGCTTACGCAGCCCCAGAAGCGTATAGACCGCCACGCGCGCGGTTCGGATCGAGCTGTCCATGGTGAAGATGATGTCGTTCGACGTTTCGACAAACTGCCCCATCAGGCCCAGATTGACGCAGCCGGCCGGCACCACATGCGGTCGGTCGCCGGCCGCGCGGGGCATGAACATCGCGGTGATATAGGGCATCAGGGCCAGCCGCGTCTTGGTATTGGCGACCACGGCCTCGATCTGGTCCGCGATGCCCAGATGATGGCAGAGTTCCTCCAATATCTCCCGCCCGGTACAAGCAGGCATCGGCTTGGCGACGCGATTGCCGTCCTTGTCCATCAGCAGTGCGTAGACCCACAGGACCAGCACATCCTTGGGCTGGTCGGGGAAATGCGGCTGGCGGTTGCAGGTGACGCTCAGCACCCAGTTGGAATCGGTGAAGGTGATGATACCCCCGGTCACCGTCCGCCCGGAATAGGGATCGTTGACCGACAATTGCTTCAGCCGTTCCACCAGCGGCGACGGCCTGCAGGTCAGGGTCACCGATTCCCACATCGACCGGTCGGTATCGCCATAGAATTTCTCCGGCTTGCCGAACAAGGGCGACTGCTGCGCCAGATTCTTCCACAAGGCCCAGTCGCTGTCGGCCCCCGGCTCATGGCGCCCCCGCTCCAGCACGGGCGCATGATCCATGTCGCCATAGGCGGTGCCCTCGGTCATCGATCCGGTCAGCGCGAACACGACATCCTTCTCCGCCACCGGCATGACCTGGTCGATGCCGTCGATCCGGGCGTGGATGCCGGTGACGATACGGGTATCGCCCGCCACCCGCATGGCGAGATCATAGGCGCGGGTGCCGAACTGCACCTTTACCCCGCGCGCCTTGAGATGGTCGACCAGCGGCCGCACAAAGCTGTCGAACTGGTTATATTTGGGGAAGACCAGTGCCGACATGTCGGCCAGCCCGTCGATCGCATCGAGGAATCGGTGCATATAGAGCTTCATTTCGAGCAGGCTGTGCCAATTCTCGAAGGCGAACATCGAGCGCCACAGAAACCAGAAATTGGTCTCCAGGAAATCGGCGCTAAAATATTGCTCGATCGTGATGTCGTCCAGATCCTCCTTGCGCTTGAGCATCAGGCGGATCAGTTCCCATTGCTGCGACCGGGTCAGGCCGAGAGTCGCGAAATCACGAATCTCGCCCTGGCGGTGCATCAGCCGTGCCTTGGAGAAATTGGGGTCATTGTCGTTGACCAGCCGATATTCGTCCAGCACGCTATAGCCTTCGGGCAGCTCGAGCGCCTGGACGTCCTGGAACATGTCCCACAGATTGTCATAATTCCAGTTCATCTCGCGTCCGCCGCGGATGATATAGCCGTCCTCGGCATTGCCCGCGCCGTCGAGCGAACCGCCTTCGATCTGCAACGCGTCGAGGATGGTGATGTCCTCACCCGCCATGCCGCCATCGCGGATCAGGTAGAAGGCGGCGGCCAGCCCCGCGATGCCGCTGCCGATGATCCAGGCCTTGCGCCCCGCCACCGACTGCCCGGGTACCGGGCGGTTGCGCATATAGGCGCCCATCATGTCCGGAGGCGGCAGCATATTGTCGGCGCGATTGTGCCAATAAGCGGCGGTGGCATCGGCCTCAACCACGAAGGGCGTGGAAGACGGCTGGTCGGAAGGGGTGGCAGCCTTGTCGGTCATGGGGACTCCTCGGATGGCTGGAGCAGCGGAGAGGCGCCCGACGACGCCTGTTCGGCACCGCTGGACACGCGCCGGGCTTTGCGATGACAGGCCAATAACGGGCGAGCCCGCATCGGGTGCCCTGCCCTAGCATGATGGTCGTCGCGCGGAACTGCGTGGAAACCCCTATGTGCCGGGATGACCGCCCCACTGCCCCGTCAGAGTCGTTGCGCCAGTTTCCCCTGCAAGGCGGTCAGCACTTCGCCGGCCAGCCGCGCATAATCCGCGCAGGCACGCTGCATCGCGGTTTCGGACCCCGCATCCCGCAATTGGCCGAAACAATGCCGGTTCTGGGCCGCGCGCATTTGGCGCAGGCGCGCGCGCCTGTCGCCGGCCAGCCCCAACTGTGGGCCGGTACGGCGCCAGGCCTCAGCCGCGCTGTAAATCCGCCGTCCCGGATGCACGCCAGGGTCGTGCCCCGCCGCCGCCCCCAGCCGATCAATTCGGCCCGCCTCGACGATCAGGTCGGTCAGGAACAGATCCAGTTCCCGCAGCCCATTGCCGATCAGCCGGGCCGACATGGCGTCGCGCCGTCGAACAGCGGCGATGGGACAGCGATCCAGCGACATGCCGTTCGCCAGGAAGGCGGCAGCCCGCTCTATCTGTGCGACCCGCCCCGCAATCGGTACGCAGCGGTCGCCCATCGGATCAGCTTTCGTCGCCCATCCGCAGCGCGGCGATGAAGGCTTCCTGCGGAATCTGGACGCTGCCATATTCGCGCATCCGCTTCTTGCCTTCCTTCTGCTTGTCGAGCAGCTTCTTCTTGCGGCTGATGTCGCCGCCATAGCATTTCGCCGTCACGTCCTTGCGCATCGCCGCGATCGTCTCGCGCGCGATCACCTTGCCGCCGATCGCCGCCTGGATCGGAATCTTGAACAGATGGCGGGGAATCAGATCCTTCAGCCGCTCGCACATGCCGCGGCCGCGCGATTCGGCGGTGCCGCGATGGACGATCATGCTCAGCGCATCGACCGGCTCCGAATTGACCATGATGCTCATCTTGACCAGATCGCCCGATCGATAGCCGATCTGGTGATAGTCGAAGCTGGCATAGCCCCGGCTGATCGACTTCAATCGATCATAGAAATCGAACACCACTTCGTTGAGCGGCAGTTCATAGGTCACCTGCGCGCGGCCGCCGACATAGGTCAGATTCTTCTGGATGCCACGCCGGTCCTGGCACAGCTTCAGGATGCTGCCCAGATATTCGTCCGGGCAGTAGATCACCGCCTCGATCCAGGGTTCCTCGATCTCGTCGATCTTGGTGGGGTCGGGCATGTCGGCCGGATTGTGCAGCTCGATCTCGCCCGCGCCATAGGTCAGCTGGATCTTGTAGACGACCGACGGCGCGGTGGTGATGAGATCGAGGTCATATTCGCGGGTCAGCCGTTCCTGAATGATCTCCAGATGGAGGAGGCCCAGGAAGCCGCAGCGGAAGCCGAAGCCGAGCGCGGCGCTGCTCTCCATCTCGAAGCTGAACGAGGCGTCGTTGAGCCGCAGCTTGGAGATGCTGTCGCGCAGCTTGTCGAAATCATTGGCGTCGACCGGGAACAGGCCGCAGAACACCACCGGCTGCACTTCCTTGAAGCCTGGCAACGGCGTCGTCGCGCCATTCTTGACCGTGGTGATGGTGTCGCCCACGCGGGTCTGCGCGATTTCCTTGATCTGCGCGGTGATGAAGCCGATCTCGCCCGCCGCCAGTTCGGGCAGTTGCTCGATCTTGGGCCGCATGCAGCCGACCCGGTCGATCAGATGTTCGGTGCCGCCGATCATGAACTTGATCGCCTGGCCCTTCTTGATGACGCCGTTGACGACGCGCACCAGGATGACCACGCCCAGATAGGGGTCGTACCAGCTGTCGACCAGCATCGCTTCCAGCGGCGCGTTGCGATCGCCCTTGGGCGGCGGAATCTTGGTAACGATGGCTTCCAGGATATCGTCGATGCCGATGCCCGACTTGGCGCTGGCCAGCACCGCTTCGGATGCGTCGAGGCCGATCACTTCCTCGATCTCGGCGCGCACCTTTTCCGGCTCCGCGGCGGGCAGGTCGATCTTGTTGAGCACCGGCACGATCTCATGATCATGCTCGATCGACTGATAGACGTTCGCCAGCGTCTGCGCTTCCACGCCCTGCGCGGCGTCGACGACCAGCAGCGCGCCCTCGCACGCGGCGAGCGAGCGCGACACCTCATAGGCGAAGTCGACATGGCCCGGCGTGTCCATGAGGTTGAGCTCATAGGTCTCGCCATTCTTGGCGGTATAATCAAGACGCACGGTCTGCGCCTTGATCGTGATGCCGCGCTCTTTCTCGATGTCCATATTGTCGAGTACCTGCGCGCTCATCTCGCGGTCGGTCAGGCCGCCGGTACGCTGGATCAGGCGATCGGCCAGGGTCGACTTGCCATGGTCGATATGGGCGATGATCGAGAAATTACGGATATGGCTAAGATCGGTCATCGGCGCCCGATAGCAGCAGTTTCAGGCTATGTCAGCAGGATCGCGCATGCGTCGGGGCGGTTCCCCTTGCTTGGCCCCTTCTTGCCGCTGTGATAGGCTGCGCCGAAAATATCCGGGGCGCTCCACTTTCTCTCGATCAGACAAGGAACGGGGTTCTTACGATGCGTGTATTGAAGATGTTGGCCGCAGTTGCGGTCTGCCTTGGGCCGCCCCTGCCGCAGGCGATGGCGGCCCCCGGCTCATCGGCCCGACAGGAACAGACGAAGAAGCAGGCGGAAATTCCCCATTGCACCAAGCGCCTGGGTACCGTCGCCATCGTCGAACCCGACAATCAGTGGTGGCGCGAACTCAATCTGGGCAGCCCCGAGGCGATCCTGAAAATCTTCGTCCAGCAGTCGGGCTGTTTCGGCCTGGTCAATCGCGGCCGATCGATGGCGAACCGCAACATGGAACGCGCCATGGCCGATAATGGCGAACTGCAGGCCGGCAGCAATCTGGGCAAGGGCCAGGTCAAGGCTGCGGACTATTTCCTGGAACCGGACATCGTCTCGTCCAACCGCAACAGTGGCGGTAATTCCCTTGGCGGCGTACTGGGCGGGTTCATGGGCGGCAGCACCTGGGGTCGGCTCGCCGGCGGCATCAACGTCAAGAAGAGCGAGGCCAATGTCACGCTTTCGGTCGTCAATGCCCGCACGACCGAGGAAGAGGCGCTGACGGAGGGTTATGCCCGCAAGTCCGACTTGAGCTTCAACGCCAGCGGCGGCGCGAGCTGGTGGGGCGGCTTTGCCGGGGCCGGCGGCGGGGGCTATCAGAATACGGAGATCGGCCAGGTGATCGTGCTCGCCTATCTCGACGCCTATACCAAATTGGTGACCCAGCTGGGTGGCCTGCCGGACAATGCGGCGGCAGCCGCCCCGGTCGCGCAATAAGCCAGGCCAAGACGAGGGCATTGCCGATGTCGGCAATGCCCTCGTTCCTTCAGGTGCCGCTCGGCGCGGTCTCCGCGATCGCTGATGGCGCCGGGCGATGGCGCTTCCACCAGCGCAGGATCATCTCGCCGGCGGGCCGCTCGACCAGACGGTTGATCAACGTCCCCAATGTCAGCGCGACCAGGAAGGCGGCGGCAAAGCCGATCCAGGGGCTGTAGCCCGCCTTGGCGATTTCCAGCATGACGACGAAGCCGACATGCTGATGAATGAGATAGAAGCTGTAGCTGATCCCGCCCATCCAGACGAGCGGACGCAGCGCCAGCCAGCGCAGCCGGTTGCGGATCAGCGCGGCAAAGATCGCCATCAGCACACAGGCGACGACTGTCACATCCCATGTTTCCATGGTCGCCACCGACAGCAGCGCCAGCCCGGCATAGGGTGACTGCTGGCGCCAGCTGCGTTGTCCCGCCCAAATGCGGTAGGCCAGCATGCCGATCACGAAAAAGGGCGTGTAGCGCAGCACCAGCAGCATCACGACCCGTTCGGGCACGATGTCGGGCCACAGATACATCAGCCAGCGCAACGCCAGCCAGGCGACCAGCATGGGCTCCAGATGCTTGAGCCCAATCCATTTCCAGATCGATATCATACAGAAATAGAAGGCGATCTCCACCGTCAGCGTCCAATAGGCGCCATCGACTTCCGGGATGAAGGCAAAGCCCTGGAGCATGGTGAGATTGGCGAGGATCGCGAACGGGCCGACCAATAACTGAGTCGCCTGCGCCAGATACTCGATCGACAGGGTGACCAGCATCGCGACCAGATAGGCCGGATAGAGCCGGGCGAAGCGGTTGACGATGAAATCGGCCACCGTGCCGATGCGATCGAGGGTGAAGAAGATCGCGAAGCCCGAAATGGTGAAGAACAGCAGAACGCGGTAATTGCCCCCCGGAAAGCTGAAGGGGACATGACTGGCCTGCGGGAACAACTCGTGGAAGCGGGTCGAATAATGAAAGACCAGCACGCACAGCGCGCCGATGCCCCGCAGCGCATCCAGCTCCGTTAACCTTGTGCGCTTGGATGGGGTACCGATCATGATGCTGCATAGCAATATTGCAGCAACGAATCCGCCCTTTTCGTAGTTAACCCCTGCTCCAAATCCGGATTCCGATCACTCGGCGCGCGTCAATCGCACTTTCGACCAGCAGGATATGGTGAATATGTCCGCATCAATGCGGACGCGCATCCGCGACTCGCTTCAGCCCGGCCATTTGCTCGGACAGAACCTTGTCCACGATTGGCGCGATCGATTGCCTCCCGCCCCGCATATAGCCACCCACTGCATAGGATAGGGTGATGCGCGTGCCCTGCCCGGCCGGCGTCAGCCGAAAATCCAATATGCCCGTCACCGGATCGGCCTGCAGCGGCCCCAGGCTGCCGATCAGCCGCAACTGCCGCCCCGGCGCGGCATAGACGACATGGGCGTGCTCGACACTGCCGCCGCCCTTCTCGCCATCCCCCCACGTCTCGCAAAAGCAGCCTCCAGCGCGGGGATCCAGGCGCAAATTCCGTGCGTCGCCGCTATAGGTGTGGGCACTGCTCCACCAGCGATCGGGTGCCGCGATCAGCGCATAGGCTGCCTGGGGCGCCAGCAGCACATCGACACTCGATTCCACGACAAAGCCGGCATCGCTGCTGGCGGTGACCCTCCCCTGTCCGGGTGTCACCGCCAGCGCCATGCCGGCGCCTGCCATCATCCATGTCAAGAAACGACGCATCTTTCCTCCCCGCCTGAACGGGGCAGAAACTAGCTCACACCGTCGCTGCGGCCAATATCGCTGCGATCGCAGCAGTCACGTCGTTCATGTCCGCCATGCCATCGACCCGCGACACGATGCCGCGCGCCTCGTAGATCGGCAGGATCGGTGCGGTCTTGGCGCGATATTCGGCCATGCGAGTACGCACCGTTTCCTCATTGTCGTCAGGCCGGCGCTTGAATTCATGGCCGCCGCACTTGTCGCAGGTGCCTTCGACCTTGGGCTGCTTGAAGATGTCATGATAGCCCGTGCCACAGGTGGCACAGGTGAAACGCCCGGTGATGCGCTCGACCAGCGCATCCTCGTTCACTTCCAGCTCGATCACATGATCCAGGCTGCGGCCGCGATCGGCCAGGATGGTATCCAGCGAATGGGCCTGGGCCTCGGTACGCGGATAGCCGTCGAAGATCACGCCGGTATCGACCGGCAGCGCGTCCAGCGCCTCGCCGATGATGCCCGACACGACCTCGTCAGGGACCAGCGAGCCCGATTCCATCAACGCCTTGGCCTGCAGGCCGACCGGCGTGCCCGCCTTTACCGCCGCCCGCAGCATGTCTCCGGTCGACAGCTGCACCATGCCACGATCATCCACCAGGCGCGTGGCCTGCGTGCCCTTGCCGGCGCCCGGAGGGCCAAGCAGAATGATATTCATTGCGCGCATTCTCCCCTTATTCTTGCGCTCGCCGGTCTGCGCGCCCTTTAGCGCAGACGCCCCTTCAGCTTCGCCTTCTTGATCAGATCCCCATATTGATGGGCCAGCAGATGGCTCTGGATCTGGGTCACGGTGTCGACCGTAACATTGACGACGATCAGCAGGCTAGTCCCACCAAGGTAGAAGGGAATTCCCGCCCGGGCGATGACGAATTCCGGCACCAGGCAGATGAAGGCCAGATAGGCGGCACCAATCACCGTGATGCGCGTCAGCACATAATCCAGGTAATTTTCGGTGTTCTTGCCCGGCCGGATGCCCGGAATGAAACCACCATTGCGCTTCAGATTGTCGGCCGTCTCTTCCGGATTGAACACCACTGCGGTGTAGAAGAAGCAGAAGAAGACGATGCCCAGGCCATAAAGCGCCATATAGACCGGACTGCCATGCGCCAGATACTGGTTCAGGGTCAGCACGAAATCGCCAAGCTTGCTCTCACCGGCGACCGTCTGGCCCATGAACTGCGAGATGGTCAGCGGCAGCAGCAGCAGCGAGCTGGCGAAGATCGGCGGGATCACGCCTGCGGTATTGACCTTCAGCGGCAGATGGCTGCGATCGGCCTGCATCAGGCCCTGACGCGTCTGGCGCTTGGGATACTGGATCAGCACCCGACGCTGCGCCCGTTCCATGAAACAGATGAACGCGATCAGGCCAAAGCCCAGTACGAGAACCAGGAAGATCAGCAGGCCCGAGATCGCACCTGTGCTGCCCGACTTGAACAGGTTGCTGAGCGTCACCGGCAGCTGGGCGACGATGCCCGCCATGATGATGAGCGAAGTGCCGTTGCCGATACCGCGCGAGGTGATCTGTTCACCCAGCCACAGCAGGAACATGGTGCCGCCGATCAGCGAGATGATCGCCGAAACCACAAACAGCATACCCGGATCGACAACAACGCCCTGCGCCTGCCAGTTGGCGGCGGCAGCATAGCCCTGGATCGCGGTCAGCGCGACCGTGCCATAACGGGTATATTGGTTGAGCTTCTTGCGCCCGCTTTCGCCTTCCTTCTTGATCGCGGCGAGCTGCGGCGACAGCGACGCGCCCAGCTGCACCACGATCGACGCCGTGATGTACGGCATGATGCCCAGCGTGATAAGGCTCGCGCGCGACAATGCACCACCCGAAAAGGTGTTGAAGATGTCGAGGATGCCACCGGTCGATCTTTGCGACCATGCGGCAAGCGCGGTCGGATCGATACCCGGCAGCGGCACGAAGCTGAGGAAGCGGAAAACGATCAGTGCGCCCAGGGTGAACCACAGGCGCTTCTTGAGGTCGGTCGCCTGGCTGAACTTCGCGAGGCTGAGGTTGGATGCGAGCTGGTCGGCTCTCGATGCCATGGTGGCTGCCCTTCAAATCATTCTTGCCGGGGCCAGTGCCCCGTGGCGGAATCGCTAACCCCTTAGCGGGGCGGGAAGGTCGTGTCGAACGGGAGTTGCCGCCGATGCGACGAACCTGCTCCCCCCGATACGCATAGCCCCGCCAACCCATATCGGGCAGCGGGGCCGTGCTTGCAAGTCTCGGGCGAGACTTAGGCCTTGTGAGCAGCCTTCTTGGCGGCAAGGGCGGTGCCCTTCTTCGCCTTGGCCTTCTCGGCAGCAGGAACGACCTCGATCACGTCGAGCTTGCCACCAGCCTTCTCGACCGCTTCGACGGCGCTCTTCGAGGCACCGGCGACGAGGAAGCTGACCTTGGCGGTCAGTTCACCCTTGGCGAGAACGCGCACGCCATCCTTGCCACCACGGGCCAGGTTGGCTGCCTTCAGTGCGGCATGATCGATGACGGCGGCAGCGTCGAGCTTGCCGGCGTCGATCGCGACCTGCACTTCACCCAGGTTCACGATCGCATAATCGTTGGCGAAGATGTTGTTGAAGCCGCGCTTCGGAATGCGCATGTGGAGCGGCATCTGACCGCCCTCGAAGCCGTTGATGCTGACGCCCGAACGTGCCTTGGCACCCTTCTGGCCGCGACCGGCGGTCTTGCCCTTGCCCGAGCCGATACCGCGGCCGACGCGCATGCGGCCCTTGCGGGCACCGGCATTGTCGTTGATTTCGTTCAGTTTCATATGTTGCACTCGCTTTCGCTTTTGGCGCGCTGATTCCCATCGGAATCATCTAAAGGAAGCGCCCGTTAGCGCCTCCGCTGAAAAAACGAAAGAGGGGTTTCCCCCTCTTTCGCTCTTATTCGTCGGGTCGAAAGGGCTTAGCCCTCGACGACCTGTACCATGTGGGGGAGCTTCTTGATGGCGCCGCGGACTTCCGCAGTGTCTTCCAGCTCGACCACGCGATGCATCTTGCCAAGGCCCAGACCGATCAGAATCTTCTTCTGAGCTTCGGGGCGGCGGATCGGCGAACCGATCTGCTTGATCTTGATCTTCGCCATGTCAGTTACTCCGCAATCGCTTCGGCGTCAGCCTGGGCAACCTCGGCCGAGGCACCACCGCGACGCAGAAGATCGGCGATCTTCTTGCCACGACGCTGCGCCACTGCCTTGGGGCTGGTCTGTTCGCCCAGAGCGGCAAAGGTCGCCCGGATCATGTTGTAGGGGTTCGACGTGCCGTTCGACTTGGTCACGACGTCAGCGACGCCGAGGCTTTCGAACACGGCGCGCATCGGACCACCGGCGATGATACCCGTACCGGCCGGAGCCGAACGCACGGTGACCTTGCCAGCGCCGAAATGGCCCAGACCGTCATGATGCAGGGTACGGCCTTCCTTCAGCGGAACGCGAACCATCGCCTTCTTGGCCGAAGCGGTCGCCTTGCTGATGGCTTCAGGCACTTCGCGTGCCTTGCCATGGCCGAAACCGGCGCGGCCCTTGCCGTCGCCGACGACGACCAGAGCAGCGAAACCGAAGCGCTTACCGCCCTTGACGGTCTTCGAGACGCGGTTGATGTGAACCAGCTTCTCGATCAGCTCTTCGCCCTGCTCCTCATCGCGGTTGCCGCGACGGTCGTCGCGACGGCCACGGCCGCCACGCTCGCCACGGTTGCGATCGCCGCCGCTGCGGTTGCCACGGCCACGGCCAGGACCACGACCTTCGGTCGGTGCCGCCTCGGCGCCCTCGACGGGTGCGACGACTTCGTTGGTGTTTTCGTCAGCCATGATCAGAACTCCAGCCCGCCTTCGCGGGCGGCATCGGCCAGCGCCTTGACGCGGCCATGGAACAGGAAGCCACCACGGTCGAACACGACCTTGGTAACACCAGCGGCGGTTGCCGCAGCGGCAACACGCTTGCCGACATCGGCAGCGGCTTCGGAGGAGGCGCCGGTCTTGCCCAGAGCCTTCGAACCCACATCCTTGTCCAGGGTCGAAGCGGCGGCGACGGTGGTACCGGCGACGTCGTCAATGACCTGGGCGTAGATGTGACGGCCCGAACGATGGACGCTGAGGCGGGGCTTGTGGCCCGAAACTGCCTTGAGCGCGGTGCGAACGCGGCGACGACGCCGCGCGAAGAGGGAAAGCTTTGCCATCTTACTTCTTCTTCCCTTCCTTGCGGAAGATGAACTCGCCGGCATATTTGATGCCCTTGCCCTTATAGGGCTCAGGCTTACGCCAGCGACGGATCTCGGCAGCGACCTGGCCGACCTGCTGCTTGTCGATGCCGCTGATCTCGACCGTGGTGTTATCCGGGGTCTTGATCTCGATCCCTTCGGGGATCGCGAAATCGACGTCATGGCTGTAGCCAAGCTGCAGCTTCAGGGTCTTGCCCTGCGAATTGGCGCGATAGCCGACACCGGTGATGAGCAGCTTCTTGGAGAAGCCCTCGGTCACGCCGGTGATCAGGTTCTGGATCAGCGTACGCTGCATGCCCCAGAACGCACGTGCACGCTTGCCGTCATTGGCAGGCTTCACGGCGATCGAACCTTCTTCGATGGTGTAGGTCACTTCGTCGGCCAGCGGAATGGCGAGGGTGCCCTTGGGACCCTTCACCGAGAGCTGACCGCCTTCGATCGATGCGGTCACGCCCGCAGGGACGCTGACCGGCTTCTTACCGGTACGGCTCATCAGAACACCTCCGCCAGCACTTCGCCGCCGACATTCTGTTCACGCGCTTCCGCGTCGGACAGAACACCCTTGGGCGTCGAGACAATGGTGATGCCCAGGCCGTTGCGGATCACCGGAAGTTCCTTGGAACCCGAATAGACGCGGCGGCCAGGCTTGGACACGCGGGCGACATGCTTGATCGCCGGCTGGCCTTCGAAATATTTCAGCTCGATGCGCAGGCCAGGGTGCTTGCCGAGGGCTTCCTCGGAATAACCACGGATATAGCCTTCGCGCTGCAGCACGTCGAGCACACGGGCACGCAGCTTGGAAGCGGGGGACACAACGCTGTCCTTCTTCGCCTGCTGGCCGTTGCGGATGCGGGTGAGCATATCACCCAGGGGATCGGTCAATGCCATCTCAAATGATCCTTACCAGCTCGACTTGGTGACGCCGGGGATCAGGCCCTTGTTGGCCAGATCACGCAGCTGCACGCGGCAGAGGCGGAATTTGCGGTAGTAAGCGCGGGGACGCCCCGTCAGTTCGCAGCGGTTCCGAACGCGGGTCGGGTTGCCGTTGCGGGGGATCTCCGCCATCTTCAGACGCGCGATCAGACGATCGCTGTCATCGGCCGCGGTATCATTCGCGATCGCCTTGAGCTTCGCATAACGGCCGGCATATTTCTTCACCAGCTTCTTGCGGCGCTCGTTCTTGTTGATCGAACTCAGTTTCGCCATGACTTAAGTTCTCTTCCTTAGCTAAAGCGTTGGGAGAGAAGCGGGGCCTGCACTCAGGCCGCCTGCTTCTCTTCTTCCTGCGGGAAGGGGAAGCCGAAGAGGCGCAGCAGTTCGCGCGCTTCGTCGTCCGTCTTCGCGGTGGTGGTCACGATGATGTCCATGCCGCGCACCTTGTCGACGCGGTCATAGCTGATCTCGGGGAAGATGATCTGCTCCTTGATGCCGAAGGCATAGTTGCCACGGCCGTCGAAGCTCTTCGGGTTGAGACCACGGAAATCGCGCACGCGCGGCAGGGCGATGTTGATCATGCGATCAAGGAATTCATACATGCGCTCGCGGCGCAGCGTGACCTTGGCACCGATCGGCATGCCTTCACGCAGCTTGAACTGCGCGATCGACTTCTTCGCCTTGGTGATGACCGGCTTCTGGCCGGCGATCAGTTCCATTTCCTCGGCCGCCGAAGTGACCTTCTTCTTGTCCTGGGTCGCTTCGCCCACGCCCATGTTGAGCGTGATCTTTTCGATCCGAGGGATTTCCATGACGTTCTGGTAACCGAACTTCTCGGTCATCGCTTTCACGATTTCAGCGTCATACTGCGCCTTCGAGCGCGGAATGTACTTGTCAGCCATTACAGCACCTCACCGGACTTGACGGCAACGCGGACCTTCTGGCCGTCGCGGTCCTCAAAACGGACGCGAGTCGGCTTGCCATCCTTGTCGGCGACAGCCACGTTCGAAATGTGCAGCGGGGCCGGCTTGCGCTCGATGCCACCCTGCGGGTTCGACTGGTCGGGCTTGCGATGCTTGGCATGCACATTGATGCCCTCGACCAGGACCTTGTCGTCCTTGGGGAGCATCTGCAGGACGGTGCCGGTACGGCCCTTGTCCTTACCAGCCAGCACGACGACCTTGTCGCCCTTCTTGATCTTGGCAGCGCTCATTACAGCACCTCGGGAGCAAGAGAGATGATCTTCATGTGCTTCTTGGCGCGCAGCTCGCGAACGACCGGGCCAAAGATACGGGTGCCGATCGGCTCCTCGTTCTTGTTGACCAGGACGGCGGCATTGCCGTCGAAGCGGATGACCGAACCGTCTGCACGGCGGATATCCTTTGCGGTGCGAACGATGACCGCGCGATGCACGTCACCCTTCTTCACCTTGCCGCGCGGCGCGGCTTCCTTGACGGAGACGACGATGATGTCGCCCACGCTGGCGAAGCGACGCTTCGACCCGCCCAGCACCTTGATGCACTGGACGCGCTTGGCGCCGCTGTTGTCAGCGACGTCAAGATTGGATTGCATCTGGATCATGGATCCGGTTCCTTCTTATTTGGCCTACCGGGACTATCCCGGCGGTTCCGAATTTCGTGTGCCGACCCGGTGAATCGAAATGCACGAAGCGCGGGCCTGTAACCCTTTCCGATGGAAAAGGCCAGCCCCGCGTCCGAACTTTTTCGACCCGAAGGGTCAGTGACTGCGTCAGGCGGCCGCTTCGGGCGCCTTGTGCGTGTCCACGCGCTCGATGACCTTCCAGGTCTTCAGCTTGGAAATCGGGGCGGTCTCCTCGATGCGGACCGTCTCGCCTTCCTTGTAGACATTGCCCTCGTCATGGGCATGGTACTTCTTCGAGCGGCGAATGATCTTGCCGTAAAGCGCATGCTTAACCTTGCGCTCTACACGAACCACCACCGTCTTGTCGGTCTTGTCGGAAACCACCGTTCCCGTCAGCACGCGCTTGGGCATCGTGTGTTTCCTTTACTTCGCGGCCGAGCGGTTACGCTCGGTCTGCAGGGTCTTGATCTGCGCGATCGAACGGCGGACTTCCTTGACCCGGCTGGGCTTTTCCAGCTGGTTGGTAGCCGCCTGGAAACGCAGATTGAACTGCTCGCGCTTCAGGTTGTTCAGTTCGGTCGACAGTTCGTCGTCCGTCTTGGTCTTCAGATCAGCAACATTGGCCATTGCTTAACCCTCCAGATGCGAGGTGTCGCCGAGGCGGGCAACGACCTTCGTCTTGATGGGCAGCTTCATCGCGGCGCGCGAGAAGGCCTCTGCTGCGAGCGGACCGGGAACGCCGTCCAGTTCGAACAGGATGCGGCCGGGGGCGACGCGTGCCGCCCAATATTCGACCGAACCCTTGCCCTTGCCCTGACGGACTTCAGCCGGCTTCTTGGTGACCGGTACGTCGGGGAACACGCGGATCCACAGACGGCCCTGACGACGGATGTGACGCGTGATCGCACGGCGGGCCGCTTCGATCTGGCGTGCGGTGATCCGCTCGGGCTCCATGGCCTTGAGACCGTAGGAACCGAAATTCAGTGCGGTGCCACCCTTGGCGTCGCCCTTGATCCGGCCCTTGAAGGTCTTGCGGAACTTCATCTTCTTCGGTTGCAGCATGACGCTTTACCTACCTTCTATCTTCAGCGCGCCGGGCGCACGCCGGAGGTCTGAGCCTCCAGCATCAGCCGGTCGGTAGCCATCGGATCATGACCAAGGATTTCGCCCTTGAAGATCCAGACCTTGATACCGCACACGCCATAGGCGGTGTGGGCTTCGGCTTCGGCATAGTCGACGTTCGCACGCAGCGTATGCAGCGGAACGCGGCCCTCACGGTACCATTCGACACGCGCGATCTCTGCACCGCCCAGACGGCCGCCGCAGGTGATCTTGATGCCTTCGGCACCCAGACGCAGCGCCGACTGCACCGCACGCTTCATCGCCCGGCGGAACGCAACGCGGCGTTCCAGCTGGTCGGCAATGCCCTGCGCGACGAGACGGCTGTCGATTTCCGGCTTGCGGATTTCGACGATGTTCAGCGACACGTCGGACGAGGTGAACTGCGCCAGCTTCTTGCGAAGCTTTTCGATGTCAGCGCCCTTCTTGCCGATGATGACGCCCGGACGGGCGGCATAGATCGACACGCGGCACAGCTTGGCCGGACGCTCGATCACGACCTTGGAGATCGCGGCCTGCGGCAGGTTCTTGACGATATACTGACGGATCTTGAGATCTTCCAGCAGCAGACGGCCATAGTCGGCGCCTTCGGCGTACCAACGGCTGTCCCAGGTGCGGTTGATCTGAAGACGCAGACCGATCGGATTGCTCTTGTGACCCATGTGCTTACGCCTCCGCTTCTTCGCCAGCTTCACGCACGACAATGCGCACGCGGCTGAAGGGCTTGAGGATCCGGGTCGACTTGCCGCGGCCGCGGGCATGGAAGCGCTTCAGGGTGAAGCTCTTACCCACCGATGCTTCGGCCACGACGAGCGCGTCGACGTCCAGATTGTGGTTGTTTTCCGCGTTGGCGATGGCCGAAGCCAGCACCTTGCGCACGTCGACCGCCATCGCCTTCTTCGAGAAGGCGAGGATGTTCAGCGCGTCCTCGACCTTGCGGCCGCGGATGAGCGTGGCAACCAGGTTCAGCTTCTGGGCCGAACCACGGATCTGCGTGCCAACGGCCAGGGCCTCATTGTCGGCGACGCGACGGGGAGCCTTTTCCTTGCTCATTAGCGCTTGCCCTTCTTGTCGGCAGCGTGGCCGGGGAAGAAGCGGGTCGGGGCGAATTCGCCCAGCTTGTGACCCACCATATCCTCGTTCACGGAGACCGGAACATGCTTGCGGCCGTTATAGACGTTGAACGTCAGGCCAACGAACTGCGGCAGGATAGTGGAACGACGCGACCAGGTCTTGATCGGCGCACGGCCACCGGCGTCCTGCGCGGTTTCCGCCTTCTTCAGAAGGCTGAGGTCCACGAACGGACCTTTCCAGACGGAACGAGCCATCTCGCTTACCTCTTCTTCTTCGCGTGGCGGCTACGGATGATGAACTTGTCCGTCGCCTTGTTGTGGCGGGTGCGTGCACCCTTGGTCGGCTTGCCCCAAGGCGTGACCGGATGACGGCCGCCCGAGGTCCGGCCTTCACCACCGCCATGCGGGTGATCGACCGGGTTCTTGGCAACACCGCGGGTCAGCGGACGAATGCCGTTCCAACGGTTGCGGCCTGCCTTGGCGAGGTTGGTGTTGCCATTGTCGGGGTTCGACACGGCGCCAACGGTGCCCATGCAGTCCGAGCGGATGTAGCGCTGTTCGCCCGAGGACAGGCGGACCATCACCATGCCGCGATCGCGACCGACCAGCTGGGCATAGGTGCCCGCCGACCGGCAGAGCTGACCGCCCTTGCCCGGCTTCATCTCCACATTGTGGATGATGGTGCCGACCGGCATCTGGCCCAGTTCCATGGCGTTGCCCGGCTTCACGTCGGTCTTCTTGCCCGCGATGACCTTGTCACCGGGCGCCAGGCGCTGCGGTGCCAGGATATAGGCCTGGGTGCCATCGGGATAGTTGACCAGCGCGATGAACGCGGTGCGGTTGGGGTCATATTCCAGACGCTCGACCGTACCCTCGACATCCCACAAGCGACGCTTGAAGTCGATGATGCGATAACGCTGCTTGTGACCGCCACCGATGCCGCGCGAGGTCACATGACCCTTGTTGTTGCGGCCACCGGTCTTGCGCTTGCCTTCGGTCAGCGCCTTGACGGGCTTGCCCTTGTGCAGGCTGGACTTGTCGACGAGGATCAGGCCGCGCTGTGCGGGGCTCGTCGGGTTATAGTGCTTGAGTGCCATCTATCCCGCCTCAGATACCGGTGGTGACGTCGATGGACTGGCCTTCGGCCAGCGTCACGATCGCCTTCTTGAAGTCCGAACGCTTGTAGGGCTTGCCCTTCCAGCGCTTGACCTTGCCCTTCTGCACCAGCGTGTTGACCGCCTTCACGGTCACGCCGAACAGGGCCTCGACAGCTGCCTTGATCTCCGGCTTGGACGCGTCGTTCGCGACCTTGAAGACAACGGCGTTGTTTTCGGAGAGAAGCGTCGACTTCTCGGTGATGACCGGGGCGACAACCACGTCATAATGACGGTTGGCGACGGTCGCTGCTTCCTTCTTAGCCATTGAAGCGGGCCTCCAGCTTTTCGACCGCGGCGCGGGTCAGCACCAGCGAATCGGCCTTCAGGATGTCGTAAACGTTGGCGCCGACGGCCGGCAGCAGGTTCACGCCGATGATGTTGGCCGAAGCCTTGGCGAAGCTGACATTCACGGCGTCGCCGTCGATGAACAGCACCTTGTTCAGGTTCAGCTTGGCAAGGTTCGCGACCAGCGCCTTGGTCTTGCCTTCGGCAACGTCCAGGCTGTCGATGATGAACAGCGAACCGTCCTTCACCTTCGACGACAGCGCCATCTTCAGACCCAGCGCGCGAACCTTCTTGTTCAGCGAGGGGTTGAAGTCGCGGACGCGGGCACCGTGAGCCTTACCACCGCCGATGAAGACGGGAGCGCGGCGATCGCCGTGACGAGCCGTACCGCCGCCCTTCTGGCGACCGAACTTCTTGCCGGTGCGCGCAACGTCGGAACGCTCACGCGTACCGCGAGCGGTGCCGCGACGCTTTTCGAGCTGCCAGGTGACGACGCGGTGCAGGATGTCGGCGCGGGGCTCAAGGCCGAACACGGCATCGTTGAGCTCCAGTTCGCCGGCGGCCTGCGCGTCGAGGGTCTGTACATTGACCTTCATGATTAGCCCTCCTGGCCTTCGGTCGCTTCGGGAGCAGCCGCTTCTTCAGCAGGCGTCTCGGCCGGAGCATTGTTGCTGTTCGCGGCAGCCTTCAGGCTGGCGGGATACGGAACGTCGGCGGGGCGCTTCACCTTGACGGCGTCGCACACGGTCAGCCAGGTGCCCTTGGCGCCCGGAACCGAACCCTTGACGAACAGCAGACCGCGCTCGACGTCCGTACGGACGATTTCGAGATTCTGCTGGGTCCGCTCGCGATCACCCATGTGACCGGCCATCTTCTTGTTCTTGAAGACGCGGCCCGGATCCTGACGGTTACCCGTCGAACCATGGGCACGATGGCTGATCGACACGCCGTGCGTGGCGCGCATACCGCCGAAGCCCCAACGCTTCATGGCACCGGCAAAACCCTTACCCTGGGTGTGACCAGCGACGTCGACCAGCTGGCCGGCGATGAAATGGTCAGCGGCGATTTCGGCGCCGACATCGAGGAGCGCATCCTCGGCGACACGGAATTCGACCAGACGGGCCTTGGGCTCCACCTCGGCCTTGCCGAAATGGCCGCGCTGCGGCTTGGCGACATTCTTCGCCTTGGCAACACCGGCACCGAGCTGCACGGCGATATAGCCGTCACGATCGGTTTCCTTGCGTGCCACGACCTGGTTGCCCTCGAGCGCGAGGACAGTGACGGGGACATGACGTCCATCGTCCTGAAACAGGCGGGTCATCCCGACTTTCTTAGCGATCACGCCAGTGCGCATCACCGATTACTCCCATAGAGGCCCGCCATAGCAGCGGGCGTATCCAACGAAAAAACCGCTCAGGATCTCTCCTTCGCGGCCCAACCCAATATGTAGATCACCCCGTCCGGGTTGGATGCCACCCCCTCTCGGGGACAGCGACGGGGGACCAGGACCACGGCCTCAGGCCATGCGGTATCCCTTGTGTCGTTTGAGCTTCCGCCCCCCAAAAGAATAGAGAGCCGGAATACCCGATACCCTGCCAACCTTTCGAGAAGGCAGGGACTTGCCGGCTTAGGCCAGCTTGATTTCGACGTTCACGCCGGCAGCCAGGTCCAGCTTCATCAGCGCGTCGACCGTCTGCGGCGTCGGCTGCACAATGTCAAGCATACGCTTGTAGGTGCGGACCTCGAACTGCTCGCGCGACTTCTTGTCGATGTGCGGCCCACGGTTGACCGTGAACTTTTCGATGCGCGTCGGCAAAGGAATAGGACCGCGAATGAGGGCGCCGGTACGACGGGCGGTTTCGGCGATGTCGCCGGTTGCCTGATCGAGCACGCGATGATCGAACGCCTTAAGGCGAATGCGGATGTTGCTGTCCATTTTCCTACCGATGCGAAAGAGCCAAAAAACAAAACCGCCCCACTCATTGCCCTTCTAGCTCGTTCGAGCCGGAGAAAGGCGATCCGGGGCGGTGAAAATTCCGAGCGGCGCGAATCAGATGATTCGCGCCGCTGCGGTCCTATATTACTTCGAGATCGTTCCGACAACCCCTGCGCCGACGGTACGACCGCCTTCACGGATGGCGAAGCGCAGACCCGAGTCCATCGCGATCGGAGCGATCAGCTTGACGCCGAGCTTCACGTTGTCGCCAGGCATGACCATTTCGGTGCCCTCGGGGAGGATCACTTCGCCGGTCACGTCGGTGGTGCGGAAGTAGAACTGCGGACGATAGTTGGCGAAGAACGGCGTGTGACGGCCACCTTCGTCCTTCGACAGCACATAGACTTCAGCGTCGAATTCGGTGTGCGGAGTGACCGAACCGGGCTTGGCCAGAACCTGACCACGCTCGACGTCTTCACGGCCCACGCCACGAACCAGCGCGCCGATGTTGTCGCCTGCACGACCTTCGTCGAGCAGCTTGCGGAACATTTCGACGCCGGTGACGGTGGTCTTGCGGGTGTCGCGGATGCCGACGATCTCGACTTCTTCACCAACCTTGACGATGCCGGTTTCGACGCGGCCGGTCACAACCGTACCACGACCCGAGATCGAGAACACGTCTTCGATCGGCATCAGGAAGGGCTTGTCAACCGGACGCTCCGGCTGCGGGATGAACTCGTCAACCGCAGCCATCAGCTTCAGAACGGCGTCATGGCCGATTTCCGGGGTCTTGTCCTGCAGGGCAGCAACAGCCGAACCCGGGATGACGGGGATGTTGTCGCCGTCGAAATCGTACGAGCTCAGCAGCTCGCGGATTTCCAGCTCGACCAGCTCGAGGATTTCGGCGTCGTCGACCAGATCGACCTTGTTCATGAACACGACCAGCTGGGGAACGCCGACCTGCTTGGCGAGCAGAATGTGCTCACGGGTCTGCGGCATCGGGCCGTCGGTGGCCGACACAACCAGGATCGCGCCGTCCATCTGGGCGGCACCGGTGATCATGTTCTTGACGTAGTCAGCGTGACCCGGGCAGTCGACGTGCGCGTAGTGACGGGCTTCGGTCTCATACTCGACGTGAGCGGTCGAGATGGTGATGCCACGCTCGCGCTCTTCGGGAGCCTTGTCGATGTTGTCGTACGAGGTGAAGGTCGCACCGCCGGTTTCGGCGAGAACCTTGGTGATCGCCGCGGTCAGCGAGGTCTTACCATGGTCAACGTGACCGATGGTGCCGATGTTGCAGTGCGGCTTATTCCGCTCAAACTTAGCCTTAGCCATTTTATCCTACCTTCTAATCAAAATCAGCTTGGGTCTGACCGCTCGGCCGCGCCTCGCGAAGGCGCGTCCATAGCAGCAAATTCACAGATTACCAGCCCCTATCCGAGCCGCTCGCGCAGCCCGGATAGGGAAAATCGTCAGGCCATCTTCGCCTTGACCTCGTCCGCAACATTCTGCGGCACTTCGTCATAATGCGAGAAGATCATCGAGTAGTTCGCACGCCCCTGGGTGAACGAACGCAGCGAGTTCACATAGCCGAACATGTTGGCCAGCGGAACCATCGCCTCGACCACCTGCGCGTTGCCGCGCGTATCGGTGCCCTGGATCTGGCCACGACGGCTGTTCATGTCGCCGATGACGTCGCCCAGATATTCTTCCGGGGTCACGACCTCGACCTTCATGACGGGCTCAAGCAGGGTGATACCCGACTTCTGCGCCGCTTCGCGCATCGCTGCACGACCGGTGATTTCGAATGCCAGCGCCGACGAGTCGACGTCATGATAGGCGCCGTCATAGAGCAGGATTTCGAAGTCGATGATCGGGAAGCCGATCAGCGAGCCGGTGGCCGCCGTTTCACGCATGCCCTTTTCAATGGCGGGGATATATTCCTTCGGAATGTTACCGCCCTTGATCTCATCCTTGAAGATGATGCCCGCGCCGCGCTCGCCCGGGTTCAGCTTCACCTTGATGCGGCCGAACTGGCCGGTGCCGCCCGACTGCTTCTTGTGGGTGTAGTCGATGTCGACGGGCTTCTTGAGATATTCGCGATAGGCCACCTGCGGCGCACCGACATTCGCCTCGACCTTGAACTCGCGCTTCATGCGGTCGACCAGGATTTCGAGGTGAAGTTCGCCCATGCCCTTGATGATGGTCTGGCCCGATTCGTGATCGGTCGACACGCGGAACGAGGGATCTTCGGCAGCCAGGCGGTTGAGGGCGACGCCCATCTTTTCCTGGTCGGCCTTGGTCTTGGGCTCCACCGACAGTTCGATGACCGGCTCGGGGAATTCCATCCGCTCCAGGATGATCGGCTGGCGCTCGGCGCACAGCGTATCACCGGTGGTGGTTTCCTTCATGCCGGCCAGCGCGACGATGTCGCCGGCATAGGCGGTGTCGATGTCCTCACGCGAGTTCGCGTGCATGAGGAGCATACGGCCGATCTTTTCCTTCTTGTCCTTCACCGAGTTCAGGTACGTGCCCTTGGTCAGGGTGCCCGAATAGATGCGCAGGAAGGTCAGCGAGCCGACGAACGGATCGTTCATGATCTTGAACGCCAGGCCCGAGAAGGGCGCGTCGTCCGAGGTCGCACGGCTGTCCGGGGTCTCGCCGTCCATCTTGACGCCCTGGACGTCTTCGATGTCGAGCGGGCTCGGCAGATAGTCGACGACGGCGTCGAGCAGGGGCTGAACACCCTTGTTCTTGAACGCGGAACCGCACAGCACCGGCGTGAACGCCTGGGCCAGCGTGCCCTTGCGGATCAGCGCCTTCAGGGTCGCGACGTCGGGCTCATTGCCTTCCAGATAGGCTTCCATCGCGGCATCGTCCTGCTCGACGGCAAGCTCGATCAGCTTTTCGCGATATTCGGCAGCCTTGTCAGCGAGGTCAGCCGGAATTTCTTCATAATAGAATTCGGCGCCCAGGCTCTCATCCTTCCAGATGATCGCACGGTTCTCGACCAGGTCGACCAGGCCCTTGAAGTCCGACTCTGCGCCGATGGGCAGATACAGGACAGCAGGGGTCGCGCCCAGGCGATCGATGATCGTCTGCACGCAATAATAGAAGTCGGCACCGGTGCGGTCGAGCTTGTTGATGAAGCACATCCGCGGAACCTTGTACTTGTCCGCCTGGCGCCACACGGTTTCCGACTGCGGCTCAACGCCGGCAACGCCGTCGAACGCGGCAACCGCACCGTCGAGCACGCGCAGCGAACGCTCGACTTCGATGGTGAAGTCGACGTGACCGGGGGTGTCGATGATGTTCAGGCGATGCTCGGGGCCCTTGCCCTCAGCCGCCTTCCACACGCAGGTCGTCGCAGCCGAGGTGATGGTGATACCACGCTCCTGCTCCTGCTCCATCCAGTCCATGGTCGCGGCGCCGTCATGGACTTCGCCGATCTTGTAGGACTTGCCGGTGTAATAAAGGATACGCTCGGTCGTGGTGGTCTTGCCGGCGTCGATATGCGCCATGATACCGAAGTTACGATAATGTTCGAGCGGATGGCTGCGGGCCATGATGCTTCTCCGTTGCCGGCGCGCCGGCGGTTGGGGATTCGAGTCTGGGGTGGCCCCTAAACCAATCCGTCCGCCATGGGTAGAGACCCCCGGCGAACGGACCGATTTTCAGAGCGACCGAACGGGGCGCAGACCCTGTGGCCCGACACCCCGCCTGTCTTCTTTTACCAGCGATAGTGCGAGAAGGCGCGATTCGCTTCCGCCATGCGGTGCGTATCTTCGCGCTTCTTCACCGCATTGCCGCGGTTGTTGGCAGCGTCCAGCAGCTCGCCCGACAGGCGGGCAGCCATGGTGGTTTCGCTGCGGTTGCGGGCTGCCGTGATCAGCCAGCGGATCGCCAGGGCCTGCGAACGTTCGGGACGAACTTCGACAGGAACCTGATAGGTCGCACCGCCGACGCGGCGGCTGCGGACTTCGATGCCGGGCTTCACATTGTTCAGCGCGTCATGGAACAGGCCGATCGGATCCTTCTTGGCCTTGGCCTCGACGGTTTCGAGCGCGCCATAGACGATGGATTCGGCAACGGCCTTCTTCCCGTCCTGCATGACGCTGTTCATGAACTTCGACAGAACCTGATCACCGAACTTGGGATCGGGCAGGATGACGCGCTTTTCGGGGCGACGACGACGTGACATATTCTAGTCTCCCTTACTTAGGACGCTTGGCGCCGTACTTGGAACGGCTCTGCTTACGATCCTTGACGCCCTGGGTATCCAGAACGCCGCGAAGAACGTGGTAACGCACGCCCGGAAGATCTCGCACACGGCCACCGCGGATCAGCACGACGCTGTGTTCCTGCAGGTTATGGCCTTCACCCGGAATATAGGTGATGACTTCGCGCTGATTGACCAGGCGAACCTTGGCCACCTTACGAAGCGCCGAGTTCGGCTTCTTCGGGGTCGTGGTGTAAACGCGGGTGCAAACACCGCGCTTCTGGGGATTTGCGTCCATTGCAGGGACCTTGGACTTGGCCTTCTGCGGATCGCGGCCCTTGCGGACCAGCTGGTTGATTGTTGGCATGAAGCCCTTCACCTTTTCAGTTACTTTATCGCGCGCATTTCTCGCGTTCCCTGCCATCAGGACCGTACGGACCGAAACAGCAAAAGCCCCGGCGGACAAAGCCACCTGGAGCCGCAAGAACAGCCGATAATGTTCAGCTCTAGTGCTTGCCATGGGCTGGGAGGGGAAAACGGGTCTTCCCGACACGGACCGCAAGGCAGGCGGCCCTATAGCGATGCGCATCGCCAGGGTCAAGCTGGCTCTCCCCCGGCCGATCACCGACACAAAACGCCCTCACGTCCCACATGGTGAATTCGGTTTTGGCATTTTGCTAACAGGCGCGGCAATTTTGTGGCAATTTGCACCGCCTTGGCTCCGGCAGGGACAGATTGTGACCGCACTTTCCAGGATCAGCGGCGAGTTCCGCAGCCTCGAACGGGAGGCAGCGTTCCAGGCCAACCGGCTGCCCGAGTCGCGCGCGCATGCCTATCTGCTGTTCGGCCTATCGGCCCTGCTCAACATACTGTTCCTGTTGAGCGACTGGCGCTTTGCCGGCACGCCCCATTTCTGGATCGCCATTCCCGCGCGACTCGTGGTGATCTTCTGGTCGCTCGGCTGCCTGGCGCTGTCCCGCCGCATCCACAGCTTCAAGGCGCTGGAACGCATCTGCTTCGCCTGGCAGTGCGTGACCGCGATCGGCGTCGCCTTTCTCGTGTCCTCACGGAGCGACATCGCCGTGTTCGTCCTGGTGATGCTGCCCCTGGTCTTCTACCTCGTCGTCCCCACCAGTTTCCGCGGCAATGTCGGCGGCGGATTGGGATGCGGCGTCGTGCTGCTGATCGGCTATCTGGCGCCGGCGCCTCTGGCCCCGACAACGCCGGGGATGATCATGGCCGTGCTGATGCTGCATAGCGGCATGTGGATCGCGATTGCCCGCACCAATCGGTTGCAGCGGCAGGAATGGACCGCCAGCGAGGAGGCCCGCGCAGCGCGCAGCGCGCTCGCCAGCAACGGTGAAGCGCTGGAGCGCATGTTCATGACGGTGCCCGTGCCGCTGCTGGTCACCCGTCACGATGGCGTCGTCATCCATAGCAATGATGCGGCGGCCCGCGCCTTTGGCCCACCCGACTCCATCGCGCGGCTCGCGATCGTCGATCACCGGTCGGATGGGCCGTTACCGCTACTCGACCGACTCGGACGCGGCGACAGCATCGACAATGAGGAATGCTGTATCGCGGACGAGGAAGGCAGGCTGCGCGACGTGCTGCTTGCGGCCCGCCCCATCGTCATCGCTGGCGCACAATGCGTCCTGACCAGTATCGTCGACATCACCGGCCGCAAGGAAGCCGAACGCCACCTCGCGCATCTGGCCATGACCGACGCGTTGACCGGCCTTGCGAACCGTTCCCACTTCATGGCGACGTTGACGCAGGCAGCACTGACATCAGGGCGTTCGGGCAGTCAGATGGCGGTCGTGCTGATCGACGTCGACGAATTCAAGCGGATCAACGACAGCGCCGGCCATGATGCGGGCGATGCGCTGTTGTGCGCCGTCGCCGAACGGCTGCGCGACGCGGTACGTCCGTCAGACATGGTGGCACGCATGGGCGGTGACGAATTTGCCGTGATCCTGACCCGCCTGCAGGGCCTGGTGGATCTGGACGCGATACTGGCGCGGATGACGGGACGCCTGCATGCGCCGTTGCGACATGGCGGGCGCGACATCGATTGCCGCGTCAGCATGGGCGTGGCGCTGTTTCCAGACCATGCCGGCGACATCGCTGACCTGATCAAGCATGCCGATATCGCGTTGTACGAAGCCAAAAATGGCGGACGCGGTCGGGCCTGCCTGTTTGAACCCGGCCTGCTGGAACGCTGGCAACGCGAAGCGCGCATGCTGGAACGCGCGCGCGATGCCCTTACCCATGCCCCGCCCGTGCCATGGTATCAGCCCAAGGTCGATCTGACCGATGGTCGGGTCATAGGGTTTGAGGCACTGCTGCGCTGCGTACGCCCCGATGGCAGCCTGATCATGCCAGATCACATCATGGCCGCTTTCGAACATCCCGAACTGGGCCGCAAGATCACCGAGCGGATGATCGACCAGATACTGGTCGATTGCCGTCGCTGGCTCGATGCCGGGTTGGATTTCGGCCATGTCGCGGTCAATGTCCCCGGCGTCGAACTGCATGATCCCGCCTTTCCGGAGCGACTGCTGCAGCGCCTGGAAGCCATCGGCGTCGAACCCGGCCGGATCGAACTGGAAGTGACGGAATCGGTATTTCTCGGCCGGAATGTCGATGTCGTCGAACGCAGCCTCAACCGGCTGAGCCAGGCCGGGATGTCGATCGCGCTCGATGACTTCGGCACGGGTTATGCCTCGCTCTCGCACCTCAAGCAGTTTCCTATCGATGTCATCAAGATCGACAAGGGCTTTGTCCGGGATCTGGAAACCGACCCCGATGATGCCGCGATCGTCCGCACCGTGCTCAACCTGGCCTATAGCCTGGGTATCCACACCGTGGCCGAAGGCGTCGAAAATGCACAACAGCTCGACTATCTACGGTCGGGCGGATGTCATTATGGCCAGGGTTTCTATTTCGGCGCAGCCGTTCCGGCTACGCAATTACCCAGCTTTCTCCTGCCTGAGCGCTTTGCCAAACCGGTATAGGCGCCGGGCCGAAAAAATTTTCAGCTGCAGGGAACAATTTCCCCAAGAGATCATTTCACCCCGGTTTAGCTTCGACTCGTCACGAGTCCGCTTCCGTGGATTCGCGCGCACGATCTTCTTTTGCTACCGGCCCGACTCACCGAATTAGATAGTTACGGGGTCGCAATTGTCGCAGCGCAAGAAGAAGGGGGTCGCCACCCTCTGGGCCAGGCTCAGTGCCTTGTGCCCGGAGCGGGAAATCTTCCTGCGCTCGGGCGGCCAGGTAAAATTCATCCGCATCTCCAAGCGCGCCCAGTTGATGGCGCTCGGTATCCTGTCGACCGGCCTGGTCGGCTGGGGCGCCGTCACCGTGTCGATGCTGGCGAGCAGCGCCGCCGTCGCCCATGACCGCGCGATGCTGGACGCCAAGGGTGCGGCCGTCGCCAGCAAGGCGCGCAAGGTCGATGGCTATCGCAAGTCGGTGAATGACCTCGCCCATGACCTGGAAGCGCGCCAGGATTTCATCGACGATCTCTACAAGACCCATTTTGGCGAGCCCGGCGACGCTGCGGCCGATGCCCCGGTCGGCAAGGCCGATGCCGCGACCGACAAGGCCGGCCAGGGCAAGCTCGACGCCAAGATCAGCATGGCGCCCGAAGCCGCGCCGCTGATGCAGGTCGATGCCCGCCAGCGCCGTTTCGCAGCCCTGCTGACCAATGCCGTCGAAGCCCGCACGCAGAAGGCCGCCGCCGCGATCCGCAGCTTCGGCCTCAATCCCGACGCGCTCGCCCGCAACGCCGCCCGCGCCCAGGGCGGCCCGTTCGTCCCCTGGCATGGCGACGAGGATGCGATGCCGGCCGAGCTGGAAAAGCTCGCCACTGCCCTCTCGCGCATGGAATTTCTGGAAACCAGTCTGCTGCGCATTCCCTCGGGCCAGCCGACCGGCACGCCGATGCTCAGCAGCTCCTATGGCTATCGCCGCGACCCGTTCAACGGCCACGCCGCCTTCCATGCCGGGCTCGACTTCCCTGGCCGCTACGGCCAGCCGATCCTGGCCGCTGCACCTGGCAAGGTCAGCTATGTCGGCCAGCGCAGTGGCTATGGCAATGTCGTGGAAGTCACCCATGGCAATGGCATCATGACCCGCTATGCCCATCTGTCCGGCTTCAACGCCCGTGTCGGCCAGCAGGTCGCGCGCGGCGACCAGATCGCCCGCATGGGCTCGACCGGCCGCTCGACCGGCACGCATCTGCATTTCGAGGTGCGCGTCAACGGAGACCCCATCAACCCCCGCCGTTTCCTTGAGGCCCGCAAAGATGTTCTCCAAGTCCAGCAAATCGCCACGGCCCGTCTCGCCGATGTCGGCGACCGGGGCTAAGCACACCCCCTTTTCCCTGATCGGCAGCGATGTGACGATCACCGGCAATCTCGCCGCGACCGTCGACCTGCATGTCGATGGGGTGATCGATGGCGACATCCGTTGCGCCTCGCTGGTCCAGGGGCCGGACAGCCGCATCATCGGCCATGTCACGGCGCAGAGCGCGCGCCTTGCGGGACTCGTCGACGGATCGATCAGCGCCGAGGAACTGGTGGTCGAAAGCAGCGCCCGGATCACCGGCGACGTGACCTATGAACGGATCACGATCGAGGCTGGCAGCCGGGTGGAAGGACGCTTCACGCACAAGGATAATGGTCCGGTCGCGGCCGGCGACCTCAAGCTCATCACCAGCGACAGCGCGGCCTGATCGCTAATTGACCGGTGCCCGGCGCCGATAGCTCAGCGCCTCGGCCACATGCACCCGGCCGACCTGTTCCGCGCCGGCCAGATCGGCGATCGTCCGAGCCACCCGCAACACCCGTGTATAGCCGCGCGCCGACAGTTTCATCGCGGCGGCGGCCTGCGCCAATAATTGCCGCCCGGCCTCGTCCGGCCCGGCCACATCCTCCAGCCGCTCGCCATCCACCTCGGCATTGGTCCGCACCTTGCTGCCGGCATAGCGCCGGGTCTGCAGCGTGCGCGCCGCCGCGACCCGCGCCGCCACCTCCGCCGATCCCTCGGCCGGCGGCGGCAGCACCAGGTCCGCCGCCGTTACCGCCTGCACCTCGACATGCAGGTCGATGCGATCGAGCAGCGGCCCGGACACCTTCGCCTGATAATCGCTGGCGCAGCGCGGCGCGCGGGCGCAGGCCAGCGCCGGATCGGACAGATGGCCACAACGACAGGGATTCATCGCCGCGATCAGTTGAACCCGCGCGGGGAAGGTGACATGGGCATTGGCCCGCGCCACGCTCACCTCCCCGCTTTCCAGCGGCTGGCGCAGCGAATCCAGCACGGCCCGCTGGAATTCCGGCAGTTCATCCAGGAACAGCACGCCCAGATGGGCCATGCTGACCTCGCCCGGTCGTGCCTTCAGCCCACCGCCGACCAGAGCCGCCATCGACGCACTATGATGCGGGTTGCGGAACGGCCGGGCGCGGCTGATCCTTCCGCCCTCCAGCGTGCCCGCGACGCTCGCCACCATCGACGCCTCCAGCGCCTCGGATGGCGTGAGTTCCGGCAATATGCCAGGCAGGCAGCTCGCCATCAGCGACTTGCCCGCGCCCGGCGGCCCGACCATCAGCAGATTATGGCCCCCTGCCGCCGCGATCTCCAGCGCCCGCTTGGCGCTTTCCTGCCCCTTCACCTGGCGCAGGTCGGCCACCCGCAGCGGTGGCTCGACCGCGCCGGGCTGGGGCGGAGACAGGGCGGACGTACCCTTGAAATGATTGAGCAGGCTCAGAAGGTCAGGCGTCGCCACCACTTCGACCTGCCCCGCCCAGGCCGCCTCGCTCCCCTGCGCGGCGGGACAGACCAGTCCCAGATCCTGTTCGCCGGCATGCAGCGCCGCCAGCAATACGCCGGGCGATGGCGCAGTGCGCCCGTCCAGCCCCAGTTCGCCGACGACGATGTATCCCGCCAGCGTCTCGGCATCGATCACGCCCATCGCGCCCAGCAGCGCGATCGCGATCGGCAGGTCGAAATGCGACCCCTCCTTGGGCAGGTCGGCGGGCGAGAGATTGACGGTGATCCGCTTGGGCGGCAGCGACAGGCCGATCGCGGCGATCGCGTTGCGCACCCGCTCGCGGCTTTCGGCCACTGCCTTGTCCGGCAGGCCGACCACGATGAAGGCGGGCAGCCCCGGAACGAGCTGGCACTGCACTTCGACCGTGCGTGCTTCCAGGCCCAGATAGGCCACCGTCGAAACCGTCGCTACCAATGGCCCCGCCCCTTCCACTTCAGGCGGCCGGTTGCTTGTCCCCGTTATTCCTGCGCGTCCGGCCGTCCCTTGAATCCCTGCGCCACGACATACCATTCGACGCTGCCCTTGCGGCTCGCCGGCGGCTTGGCATGCTTGATCGTGGTGAAATGCTTCTTGAGCACCGCCAGCAGTTCCGCATCGGTGCCGCCGGCAAAGACCTTCGCGACGAAGGTGCCGCCCTTGCGCAGATTCTGGACCGCGAAATCGGCCGCCGCCTCGACCAGGCCCATGGTCCGCAAATGGTCGGTCTGGGCGTGGCCGACCGTGTTGGCCGCCATGTCGGAAATCACCAGGTCCGGTTCCTGACCCAGCGCCTCGCGCAGCAGGTCCGGCGCCTTGTCGTCCATGAAGTCCATCTCGAACAGGGTCACCCCCGGAATCGGGTCGACCGGCAGCAGGTCGATGCCGACCACGGCCGCCTTGGGCGCCATCTTGCGGATCACCTGTGCCCAGCCGCCCGGCGCGACGCCCAGGTCGACGACCGCGCGCGATCCCTTCACGAAATGGAATTTCTCGTCCAGCTCGATCAGCTTGAAGGCGGCACGGCTGCGCCAGCCCTCCTGCTTGGCCTTGTGGACATAGGGGTCGTTCAGGTGCCGCTCCAGCCAGCGGACCGACTGGGCGGTGCGCCCCTTGGCCGATTTCACCCGGACCTTGCCGGCACCAGACCCTCTCACATCACTCTCCCGTCGCGGTCCATCAGACCGCGCAAAATGCCCTCGCGAATGCCGCGGTCCGCGACGCCCAGTCGCTCCGCCGGCCAGATGTCGAGGATCGATTCCAAAATGGCACAGCCCGCCACCACCAGATCGGCGCGTTCCGTGCCAATGCAAGGCAGCTTCTGCCGCTCGCTCAACGGCATGGTAGACAGCCGCGCGGAAATCGATCGCATCGACCCGCACGGTACGATCAGCCCGTCGATCGCCTGACGATCATAGCGCGGCAGGTCGAGGTGAAGGCTCGCCAGCGTCGTCACCGTGCCCGATGTGCCGAGCAGGCGAATCCCCTGTTCGTCGCGCGGCAGACGCCGCGCCAGCGCGGCGAAGGCCTCCGTCACGCGCGCGCGCATCCGGCCATAGGCCGCCATCCGTTCGCCCGGATCGGCATGGTCGAACAATTCGCTTTCGGTCAGCGACACCACGCCCCACGGTGCACTGACCCAGTCGACGATACGTGGCGCCCCATCGCAATGGGAATCGACCAGCACCAGTTCGGTGGACCCGCCGCCAATGTCGAAGATCAACGCCGGACCGTCGCCTTCTTCCAGCAGCGCGTGACAGCCCAGAACCGCCAGTCGCGCCTCTTCCTGCGCGCTGATGATGTCCAGGGCAATGCCCGTCTCGCGATAGACGCGCTGGATGAACTCGGCGCCATTGGATGCACGGCGACAGGCTTCGGTCGCGACCGACCGCGCCAGCGTCACATGGCGCCGACGCAATTTGTCGGCGCAGACCGACAGCGCGGCGATGGCCCGATCGATCGCCGCATCGCTGATCCGCCCGGTCGCCGCGAGCCCTTCCCCCAGCCGGACGATCCGTGAAAAGGCATCGACCACGATGAAGCCGTCGGCTGAGGGCTTGGCGATCAGCAGGCGACAATTATTGGTGCCCAGATCGATCGCGGCATAGGATCGACGGTCGCGCGGCGCGTGGGGTGAAAGGCCCCGCTGCTTTGTCGGGGGCGGAATGGCCGCAGCCTTGCTCCCATTGCCCGGACCGGAACGGGCGGACTTGCCCGAAATATGGCCGGTGGGGCCGGAACTCTGCGGCGATGGGCGGCTGTGCTGCACCAAGGCCGTGTCTCACTTCATAATCGCCGGTCACGATGTCGGGACCGGAACTTGCCATCATGCTTAAGCAGATCGGCGCCATTGTGCAAGTAGCCGCCCCCTTGCGGAAAAACGGCTCAAATCCGTGCAGCGGCGCCCGCATATGCAAGACATGATCTAACAACCTCGCGCGGTGTTGCACCACGATCCAGATCAGCAGCAGTCATTTCGGAAATTCATGACGATGTGACAACAATGTGTCCTTTTGGATACATGGCATAAACTTTCACATCTGGACAATTGTCTTGCCAATGCAACCTGCCTAGCCTCGCCCACGGTCTTTGGGGAGATTTACATCATGCGCATTCATACGAATGGCGCGGGCCTTGTGGCGCGCGCTGGTCGGACTGCCCTGCTGGCGTCCGCCGCCCTGTCTGCACTCAGCATCGCGCCCGCGGCACAGGCCGTTGTGCCCACCGACGGAACGACACCGGCCGACATCGTCGACAGTACCGACGTCAACGGCGTCGGCATCATGTATCGCGCCGATGGCTATGTCTGCACAGGCACGCTGATCAATCCGCGTACCGTCATTTTCGCCGCCCATTGCGTCAATGACTATGACCCCAGCACCTACAGTACGGTGAATGAAGGCATTCCGGTCGCCTTCGCCTTACAGAGCAACGCCCGGCCCGGCCTCGTCAACTGGATCAGCAACGGCTATCGCACCAACACCGCGCTCAGCGTCTATAACGTCAACAATATCGCCTATAATCCGGACTCGCTCGATCCGCCGGCGCTCAGCTTCCTCTATGGCGACACGGCGATGGCCACGCTCGATACGCCGGCCAGCGACGTGCCGACCTGGGCGATGCTCTTTTCCGCCCTGCCTGCGCCGGAAAGCATCAGCGACACGAGCGGCACCGGCTATCATGTCACCATCACCGGCTATGGCCGCAGCGGCAGCGGCACGACCGGCTCCAGCGTCGGCATCGACTATCGCCGCAAGGTGGCCGAGAATTTCCTCGGCATGCTCGGCGCCCTCGACGACATCGACATCTTCCTGTTCGGCGAAGGGAGCGGCTATACCCAGAATCTCTACCAGACGGACTTTGACGATCCGACCCGGACCAACGAATTCGACTTCAACGTCTTCAAGGACGATGCCTTGCCCAATGAGGGCAACACCGCCGGCGGCGATTCCGGCGGCCCGCTGATCCTTGACCAGGCGTTCGACCAGAAGGTGGTGCTGGGCGTATTGTCGGGTGGCAGCCGCTATTTCCTGGAACAGCCGCAAAGCGCTTATGGCGGCTCCGCTTTCTACCAGCCGCTCTACCTGTTCTGGGACTGGATCGCGCAGAACAACCCCTATCGCTATGCGACCGCCAAGGCCGGGGATGGCAAGTGGAGCGACCCGAGCCACTGGGTGACCACGCTCGATCCCAATTACATGATCATCGACAGCAACGGCGCGCTGGTGAACGGCGTGCCCACCACGCCGGGCGCGGGTGCTTTTGGCGAGGATGGTGCCCAGAAGTTCGGCCAAATCTGCTACCAGCCCAATGATGGGTCGGACGATGCCTGTTACGATGTCGGCACCGACACGCTGCTGATCAATGGTGAGCCGGTCGAGGCGACCGACGCGACCACCACCAGCGGCAGCAAGACCGTCGCCAACAACAAGGGCAAGGTCGAGATTGCCGAACGCAGCCCGTCCGATGGCGCCGCCAGCCTGGCGGACGAGGCCATCGTCGAGGCCCAGGCGGAGGGCGATGCCGTCCTCCCCGCCGCGACCCTGGCCAACGGCCTGCCCGGCGGCACCAATTTCGTGCCGAACAATATCGACCCGGTCGCCGCGCAGGGCGTCGTCGGCCGGTATTATGACGTCACGCTGAGCGCTGCGGGCAAGACCACGCTCGACATCGACGCTACTGTCGATCGCTTCACCATCTCGGGCACCGGTGCGACGCTGGACGTCACCAGCGCCGGATCGCTGACCAGCCTGATCGACATCAGCCATCTGGCCGGTATCGTGAATGTCGACGGCACGATCGAGACGCCGGGCGACTATATGATGCTGACCGGCCTGCTCTCGGGCAAGGGCACGTTGCGCACCCCTTATTTCACCAACGTCATGGGGGTTGTGGCTCCCGGCGGCATCGGCGGCATCGGCACGCTGACGGTGGAAGGCAACGCGCTCCTGAGCTCGGGCAGCACGCTGCATATCGACCTGGGTGCCAACGGAACGTCCGATCTGCTGGCGGTCAAGGCGACCCAGTTCGTGCCGGAGGAGGAAGGCGGAGACACCGAGGTCAGCGCTCCAGGAGAAGGCAGCAGCGGCAACCGCAATGAGCAGAGTGCAGCCGCCAGCATCACGGCAGCACAGGCCGATGGTGATGTGACGTTGCTGGCCGCCGGCGATCCGATCGACGGCATTGCAGCCCTGGGCGGCAAGGTCGTGTTTGGGGCCGCCACCGGCGCCAAGCTGCGTTATGGCAATCGCTACACCTTTGTCACGGCCGAAGGCGGGATCGACGGCAGCTTCCAGACCCCGGCGAACATCAGCGCCATCCTGAAGCCCGTGCTGACCTATGGCCCCAATTCGGTGAGCGTCACGATCGACGCCGGAACCTATGCCAGCGTCGTCAACGGCGGTTCGCAGGTGCAGACCAGCTACGCCCGCTTGCTCGATCAGAATCGGTCGCTCTACGGCAATTATGCCACCCTCTATGGAGAGGCGGACCTGTTGAGCGTCGCTGCGATTCAGGCTTCGCTCGAAGCCATGGCACCGCGCACCGAAGCGCTGCGCTCGTCCATGGCGGAAGTGCTGAACGATAATATGGCGCGCTTTTACCGCGATCGCCTGACTCGCATCTCGGGCGGCGCAATGGGCGGCACGCTGACCATGACCGGCCAGCCGCTCCAGCTTGCCGCGCTCAGCATGAACAACCTCAATCTGGGCATGGACCAGGGGGGCGGCAACGAAACCGTCACCCAGGAAAATGCGCTGCCCGAAGACGTCAGCGCCTTCATCGCCGGCGGCTATATTGACGGCAAGAGCGATCCGATGCGGGGCGCCATCACCTCTGGCCACGACACGTTCGATGGCTGGTATGGCGCGGCCGGCATCGAAAAAATGCTGGGCGACGATGCCGTCATCGGCCTCGCCGCTTCCTATAGCGAACTGAAGGGCAATACCGGCATCGGCGATACCGGCAGGGCACGCCTCTATCAGGCGACCATCTACGGCAATTGGGATCTGGGCAGCATCGTCCTGGATGGCGTCGGCAGCGCCGGCACGCTCACCAGCAAGTCGAAGCGTGCCTTCGCCGTCGGGGTCACGCCCTATACGCTGCGTGGCAGCGATCAGCAGCTGGCTCTCTCGGGCGAGATCGGGATTGGTGCGCCGCTCGGCGGCGACGCCTTCACCATCACCCCTCGGGCGGCACTGCGCGGCGCTTACATCAGCGGCGGCAACCTCGCCGAATATGGCGGCGACGCCGCCCTGGTGATCCAGCGCCATGCCGTGCAGAGCGCGCAGGGTCGCCTGGGCGCTACGGCCAAGATCGATGTCGGCGGCTTCAAGCCTTATCTCACCGCCAACTATGTCCATGAATTCCGCGACCAGCCGGCCTATGTTCTGGCCAATTTCGTAGGCGGGACCGGATCGCTCGCGCCCTTCGCGCTAGGCGGATCGGACAAGAACTGGGCAGAGCTGGGCGGCGGGCTGACCGTCAGCACCGGCAATGTCGATATCAGCATCTCGGCCGACAGCACCGCCTGGCGCGACGACATCAGCTATCAAAGCTATCGTGCCGCGGTCAAATTCCGCTTCTGAAACCTTGCCTCGCAAGCAGGAAAGGGCCGTCCCGCAGGGGCGGCCCTTTTGTCTGGGCGGCACCTTGGAGCAATGAAGGGATCGCATCGGAAATCGGCCTGCCGCATTATGAAAGGGCGTGGCCCGCCTTTCCTATATGCGCCGCGCCGCCTTCGACCCGCGTACACGCCATCAGGCGGCAATCCTTCCCATGATATGTCGAGACCCACGCCGATCTACGATGCCATCGCCAAAAATCTGGCCACCTGCCTGATCCGGCAGGCGCAAACGGGCTTGCTGATGGCTGGACAGCTTGGCTCACCCGATTAGGGTAGGATGACTGACAGACAGGGGCCGCACGATGCATCCAGTGGAATTATTCGAACTGCTGGTGGCCATGCTGCTGGCGATCATCGCGCTTCATTATGTCGCGCGACGGCTGGGCCTGCCGCCAGCCGTCGCGCTGCTGACCGGCGGCACGCTACTTGCCTTCGTGCCCGGCCTGCCGGTCATTTCGCTCGATCCTGAACTGGTGCTGGTCATCTTCCTGCCGCCGCTGTTGATGGACGGGGCCTGGTTCATCGCACTGGGCCATCTGCGCCGTCACCTGATCGGCATCATGTCGCTGGCGATCGGCGCAGTGATCTTCACCACCCTGGTGGTGGCTGCCGTCGCTCATGCGCTGATGCCCTCCCTGCCATGGGCCGCGTGCGCGGCCCTCGGCGCGATCGTCTCGCCGCCTGATGCCATTGCCGCACGCGCCGTCCTCCAGCGTGTGCATCTCCCTCGCCGCCTGTCGGTGCTGCTGGAAGGCGAGAGCCTGTTCAACGATGCCAGCGGCCTGGTGCTCTTCCGCTTCGCCGTCGCTGCCGTCGCAACCGGCAGCTTCAGCGCCGTCGCGGGCCTCGAAAGCTTCGTCCTGCTTGCGGTCGGCGGTCTGATCGTCGGCGGCGCGATCGGGGGGATCTGGGTGCTCTTGGTCCGACGGCTGGGCGACGAATATCTGATGATCGCCTCTTCCATGCTGGTACCCTGGTCGGCCTATCTGCTGGGCGAAGCCATCCATGTCTCGGGCGTCATCGCCACCGTAACCGCCGGCCTCATCTGCGGCTGGTATCAACATATTATCTGGTCGGCCTCGGTACGGATGCGCGGCACTGCTTTCTGGGCGGTGATGATCTTCCTCATGGAAGCGACCGTCTTCATGCTGATCGGCTCGTCGCTGCGCGGCGTGGTGGATCGGGTCGGCGGCTTTGGCGTGGTACTCGACAATATGGCCGTGCCGGTCCTCGTCATCCTGCTCGCCATGACCGCCGCGCGCTTCGTCTGGGTATTTGGTTCTGACGCCATCATCATGCTGCTCCGCGCAGCAGGCCTGCGCCGCTACAGCCCGATCGGCCCGCGCGGCGCGACGGTGTTGGGCTGGGCCGGGATGCGCGGCGTGGTGACGCTGGCCGTTGCACTCAGCGTGCCCGAAGGTTTCCCCGGCCGCGACTTCCTGCTGGTCGCCGCCTTCGGCGTGATCCTGGGCACCGTCCTGATTCAGGGCACAACGCTTGGCCTCCTGATCCGCTGGGCCGGCCTCTCCGATCCGATTCATGATCGCCCCCGTCTCAGCATGAGCGATGCCGAAGCTGCCATCGCCCGGGTACAGGCCGTTCGGGTCGAGCAGCTCGCCTATGACGACGCGGGCGAACTCATCCATCCGCAACTGCTCGAACGCTATCAGCGCCGCGCCGTCCTCACCCAAAACTATGTCGGGCAGGAAGAACAGTTTGCCGACCGGCTCCATGCCCATTTCGATCTGGTGCTGGAGGCGATCGCCGCCGGCCGCAGCGAACTGCTGCGCCTGCACCGCGCCGGTGACATTGACGAACATGTGCTGCAGGAACTGGAGCGCGATCTCGATCTGGAGGAACTGACCGCCTGGTCGATGAAGTCCTAGGGGCGATGGAGGAGCAGCTACGCAATCTGCTGCGCGCGGACCCGTGGCGGATGGACCTTCTGCGACTGGTCCGTCCGCTTGCCCTGCCCGATGGCTGGATCGCCGCCGGCTTCGTGCGCGATGCGGTCTGGGACCATCTTCACGGCCATGCCCCGTCCGCACCCGTCGGCGATATCGACATCATCTGGTTCGACCCGGCCCGGACCGATCCGGCGCTGGACCACGCAACGGAGGCCCGCCTGGCGGGGCTTCGCCCGGAGATCATCTGGTCGGTCAAGAATCAGGCGCGGATGCACCAGCGCAATCATGATGCGCCCTACGCCGATGCCGCCGATGCGATGCGCCACTGGCCCGAGACCGCGACCGCCATCGGCATCCGCCTGACGCTCGACGACCGGCTGGAGGTCAACGCGCCCCTCGGCCTGGACGATCTGTTCGGCCTGCGGCTGGCACCCGGCCCCGCCTTTCTCGGCGTCCGACGGGCAACCTTGGATGCACGGGTACGCGCCAAAGGCTGGCTGGCGCGCTACCCCTTGTTGCAGCTTGGCTGATCAGAGCGGCAGCAGCGCGCTCACGATCCAGCGTTCCTCGGCGCGCAGCACGCCCCAGGCTCTGGCGGCGGCGCGGCTGTCCATCGCCTCGACGCCGATGCCGCGTGCCTCCAGTTCGCGCACGAACGCGCGGGACGGCTGCTGCAATCCGCTGCCGGTACCCAGCAGCAGAAACTCGGGCAGCCGTTCAAGATGGTCGAACAGGTCGCCCAATGCAGCCACGCTCATCGCCGACACTGCCGGCGCCTGCATCCAGGCCAGCGCCCGGACAGGGCTGAGCAACAGCCCGTCCGGGAACACATCATCCTTCACCCGGAAGCCACGCCCCTGGAAGCCGGTGACGATCGGACCCTGGCCGCTATCGTCGCGGCGCAGCTCGATCCCGGTTTGACGGTCGGTCAGGGCTGGGCTCCATCGCGCGGCCCCATGCGCTCGGCCTGGGCGGCGATGCCGCCCTTCTTCGCCTTCTTCTCGGCGGTCTGCGGGCTCAGGCCCAGCGTGATCAGCAGCGAAGAGGAGACATAGACCGACGAATAGGTGCCCACGATGATGCCCAGCATCATGGCCGCAGTGAAGCCGCGCAGCACATGGCCGCCCAGCAGCAGCAGCGCGCCCAGCGCCAGCAGGATGGTCATCGACGTCATCACCGTACGCGGCAGCGTCTCGTTGACCGACAGGTCAATGAGCGACTTCATGTCCATCTTGCGGTACTTGCGCATATTCTCACGGATGCGGTCGTCGATCACCATCTTGTCGTTGATCGAATAGCCCACGATGGTCAGCACGGCGGCGATGATGTTGAGGTCGAACTCCAGCTGGGTGATCGCGAAGAAGCCCAGCGTCATCAGCACGTCGTGGACGATCGCGACGAAGGTCGAGACGCCGAACTGCCATTCGTAGCGGAACCAGGAGAAGATCGCGATGCCGACGATCGCCAGCACGACGGCCAGCACGCCATTCTGGATCAGTTCGCCCGATACCTTGCCCGACACCGTGTCATAGCGCGAGAAGGTGACGCCGGGGAACTGCGACTCCATCGCCTTGCGGGTCTTCTCGACCACGGCATTGGCCGCGCCGGCGCCGCCCTGTTCGGGCAGCGGCAGGCGGATCTGCACGGTCTTGGGATCGCCGAACTGCTGCAGCGAGCTTTCGCCGACACGCAGGCTGGCAATGGTGTCCCGCACCTTGTCGGTCTGCACGGCCTGCGGGAATTTCGCCTCGATCATCAGGCCGCCGACGAAATCGACGCCCAGATTGAGCCCCTTGTGGAAGGTCGCACCGACCGCCAGCACCGTCAGCAGCAGCGTCAGGCCAAAGGCCCAGTGGCGCAGCTTGACGAAGCCGATATTGGTATTGTCGGGGACGAGCTTGAGAAGTTTCATGGGTTTTCCTCCCGCCCCTCTTAAATGTGGATGTCCGTGGGACGGGTGCGACGCACCCAGCCCGAGACGAGAACGCGCGTGAAGGTCACGGCGGTGAACACGCTGGTCGCGATGCCGATCAGCAGCACGATGGCGAAGCCCTTGACCGGGCCGGAACCCAGCGCGAGCATGATGCCGCCAGCGATCGCGTGGGTCACGTTCGCTTCAAAGATGGTGCGGCTGGCTTCCTTATAGCCATGTTCGATCGACTGGACGACATTGCGCCCGCGCCGCCGCTCTTCGCGGATGCGTTCGTAGATCAGCACGTTGGCATCGACCGCCGTACCGATGGTCAGCACGAAGCCGGCAATGCCCGGCAGGGTCAGCGTCGCGCCGAGGATGCCCATCACGCCCAGGATCACCAGCACGTTGATGGCGACGGCGAAGTTGGCATACATGCCGAACCGGCCATAGCTCACGAACATGAAGACGGCGACCGCGACCACCGCGACGATCGAAGCGGTCAGGCCCGCCCGGATCGAATCGGCGCCCAGGCCCGGCCCGACGGTGCGTTCCTCGACCACGACGAAATTGACCGGCAGCTTGCCCGATCGCAGCGCGATCGCCAGCTGGTTCGCGCCTTCGACGGTGAAGCTGCCCGAAATCGTGGCGGAGCCGCCCAGGATCGGTTCATTGATATTCGGCGCCGACAGCACCTTTCCGTCCAGGATGATGGCGAAGGGGCGGTTGACGTTCTGCGATGTCACCCGGGCAAACTTGTTGCCGCCCGATCCGTTGAAGCGGATGGTGACATTGGGTTCGTTGGTCTGCTGGTCGTAGGTCTGCTGCGCGTCGGTCAGTTCCTCGCCCGACACCATCACCTGGCGGTGGACGGCGATCATCGGCGGCCCGGCCGGATTGGTCGGATAGGGCAGGACCTCGCTGCCCACCGGCGCGCGGCCCTGGGCCACCTCGCTGGGATTGGCGGTCATGTCGACCAGCTTGAATTCCAGCTTCGCGGTCTGGCCCAGCAGCGCCTTGAGCGCCTTGGGATCCTGCAGGCCCGGCACCTGCACGACGATGCGGTTGTCGCCCTGCTGCTGGATGGTGGGCTCGCGCGTGCCCATTTCGTCAATACGCTTGCGGATGACTTCGGTCGCCACCTGCATCGTGCTCTTGACCGCATTGTCGATGCCCGCCTGGGTCGGCGTGATGACGATGGTGGAACTGTTCACCACCTCGACATTGAAGTCGCGCTGGCCGGTGAGGCCCGCCCCCTGGGTCAGCGGGCGGATGCGCTCGACGGCGGCATCGACCTCGCTGGGGTTGCGGACCATGAAGCTGAGCTTCCCGTCACGGCTGGAAATGTCGCCGATCGCGATCTTGCTCTCGCCCCGGCGCAGTTCGGTGCGGACCTGCTCCTCCATATTGGCGAGCCGCTGCTTGGCCACGTCCTGGGTCGATGCCTCCAGCAGCAGATGGCTGCCGCCGGCAAGGTCGAGGCCCAGATTGACCCGGGTCTGCATGAACGGCGGCAGCTTCGCCACCGTCGAATCGGGCAGGAAGCTCGGGACGGCGCAGAAGATGCCGATGATCAGCGGCAACAGGATGCCGGCGACGGCCCAGCGCGAGAAGTTCAGCATCGGGGGATCAGTCGTTCGCAGGCTTGGCGCTGGTCGGGTCGATCACGTCGGCCAGGGTCGACTTGACCGCCTTGACCTTCATGCTCGGGGCCAGTTCGATATCGACATAAATGTCGTCGACGCGCACGACCTTGCCGACCAGGCCACCGCCGGTCACGACCTGGTCGCCCTTCTTCACGGCGTCGATCTTGCCCTTGTGATCCTTCATCTTCTTTTGCTGCGGACGGATCAGCAGGAAATAGAAGACGACGAAGATGAGCACCAGCGGTGCCATCTGCACCAGGATACCGGCGCCGGATGCTTGCCCGCCCGCGGTCTGGGCAAAGGCTGGGGTAATGAACATGGTGGGACTTTCGCCTTGTTTTCTGGTCTCCCCGACCCGCAGGGCGCGGGCATGGGATCAAGCGCGGGCGGCTAACACAGATGGCCGGGGCAAGGCAACATGCTTGGCTTTTGGCACCCGGAATGCGGGGTTTTGACAGGATCGGGCAACAGGCGGGAAAGCCGGTCCTTGGCATGGCCTGCAAAAAGCCTGCATCGAATCCCTTGCAACTTCCATTTCATGCCTCTATTGGGCGCCCTCCGGTCGGGACGTAGCGCAGCCTGGTAGCGCATCACACTGGGGGTGTGGGGGTCGGAGGTTCGAATCCTCTCGTCCCGACCAAAATTACCAGCAAAGCAATGGGTTAAAGAGCATCCACTGGCAGTGCCAGTGGCCTCCTCTTGCTTCATCTAGCACATGGCTAACAGCGCCACCAATTGTCGGTGAGAAACAACTCGCCCAAGCGCTCGAATCCTACCCTTTCGCCAATCTATGAGGCGGCCCGTTTGAGGAAGAACTCAGCCCGTTCTCGAACGGATGGCGATTTATCCGTCATCATCAAAGCGGCCATTTTGCGCGCCAAGCCAAGCTCAAGCTCAAGCTCGTATTGGATGATGCTCGAAGCCGCCACTCGGCGCACAATGGCAGAACGATCGCAGGCGCCAACCTCAATCAGGCGAGCACGATCGGCAGGCTGTTCTAGCACCCGTTTACTGTAGGTCGTTTCACGACGGCGGATTCCCATCGGCTTGTTGACCCAGCGCCAAGTCCAACCGCTAGGCCAAGTCGCATAACCATCTATTAGGGCTTGAACGGCGGTCGCTCTCACTGCCGGTTGAATAGCTTCACAGGCCAGCCTTTCCAAATGACCGTCAAGACTGCCTTCCCGAAGCGCATATCTTAAAACGGTTGCCATCGAACCAGTCCGACCAGCACAAATGAGTTGAGCGAGATGTTCTGCGACATCAGGCCGAGCGAATGCTTCGGCCAATGCGCTCCGTTCTTCAGACCAGCGCCCCCAACTGTTCTCTCTCGCAAGGAGTGCAATCGCGGCTTCTGCTATGACATTGGGTAACGTCACCGGGAAACAACGAAACGCACACTCCGCAGCCGCTTTTCTCACCGGCAAAACCCAATCATTGAGCCGCCATGCGATAGCCGCAAACAGGAACGCGCTTGGTATCGCGGACGCTATGCGGTTGAGCGCCGCTTCCCGAATATACCCATCACGATGGAACAGGAAAAGATATTCGAGATTCGGCACTCTACCAAGCTGGTCGATATCCACCGTTCTGGGAGAAAATAGCCGCACGACTAGCGGATATTGGCGCCTCCACTTTTGTAGATTCGCGAAATACGCAATTTCACTATCGGCGCGAACAATAGTGCTGGCTTTGAGACCGTTCATCTCATCCAAGATTCCATCGAACTCGCGGCCCAAGGCTATTTGCTGTTCCAGCTTGGCACCTAGATCGCCTAATTTCGCATGCAGAGATTCAGGCAGGACGGATTTTGGCGTAC